>DBQM01000037.1:67603-212631 GCA_002305725.1 Ruminococcus sp. UBA1394 | reverse complement strand
TTTTCGGAGTTTGTCAACAGCTCCAAAACGCCGCCTCCTTACCAATGGCGGCAGTCAGAATATAAAATTCATTCCGGAGGGTGACGTTTACAGGCTTGCGGCACACAGCAGACTTCCGAGAGCGGCGGAATTTGAGGCGTGGATTTTTGACGGGGTACTTCCGACCATCCGCAGAACAGGCAGCTATGTGGGTAATGCGGATATGTTCGTGGACAATTATCTGTCTTTTTGTGAAGAACCGGTAAAGGAGCTTTTCAAGCTTCAGTTCCGCTGTATTGATCAGCTCAACGAGCGTATCCGGCATGACAAACCGCTAGTGGAGTTTGCAAATCAGGTTTCAAACACCGATAATCTTATCGATATGAACGAAATGGCAAAGCTTGCGAGAGCCGAAAGCGCCCCCGTCGGCAGAAACAGACTGTACGCCGTTCTCAGAGGAATGGGTATCCTTATGACCGACAATCTCCCCTATCAGAAATATATCGACCGGGGATATTTTAAAGTGAAGGAGTCGGTTTTTAAAACCTCCGCAATGACAAAAACCTATCGGCAGACCTATGTCACAGGCAAGGGTCAGTTGTTTGTCATAGGTCTGCTGAAAAAATATTATGGGAAGGAGTTTTTGCATTAATGGAAATCAAGAGCGTATCTTTGCATGATCTGAGAAAAATGAACGACAGCGAGGGGCTTGTTCTGCAGGGCTGCGGCGGCGACCTGAAAGAATGGGTCGACGGCATAAACGATATGTTAACGGAAAGCGGAATATTGCAGAATGAAAGTCGATTTGAAAAGGTATATAGCTTTAATAACGGAAATCTTACCTGTCTGCTGTTTCCGTTTGACGACGTTCAGCTTAATGTCGGCAGGCTTGCAATGTGGAGATTGCAGACTCACGAGCAGTTCGGCGGCACATGGCTTTCCGATTATGTTCCTAACAGGCTTGGCGGCTTTGTTTCAGAAAATGAACAAACACAGAATGAAGCTCGCTGCTCTATGGAAGAAACCGAAGATTTCAAAATGGAGATGATGTAATGGCGTATTTATTTACAGAAATGCTGACAGACGGTGTTTTAGGAAATGCCTTAGGCACAGCATTGATTGCAATTGAAAAACAATCGCGGAAAGGAGAAAGCGAATGCCAAATCATGTGACGAACATAATCAAATTAAACGGTGACAGAAAGCAGATTCGGGAGCTTCTGGAGCAAATCCAAAGCGATGAGCTCGGTCTTGGAACTATTGATTTTGAGAAGATAATTCCTATGCCTGAAAATATCTACCGCGGCAATCTCGGTCGGGAGGAAATGAAGCTCTACGGCAAAAACAACTGGTACGACTGGTGTATAGCCAACTGGGGAACAAAATGGAATGCTTACGGGTTTGATAATAATGCCCGGCAAAGAGCTGATAATGAGATAATATTTCTTACGGCGTGGTCAGCGCCGCATCCTGTCATACAAAGGCTGGCGGAAATGTTTCCCGAAATTAAAATCAACCATGAGTGGGCGGATGAGGATATCGGCATGAACTGCGGAAGGTATCAGTATTATGACGGTGAGCGAATAAGAGATTATTTTCCCGAAAGCGAAAAGGAACGACTTGAATTTGCCGCAGAAGTTATGGATGTCGATCTTGAGGATTACGGACTTATCCTAAACGCAGCCGGAACAGGGTATATTGATTTCAGTCAGGACGAATTCGAGCTTATAGAACTATTCGGACAGACTGCGCTGTTTACCAACGACAGAATAACAGACGCTGATATTCCCAAAGGTTTGCACTGCTTTCAGCTACGAACATCGGACGACGGATCACATTTCTGTTCAATAGAAAAGAGAGTTGCCGTTAATCGCGGCGGTTCGGTCGTAACCAAAGAGCCGCTTGATCTGGGAGAAAAGGGATTCATACCTCTGACCGAGGATACGGAGCCGAACTTTATGGGCGAAATCGTTACGTTCGCCGATTTTATCGAACAAACTCAAGAGCTTGGAATGGAGATGAAATAATGCTGAATTTATTCATAGGTCTGGCGATAGGAGGAACAGCGGGACTTACTGTCGGATGCCTTCTGGTATCGGCAAAAAACGCCGACAGAGAAATCGAAAGACTTAACAACGAATTAAATAACCTTAAAAATGACATTTAATTTTTAAATCAAAACAAAAGGCGCGGATTGAAAAGTATGCGATAATAAAGCTATAGCGCAAATTGCGCCGTCCGCGCGAGGACAAGTCGTTTTGCCAATGACAGAAAAGATTCTGTAATTAGCAAAACGGCTTAACTTCTGTCATTGGCGTTAACGGCGGATAGGAGTAAAATGGACAGTTTCATGTCGTGGGTAGGCGGCAAAAAAGCGCTGAGGGACGAGATTCTCTCAAGGTTTCCGCTTTACTATGAGAAATATATCGAGGTTTTCGGAGGGGCAGGCTGGGTACTGTTTCATAAACCGCCGGGCATGGATTTCGAGGTCTGGAACGACTATAACTCAAACCTTGCAAATCTGTACCGCTGCGTCAGGGATAAACCGAATAAGCTTAAATACAAGCTCAGGTACGTCCTTAATTCCCGCGAGGACTTTAATTGGATCGCGGCTCTTCATAAGAAAGGACTGTTCGGCAGATTCCGTGACGCTGACAGGGCGGCTAAGTTCTATCAGCTGATACGGTACAGCTATGCAAGCGGTCTTGACAGCTTCGGCAGTCAGCCTCATTCCATGTGGGCGGATTTTCCGCAGATAGATATGGCGGCGAGAAGATTGCAGAAGGTTGTGATCGAGAATAAGGATTTTGAAGGGCTGATAAGGCATTACGACCGCCCCGTCAGCTTTTTTTACTGCGATCCCCCGTACTTTGCAACTGAAAACTACTACAAGGACGTCGGCTTTAAAAAGGAGGATCATATCAGGCTCAGAGATACGCTTCTGAAAATCAAGGGAAAGTTTTTGGTATCGTACAACGACTGCCCTGAAATCAGGAAGCTGTGGGACGGACCGGGCATATATATTGAGGAAATATCAAGGCTTAACAATCTTGCCCAGAGGTACGAAGGCGGCTGTATGTACAGCGAGCTGTTTATCTCAAACTACAGGCAAACGGAAAGAAACGCGCTTCAGCTTTCAATGTTTGACGAAAATACGGGGGGTATTTAAATGAGAAAAGTATTAATGACGCAGGCGATGACTGAAAACGGAATATCCAGATTTGACGGTCTCTATGATGAGAACGGGTTTCCCGTGACGGCGGAGCTTGAAAAGAACGAGGACGGAGTCGTTTTCACCCTGCTTCACAAAGAGCTTACGGAGGCGGAAAAGCAGGCGGTATGCGATGAATACGACGACTGCGCCGGCTGTCCCATCCGCGGTATATGCGCGAAGGACCTAGGCTCAGACAATTTGTTTTAAAGAAAGGACGGATAAATTATGAGATTTCTGTACAGAAAATCCTATGAAGAGGCAAAAATATGCGAGGAAACCGAACTATGGCGGGAAAGCCGTATTGAAAATATACGCTGCTGCAAGGAGATTGACAAAGCGGCTTCCGAAAGCTTCGACGGATACAGCTTAAGCGATTCGGGAGCGGAGAGCGTAATTGCAAGATTCGGATACGACCGCGCCATGTGGGTACTTGCGGCAAGTATCAGAAACAACGCTAACGACGGCAGGTTCTCGGAGGATAATAAGGCGTGGGCGAAGTCTGTGATTCCAAGCCATATATCTCAAAAAGAAACGATAGAATACTGCTCCGACTGTCACCCTGCCGTGCTTAACGGCTTTACCGAGCAGGTCCGTGAAAAATATGCCCGGTTAGGGCTTCTCGGCAGCAAGCAATGCGTTCATTCAGATGAACCGCAGGACTATACGAATAAGCTGATGATAATAAAGCCGGAGCTTCTGACAGAGGAATACAGAAAGCCGGAATACCAGTATTTCTACGCCGCTGACGGCTGCGGATGCGATCCGGAAAAACCCGGCGGACTGGTGTTCGGTAACTATCTCATCGACGGGGACAGAGCTTCTTTGCGCCGCGGGGAGTTTATAGGTATCGCGGACAGAGAGCAGCTTCCGAAGTGGGCGGTGAAACGGCTCGAGTATATGGAGGCTCCGCAGATGAAGATAAGGATATTTCAGATAGACCATGAAAAGGACGAAAACAAGCTTGCGTTTATGGACTACGATTACACACAATCGCACGGAGGTGTAAAGGCTGAAAACTACCGTCAGGTATACGGCGGTACCGTAAACTGCGGAAATCTTGAAGAAGTTTTTGCGCTTTGCAATTCGGATAAATTGCCTCCCGGCTACTGCGGAGAAGCCATGTCGGTAAGCAATGTGATAGAGGTCTGCGGCGGAAAGGACAAGGGCTTTTACTTCTGCGACAGCGTGGGCTTCAGACCGATAGATTTTGATATATTACGGACAGATCATCTGGATATGATGAGAATAGTCGTCGCGGAGGCTGTAAAAGCGCCCTATGTCGCTGAGATCAGACGCGAGCTTCAGGCAATGCAGTCAGTGGTGGGAGGGCGTATTGAACCGATATATTTCGAGCCTGACAACGACGCGGTCGCATGGTGCAACGAAGAATTTCTGCTCTATGATTATGAACCCAACAGAGTCATAGGCGGAGTACTTGTTCACGGTACGCTGTATATTTCAGGCAACGAGCTTACAAACGACGGCTGGGACAGCCGCTCTTTGACCTCCCCCCAGATCGTCAAATACCTTGCGGCGCTGGCACAGCCCGTATTAGAGCCGGAGGAATCGCCTTCCCTGCAGGAGGACGGCTTGACGATTATTATGTAAAGATGTTGACAAATACCAATAATTATGGTATTTTTTAAACGTAAGCTTTTATTGGTTATGCTGTAAAAACCCTTGCTCGGTTTGTCTGACAGGTAGAATTTTTCCGTAAACGGTAGATATCCGCGCGGCAGTGTGGTATGCTGGATTTAACAGCAAAGGCTGAAATATATACACGGGGTGTGACAATTATGAAAAGGACATTGGCGGTATTGATAATATGCGGACTTGCGCTGTCAGGCTGCGGAAAAACAGAAACGGACGGAGCTGAGCTTCGGGCGGGAAAAACCGAATCGGCTTCGGCTGCCTCAACGGTAACGACCGCGCCCGTATCAACGGCTTCGTCAGTTAAGACGACAACTTCCGTAAAAACAACAGAATCGCCGAAAACAACGGTAAAAACCACGTCTGAAAGTACGGCGAAAAGTACGGAAAAGAAAAGCGGTACCAAAAAGAGCAGCAAGAAGGCCGACGTAACTACCCAAGCGCCGCGGTACGGTAACGAACAGGATAATAACGGCAATTATCAAACGGGAGGAAATAACGGCGGTCAAACTCAGCCGCAAAGTCAGAATACGACAGCTTCGCGGAAAACCGAGAAGCCAAGTCAAACTCAGAAAAAAACCACAACTGCAAAGAAAACCGAAAAGCCAAAGCCAAAACCGACAGAAGCTCCTGAGCCTCAGCCGCAGGGACTTTCACAGGCAGATATATCAGAGATAAACGGATATATCAAACAGGCTGCTAAGTCTTACGGTATCGGAACAGAGTGCCCGGACTGTAACAATGAAGGAGCCGTAATTTTAAGCGGTTACGTTGATCCTTGGAACGGTTATTCGTGGGATACGCCTATAGCCGGAGATTTTCATGAAACAGTTTCCGAGTATAAGACGGGCGTTGATTCCCGCATTAAAACCATGTATAGCGAATGGCTTGATAACGGTGAAACCAAAGAAGATATTTCTGAGTGTATATATATTTATATATATTGGGAAAAGCAAGACGACGGAACCTACGACTTGTATTTGATGTGGTAAAATGAAATAAAATAAGCGTAAAGACCGATGGTAAAAACATCGGTCTTTTTTATGTTTAAGAAAGGAAATCGTATATGAAGAATGTATTGAAAAAAGGAATATCGATTTTATCGGTAATCGCGATCATATTGACCATGCTTCCTGCGGCGTTCACAGCGTTTGCGGCGGAAACAAAAGTGCAGATAGAAAACGCCGACGCGCTTGCTACAAAAAAGGATATAACCATAGGCGAAGGATATACGGTCCGCGCCGAAGATTACTGGTGTATGATACACACAGCCGACAGCATGAGGGCTGTATACTGTATGGAGCCTGGAAAATCCGTTGCAAGCGGAGATATGTTTAATGAAGATGCCGCTATGGATTATTTAAAGACTGTAAGAAATAAAACTTTAAATACAGAAGAAATCCATACTTCAATAGGAAGAATTTTTTTATACGCATTTACAGGTAATCTTGATACGTTAGAATCATATTACCGTTACACGGCAACACAGTTACTTGTATGGGAAGCGCTGGTAGGTCAGAGAGATATAAATTTCAATAGAGTTGATAACGGCTATACCTCTGTTGAAAAGCTTCTTGATAATTTTCAAAGCGACTATGCCGCCCAGATAGTAAGCGGTTACTATTACGAGTATGAAGCCGATATCAAAGAACATTCAAAATCCATATCGTTCGCAAAAAGTACGACCTCCTCTGCCAAGAAAAATGCAGTGCAGGCAAACAGCGACGGAACATATACTTTTACCGATAAAAACAATGTTCTATCAGACTTTGACGCGGCAGTTACAGACGGCTCCGTTATATCAAAATCGGGAAACGCTTTGAAAATAAAGGCGGACAGCGGAAAGACCGCTGTGGTTACTCTGACTCAGAACAACGTTAAGGAATCGGGAGAGCTGACCGGATTCCTGACGCTTACAAGCGATTCAAAGCAGACGTTAGCGGAGCTAAAAGCCGATCCGAGAAAATACTACGCGGCGGTCAAGGGAGTAGAAAACGGAACGCTCGAAATTATCAAGACCTCCGAGGACGGTATAGTAGCGGATATTGAGTTTATCGTCTTAGGAAACGGAAAAACGTATAAGGTAAAAACGGACAGGAACGGTAAAATAAATATACCCGATCTTGCGGCGGGAGAATATACCGTAACCGAGGTCGTACCTGCCCGTTATGAAAAACAGCAGACGAAAAAGGTTACGGTTTCGGCGGGCAAAACAGCTTCCGTTTCATTCTCCAATACGTTAAAGACAGGAGCTATAAAAATAAACAAGCAGTCGGAGGACGGAGAAAACGGCGGCAGGACCTTTACGATTTCCGGCGGCGGCAAAACCTATACTGTTACCACTAACGGCGAGGGTACGGCAGTTCTTTCCGATATTCCCGTATATGATAAGGATAATAAAAAGATCGCTTACACCATTTCCGAGAAAAACGTACCCGTTAAATATGTTGTTCCGGCGGACCAGACAGCGACCTTGACAGCCGACGCGACAGTTTCAAAAACATTTAAAAACGCTCTTAAGAAATTTACCGCCGAGGTAATAAAAAAGGATTCCGAGAACGTCGATCCACAGGGCAATGCAAGCCTTGCGGGAGCGGTCTACGGACTGTACAGGGACGGAGAGCTGATCGATACCTATACTACCGACGAAAAGGGATATTTCAAAACGAGGGAATATGTCTGCGGAAATTATACTATTCAGGAAATAAGCCCGTCGGAGGGGTACAGGCTTGATCCGACTGTCTATTCAATCGGTGCAGAAGCTGAAAATTACACCATTGAAAGCAATCATATTTCAGTAAATGTAACCGAAGATGTTATCAAAGGCAAAATCTCAATTATCAAGCACAGCGACGACGGAACGACGCAGATAGAAACTCCCGAAGCAGGAGCGGAATTCGAGGTTTACCTTAAATCGTCAGGAAGCTATGAAAGCGCAAAGGATTCTGAAAGAGATTATCTTGTATGCGATGAAAACGGCTTTGCAGCTACAAAAACGCTGCCCTACGGAACATATACGGTTCATCAGACCAAGGGCTGGGAAAACACAGAATGGATAGAGGATTTTGACGTAATTATCAGCGAAAACGAAAAGGAATATTTCTACCTTATCAACGACGCAGCGCTGACCTCCTACGTCAGGATCGTAAAAAAGGACGCTGAAACAGGCAATCTGATCCCCGTTTCGGGTATCGGCTTTAAGGTTTGGGACTGTAAAAATTCCCGTTATGTTGAACAGAAAATAAACTATCCGACGGAAATGATCCTTGACGTATTCTATACTGACGAAAGCGGAACGTTAACGCTCCCCAACGAGCTTGTATACGGAGATTACGAGCTTCATGAGGTGCAGACGGCGGAGGGATATTTTCTCGGCAGTGAAGCCGTTCCCTTTACGGTCGACGGTAAGGAAGAGGTTATAACGGTTGAAAAATTCAACAAGGCTCAAAAGGGAAAAATCAGCGTTCAGAAAACAGGAGATATTTTTGCAAGCGCGGCAGTTTCATCATCCGCATATACAGATGAAAACGGAAATGCTATAGAAAACCTTACGACTTACACTCCTGTATTTTCAGACGGAAAGCTTTCCGGCGCGGTATTTCAGATAATTGCAGGAGAAGACATAATAACGGCCGACGGAACGGTAAGAGCAAACGCAGGCGACATTGTAGCTGAAATCGCAACAGATGAAAACGGCTATGCTGAAACCGATCCGCTCTATCTCGGAAAGTATGAAATAAAGGAAATTCATGCTCCCGACGGATATGTTCTTAACGGCGAATCGCAATTTATCGAGCTTACCTATGCGGGACAGGAAATTGAAGTCAGAGATACGGTAAATACAAGCTTTTTCAATGAATATCAGGGCGTAGAAATAACGCTTTCCAAGCTTATGGAACAGGACGGGCTGTTTAATATCGGCAATTCAGACGAGTATACAAACGTCCGCTTCGGACTGTTTGCCGCAGAGGCTCTGACCGCCGCCGACGGTACGGTTATTCCTGCCGACGGACTGATTTCTGAAATCAGCCTTGATGAGAATATGACCGCAAAATTTGACGTTCAGCTTCCGTTCGGAAAATATTACGTTCAGGAAATCGGCACAGACGAGCATTACGTCCTGAACGGCGAAAAATACCTTGTAACATTTGAATATCAGGGACAGGATATTCAGACGGTTTCAATCGACTGCGGAACATTTGAGAATCGCCTTAAGCGCGGAAAAATAGAAGGTATCAAGACAAACGAAAGCGGCGACCCTCTTGAAAACGCTCTGTTCGGTCTGTTTGCAATGGACTGCACAGAATTTACGGAAGAAAACGCGTTAATGACAGCCAAGTCGGACGACAAGGGCTGTTTTTCTTTTGCCGACATTCCATTTGGCGGGTATGTTATCAGAGAACTTTCAGCGCCCGACGGATATATTTTAAGCGATGAAAGCTATCCTGTGACAATTTCAGAAAATGATGAGATTATCAGAATCGAAATTGAAAACAAGCCTGTTACTGTGGAAATATCCAAGCGGGACGCGGACGGAAACGAGCTTAAAGGAGCGCAAATGCAGCTTTTAAATTCAAACGGAAAGGTAATCGAACAGTGGGTATCAGACGGAACTAATCATATTGTCGCAAAGCTTTATGCCGGAAAATATATTCTGAAAGAAACCGCCGCTCCGGAGGGATATATTTTGGCGACGGATATTTGCTTTGAAGTCCTTAATGACGGTACGGTCACGGTTGACGGCGCTGAAACGACCGCCGTATCTGAAAACGGCAATCCGCTGATCGTTATGATTGACGAGGCTGAACAGAAAGAGATACCGCAGGATACTCCTCATACCGGCGACAGCCGAAGCAATACCGCCGCATGGCTTATGATAGCCGGAGGACTGTCAGGTCTTTGCGCTCTGCTCGTAAGCTGTAAAATACGAAAAAGAAAAGAGCTTGAGAGAATAAGGACGGAAGAAATAAGGAAAGCGTCGGAGTGTCCCGACTTTATTGATAAGGACTGAGCTTTATGAAGAAAACTAAAATAATGAGAACGGCGGCTGCTATTACAGCTGCCGTTTTAATTTCGGGAGGCGTATATTTAATGTTTCGCAACGATCTTGCCCAGAAGCTGAGTTACAGAAGGCTTAAGCCGTTTATGCCCGACATTGCCGTGTTTGACGAGCGTATGCCCGATCGTGCGGAAATAACTGACGAGCCTGACAATTCCGCGCGTTTGCCGGAGGATAAAAAGCGGGAGCTGACAGAACAGGTTCGTGAGGTTTGCCGCAATTTTGACGGTTCCATAGGCTGGCTTTATATTCCTGATACGGGCATAAACTATCCCGTCATGTATTCGGGAGATAACGATTATTACCTTCACAGGTCGTATGACGACGGCTATTTGTATTCGGGCTCCGTTTTTCTTGACGGCAGATGCGCGCGGGAGTTTTCAGACGGAATAAATATTCTCTACGGTCACAATATGCGTAACGGCTCTATGTTTGCAGATGTAATTAATTTTACGGACGAGAGCTATTTTGAAGCTCGCGCCGTCGGCTGGCTGACTGTTTCGGACAGCGTGTACCGTATTGACTTTTTCTCGCTATCACAGCCGGAATGCTACAGCGGCTTTTACGACGTGACAAAAGATATATCCGTCTGGCTTGACGGTCTGAAAGAAAACTCTTTTATTTGGAAAAATATCGGCGTATCTGAAAAAGATAAGTTTATTTCACTGTCCACCTGTACCGGAGCGGAGGGAACCTCCAGAACTGTGCTGACGGGAAAGCTTACAGAGGTATGATTTCAATGTTCTGAATGGAGGAAAAATGAAAAAGAAGAAAATAACCGCGCTTTTAATTTCCGTATGCCTGCTGACTGTATTCTGCTGTATAACGGCATACGCCGACGGAGATGTCGCAGGCGCTGTGCAGAGTACATGGTACTCTGCAAAAAGTCAGATAAAATCGATCGTTAACAACGTCGTATTCCCTGTGATAGACGTAGTTCTGGCAATTCTGCTCTTTGCCAAGCTTTCTTTGGCGTACATGGACTACCGCAAGCACGGTCAGTTCGAATGGACGGCTCCGGCAATAATTTTCGGCTGTCTGCTGTTTTCACTGACCGCTCCGCTTTACGTCTGGTCTATCGTCGGAATGTAAAAATGAAGGGAAAAGGTATAGCCGATATGCAATAAAAGCGGGAAAAAATGCCGCGGAAGATTGTTGGGTTATGATATAGCTATTTGGCGGATAGTGTGGTATTGTAGTGTCGGAGGTGAAAGGGGTGGATATATCAGACGAGCTGTACGATAAATTTACACAGGAACTGGACCGATCGCTGTACTTAAGCTCCGAGTACGGCGACATCATAGACAGATTCAATAAGCTGTTTGATAAGTACGCTGATAAGGAAGGCGCTCAGAAATTAGACGAGTTGATCGGAGAGTTTGGAACAGTCGTAGCAAAAAATATCGGAATATCTGCAATGAAGCTCGGAGCAAAGCTTATAGTCTCTCTGCTGAGATGAACGCGTATAAAGAATATCAAAAAATAAGGAAAGGCGGCCGCAGGGCTGCTTTTCTTTTTCAGGAGGTGGAAAATGCCGTATATCCCATTTACAGAAGAACAAAAAATTGCCGCGAACAGCGTAGATTTAGCCGATTTTCTGAGGCTGAGAGGAGAAAAGCTGGAATCGGCGGGGCGGGAACACAAGCTCGTTTACTACGACGGCAGCGGCAAGCACGACAGTATTACCATAAACGGATCAAGATGGTTCGACCATAAAAATCAGGTGGGCGGCGGAGCCGTAAGGTTCATGCGGTATTTTTACGGCATGGATTTTCAGACTGCGGTTCAGGAGCTGTTAGGTCGCACGGTTACTCCCCTGTACCACAGTCCGCCTAAAGCGGCTGTGCGGGAGGAAAAACCGAAAGAATTCAAATTGCCCGAAGCCAATGAAAATATGCACAGAGTGTTCGCCTACCTCATAAAACAGCGGTTTATTGCTCCTGACATTATCTCGTACTTTGCAAAACGGCATACGCTTTATGAGGATAAGGAGCATCACAACGCCGTGTTTGTAGGAATTGATGAAAGCGGGGCGCCGCGACAGGCAAGCAAGCGTTCAACTAATTCTTTCGGAAAAACTTTCAGAATAACCTGCGGGGGTTCGGATACTCGGTACAGCTTTGCACACTTCGGCGAATCGGAAAAGCTGTTTGCGTTTGAGGCTCCCATCGATATGTTAAGCTATCTTACTTTGAATCCCGAAAACTGGCAGCAGCACTCGTATATTGCCATGAACGGCGTGTATGAAAACGCCGTTATTACAGCTCTGGAAACTCATAAGCATATATCTGAGATTATTATCTGCACCGACAACGACGAGGGCGGGATCGACGCGGCGGAAAGGCTTACGGATATATTAAAGGAAAAGGGTTATACGAATATATCAAGGAAATTGCCGGAGTTTAAAGACTGGAACGAATGTCTTAAAGCTGAAAACGGCGTTGAAGCTCTTGCGGCTGTTCCTCACAGAAGAAAAGAAATCTATTATGAAACTTTGTCAGAGCTGCGGTATTTCAGGTGCAGTCCGGACCGTATTATCGACAGGCTTTCTAAGACGCTCCGAAACGGACAGTATCGGTATTTAGCCGAGTACGCGCTTGCGGCCTCGGCGTTCTTTATCGGCGGAAAGAACGAAAACGCCATGTTTGACAGGCTCAAAAGCAAGCTGTTTAATGAATACCGGGCATATTCCGACAAGGGTAAAACGACTTCCAAGCAGGATGATCTGAAAAACGCATATAAGGCGGTAACTCGTGATCTGCGGTATAATCAATCCCGTACCAAGGAGGAAATCATACAGACCTCAAAGCTGCTGTTTCAGCTTGCGGACTGCGCGGTACGCTGTGAAACGGAACAGGAAATGTCCGCTTCTGTGATCTCGCAGGAAGAAGCGCAGGAAGAAATATCCGAGGCGATAAGCTTCGGGTTCGGATAGTTGTTTTTTGATAAAATGTGTGATATACTATTTGTCAAAGCAGTAAGCGTTAACGGCTAAGGAGTAATTATGTCAAGGAAAAATCACAAAATAACAGATGGCAGACTGCTTCGCACGGATAAAACTATGCGGCATTTAAAAGAAAAACAGATCGAGAAAATATCCTCATGGCTGAGGTCAGAGTATTTCAAAGCAGTCAATGAAAAACAGAGAAAGCCTACTAAATCGGAGATAGATGTAATAACGGATATAGTATATGAAAAAATCGAGAAAGCGCGGATATGGATACCATATTATGAAGTGCGGAAATTCATGATGTCTAAACAAACGAAGTTTTGGAATCAATGGTTAAAACAAAATAATCAGAATGAAAGTCATGGCGGTTAAATAACCGTTGTGACTTTTATTTTTTGGAGTGTTAAAAATGAGTCAGACTCAGATAATCGGAATTATAGTCATGCTTGCGGTATTCGCAGTTATGATGATTTTAGCTTACTGTTCCAACAATTATTCCCTCAATGGAATAAAGAATAAAACTGTGGGAAACGGCCAGTACGGCACAGCGAGATTTGCAACAAAAGCAGAGGTAAAAAAGACATATACCAAAGTCCCATTTGAGCCTGAGAAATGGCGTAAGGGCGAGAGTTTACCGCACAGCTCCAACGGAGGTGTTGTTCAGGGTACTGTAGTCGGGTGCAGAACAAAAGGAAAAAAGACTGTCGCGCTTGTGGACGAGGGCGACGTTCATACCATGATGATAGGCGCTGCCGGAGTGGGAAAGACCGCATACTTTTTATATCCGAATATAGAGCTAGCCTGTGCAAGCGGAATGTCGTTTTTAAATACCGACACCAAAGGCGTGCGCCCAGATAGGGTGCAATAAGAAGTAGATTAAGGCGCTACCCATCACGATAACGATGGAGACGACCTGTCTGACCGAAGAGGCGAAAGCCGAACGGAACAATAGCATGACAGGAAAAGCGGTAAGCCACCTTATACACAAAGGTGCGGCTGAACTGCACCGTCAAGCAGATATGAGGGTAAAACTATAGAATGTTGAATGTGAGTTTCAAGTTTCCGTTGTGTCCGGACAGAGGAATGTGTATGTAACTGTATTTTACAGTATCAACCTCTGATATAAATAACATTGCATTTCGCCTTTGTGCAATGGGTTATCAATAAATTCATATGACAAGCCAGAGAACTGGTTATAACGAAACGAAAGCATACCCGACAATCTGCATTCGCCTGCTTATTGCATTAACTGGGGATTGCCTAAGTTGGAATGCTGAAACACAATGTGTTACAGCTATGCGAAATGCCTTTTGGTGATAAATCTTAAGTCTATATGGCAAGAGAGATGACGCTGAAAATCCAATATGGCAACGGAGTCCTCGTAGTAGTCCGAGAGGGACAATAACCCTTACATGGCGAAGGAGGACAGTTATTGTGTTCTAAAATCAAAAAATTGATTAGGGAGGAAAGCCTCAAATGAAACCAACAACAGAGATTTTAGTAAACATCAGTAAAAATTCAAGCAAAAACAAAGATGAAGTTTTCACAAGACTATATCGTTATATGCTTAGACCTGACCTATACTTTATTGCGTATAAAAATTTGTATGCAAATAAAGGAGCGTCAACACAAGGCATTGATAACGATACAGCAGATGGTTTCAGCAAAGAAAAGATTGATAGAATTATACAATCTTTATCAGATGAAAGCTATCAACCGAAACCAGTCCGCAGAAAGTATATCCAAAAGAAAGGTAACAGCAAGAAAAAACGACCGTTAGGTATACCGACTTTTACAGACAAACTTGTTCAGGAAGTTCTGAGAATGATTTTGGAAGCGGTTTATGAACCGATATTCTCCAATAATTCTCATGGCTTCAGACCTGAAAAAAGCTGTCATACTGCATTGAATTCCATTAAAAAGGAATTTACGGGTACAACTTGGTTTGTAGAGGGAGATATTAAAGGTTGTTTTGACAACATAAATCATCATGTACTTGTTGATATTATCGGCAGAAAAATTAAAGACGCAAGATTAATTAAACTTGTTTGGAAATTTCTGCGCGCAGGATACATTGAGGACTGGAAATATCACACAACATATTCGGGAAGTCCACAGGGTGGTATCATATCACCTCTGTTAGCAAACATCTATCTTAATGAACTTGATAAATTTGCAGAAAAAACTGCAAAAGCATTTTACAAGAAGAGGGATAGAGAGCACACTAAGGAATATGACGCTGTGATGAATGCTCTTGTTTTAGTAAAATATCATCTAAAAAAAGCTACAGGACAGCAAAAATCTGATTTATTGAAACAGAAAAAAAGACTTCAAAGACAACTTCGTAAAATACCATGTTCATCTCAAACCGATAAGGTAATGAAGTATGTCCGATATGCTGACGATTTCATTATCGGTGTAAAAGGAGATAAAATTGATTGTGAGAAAATCAAGAAGCAATTTGCCGATTTTATCAGCCAGGAATTGAAAATGGAATTATCAGAAGAAAAAACGCTGATAACTCACAGCAGTCAGTTTGCAAGATTTCTCGGCTATGATATTCGTGTCAGACGAGATAATACTGTAAAACCACATGGTACACATCTGCAAAGAACCATGAATATGAAAGTGGAACTGTGTATACCTTTTCAGGACAAAATTATGCCTTTTCTTTTTAATAAGTCTATTATCAGACAATTAAAAGACGGTACACTTGAACCTATTGCAAGAAAGTATCTTTACTCTTGTACGGATTTGGAAATTCTTACGGCATTTAATGCTGAGCTGAGAGGAATTTGCAATTATTATGCTTTAGCAAGCAATTATAACAGATTGCGCTATTTTGCGTACTTTATGGAATACAGTTGTCTGAAAACGATTGCAGGCAAGCATAAAACAACAGCAAGAAAAATCATATCGAAATATTCGTATGACGGAAGCTGGAGAATTCCGTACAAAACTAAAGAAGGTATTAAATACAGTAAATTTGCAGATTTTATGAAATGTAAAAAAGTAACGGATTTTGATGAAGTTATCAAAGATTATGCAGTGATGCATGCTTCTACAAGAACAACTTTTGAGGATAGATTATCAGCAGAAGTTTGTGAACTATGCGGAAAAATCAATGCACCGCTTGAAATTCATCATGTCAACAAAGTAAAAAATCTTAAAGGTAAAGATTTTTGGGAGATTATGATGATTGCAAAAAAGCGAAAAACAATAGCGGTTTGCAAAGAGTGTCATCATAAAATCCATCATCCTTGAATTTTTATTGATTAGCAATAATGGCGAGCCGTATACATCGAGAGGTGTACGTACGGTTCTGGGAGAGGTCTGGACAAACCTACTGTAGAAATACAGCAAGGCGGTTCATTCCTACTCTACGACGTTGCCCGAAACTACGGAACTATCGCTTCGAAGTACTACGGCTACAACGTTTCCGTTATCGATCTCCGTAATCCTACACGCTCGGATGAAAATAATATGCTGCACCTTGTCAACAAATACATGGACGTTTATCTAAAGGACAAAAAAGATCTGTCCGCAAAAGCAAAGGCGGAAAAATACGCCAAGATCACAGCAAAAACCATTATCAGCATAGGCGGCGCCGATTCCTCCGCAATGGGTCAGAACGCGTTTTTCTACGACGCGGCGGAAGGGCTGCTTGCTTCGCTTATTTTACTGATCGCGGAATTCGGAGAGAAAAACGAAAGGCATATCGTTTCCGTGTTCAAGCTTATTCAGGACCTGTTAAAGCCTATAGAGAGCGCCGGAAAACAAAAGCCGAAAAACGGCTTTAAGGTATTGATGGAAAAGCTGCCCGACGAGCACAAGGCAAAATGGCTTGCAGGCTCCGCCCTTCATTCCGCGGATCAGGCGATGATGTCGATCATGTCCACGGCGCTGTCAAGACTCAACAGCTTTATCGACTCGGAAATGGAGCAGATTCTGTGCTTCGGCACGGCGATCGACGCGGAACGTTTTTGCTCCGAGAAATCGGCGATATTCATTATACTGCCGGAAGAGGATCAGTCGAAATATTTCATGGTTTCATTGCTGATCCAGCAGCTTTACAGGGAAATTCTTGTGATCGCCGATGAAAACGGAGGCAAGCTTAAAAACCGCGTTATGTTCTACTGCGATGAGTTCGGAACTTTCCCTAAGATAGAGGGAGCAGAAGCGATGTTCTCCGCAAGCCGTTCAAGACGGATAAGCATTGTTGCGATTATTCAGTCCTTTGCGCAGCTCGATAAGAATTACGGCAGAGAGGGACAGGAGATCATAACCGACAACACGCAGCTGACCATTTTCGGCGGTTTTGCGCCCAATTCACAGTCTGCGGAAATTCTGTCCAAATCATTGGGAGAACAGACGGTATTAAGCGGTTCTGTTTCGCACGGCAGAGATAAAAGCCAGTCGCTGCAGATGATCGGCAGACCGTTAATGACAACGGACGAGCTTAAAAGTATGCCCAAAGGACAGTTCATTGTTATGAAAACAGGAACTCACCCCATGATATCTCCCCTGAAGCTGTTTTTCAAGTGGGGTATCAGCTTTGAAGAACCGTACAGCCTTGAGGATAAAGGCTCAAGAACGGTCACATATATGAAAAAGGAGACTTTGACGCGGGCGGCGGAGCTTAAATACGCCAAAAAGAAAATCGAGGCTCCGGAGGATCAGGCGGTAAGCTATGAGGATATGCTGAGAAAAAAGCTGCCAAAGACGGGAGGCGCATAACGCTTGAGGTTTTCAAGAGAGATATACGAATACGATCTGCCTCACAGGGCGGTGGCTGTGTATATGTACCTGTCCAACCGCGCGGGAAGAAAAAAGAAGTGTTTTCCTTCCGTTAAAACTATATCGGAGGATCTGAGCGTTTCAAAGTCAACGGTATTCAGGGCGCTGAACGACTTGGAAAAAGCAGGGCTCATAGAACGCAGGGAAAGGTACAGGACAAGCGGCGGAAGGAGCTCGAACCTTTATCTTATTAAAAGTTGATTAAATGGAAAGCCGCTGTAGAACAGATCAGATATTACGTACAGCGGAATAATAAAAATAAGGAATACCGTCGGATAAATCCGGCGGTATTTTCATATATACGGAGGATGAAAATGAATGCAAAGAGAAAACGGCGCGGAATATACAGGATATCTAAAAGGTATTCGCTGATACGGATACGCAGACGGCGCCGCTTTTACTGTTTTAAAAAATCATCAGAGGAAAAAATACGAACAGATCAGTTTGATCGGAAAGGAAAACGGCAATGTTTGAATGGATAGGCGACGCTGTGGAATGGGTAGGAGAAAAGCTGTTCGGGGTGGTGGAATCGGTAGGTTCGGCGATCTCCTCGGCTGTCTGGGACGTTATGCTTGAATGGATGTACGATACGATATACGGAGCGGTTGCCGATCTGTTCGGAATGATAAACGGAATGGGCGCGGGAATCTTTTCGCTTGCATGGGTGGAAGCCTTCCTTAAGCTTTTTTCCCTGTTCGGCTGGGCGCTGTTTGCAGTAGGGCTTGTTGTCGCTGCGTTTGATACGGCGATCGAATATCAGACGGGACGGGCGAATATTCAGGGAACGTGCCTTAACGTTCTTAAAGGTTTTATTGCTGTAATGCTGTTTACCCAGCTTCCTGTGGAGCTGTATAAATTCTGCATAACGCTTCAGAGCACATTCTCAGGCGATCTTCTCGGCTCGTTTATAGGGGCGAACAAGGGAGACCTCGGAGCTACGGCGACAATAGTGCTGCACTCTACGATAGGTTTATCAGGACTGCTTGGAATACTGACGGTTATCGCCCTTGCCTACTGCGTTTTAAAGCTGTTTTTTGCCAATATAAAAAGAGGCGGAATACTGCTGTGTCAGATCGCCGTGGGAAGTCTGTATATGTTTTCCGTTCCCAGAGGATACGCGGACGGCTTCAGCAGCTGGTGCAAGCAGATTTTCGCTTTGTGTCTGACTGCGTTTTTACAGACCAGCCTGCTGTTTTTGGGACTTCTTACATGGCAGACCAACAGGCTTTTAGGACTTGGAATAATGCTTTCGGCAAACGAGGTTCCGAGGATCGCTCAGCATTTCGGACTGGATACAAGCGTAAGAGTCAATATGACGAGCGTTTCCCACACTGTGAATACCGCCGTAAGGGCGGGTCAGTTCGTAGCGAAAAAGCTTGCGTGATTTAAGTTGACTTTGCCAGATTCCGGTGATATACTGTGTAATCAGGAGGGATGACGGATGATATATATAACCGGAGATACGCACGGAGATTTTAGGAGAATAAAGGAGTTTTGCAGGTTAGCCAATACGACGGCCGAGGACGTTATCGTTATACTTGGCGACGCCGGAATAAATTATTACGGTAACGAAAGCGACGGACGGTTAAAATATATTCTTTCCAAGCTTCCTGTTACACTTTTTTGTATTCACGGAAACCATGAAATGCGTCCTCAGAAGCTGCCGGACTATGAGCAGATAATATGGAACGGCGGAATTGTATACAAAGAAAGCAAGTATCCGAATCTGCTGTTTGCAGCCGACGGAGAAATATATGACCTGGACGGACTGAAATGTCTCGTAATAGGCGGAGCTTACAGCGTAGATAAGGGATACAGGCTTATGAAGGGATACGGCTGGTGGGATGACGAGCAGCCGTCGGAAGAAATAAAAAGAAAAACAGAGGCTGTACTGAAAGACAATCCTATAGATATTGTTCTTAGTCATACCTGTCCGTTAAAATATCAGCCTGCGGAGGCTTTTCTAAGCTGTGTAAATCAGAAAACGGTTGATACAAGCACAGAGATATGGCTGGATCATATTGAAGAAATTACAGACTATAAAAAATGGTACTGCGGTCATTATCATATCCGCAAAAGAACAGATAAGCTTCAGTTTATGTTTGATGACATTGAAGAATTAAAAATCCGCTGATTTGCAGCGGATTTTTTAATACCCGAAAGGAGAAAGTATGAAAAAAACATATATCTATCCCCAGAATATGAAAGCCGGATCAAGGCTGTGGCTGTGGAGTATAAGGGATTTCCTTATCATATGTCTCGGACTGATACTGTCCGTGGTTTTGCTAACTCAGCTCTGGACCTTTCTGCCCTTTGCGGTAACGGCTGTGTTTGCGTTTTTATCAATAAGACTTGAAGAAACCACGGTCATGGACTATATAGTCTGCGCCTTCCGCTTTTTTGTAACGGCGCAGCAGATATATTACTGGAGGTAACAAGATGAAAAACAAAAAATCAACGCAAAGCCTGTTCGGACTGAAAGGCTTCGGCAGATACGGACTGAAAACGGAAAAAGGCGAGCTGTCCTTTTTCAGCGTTCAGCCCACCAATATATCCGTATTGTCAAATGAAAATATTGATACCAAGATACGCCGCCTTATGACGCTGCTGAGCATGATACCAGAGCTTGAAATAATCTGTCTTGACAGCTGCGAATGCTTCGACGGCAACAAGATCAATATCAGAAACAGGATAGACTGCGAAAAAAATCCCGCTGTCATAAAGCTGCTGGAACAGGACATGAAGTTTTTAGACGGCATTCAGCTTGAAATGTCTACCGCAAGACAGTTTATGTTCTGCGTAAGAACAAAGGACAAAAAGGAATCGCAGATATTTCAGCAGATAAACCGCGCTTCCAAGATAATATCGGAGCATGGCTTTGACGTCAGAAGAATGAATAAGGAGGATATAAAGAGAATGCTGGCTATTTACTTTGACGTCTCTATGAACGGAGATAAAATCGAGGACGCGGAGGGAGAAAAATATATTGAGCCGATACAGGATAAGGAGAAGCCGTATGCCGTTTAAAAAAAGAGCGATGACTCCGGAACAGGCGGAGGAAATAAGGATACAGGAGTTTTTTGACCGCGTCGTTCCCGGCACGGTCCGTTTTTTTACCGACCATTTTATCTGCGGCAATTCGTATAAATGCGTGTGGGCGGTCAGAGAATGGCCGCCTACCACCGAAGAACAGGCTATCCTCGCCCATCTTGCCGACAGAAGCTCGGTTACTTTAAGAATATATAACCGCCTTGTGGACAGCGCCGAGCAAAGGCAGATAATTCAGCATGCCGCAAGAAGAAACAAGCTTATGTCGACCGTAAACGACGTAACGGAATCGATTGCCGCGGAAAGCAATTTACAGGACGTTGTTCAGCTTATTGCCGATATGCGCCGAAACAAGGAACCGCTGCTGCACTGCGCCGTGTTTATCGAACTGAAAGCGGTAAGCGAGGACAAGCTTAAGGAGCTTCAGTCGGATATACTAATGGAGCTTACGCGCTCAAAAATAACTGTCGACAGACTGATTCTCCGTCAGAAAGAAGGCATGCTCTCAGCTCTGCCGTTCGGATACAATGTGTTCGGCAGTCTGTATGAACGCGTTCTTCCGGCAAGCTCGGTCGCAAATCTCTATCCGCTGAATTACAGCGGAAAAACCGATGAAAAGGGCTTCTATATCGGAAAAGATAAGTTCGGAACAAACATTTTGGCGGACTTTGATAAGCGGAGCGACGACAAGACAAACGCAAACGTTCTCATTTTAGGAAACAGCGGTCAGGGAAAGTCGTACCTTATGAAGCTTTTGCTTACCAATATGAGGGAGAGCGGAAAAAGCATAATAATTTTAGACGCTGAACAGGAGTACAAGGAGCTGACGGAAAATCTGGGAGGAACCTATCTCGATTTCATGTCGGGAGAATATATGATAAATCCCCTTGAACCCAAAACCTTCGGAGAAGCTGAGCGTGACGGGCAGTCTCCGGAAGCGTTCAGAAGGGTAACAAGACTAAGTCAGCACATATCATATTTAAAGGACTTTTTCAGAGCATACAAGGATTTCACTGACAGCGAGATAGATACGATAGAAATTATGTTAATGAAATTGTATGCAAGATTCGGTATTGACGACCTCACTGATTTCAACAGGCTGAAGCCGGAGGATTATCCTACAATGACCGATCTTTATGAACTGACGGAAAAGGAATTCATGATTTTCGACGAGGAAAAGAAGCGTTTGTACACAGAGGAAATACTGCAGAACATCTGTCTGGGACTGCATTCTATGTGCAGAGGAGCTGAAGCAAAGTATTTCAACGGGCATACTAACGTTAAGGATTCAAAGTTTCTGTGCTTCGGAGTAAAAGGTCTTATGGACACAAACAAAAGGCTTAAAGACGCTCTTTTGTTCAATATTCTGAGCTACATGTCAAATCAGCTTTTAGGCGAAGGGAACACCGCCGCGGCAATAGACGAGCTTTATTTATTCCTTTCAAATCTGACAGCCATCGAGTACATCAGAAACGCCATGAAAAGAGTGCGGAAAAAGGAATCTGCAATGGTGATCGCAAGCCAGAATATCGACGATTTCCTGCTGCCCGAGATCAGGGAGCTTACTAGACCGCTGTTTGCTATTCCTATCCATCAGTTTCTGTTCAACGCGGGCAACGTAGAACCAAGAGCGTATACCGATATGCTTCAATTAGAAATGTCGGAGTTTTCGCTCGTAAAATATCCCCAACAGGGTCTGTGCCTTTATCGCTGCGGTAATGAGAGGTATCTGCTTCAGGTTCACGCGCCGGAGTACAAGGAAAAGCTGTTCGGCGTGGCGGGAGGAAGATAAATCTTAAATACGCTTGTTTGCTTACATTTAATGTGGTTAATCAGTACAATAAGCTTCGGGAGGAATGTTCATGGGAAATAAGTTCAGACTGACAGTTGAAGAAAATATATTTATAGCAAAACGAAATATCGTTGATTATATATGGAAATCAGCCAATCTTGAGGGTATCAATGTTACATTTCCTCAAACCTATGCCATTATTGAAAAATCGAAAGTATCAGGAGTAGATGTAGAGGATATTCTGAAAATTACGAATTTAAAACATGCGTGGCAAATGCTTTTCGATACAATAAACAAACCGTTGGATTTAGACTATATATGCCGGATACATGCGGAAGTTGCAAGAGATGACGCGCCTATGCGGGGGAAACTCAGAACAGGCGCTGTGTATATATCTGGAACTGACTACGTTCCCTCCGTACCTTCCGAAAAATCTGCAAACGCTATGCTTGAAGAACTGAAGAAAACAGAAAATCCTACCGAACGTGCAATAGAAACAATGTTCAGATTAATGAAAGCGCAGCTTTTCTGGGACGGAAATAAAAGAACGGCAATGCTTGCAGCCAATAAAATAATGATGCAGAACGGCTGCGGAATTATTTCAGTACCTAATGAATATCTGGAAGAATTCAATGAAATTCTCTGCGATTATTATACAAACGACACGCTTGAAAAAGCAATGAGGTTTGTATATGACAAATGCATAGACGGAATAGATTTCAGACTTCAGGAGCAGCCGGAAAAGGAAAAACGGCAAAGTGAAGAACCCGAAGAAAATCAGGGCATAACAATGTCCTAACAGATAAATGTAACATAGAGCCGGATATGTGGCTGTGTTGATTTTAATATCTGTATAATATGGTCAGGCGAAACCGCAGAGGCTTTAAATTTTATCTTTCAGAAAACGGAGTATGGATGACAAAACGCGTTCCGGTGCAATTTATCTTTGATGATCTTAATTGAGCTGTAAATTCGGTTTGTATTTTTATCCGCTGAAAAAGAAAGAAGAATTCATGTATAGCTTGATTCTTAGAGATAAATGTGATATGATTTAAACAGAACACGGAGGCGAATGTCAATGTATATTTTTCCGAAGCGTTGCAAAGGCGCTGATGAGCTCAAATACATTTTTCCATCTAAACAGAAAGCCGTTCAGAAGGCCATAGAACTTGCCATGAAGGACAGCAGAATAAAGAGATTAATTATATTCGGAAGCGCCATAACTATGAATTGCGGAACAGACAGCGATTTGGATATTGCTTTAGATGTCCCAAACATGAATTTTGATGAATTTACAAAACTTGCAAGACCGTTTTTTACTGAAATTCCTTCTGAAGTTGACATTATCCATTATAATGAAATTCGAAGTGAATTGCTGAAAACGGAAATAAATAGAGGAGTGTGTGTATATGCCGGATAGCAATGACTATTGCAGCCGTTTATCACATGCCGCAGGCAATTGAAAAAAATATTTAAAAGCATAATTATGAAAATAATATAAAGAAACAGTACATTACCCATAGTGCTGCGTTATCGGCTCTATTTTTATAATTCCAAGAAAAAACCGCATATAGCTCTAAAGGACGGCTGAAGTAAAACAGCCGTCCTTTTCATATATATACAAAGGAAAGAAGGGTTGCGTATGAGTATAACGGCAGCGGCGGTCAAAAAAGCCGCGGCGGTTTTGCTTCCAAAGAAAAAGGTAAGGAAGGCTATAGGCTTTGCCGCCGCTTTTTTAATAACGCTCGCTCTGCTTCCGGTAATGCTGCTGCTGGCTATGGGTCATCAGCTGACAAAGGCGGAGGATGAATACGGAAATATAGATTTCAGTCAGTTTATGCAAAGTCTGTCTCCGGAACAAAAGGAGCGTTTCTCACAGATGGAGGAGGACGGCAAGGCTATTGAAAAGGAAATGGAAAAGCTCGGAATCAAGGATATGACCGTCAAAGCTCAGATAATATATCTCACATATTTTGACGACGTTCACAAGGATGAGGATTTTTTTGCGGAATACTGTTCACTTTTCAAGGAAAACGATAATGAAAAGCTGATTGAAAATCTCAGTAGCAAATACAATCTGAGCATTGATTACAGCGAATTTATGCGGTCGTATTCCGTGATAGTAAACGTCAGCATAAATCCGTATCTGTTTGTGAATTTTGATTTAAAAAACAACATAGACCTGTCGGTCTGGGCTGAAAACGCCTATGAAACTCAGTGGGGCTGTGTTCCCCATACCGACGGAAGTCTGCTGACAGATGAAAAATACAAGGCGCTCAAGGAAAAATATCCGCAGGATATCACCGCAGACTGCGACAAATGGCTGAGCCGGAGAACTGTTGATAATTACAATTTGCTGAGATCGTATCTATGGTACGACCACGAAAGCGGAACGATTTCCGAGGATAATTATCCGATCTCCGATATGACCGTTCAGGAGCTGTTCGATTCGGCGGACGTAAAAGGAAATATCGAAACTCTTCCTCAAACCAAGGGTATAGCTGTTTTAAAAGAGAATACGATAGGTATTTATGTGGGAAACGGTAATGCGATATATGCGAAATCTGCCGAGGACGGGATAGTAAAGGAGAATATCTCAGCCGGAGGCTGGACCTCGTGGTTTGAAATACCGTGGATACAGTACGGCGATGAAAAAAGCTTCGGCAATGAAATCAAATTTGAAGAATATGACGAAAAGAAGAAAAATAATCTGGGACTTGTTCAGTGGGCGATCCAGGCTCATGAAAACGGCTGGGGATATGTTTACGGAACCTACGGAAACGTTTTGACGGAGTCGCTTTTACAGGACAGAGCCGCTGTGTTTGGCAGCGAGGTCACAAGCTATATGGACTTTATACGTTCAAACTGGCTAGGCAAAAGGACGGCGGATTGCATTGGGCTCATCAAGGGGTACGGCTGGTATGACAGCAAAAGCGGAGAAATAAAGGTCGGTTCTAACGGCATGGCTGATGTTGGAGCGAATGGAATGTTTGCTGCGGCGGAGGTCAAGGGCACGATAGATACCATACCGGAAGTACCCGGACTTGCCGTCTGGTCGGACGGTCACATCGGTATATATATCGGCAACGGCGAAGTGATCGAAGCCATGAATACGCTCCGAGGCGTTACAAGAACAAAGCTTGCAGGACGCGAATGGACGCACTGGCTTCAGATTCCGTATATCAGTTACGTTCAAGAAAAGGAGAAAAATAAATGATAATATATTTTGAAAACAAACTATCAGCGAATTTACCCATGACAGCATTTGAATTACAGGACATTCTGGACAGACTAAGATCTGCGGATTCCGTGGTAGATTTTAGGATTTCCGAGCATGAAAATATGGACTTGCCAAAGAGCCTGTGCAGAGATTTTACTGCAGATATTTACAAGCTGAATCTGTTTGCGGAACGCTTTGAAAGGCTTGAATATCCTGAAAGAGCAGCGATGGAAAGTCTGTTGGCTTCAAACCCTGAGTGTGAATTTGAAGATATGCTTCTGATGACCTACGGTTTGGATTCTGTTCCCGTATGGCCGTGCAAAGATTACTATGAGCTCGGAGAAGCAATGATAGAAAACGATATGGTAGAAGAACTCAGAGAGCTGCCTGACGAATATATCGATCTGATCGACCGTGAAAAGATCGGCAGACTTGTTCACGGCAAAGATAATGGTATGTTCGTTCACGGTTATTATTGCGTACCGTCAAACTACGAAACGCCCGACATAAATATTGAATTTGGCAAGCCTGAGAACTGTTTTTTCCGTCTGCTGATTGCGCCGAAACCGACAGGCAGTGAATCCACCAAGCGGATAGCGCAGTGGCTTTCTTTGCCCTGCAATAAAGAACATCTGAATGACATTGCTAAGGATCTTGGTATAGGCAGAGTTCAGGACATGGTTTACTATGATTTTCAGTCTGCATTGCCGCGGATCACAGTTTCAAGCGAGAACATGAATCATATTGACGAACTGAATGATCTGGCAAAAAAGCTTTCAACGCTTTCTCATGCTGATTTTGTAAAGCTGAAAGCAGTAATGGAAAGTCAGGAATTCACAGAAATATCCGACGCGGCAGAGTGTCTGAATTGTCTTGACAGTTACGGATTTGTCGGAAATATCTGCAGTGCAGACGAGTTCGGCAAAGAATATCTTTCGAGAAATCTGCCGACGAATTTTGATTTATCTGTGCTTGAGGAAATGGATTTACAGGATTTCGGCAATAAGATTCTGAACTGCAAAGGCGCTGTGAAAACCTCTTACGGAGTGGTATATATGGACCTGTTCTCTGCCCTGACCGTACAGCCGGAACAGGAAGAAGTACAGGAGTGGAATATGGAAACGGGGATGAGTCTATGAAAAAGTCGGTTGCAGTTTCAGTCAATGAAGAAAAATTGTCAGCAATAGAAATGTATTTAGAGCAGAAGAATACTACGCTTGCGGCGGAGCTTGATAAGTATGTCGATCAGTTATATCAGAAAAACGTGCCGCAGAATGTTAGAGATTTTATTGACATGATGTCATCAAAGAAGCCTTCGGCAAAACGTGGGAAGCCCTCGCCTGCCGAATCAGAAAAGCAGTCTGAGCAGTAACTCCCCCCTGTTCGCACCGTGTGCCGCTGTCTGAGATTGTTGCTGCGGAGCGTGAAGCGGAAATGAAAACGCAGGACTACATTCCGTTTGGCATAACCTTCGGATGAAAATAACCGATAAACCCGAACAGCTTACGTTCGGATTCCCAAAAACGTAAAGGAGATTTTGTATGAATTATAGAGGCTTATATATTTCAAAGTGCCGTGACACAGGCATTGAAGAGAGGACAAGAACGGCAATACGGTAACCGCAGAGGGCTGGTTTTATCAGGTTTTCACAGATGATTCGATGGCTGAGGAAATAGACAACTTCTGTGGAGCCGTAGGATATGAGCTGTCCGATGACAGTGAGGAAACCGCTGAGCAGTTCGCCCGTGAGGTCGTTGATATGGAAATAAAGGAATACCAGCGCTATAAAAACGAGCTTACAATGTGAGAGAACGTGCTTTAACCGCCCTGTCGCCAACCGTGTGCCGTCGTGTGCGATTCTATAGGCACAGGCAGGGTAAGTTTACCCTTAAGGACAAGCAGGGCTGATTTAGGGCGTTTTGCGCAGAGTTTCAGAAAGGCGGAAATACAGGAATCAAAGAGGATTTGAGGTGAAATATTGTCTTGCAAGTTAAAGTCGGGTGAACCCGACGTTCACAGCGGACGGCAAAGCCGACCGCATTTAAGCCTTTGTACGAAAGTAATATAAACCGATTTAGGTGGCTGTAAAAATATTTTTGCGGAATTTGAGTACACCTTTTACGAATAAAAGCCGTAATTAAGGAGTATTTCAGGTGCGTGTAAGCAAGGAGCGGATAAAATTTGAGTAAAGAAACGAAAATACGCATTCCTCTGTGGATATACCCATCCACAGAGGAAAAAATCAATCAGAATTTCAAAGCGGACAATTGCAGATCGCAAAGCGAGTTTATAGAGAAAGCAATTAAGTTCTACATCGGCTATCTCAGCGAGGAAGATAACATAAACTATCTCTCCCCTATGATAACCGAAACGGTCAAGGCGCAGATAAAGGGTACGGAGCAGCGGCTTTCAAGACTGCTTTTTAAAGTCGCCGTGGAGCTTGGGAAGCTGTCGCATATGACCGCCGCTGTAAACGAGGTTGACGATGATACTCTGAACAGTCTTCACGCTATGTGCGTAAACGAGGTGAGGAAAATCAACGGCATCATTGATTACGAGGACGCGGCTGAATATCAGAACAGCTGATACTGAGAATGGAGATGATATAACTGGCGAAAATAATCGTAACAAGCCGTTATTTAAAAAGCGGCAGCGGAAACAGAAAACAGCTTTACCGTTATGTAAAATACATCGCGACCCGCGAGGGTTCAGCGCCGATACCGAATACAAACGAACACGCTCCTGCCGCTAAAAAACAGCAGGAGCTGATTTTTTCTCTGCTAAAATGTTTCCCCGACGGCAAAGAGTTATTTGAATACGAGGACTACAAAAAGAATCCCACTATCAAAAACGCTTCCGCTCTCATATCGGAAATACTTGACCGGAACATGGACCGCCTTACAAGCCGTAAAAACTATGTAAGCTATCTTGCTAACCGTCCGGGCGCTGTTAAATTCGGTAAGCATGGTTTGTTCTCGCAGTCGGACGAGCCTGTCGAGCTTGAAAAGACCGCAAAAGAGATAGCGGCTCACGGAGGAAACGTCTGGACTCATGTCGTTTCCCTGCGCAGGGACAGCGCACAGGCGATGGGCTATGACAATTTAAAAGCGTGGCGGGACTTAGTCAAGCGGCAGATCGCTAATATTGCAAAGAGTCAGAAAATCGAAATGAAAAATCTCAGATGGTACGCCGCGTTTCATGATAAGAAAACCAATCCTCACGCGCATATAATCGTGTACTCCGCCAACGAGCGCGAGGGATTCCTCACCAACCGCGGAATAGAAAAAATACGAAGCGGCTTTGCAAACGATATCTATCAGGACGAGCTGCACCATTTATATCAGCGGCAGACCGACCTGCGAAATCTTCTGAAAAAAGAGTCGGCAGAGTTTATGCGTAGGATTGTAAATGATATTGCCGGAAACGCCTTTGAGGATACGGAGCTGATAAAGCTTGTTGGTAAACTTAACGATCAGCTTAAATCTATAACGGGCAAAAAAGTATACGGATATTTAAAGCCGGAGGTCAAGCAGACGGTCAACGCAATTTTTGCAGGGCTTGCGGAAAATAATTCTATTCAGAAAATGTATAAGCTGTGGTGTGAAATGGAGCAGCAGAAGCACGACGTGTATTCGTCGGCAAAGCTTCAGTTTCCGAAGCTGACCGACAACAAGGAATTTAAATCCGTCAAAAACATGATCGTTCAGACTGTGCTGGATATGAATAGTCCTGTTGTTGATATTGAGATTGAAGAACCACCGGAACTGACAGAAAAAACTGATGATGACATAACAGATATTCCTCCAATGTTTGATAATGACAATATGGCTGACGGAGATTTTACTTGGAATGATAAAAATGCAGTGACATCTGATACTTACAAAACTCCGAAAAGCAGATACTATTTGAAATGGAGCAATGAATACAAGGAAGCCTGCAGGATCATCTATGACAAAAGCTCGAAGCCTGAAGATTTTAAAAAGGCTGAACAGCTTTTGCTGTCAGAATCAAATTCAGGAAATATACTGGCAATTCACGATTTAGGAAAGCTGTATTCTACAGATAAGCTCGGAGAAAAGGATGATGAAAAATCATTTGCATATTACAAAGAGGCATTGAACGGCTTTCTTAAAATTGAACCAATATCAGATAAATTAAAACCTTATCTGCAATACAGGATCGGCAAAATGCACTGCTACGGTCTGGGAACGGAACAGAACTATGAAAAAGCGTTTGAATGGTTTTTAAAATCGGCTCAGGAAGGAAACAAGTTTTCGCAATACAGTCTTGCTAACCTTTATTACTACGGCAACGGCGCGGAAAAGAACCTTAAGGAAGCCTTCGGCTGGTATATGAGATCGGCGAAACAGGGGCAGCCTTATGCTTCATATGCTGTGGCTCAGATGTATAGCAAAGGCGAATATGTTGAACATGATGAAAAAACTGCTCAGGAATATTACAATCAGGCTCTTTCGGGATTTTTAAAGCTTGAAGCTGACGGTCAGGCGGACGATAACCTCTTTTACAAAATAGGGGCGATGTACAAAAACGGTCTTGGCACAGAGGCTGACATGAATAAGGCTATAGATTATTTTAAACGTTCCGCAGAGCTGAACAACAAAAACGGGTTATATGAATACGGCAAGGCTCTGCTGCTCGGAGATAAAGATATGCCAAAGGCTATGGATTTTCTTGAAAAAGCGGTAAGGCTCGGAAATCTGAATGCCAAGCGTTTTCTTGCGCTTGAATATATCAGCGGAGAACATATTGAACAGGATATTGACAAGGGTATTGAAATGCTGACCGAATGCGCTGTCGGCGGCGATCCCCTCTCCTGCTTTATGCTCGGCAGAATATATTTCAAGGGGGAATTTGTGAACAGGGATCTGAGCAAGGCTGAGAAATATCTGCTTATGGCAGATAAGGACAGCGGACACGCTTGCTATTACCTTGGAAAGCTTTATCAGGAAGAAGAAAAATATGATCCTGACAAAGCTGTTGAATGGCTTGAAAAGGCGGTAAATTATGATGAAATTAAGGCGTATGCTTCATATTCGTTAGCTAAAATACTTTTGGAAGATAACAAATATCATGATACACAAAAGGCAATAAAACTACTTGAACTATCTGCTGAAGAAAACAATTGGGCTTCGTTTCTGCTGGGAAGGCTTTATCTTTTCGGTACGGAGGATATTGAGAAAGATAAGGAAAAGGCGATGGAATGGCTTAACAGGTCGTCGGACGACGGAAACGTTTATGCTCAGACTTTTCTGAATCAAAGCGGAAGCTTTGAAAACACAATGCTGGCAAATACGGTTTTAAGCTTGTTTATCAATCTAAGCCGATGTATTGAAGATGATTACATAAGAAGATACAGATCGGTCAGGATGTCCGCAGACAAAAAGCTTAGGCGTATGATAATTGAAAAGAAACAGGCGATGGGGATTAAGGAGGAGCAGGGTTATGTGTAAATTGGAGTAAGTAAATTATTAGTAAATATAAACAATTATTTCTTTGACAAACTGACTTCATGAAGGAGAACAGTCAGAAAGAAAAAATGTACAGCAGATAGGAGGAATGTAGTTGTGAAGCAAACCATTAAAGAATTTATTCAGGAACATCAAGACGCAGAACTCCATCTTATGACGCCCGGAGGTTATATAGACATGTTAGCAAAAGAAGCTGACTTGCTCTTGAACGGTGAAGATGTAGCTGCACATTTTGGTGTGAGAGGAACAGATTATATGATTTCCGCCGAAGAAGTTTTGAAACAGGAAATCTACAGTGTCAATCAAGATGAACAAAATGCCCGTTTTTATATAATAACTGAAATGCCGGAAAAAGAAGTGCAGGCTGAAAGTTTCGATTGTACGATGGGAGGAATTCAGCTATGAACATAAAGTTGATACAGATCGGTCAGGATGACGACAGACAGAATGCTAAGACGTATGATAATAAAAGGAACAGGCTTTGGGGATTAAGGAGAAATTTGGCTAAATATGCTAAAATTTTATTGCTATTTTTATGCAAATTATAGATTTTTAAAAAATTGCCAAGAATTATTAATTAAACTCTTGAATTATTATATATATTGTGCTAATATTTTAATTAATATAGGTATATTAAGTGATATTTTATAATACTTAATATGATATATAAATAATTTTAATAACTATATTAGATGGAGGTTCTATGAAAAGAAAACTTGTTTTAATTATGGCTGCTGTTATTTTAGCTTCGAATTCAACAGCCTGCAAAAATTCTGAAAACACATTATCGACCGATAATGATAAAAGCCGGAGTACACAAAGCAGTATTTCTGAATCGGTATCGGAAAGTACGGAAAGCGATACTCAGAGCAAAACTGAGGTTCAGTCGGAAATAAATGAGTACGACGGAACATTTAACGAGGATGTTTTTGATAAGATCGTCAGTAACGTTGTTATAGGCGATAAAACTTTTTCATTTCCATGCTCGCTGGAGGATTTGGGTGATGGTTTTACTTTTAGAAAAGAAACCATGATATATGAAGAGGAAACAGAATTAAGAAGCTGTGGATTATTATATGACAAAAAATCTTTGGCTGCGGTAACAATGCATTGTGCAGCAGACGATAATGATTATAGTGATAATGATATTATTTGTATAAGCTTTACTGCGAGTGCTTTCAAAAGGCAGGATACGATTGATAACATTTCAATAGGCGGAATAACCTTTGATAGTACTGAAGAAGAAATACTTCAAATGTTTGGTGAACCAATAGATAAGTATGAAGATTCTGATGATTTTGAATTATATATTTATTCTATTGATAATAAGCGAATGACCCTTTCTTTTAATAGCGGGAACCTAAATATTATAGAGTTTAAATTGGGAGGAAAATAAAATGTCAATTAATATTGATACAGGATTCGAGATCATATTAAAGTTAGATAAGGACATGAAAAAAGTTGAAGATACAATGATAAAACTATCTGACGAAGAAACATATACCGTAGATGGTTTTTGTGAAATATTAAAAAATAATATTGTTTCGTGGGGAGACATTTCTATAAGATTTACGCTGGAAAGTCTTAATAATACAGTAAATTACGGTAAACTATCAAAATTTATTACTGACTCGCATGATACAGCTGCTTTAAATGAAGCATTAGATAAACTTGCTTCAAGTAATAAGGATTATAGCAAGTGGATTAAAAACTATGATTCGCTTTATAAAGGAGCAAACGATCTGGTTGCTTTAGTTGATGAAGCTATTAATATATCAGATACTATAAAAAAATCAACTTATATGTCGGAAGATAATGATGAGAGAAGAAATGCAATAGCACAAATCAGTGAAAGTATTTTTAGCATGGGAAGTACCTTAACCGGAAATATTCCCGGTATTCTCGGAGATGTTATCTCAGAACAATTCAGTTTAGCAAGCGAAATTATATCATCGGGAGCCTCAATTATAAATAAACATATAGATCAAATCAAATCGGTTGAAAAAGAAATCGATGAAATTATAAACGGAAAAACCAGCGATTTCGATTTTGATAGTTTAAATGCGGCAAAAGACGAATTGGATATTTCAGCTAAAGTGGATGATTTGTCCGAGTTTGTTTCATATTCTGAAGATATAAGGGAGTTATATAAGGCTTTTGACGTTGACAAAGCAAATGAAGTCAATAATATTATAATTTCATTGAACAACAAAATAAACGAGCTTCAAAATTATCATGAAGCCTATGAGGAATTAGCCAAAGCGATAAACGACTGCTACGAACCGGAGATACTTGGCTTTATAGGCGATAACGTTGACGAGGATAAGCTTGCTGATTATGCGAATGCATTCTTTAAACGGTTTGGAAAATATATTGACGGTACTGAAGAATTTAATGGTTCAGATTTTGAAGATGAGTTAGCTGATTTTAAAAATCATCATGAAAAAGGAGAAAGCGGCGAAATAGAATTTATGGATGCCGAAGCAGTAGCCAAGCAGAATATTGCCGAAGCTGAGAAAAGCGCCAATAATGCCGAAAGGGCAAAGGTCGATCCTCTTATTCTTGATATTAACGGAGACGGATTTAATATTGAAACAAAAAAATACGGCGCTCATTTCGATTTAAACTGCAACGGCTTTGCGGAAAGAATCAACTGGACACGTCAGGATGCGATATTAGCGCTTGATAAAAACGGAAACGGAAAAATTGACGACGGCAGCGAGGTTTTCGGAGATTTTCATCTTCTTGCAGACGGAACAAAGGCTAAAAACGGCTTTGAAGCATTGGCGCAGTATGATACTAACGGCGACGGTGTTATTGATGAAAACGACGAAATATTCAGTCAGCTTAAGCTGTGGGTTGATTCGGACGGCGACGGATTATCGGGCAGCGGAGAATTGAAATCGCTCAAAGATATGCATATAAAGGCTATAAATCTCAATTACGAATATGTAAACCAGCCTACAGATTCCGAGGCATTGATAGGTAACGTTGCGACTTTTGTCTACGAGGATGATACTATCGGAAATATAGGAGAAATGTGGGTTTCCTCAGACCTTTACGACGCTATCGAAACTGTTATTATAGGAGTGTCTGAGGCAGCTGACGGTCTTCCGAACGTGAGAAGCTTCGGTACTGTTAATTCTCTGCATAATGCAATCGCTATGGATGAAACCGGAAAGCTTACGGAGCTTGTGAACAGCTTTATTTCAGAAACTGATAATGATATTAGGATCTCAATAGTAGAAGAAATCCTGCATTTTATTTGTCATACGGAAAATATAGAATCCGGCAGCCGAGGCTCATATATCGACGCAAAGGATTTAGCTGTAATTGAATCTTTTATGGGACAGGATTTTATGGGAGTAAACGGAGGCAATCCTAATTCTGCCGCGTCTCCTATTCTTAAAAGCGTTTACAGTAATTTAGTTGAGATGTATTGCTTTGCTATGATAGGAAGTCAGATAACAGAACATCTTGATTACATAACGGCTCATACGGAGGATGACGGAAGCATTACTCCAAATATGACATTTTTCAATAAGCATATGTATTACTCAATGAAGCTGGGACAGATAAGTGAAAAGACTTTTTCCGATATATGCTCCTATCTCGGCTATTATGGTTCAAACATTCAGAATGATTATCAGTTGTTTATAGAATTCAGGACATATATGGAGGAAACGGCTCCTCAATATCTTGATATAATTGATTCCTCTGTTTTCGGAGCAATAAGAGGAAATGATGGTAATAACGCATTAAACGGCACTAATGTCTCAGACGTAATTTATGGCGGCGGAGGAAACGACCGGATAACCGGAGGAAACGGAAACGATCTGCTGTTCGGCGGAACAGGAAACGATACAATATCCGGCGGCTCAGGAAACGACATGCTCTACGGCGATTCAGGAAACGATACCCTTGACGGCGGAACAGGCAATGATACGCTTAATGGCGGAGAAGGAAACGATACCTATGTATTCACAAAGGGATACGGTCACGATACAATAATCGACTCCGATGGTCTGAATACGCTTAAGTTTTCAAATCTTGCCCCAAGCGATATCCTTGTAAACGGAACAGGAGATTATGATGTTACTATCACAATAAAGGGTACAAATGATACTCTCGTAATCAGGGATTTTCGTAAGGGAGAGGAATACAGAAATTATGATCTTGAATTTAACGGCATAAAAATGCACGTTACCGATAAGGGCAGTCCGTTCAGGCATATTTACGGCGGAAACGGCGACGACGTTCTCAAGGCTGTAGTTGAGGATTCTGTTATGCATGCCTTCGGCGGCGATGATACCGTTTACGGAAGCAAAGGCAGCGACGCTATATACGGAAATGAAGGAAACGACACTATATACGCCGGAAGCGGAAACGACTTTGTATTCGGCGGCTCTGATAATGACGTTATTTACGGTGAAGATGGAAACGATATAATTTACGGCGACGAAGGCGATGATGTTCTCGACGGCGGAACAGGAAATGATATCCTTTACGGCGGAACGGGAAATGATACATATGTATTCGGCAGAAATTACGGTACCGATATTATCAGCGACAGCGAAGGGATATCAACTGTTAAGCTTGCCGACGATACAGTCTTGTCTGATCTTGAAATACGCTCTGTAGGCAACAATGTTATTATCAGCATTAAGGATACCGGGGACAAGCTGATCATTACCGACTTTGCAGACGCGCCAGAAAATTACGTTCTGCAAATAGGTGAAGAAACGCTTTACATAAAGGATAATATCTCAGACACTGTAAACACATACATTTCAGGTACGGAATATTCAGATTATATGCTTCTTGAAAGCGGTAAAGCCAATATCGCGGCAGGCGGTAACGGAGATGATTTCCTTATAGGAGGAACAGAATCCGATTACATATTCGGGGATTCGGGAAACGACAGAATCACAGCGAATAATGGCGACGATGTCATATTCGGCGGCAACGGAAACGATTCGTTGTTCGGAGAAAACGGAAATGACTATATATCCGGCGGCAAAGGCGATGATTATATCAACGGCGGCGACGGTGACGACATTATTGACAGCGGAACCGGAAACGACTTTATCGACGGAGGAAACGGGAACGATACATATATATTTAAACCGGGTTACGGAAATGATTCTATCATGGACATTGAAGGAACAAATACCATTATGTTCGGAGATGGCTTTACGGCGTCATGTCTGAAGGCATACCGTTCAAATTGGAACGATATCCTAATAACCTTTGACGGATATGATGATACTCTTGTTATAAAGAATTACTGTATAAGCAAAGAAGCAAGAAACTTTACTCTTGTGTTTGCAGACGGAACAGTTACAGAAGCGACAGCTCAGGACAGTCTTCTCAGAACAATTTACGGTACTGACGGCAGCGAGTATATGATCTCGATTTATGAGGACGGAATTACTAAAATCGGCAGGGACGGAAACGATCAGCTTGTAGGCGGCAGCGGAAACGACTTCCTCTATGGGGATAATGGCGACGACAGGCTTACGGGAAATGACGGAAACGACATACTCGACGGCGGCGAAGGCAACGACTTCCTTTACGGCGGATCCGGAAATGATACATATATCTTTAAAAAAGGATACGGTACAGATACGATCGGTGACGGACAGGGCGCAAACACAATTGAAATATACGGATATACTTCAAATCAGATAAAGGCTTATCGCACAAACTGGAACGATATTACTATAACCTTTGAAGGCTCGGATGATAAGCTTGTTATCGAAGGCTTCTTTACTTCCGAAGCAAACAGAAACTTCAGTCTTACGTTCAACGGAGGTTATAAGGTTCACGCAACCGCTTCCAACAGCCCTCTGAGGACCATATACGGAACTGATTACAGCGATTACCTTACAGCTATGGATGACAGAGGCGTGACTCTAATCGGAGAGAACGGAAACGACAGTCTTAACGGCGGCGGCGGAGCGGACAAGCTTTACGGCTCAAGCGGAGATGACCGCCTGTACGGAAACGGAGGAAACGACATACTTGACGGCGGCAAAGGCAGCGACTTCATTTACGGCGGAGCCGGAAACGATACATATATGTTCAATATCGGTTACGGTACGGATACTATTAATGACAGCGAAGGTACCAATACGATTTCATTCGGCAATGGAATTACCTCAGAGGCTATGACTGCATATCGTACAAACTGGAACGATCTTACTATCACATTCGATGGAACAGATGACAGGCTTGTTATTCAGGGATATTTCAGTTTCGAAAACAACCGCAATTTCAATGTCACGTTTGCAGACGGAACAAGATATGCGTTTGACGATACCGAAAACCCCATAAAACAGGTACACGCTACTGAATATGACGACTGGATGTCTGCATGGAGCGATAACGGTATTAACTTGCATGGCGACGGAGGAAACGATACGCTAAACGGCGGCGCCGGAAATGACGCGCTTTACGGCGGAACAGGAAACGATTATCTGTACGGAAATGACGGAGATGACATCCTTGACGGCGGAGAGGGCAATGATTATCTGAACGGCGGCAACGGAAACGATACATATGTATTCGGTAGAAATTATGGTACGGATATAATTGAGGATTATGACGGAAATAACAAGGTCGTATTAAGCGGTATTGATCCTAACGAGGTCACATTTACTAAAACAAACCAATCCGAACTGACTGTATCAATAAACGGCAGCGAGGATAAGCTGACTATAAGGAACTTTAATTCCGAAAGCTTTACCTTTGAATTTGAAGGCGGCGTGTCCGGAACTGTAAGTGCAGAAACTGCTGAGTTTACGGAGATAATTCCGGAGGAAGATGTCATACAGTCAAACGCCGATCTTCTTTCCGATATATATTCTGACGAAAGTATGTCTTCAGATTTTCTCACAGAAACAAGCGGCGCCGTTCTGATTGATTCATCAAGCGCTGTTTCAGCGGCAAAGGAAACAGAGGAAACCGCAGATCAGACGGATATACAGGTAATGATACTGACTGAAAATATGTCTGCGTTCGGTACGGAAAATAATGTTTCTGACAGCATGAGCATTACCGATCCAGCGCTGGATATGGCGACTATGAATCAGCTTCTGATAAACAGTAAGGCTCAGTAAATTTCTGATTATACGCATAAACCCTTAATTTTTCATATCATTTTGTATTTAATTATTGCTAAATATGTGAACTTGTGTTATTATATATTAAGTGGTAATTTTCTACAATCTGGTATTAGAAAAATATATAAAGGGAGGTCTTTATGAAAATATTAAAAAGAATCTATATATTACTGCTGTCAGCAGTATTAATAATCGGAGGGAGCGGATGTGAAACCGTAAAGCCAGATTTGTCAGAAGCGAAAGTTGAAACATCAAGTATAAATGTAATAACTAAGGATGATGATGAAGTAACAGAGATAGTCGAGGAATATTTAAAAGAAAAGTATAAAAAAGAATTTGAAATAGCGTTAACAGACAGACCAAGCAGCATTTATAATAGTTATTATTTGACCGCATACGATGAGAGTTATGATTCAATGAATATAACAATTACGTTTACAGATGAAGAAAACTATACAATATCAGACGATGGGTTAATGTTAGGCATTAAAGACGATTTGGAAAAATGGTTTGCAGAGCTTGTTGATCCGTATATAGAATGTGAATACAAAGTGTTTTATAGAAAAAACGGATTCACATTGCCGGACGATTATAAGGATTGCAGAACAGCGCAGGATTTTTTGAAATTATCGCCGACATCGGAATATTATGGATTGCTGTTTACAGTGCTGCTTCCCGCATCTGAATATGAAAAGTCATATACAGAAACTGCCTCTGAGATAGCCAACAGAATGGCGGAGGTGGGAATTCGAGGGCAGGTTGGTATTACTGTTTATAAAGATGAAAGCATATACGACAAGATTAACACACGCAAAGATTATGGACATTATTGGTCTATGCCGCTAAAAGTAAAACTTACTGGTAGTGGAGTTCAGGCAAACTTTAATGTCTCTAATAGCAGAGAAAATAAATACGGCATAGCCGATAAGGAGGAAGATTTAAATGAATAATGAACAATTGATGAAGCTTGACGGGTTGGTGTATTTAAGGGAAATAACGTCTGGTAATTTTGAAAATGTAAGTGAATTTATTGAATATATAACCACCGATGAAAACGGAAATGTTAATCCAGAAGGAAAAATTAATGAAACGAAAATTCGTATTGCAGAAAGAGATTATCAGATATCTACATTGGAGGCTGCCGGAAAATTTGAGGAAGCGGATAAAATTCGTAAGGACTACAGCGGTGATAATGTGGTAAAATTTGAAGTTGATGCAATAAATAACGGAGCTATGCAGAAAACCGTTGATATGATAAGGGCTGATGAAGAGCTATTAAATCTTAAAATTTCATATACATCCGGTAAATATCAGCAAGAGCTTATGGAAAATGGTGCCGATAAATATTGTACAGACGGATTAACAGCAGCCTGCTTTACAGATTCAAACGGAAATGCCTATGTGGTATACAGAGGAACCGATGGATATATAGCATGGTCTGAAAATGCTGAGGCGGCAACTTTAGCAGACACAGAGTATCAGCAAAAAGCTCTGAACTTTTTTGAAAGTATCCCAAAATTAACGATGTACAATGATGTTCAGTTAAGCGGACATTCCAAGGGTGGTAATATGGTACAATATATTACCGTTGTGTCCAAATATTCCGAATATATTTCAAAAGCACTTTCATATGACGGGCAGGGATTTTCTGAAAAATTTTTGCTTAAATATTTTGAGGAAATACAAAAAAATAAGGATAAGATAGTTTCATATAGCGCTGAATTTGACGTTGTTAATGGCTTGCTATATGAACTCGATATTGAAAGGCACTATATAAAAGCTTCTATTGCAGATATAAATCCTTTTAATCATCATTACTGGGATGTAGTGTTTGATGAAAATCATAAGCTTAATGATGAAGTAGAGGAAAGTCAGCTCAGGAGACAAGTAAATGCATTAATTATATACATTTATGAAGGATTAAGTGAAAAGTATGATCCTCATACCGTTGAAAAAGATATAGCTGCAATTGGTAAATTACTATCTGATTCAATGACCGGAATAGGAACAGAATTTAATGATGATTTAGCTTCCGCAATAAAACATTTAGCTGAAACTGGGATGCTTAAGCCAGTATTCAGTAGTTTGGATCAGGTATTGGTAGATTGGGCGGATGAAAAGGAAAATGAAGAATTCGTACAAATAGCAATTGAAAATGCTTTAGCGGATAAAGATAGAATTCTTGCAATATCGCTTTCAAAAGCTTATGGAGCATTACTTCCGCTTCTCAAGAAATTTGGTATACTTGATAACATTGAAAACAGTTTGAGCGCCGAGGATTATATAGAAGAAACCGCCTTGATAAGAGCTTTAAAAGAAGATTACAAGAGTGAGGTTCATGCTATAGTAGAAAAATATACAACTGAAGAAAATGCAGGATTTATAACTGATTACATAACAAAAATTTTCAGTAAATTTTTACATAATAAAATAGTCGGAACTCCGGGTAACGATAATTTGGATGGCGATGATTTTGACAATTATATTTATGGCTTGCCAGGTAATGATTACATTAACGGCTTTGGCGGAGATGACGTAATTAACGGCGGAGATGGAGATGATGTGATATTCGGCGGAGATGACATTGATTTACTCTATGGAGGGAATGGAAATGACCATATTTACGGAAATGACGGCGTGGATTTTTTAGACGGCGGAATGGGAAATGACTATCTTGACGGCGGAGAAAATAATGACAGCATTATCGGAGACGATGGCGATGATATAATCGTTGACTTGTATGGCGATAATAAAATAAATGGAGGCAACGGAAATGATAATATAAAAACAGGAAGTGGAATTGATACCATTTTCGGAGGTTCAGGAGATGATGAAATATATTCTGGTGACGGAGATGATACAATAGAAGGAAACGATGGTAACGACACAATTTACGGAGAAGGTGGACGTGACACCATTTATGGCGGTAACGGAAATGATTACATAGATGGCGGTGACGAATTAGATAAAATCTTTGGTGAAGCCGGAAATGATACTATCTATGGAGGCGGAATGACTGATTATATCAGCGGTGGAGATGGTGATGACTGGATTGATGGAGGATTAGGAATTGATCTTCTTTTCGGAGATGACGGTGATGATATAATATTTGGTAGAGGTGATAAGGATCATATCGAGGGAGGAAACGGTAACGATTACCTTTACGGAGGTGATGGAGATGATGAAATTTATGGCGACAGCGAAGATGACAGTTTAGGATACACTGGAGATGATATCCTCTACGGTGATTCCGGAAATGACAAACTCTTCGGAGGAGATGGTAATGACGAACTCCACGGCGGAACCGGAAATGACGAGCTGTTCGGCGGCGAAGGAAACGATTTTCTTTACGGTGATGATGATGACGACTATTTAGAAGGCGGAAACGGACTTAATTATATGTATGGCGGTGAAGGCGATGATTTATTTGTCGGCGGAGAAGATACAGACTACATGTATGGCGAAGATGGCAATGATGTATTCCACGGTGGAAACGGTCCTAACTATATGTACGGCGGTAAGGGCGATGATAACTTTACCGGCGGCGAAGGTTTTGATTATATAGAAGGCGGTTCCGGAAATGACACTATGAACGGCGGAAATGGATATAATGTTATGCATGGTGGTACTGGAATAGATTACATTTACGGCGGTGAAAATGCTGACCATATTTATGGTGATGAAGGAAACGACCATCTGTATGGCGGTAATGGAAATAATATGATACGCGGTGGATTCGGTAATGATATTATTTATGATGGAAATGATAGCAGCCGCATTTTTGGTGATGAAGGAAATGATACAATCTATGCCGGCGGCGGAAATGATTATATTGATCCGGGTACAGGAAACGATTACATTCAGGACGATCACGGCGATGATACCATTGTATTCAAAGCAGGATATGGTGTGGATACAATTTCTGACGCATCCGGATACAACACTATTGAGCTTTCAGGATTGGATATTTCTTCTGCTGTATTCTCTCGCAGCGGTAATGATCTTACAATTTCTTTTGGTGGAGACGCTATTGTTCTGACGCAGTACTATGACTTCTATAACTTCAATATTAATGGTACTGACGTTTCCGAATTGATTAATTCTCTGCATGGTTCAGATAATGATGATTGGATGAACGTTTCAAATGCAAACGGCGATTCACTTTATGGCGAAGGCGGTAATGATAGTCTTACCGGCAATAGCGGAAACGACTCATTGTATGGAGGAACAGGAAACGATTATCTTTACGGCAATGACGGAGATGATATTCTTGATGGCGGCGAAGGTGATGACTGGCTCTACGGAGGAAACGGCAATGATACATATATCTTCGGCAAGGGCTACGGAAACGATACGATCGAGGATTGGGGCGGAAGCAGTATCGTAAAGCTTAAGGACATCAGTTCAAGTGAAGTTACAATAACAAATCTGTGGGATTCCACGCTTGAAATGACTGTAAACGGTACCGAGGACAAGCTTACTATTAATGGCTACAAGTGGAATCAGGGCGGATATACCTTTGAGTTTGCAGACGGAGCAGTAGGAACAGTAAATAAGGATACATGGGAGCTTGAGCTTAGTCAGCCTGCAAGTAATGATGCAATTGTTCAGGAAACCTCTGAGGAAGAAATTATGCAAGCGAATGCAGATTTGCTCAGCGATATGTACGCTGACGACAACGTTAATTCTGATTTACTCACAGAAACAAGCGACACCGTTCTGATTGATTCATCAAGCGCTGTTTCTGCGGCAAAGGAAACGGAGGAAACCGCAGATCAGACGGATATACAGGTAATGATACTGACCGAAAATATGTCCGCTTTCGGTACGGAAAACAACGTTTCTGACAGTATGAGCATTAGCGATCCGATGCAGGATACGTCAGCTTTGAATCAACTGCTTGTCGGTACGCAGGCAGAGTAATATAAATTCTGATTAAAAGTGCGGCAGTAAAAAAGCTGCCGCATAATTTATGTAAAAAGGAAGTCGAAGCATGGAGAAAAAACAAGACAGCGGACTTAGCTGCTTTATGATAATTATGAAGTTTCACGGTATACCTATCACAAAAGAGCAGGCTGAAACGCTATCAGTTCTTGATCCCGAACAGAAAACCGGAGAAATAGAAATAATAGAATCCGCAAAGAAATTGAAAATGCGGGCAAAGCTTTGTAAGCTGAATTTAAAAAAGCTGAAGGACGTAAAGGCGCCGATTATTGCAAAGAATAAAAACGACGGATTCTTTATTGTCGCAAAATCTCAGGACGATAAATTCATGGTCTTGTTTACGGACAAAACCCAGCCGGAGATAAAATCCCGTGAGGAATTATCTGAAATCTGGGATGGCACAGCGATCCTTATTACCAAAAAAGGAATAATGGACAGAGAAGCGGTATTCAGCTTCAAGTGGTTTATACCCACGATACTGAAATTCAAAAAGGAATTTATACAGGTACTGATAGCCGTATTTACAGTACAGATTTTAGGAATCCTTACTCCCGTTATGACTCAGGTCGTTGTGGATAAGGTTTTAGTCCATAGAAGTATGTCGACGCTTAACGTGCTTGCAATCGGTATCGCAATTGTATATATATACGAGCTGATTCTGTCCCTTGCCAAAAACTATGTGTTTACCCATACGACAAACAGAATAGACGTTATGCTCAGCTTCAAGCTGTTTAGGCATTTGTTCGCACTTCCCCTGAAATACTTTGAATCAAGACGAGTCGGCGAAACGGTGGCGAGAGTAAGAGAGCTTGACAGTATCAGAAATTTTCTGACAGGCACTCCGCTTTCCTCAATGATAGATTTTATTTTCATAATCGTATACATAGTAGTATTGTTTTTCTACAGCAAAATGCTGACAGTTATCGTCCTCTGCTCTATACCCGTTTACGCAGTACTTTCGGTCATCGTTACTCCCCTTTTCAAAAAAAGACTGGACGAAAAGTTTGAAACGGGAGCGAACACTCAGTCCTTTTTGGTTGAATCCATAACGGGAGTACAGACCGTAAAATCCTATGCCTTAGAGCCAAAGTTCGAGAAAAAATGGGGCGATTTGCAATCCGATTACGTAAAGGCAAGCTACAAAACCTCTATGGTTTCCGCAACCGCCGGAACGACCGGACAGTTTATTCAGAAGGTATTCGACCTGTTGATTCTGTTTTTCGGCGCAAAAGCGGTAATGGACGGTAATTTTACAGTGGGGCAGCTTGTGGCGTTTCGAATGCTTTCCGGCAGAGTAAGCGGTCCTGTTTTAAGACTGGTACAGCTTTGGCAGGAATATCAGCAGGCGTCGCTTTCAGTAAAAAGAATCGGCGATATTTTTAATACAGCCCCTGAACCGATTCTGAACGCAAATCAGACTGCTATGCCCGGCGTTCAGGGTAAAATTATATTCGATCAGGTGCATTTCAGATACAATCCGCAGGGCGGAGAGGTTATCAAGGGAATGAGCTTTGAAATAGAGCCTGACACTATTTTAGGAGTCGTAGGCAGAAGCGGTTCGGGAAAGAGCACCATTTCAAAGCTGATTCAAAGACTTTATTTGCCGGAGGGCGGTAAAATATCCATAGACGGTATGGATATTTCACTTGTGAATCCCGCAGTGCTAAGAAAGCAGATCGGAGTAGTATTGCAGGAAAACTTTATGTTCAACGGAACCGTCGCGGAAAATATTTCAATTCACTGTCCAACAGCAAGTATGGAGCAGATCATTCATTCTGCAAAAATAGCGGGCGCGCATGATTTTATCCTTGAACTTCCTAACGGCTATGAAACGATTATCGGCGAGAAAGGCATGGGACTTTCCGGAGGTCAGAAGCAAAGAGTCGCTATTGCGAGAGCAATACTTAACAATCCCAGAATACTTATATTTGACGAGGCTACGTCTGCTCTTGACTATGAATCCGAGAGTATAATTCAGAATAACCTTAAAGAAATATGCAAAGGAAGAACAGTGCTTATTATTGCTCACAGGCTTTCAACGTTAAAGGACGCGCAGAAAATCATGGTGATTGATAAGGGCAATATTGTGGAATACGATACTCATGAGAATCTGATGAAACGGGAAGGGCTGTATCATTATTTGTATAACCAGCAGAAAAGGGGCGATATTGATGGATAATAAGCTGACGGAATACGTATTGAAGCACAGCAAAAGCAAGGATAAGGAGCTGAAGTATGATTTTATGCCGTCCTTGCTTGAAATTATTGAACGCCCTGCCCATAAAGCGGGAACAGTAATTATTGTTGGTGTATTTACACTTCTCATTGCCTTTGTTGTATGGGCTTGCTTTTCAAAAATAGACGTGGTAGTTACTGCCGGCGGAAGCGTTCAGCCGTCAGGAAATGTAAACGTGGTGCAGGCCTATTCAGGCGGAACAGTAAAGTCAATAAACGCTGCCGAAGGAGAATATGTGAAAAAGGGAGACGTTCTGATAGAGCTTGATACGGAATCCCTTGATATTGATACAAACCAGCTTAGCAGTCAGAAAGAAATTCTTGAAGCACAGCGGAAAATATATACAAAGATTAAAAACGGCGACGATATTTCAAAGATTAAAATTGAAGATTACGAAGCTGAGCTTAAACCGTATATTCAGTCAATTCTGGACGCAGACGCAAGCTATAATAACACTCTTGACAGTCTTAAGAAGGATAAGGAAAACGCCGATTTAAATCATCAGATTTCACAGCTGCAGCTTGAAGAATACGAAGAAAGCGGAACAATCCGTCAGGCTGAAATGCAGGAGCTTATAGTAAAGCAGAACGAGCTTGCGCTGAAACAGTCGGAAACGAAAATAAAGGATACAAAAACCCAGTACAGCGTACAGATCAATTCAAAGCTTTCGGAGATAAGCGGTCAGCTTGACGAAATAGAAACCAACCTTGAAAAATACGCCTTGTCTAAAGATTATCAGTATATAACGGCGCCTGTAAGCGGATATATAAACAACGTAAATGTGAACACCGTCGGAGCGGCGGTAACGAACGCACAGGAGCTTGTAACGATAGTACCTGATAATATGCCTGTTGAAATGGTGTGCTATGTAAAGAATATGGATATTGCCGACATAGAAATCGGAATGGAAGCGGAAATCAAGCTGGAGGCGTACCCGTATAACAAGTACGGAACGGTAAAGGGAAAGGTGAAATATATCAGTCCCAGTGCGTTTGTCAGCGAGCAGACGGGCAGCGTTTATCTTGTGAAGCTTGAAATTACAGATAAAAATGATGAGATAGATGTGATTTCAGGATTGTCCGGAAGCGTGGAAATAAAGACGGATAAGAGAACTGTTATGGATTACTTCTTAGAGCCTATTAAAAAAGGCTTCGGGGAAGCTCTGAGGGAGAAATAGTTTTGAAATTGACACACCCCCCTTGTCACCATGAAACGGGAAAGCTAATAAGAAAAAGGAATATATATAAATACAAAGAGAAGAGTATAGTAATTTAAAACGGAACGTGTAAAAGCGTTCCGCTTTTTTTGTCTGCGAATTTATTAATTGTTTTACTCTGCTTAATAACAATAAATAAGAGTTAATATCCAAACTGCGCGGAAATGTATTTCTAAAAGGCTATATTAATGTCAGATGAATTATTTATACCATTTAAGCACACATTTCGGCATTAATATAAAAATATAGACAGCTTAGTGGTATAATTAAATATTAGCAAAAACAACCAATAAAACCAAAGAGTAAACAAGCTTTTAAGGCGTGTTTAGCTCAAACTCTGTTGTGCTTTAAAGGCAGAACGGAGTTTTTTATGCTCATTTTTAAGTGGCAGTGCTTTGTCGCCGGATATCCTTAAGCCTTCGTTTGATTCGAAACAAGAAAATCAATACGGAGGAATTGCAGTGAAAACAAAATATTATGAATTTAATAGAAACGGCGGAAGTGAAAAATATTCTGAAATAACAGAAAAGGAATACCTAAAAGCAAAGAGAGAAGAAAACCGCTGGTTCATCAGCTTCGGCAGCAGTGTTCTGGAATGTGATAAAAGCCAGTATGAAGCTCATTTTTCCGCAAAGAACCACAAGGAATACATACAAAAGGACAAAAACTGGAGGAAGCTCCTTCCAGTTTCATTGGATCAGTATACATATAACGGAGCTTACGAACAAAGCGTTTTTAAAGACAATACGGCTGTTGAAGATATTGTATTGGAGAGGTTAAGCTTGGAACATGACTTAGCCAAACTAAAAAAAGCCATGAAAAAACTTAAGCCTTATGAGCGTGAAATTATTTATCAGCTTTTTTGGCTTAATAAAAGCCAGAAAGCTCTAGCAGACGAATGCGGTAAAAGCCAACAAAGCATAAGTAAAATCGCTAAAAGAATTTTGTGCAAAATGCTGAAATTAATAGAAAATGAAAAATAAATAGTTGTAGTTTTGCGATTTCGTTGCCAGTAAGTAATGAAGGGCAAAATTGATGAAAAACAACGCAGCCCTTTTCTCTACGGAACCTTGAAAACAGAATAGCAGTACCGGAAATACTTTAATCCTGCGGGCGGTATAAAATCTCGTCAGCCAGGGAAGCCATACGCTTGCGGTAAATATGAAGTTTCAAAATCCGAAACAGCTTTTCGGAACGGCGATGAAACGCAGGAGGATAATGATACTTCCGTCCAGTCACAGCGCCCCTTGACCGGGGAATCAAGCAATGAGGGCGGCTCTGTGAGAACCACAGAGGGATGAGATTTCCATGAGATCGATAAGCTGTCGATCGTTTCCGGTATTGGATAAATTTCGCGATAAATCGTCTGATGCAACGAATCAGACGAAGGCAAAACGATAAAAGCTTGTCCGCGCCGTAATCATGTTTATTCCATAAAGGAAAGCGGATATAAAGGACGGCGCGGATATAGCTTAAGCGCGGGAAATTCCCGCGCTTAAGCTATATAAACGACAGAAAGAGCTGATTAAATGAGTAATGTTTCTAAGGATAAAAGACGCAGAGAGGAATACGGCTGGCAGCCTATGGCCGGCGACGGATCAGGTATTTCGCTGAACGTTCCCTGCGTCAGATTACCGGATGATCATAAATGCAAGGGCTGCGTATGGTACAGCAGGGATACCGACGTTCTGTACTGTCCGTTTGCCAGATGCATAAGGAAAGGAAGCGCTAAAAATGCTGATTAAGCGGGGAGATATATTTTATGCGGACCTGAGTCCCATCATAGGTTCAGAGCAGGACGGAATACGTCCCGTTCTGGTTATACAGAACGATACGGGAAATAAATACAGTCCTACCGTTATAACGGTACCCATATCCTCCAAAAAGAAAAACAGCCTTCCGGTCCATGTTCCTCTTTCGGGAACGGAAGTACTGCCGAAGGAATCAATGATCCTGACGGAGCAGATAAGGACGTTAGACCGCAGACGGCTGAAAAAATACTTGGGTTCTCTGGATAATGAGATAATGGATAAGGTCAATGAAGCGCTGAAAATAAGTATGGGGGTTGAAGATAATGAATAAGTACGGTCAGGCGGAGTACGCCGCGGAAATTCTAAAACAGATAACTGAAAAAATGCTCTCGGCAGGTATTATTACAGACGAGCAGAAAAAACGTCTCGATAAGCTTAACACTGAAGATTGCTATAGTCGTTACTGCACAGTATTGGCGGCTTGAATTTGTCAGGTTTGATTATACCATTCAATAAAAAAATGTGGTATTCTTGTTGGTAAAAAGAATAAAGGAGTGAGGAAAATGCCTGCGGTTACAGTGATACAGCCGACGATAACAGAAGAAAAAACAGCAAAAATACGCTGCGCCGCCTATTGCAGAGTAAGTTCTGACAGCGAGGATCAGCTTAATTCCTTTATGGCGCAGACAAGGTACTACAGTCAGCTTTTTGAGGATTCAAAAGCGGAAGAGCTCATCGACATATATGCCGACGAAGGGATAACGGGAACACGCGAGGACAAGCGCGGCGAGTTTCAGCGGATGATGAAGGACTGCCGCAGAGGTAAGATAGACAGGATCTATACGAAATCTATCAGCAGATTTGCCCGTAACACAAAAGACTGTCTGAAAAATGTCAGAGAGCTGAAATCCCTTGGAATTACGATATTTTTTGAAAAAGAAAATATCGACACTGCTAATATGACCGATGAAATGATGATAACCATTATGGGCGGTCTTGCGCAGGAGGAATCGACTTCGATCTCGCAGAACTTACGTTGGGGAATAAAAAAGCGAATGGAAAACGGCACAATAAAAATGTGTACTCCGCTTTTCGGGTACGACCTTGTAAACGGAGAGTTAGCTTTAAATTCCCAAGAAGCCGAAATGGTCCGGCAGGTATTTGATTGCTATCTGAACGGCAGCGGCACTGCAAAAATAGCTAAAACGCTAAACAGTTTAAACGTCCAAAGGAAAGGCAAACCATGTCATTGGACTGCGGGTACAGTTAAACTAATGCTGACTAATGAAAAATATATCGGAGATCAGCTATTTCAGAAGAAGTATACAACGGATACGCTTCCGTTCAGACAAATGCTGAACAAAGGCGAACGTGAGCAATACTATTATTCACAAAGACATGAACCTATAATTTCAAGAGAAGATTTTGATAAGGTTCAGAAAATTTTAAACGAGCATAAAAAATCATTTAAAGGAATAAAAGACAGCCGAATATTTTCAAAAAAGCTTTACTGCGGAGAATGCGGTTCAACGTTTAAGTTTAAATGCAATATGAATAAAAATTATTGGGTGTGCAGGCTGCATGATACAGAGTCCGACAGATGTTCAAATAAGCAGATTTCAGAGGTAAACGTAATATCAACATTTATACGTCTATACAACAAGCTGTATTTCAATTACAAAGAGATACTTCTCCCTTTACATACCGCTCTTCAGAATCTTAAGCTCAGAAAGTTCAGCGGTCAGGCTCAGGTAATGGAAGTCCGCAAGGAGATCGCAAAGCTTCGGGAGCAGTCTCATGTTCTCGCGCGGCTGAAAACAAAGGGATTTCTGGACGAGGCAAAATACATTGAGCAGACTGCGGAGCTTACAGCTAAAATCAATAAACTGCAAACGGAGCTGAAAAAGCTTACACGCTCAGACGATGAGGACGAAACGATTGATCAAATTGAAATGCTGATTGATTTTTTTGAAAAAAGAGATAATCCAATAACCGAGTTTGAAGAATCGGCATTTGAAAGTATAGTTGAGAAAATCGTGGTTATAAGTCAAAATGAACTTGAGTTTCATTTGATTGGCGGATTGAAATTCAAGGAAAAGATATAAATTTTGTTGACAAATTAGCATAATTATGATAGAATATATTCAGGAGGCGATGATAATGGCTATGAATATGATAAGACCTGTTTCGGATTTAAGAAACAATTTTGCGGATATTTCAAAGACCGTTCACGAAACCGAACAGCCTGTTTTCCTTACCAAAAACGGTTACGGGGATATGGTTGTCATGAGTATGGAGGCTTATGAGAAAATGCAGTTTGAAAGCGACGTGTATTTCAAGCTTGCCGAGGCGGAAAGAGAAGCCGAGGAAACCGGCGAGCGTTTTTCCTCAAAAGATGTACTAAGTGCAATGAAAGCGGCGGCGAGAGAAGAATAATGTATACGATTGAATATTTGCCGATAGCCAAAAGTGATATGGTTGAGATCGCAAAGTATATCGGCGTAAAGCTTGCAAATCCCGAAGCCGCTGAAAGACTGGCTAATAAAATGATTGAAGCTGCTGAAGATCTGGCAGATATGCCGTATAAGTGTCCGGTGTATATTCCTGTTAAACCGCTGAGGCATGAGTATCGCAAGCTTATAGTTCAGAAATATATCATGTTTTATTGGGTAGACGAGGATAAAAAGATTGTGACGATAGCAAGAGTTATGTACTCCGGAAGAGACTATGAAAACCTATTATAACGAAATGCCTTATGATAAAAAATCGTAAGGCATTTTTGTTGATATTGGTACTGGATTTCCGCAAAGCCTTGTGGTATTCTATTGATTGAAAGGAGTGAAATCAATGCCCAAAAACAGAGTTATCCCGTTTGGCTACTGTATGAGAAACGGAGAAATAACTGCCGAACCTAAAGAAGTTTATGCTGTGACAACGATTTTCAGCGAATATCTGAACGGCGGCAGCTTGCTTCAAATAGCAAAGCTGATGGAATCAGAGAAAATCAGGTATAGCGAGGATTCCGACCATTGGAACAAAAACATGGTCAAGAGGATAATTGAAAATGAGAAGTATTTAGGAAACGATAAATATCCGCGGATAATTGACGAAAATATTTTTAAGCAGGCAAATGAAAAACGGGTACGGAAAGCCGCTGCGCTTAATCTGATATGTGATGATTTAAAGGAAATCAGAAGGATTGCATACTGCGCCGAATGCGGAGGAAAGCTTTTCAGAAAAATTAACGGCAAGGGACGTGAATACTGGAACTGCTCAAACCAAGGCTGCTTTAAATTTGAATATCGGCTGACGGATCAGATGATAATCGGAGCGGTTCTGACTGCAATGAATTCAGTAATCGCAAATCCGAATCTGCTTGACACAAAAGATGAAATTTGCACGTATAAACCGACTTCAAGCATTCTACGTCAGCAGAATGAGATCAGCCGGATGACAGATTCTCCACAGGTGGATTTTGAAAAAGTCAAGGCGGAGATATTCAGACTGGCTGAAATGAAATACGAGCGCTGTACATACAGCGATAAACCGCAGAAAACAGCGGAACTCGTAACCTTATTTATAAATCATAATCAACTGAATACATTGGATATCGGCTTATTTAAGTCTTGTATAAACAAGATTTTGATAAGCCGTTTCTGTACTATAGAGGTCGAGTTTATCAATGGGATAAAAATAAAAAATACCATTAGGAGGGAAAATGATGAACACAGCGCCGAATGTCAGAATAATACCTGCGAAAACGCAGACAGCGGAAAACCGTAACAGGTTCCGTCAATTGAGGGTTGCCGCATACTGCCGTGTTTCCACCGAGCAGGAGGAACAGCAGAACAGCTATCAGGTGCAGATCGCATATTACACCGATTTGATCAACAGAAAAAAAGAATGGACTCTGGCCGGAATTTTTGCCGACGAAGGGATCAGCGGTACTCAGACAAAGAAAAGAACGGAGTTCAACCGCATGATCCGTATGTGCAGAAATAAAAAAATTGATCTGGTGATCACCAAATCAATATCAAGATTCGCCCGAAATACAGTTGACTGCCTTCAATATGTCAGACAGCTGAAAGACCTTGGAATCGGAGTAATATTTGAAAAGGAAAACATAAATACTCTGACCATGACTTCGGAATTTATGATAGCTCTGTACGGCAGCTTCGCTCAGGCGGAATCGGAATCAATAAGTAAAAACGTTTCTTGGGGTAAAGAAAAAGCGTACCGTAACGGTAAAGTTCCGTTTCAGTACAAGCATCTGCTGGGGTATAAAAAAGGAGCTGACGGAAAGCCGGAGATAGTTCCCGATGAAGCTGAAACGGTGAGAGCTATATACGATCTCTTCCTTGACGGCTTCAGCATGACCGATATTGCCAATAAGCTGACGCTTTCGGGAAGAAAAACAGCTCACGGAAATACGGAATGGCACAGGGAGATAGTAAGGTCGATACTCAGAAATGAAAAATATGCGGGCGACGCTTTAATGCAAAAAACCTTTACCGTTGACTGTATCACTCACAAGGTAATGAAAAATAACGGAGAGAGGCCCATGTACCTTGTGACCGACCACCACTCCCCAATCGTAGACAGAGATACCTTTAACCGTGTTCAGCAGGAGCTTGCAAGACGTAATTCCAAACGTAAGATTTCGGATAAAACAATCACGGAACAAGGCAAGTATTCAAGCAAATATGCGCTTTCCGAGCTTCTCATCTGCGGAAGCTGCGGAACTCCGTACAGACGGCAGATATGGAAGTCAAACGGGAACAGATACGCTGTATGGCGGTGCATAAGCCGACTTGAACACGGAAAAAGATACTGTACGAACTCGCCTACTTTAAAGGAAGCAGTTCTGGAAAAAGCTATTCTGAATGCGGTAAACGAGTATTTCGGCTGCCGGGATGAGATAGCAGAAATACTTAAAGCCAATATCGGCAGCGTCTTGGAATATCAGGGGCAGGATGAGATAATATCGATAGAAAACCGCTTAAAGGAAATCGATCGGTCAAGAAACGATCTGATCGGGCTTATAGCTTCCGGCGGCTGCGACGAGGATAAGCTGGACGGCGAATTCGCAAAGCTTTATATGGAAGAACAAAGCCTTAAGGAACAGAAAGAGGACTTAAAAGAAAAAATGCGTTTATCAGCCGATACGCAGGATAAAATCGATTCGGCTATGGATATGATAAAGGATGAAAGCTTAAGGCTTGAATTTTTTGATAACGTCATAATCCGGAAGCTTGTAGAATGCATTAAGGTTAAAAGCAAGACGGAGCTGCTCATAATTTTCAAGGGCGGGATCGAGGTTCAGGCAGAGATGAAATAAGAATATCGGAATAATTTTCCTCTTGAAAAGCCTAATTTGTTGATATATAATTAAAACATAGTTAAAACTAATTCAATAAAAAACGGATATCCGAAAAGATACCCGTCGAAAGATGTCGTAAAATAAATCGTTTTACGAAAAACCTGAACAGGCGTAAGCTGCGCTAACACGCCAGCCGATTGACGTATTTGCGTTTTAATTTTTCCGAGGAATGGACATAAGTATTCAGAGTTATTTTTACATCTGAATGTCCTAAAAGCTCGCTTAAAGTCTTAATATCAAACTGCTTTTCCACGCACATTGTAGCGTAGGTATGGCGCAGAGCATGGAATGATATATCGGATATTTTACATACCGCAAGAATTTTCTTAAATTTATGCTGTAATGTTCTTGGCTCGGTTGGTTTTTCCCTGCCGGAAAGAATAAAAATATCAGGCTTCTGCCTGAACTTTTTCAGCATTTCAATAATAAATAACGGGATGTAAACTACCCTGACAGAGCTGTCCGTTTTAGGCGTATCAATGGAGATAACGGTTTTTCCGTTGCCAAGCGATATTCTCTGAACGGTTTTGCTGACTGTAAGACAGCCCCGTCTGAAATCTATGTCCTTCCATTGCAGACCGCATAATTCACCGATTCTTAAACCCGTATACAAACACAGCAATATGCTGACGTTGCATAAGCATATATTATCAATAAGGTACTTTTCAAGCCTTTTACGTTCCCTGTCCGAAAGCGTTTTTGCTTCGGGCTTCTTTATTTTCGGAACGGTTATTCCGTCGCAGATATTTTTAAGACCGTATTCAAGCTGAGCGTATTTTGCGATAGCTCTTAACGCCTTGATAATATCTCTTGTCATGCTTACCGACAGACCGCCTTTTCCGTCCTTTCTGCCGGATTCCGTAAGCTTTGATATGTATTTATTAATGTCGCTTTTATTAAGCGATTCATACTTCAAATTTCCTAACGCCGGAATTATATGATCGTTTAACAGTCTGCTGTAATTAGCATATGTAGACGGTTTAACGGTCATCTTTTTATTTTCAAGCCATTGTTCCCCAAGGAATCTTATTGTCATATTTTTCTTTCCTGAAAGCCTGAACATAGTTATTAATTCTCCTTTTCCCCTTTGTCGAATTGTAGGTTTTTACACCATATACAAAAATCGACATTTAATTAGTGCATTTTGCACAAGAATTTCGTGCCTATTTTTGGTATATTGGCAATTTACAATATTAAATTAATATGTTATACTGTAAACAGTTAAATAAAATCAATAAAAACCATAAAACGATTTAGTGTATGGTATTTCTTATTATATCAAATAATTATTTGATAGGGGAAAATAGAATGTTAATTTTATTTAGCTGTTTGAAGCTTGACAATAGAATATTGTAAAAAGGGCGCTAAAGAAAAATTTTAAAGATAAAAGATAATAAATTTCCGGAAATTATTATATATTCGTATACGCAGTTATAGCGAAAGGAGTAATTATGCTCAGGAAAAAAATATTATCAATAGTGTCTGCTGCGGCAATGGCTGCTACTGTGGCTGTTGGGGGTAGCGTATCCGCAAAAGACATGGGGATCAACGGTACATATACGCAAGGAAAGACTTTGGAAACTTTTTTTCAGAGCGACTGCTTGGGTTATGAATCCATTGAACTTAATTACGAATATGTATCAGCTGTCGAAACGCCTGCGGAAACCTTCGGAATACTGGCATTCGACAGCGAATGGGGCGGCTGGAACAAAACGTCTATCGGACAAGTTAATCCGGCTTTGAATGTGGAGTACACTGATACGGTTGAACTGAGCGACATTGAAAGCTCACTGACTACCGGAAAGGACTTTTACGGCTTCAATCTCATTACCGATAACTTCGGAACAGGCTCGGTAAAGGTCAACTCGGTAATACTCAACGACAAGCAAGGTCAGGAAACAACTATCACAGGCTCGTGGCACAAAGGAACAGCTTCGGCTATGACAGTCACAGGAGATTCGGAAATGGAAGTTGACGCTAATGAGTACAACATCTATCTGAACGGATTCTCCGCTTACGGCTTTACCAATCCGACGATCGACGTAACGGTCACATATGACAGCGATCTGGGAACAGACCCGTTTAAGGAAGCGACTTTATACTATGCGGAAAACTATCAGCAGGAAAATGAAACCTTTACTCCTGTTGAGCAGTATGGGTATAAGGAAGCTGAGGCTGGCTCAACTGTGACCTATTCCTACAGTATCAGCGGAGAAGCGCATCAGATTGCGGCTTGCTTTGACGCTTGTACTGTAACGGAGATCAAAATCTATGACAAGACGCCTGAAGCTACAGTGATAAAAGGTAATTGGACGAAGGGTACGGCTTCCGAGCTTACTCTGGAATCCGGCAATCCTGATTTCTGGTTTTCCGGCGGCGAGGACAGTATCTATGTTTTTAACTTCTCTCTGGAAGGCTACAGAAGTCCAACGGTAGAGGTAACGGCAAACTACTCCTCAATTCCGGCAGACGGAAGCTATATGCAGGCTGAATTGTACAGCGACAACGCTAAAATCGGAGGCTCTTTCATTCCTGTAACATTAGGAGAGTATAAATATACGTTTGATGTAAGCAAAGATTTGACAGAATTCAACGTATGCTTCGACGGCTGTACAGTTACAGAAGTTAAAATCTACGACAACCGCTCGCCTATTCCGGCAGAAGTCAGCGGAAAGACCGCAACACAGCTTGCAGGCATGATGGGCAAGGCTTGGAATCTCGGTAACGCACTGGATTCAACAAGCGACGGAACAGTCGGAGAAACTCTCTGGAATAACAAATTCCCTGTAAGCAAGGAGATGTTCGACGCTGTTAAGGCGGCAGGATTCGATACCGTAAGAATTCCTGTGTCCTACATGGACAAGATCGTTGAGAACGCCGACGGAACGTACACTATCGACTCCGCATATATGGCAAGAGTAAAACAGGTAGTGGACGCGGCAATTTCTGCGAATCTTTTTGTAATCGTTAACATACATAACGACGGCGGAAACGACGTTGAGGATATGTGGCTTGATATTACAAAGACAGGTAGTGACTTTACTGCTGTTCAAAACAAATTTGCGGGAGTTTGGTCGTCAATAGCAAATACGTTTGCAGACTACGATCAAAAGCTTATTTTTGAAGGCTTTAACGAGTTGAATAATGGAGATTACAATTCTACACCAAGCACGTCTGAAATTGCTAATGTAAATTCTCTGAACGCTAAGTTTGTAGAAACTGTTAGAAATGTAGGCGGTAAAAACACTGATAGACTTCTTATCGTATCAGGATATGACGCAGACATTAATAATACTATATTAAGTTTCGTAAAACCAAATGACACATCTGCTGACAGACTTATGCTTTCTGTTCATTACTATGATCCGTATGATTTCACGTTAAATGAAAGTGAAACTGGTTCATGGGGTACAGATGAACAAATAGATTATTTAGATTCAAAAATAAGTACAATTTCACAATTCGCAAACACTAATGGAATGCCTGTGCTGATAGGCGAATATGGAGCTATCGATAAGAATAATCTTTCAGCAAGAGCAAGCTACTGCTATGAGTTAAATTACTGTGCAGGATATTATGGAAATATTGTAACTGCCTATTGGGATAATGGAGCAATCGGAACTAATGGCTTTGCTTTATTTAACAGAGAAACCAATACTGTAAATTCAGATGGAGTTACTATAATTTCAAATATAATTAACGGCTATGCAGACGGAGTCGCAGACAGACCGTAAAATAACAAATTAATACTTAAAATAATGTCTCTTTTTTAAAAGGGACATTATTTTTTATAGGAGGTAAGATAATGAAAAAATTAAAAGTTGTTAAGCGTGTTTTAAGCGTTTTATTAACCGGATTAATCGGATTAAACTCGATTGGTTTATTAGCGACGGCAACTGATGATTTCTCATATTTCAGTTATGGTTATAATTTGAATAACTACTATATAGCAACTCTTAAAGAAGATTATGTAACCATAATGCAAAATATCGGGACTACGGAAATTGTATATCCCGAAGAATATGACGATGGCGTAAACGGAAAAGCTCCTGTTAATTTTTTTCAATTAATATCTGCTGACGATAACTATGTAACAGCTATAAAATTCAACAGCAATTGTAACGGAGCTTCAACAGGAATGTTCGGTAGATTCAAGGCTCTTAAAAAAGTTGAATTTACTTATACAGGACTTGATTTTACCTTACCCGGTAATATGGCTTGGAATAGACGTTATGAAAGCGATAGTATAGAAGAATTATATATTTACGCTTCTTCTGTAAATATAACGTCTAATGCTGTTTTCAGAGCAATGAACACCAATTTAAAGGTATATGTTACAAGTGAAGAAGTAAAGAACACAATAGTTACTAAAACAGCCGAAGGAAGCTATCCAATAAGCGCAGATCAAGTTATAGTAATGGCAAATGAAAAACAGGAATCAGAATTTACTATAAGCTGTGACAATATAAATTACGGAACAGAGGGAGGATTAAAGCCCCAAACTAACATTATTGCAGGCGACGGAGAAATAACGTATAAGCTGTATAGTGACGAAGCCTGTGAAAATGAATATAAAGGTTATTCATATAGCTCAGCTTTGTTACCGATAGGCACATACTATATAAAAGGCTATATGGCAGCAACTGATAATTATAAAATGTCAGAATCAAATGTTGTTAAGGTAGAAGTTCTCAGAAACTTTGTAAACAGCAAAGCCTTGGCTTCGGCAATAGAAAAAGCTGAAAAGCTTTATAATGAAAGCAACAAGGACGATTACCAAGCGGAAGCTTGGAATAATGTATTTTCCACAACAGGAACACTGCAAAAAGCTAAATCTATATATAATGATACGGAAGGCTTGTACAATCAAAGTCAGGTTGATACGGCTGCAGAGAATTTAAATACCTCACTTGAAGTGTTAAAGAATTTATTAGCGGATACAACGGCTTCAAGAGCGGCATTAGAAGAAGCTATAAAAAAAGCGGAAGCAATTTTGCCCGGAAATTATACAGATGAGAGTTATACTAAATTAACTGAAGCTATAGCAAATGCAAAGCTATTGGATCAAAACGCCTTAAATTCTGTATTGATAGCCGCCAAAAATAATATTGATACAGCAATATCAGGATTGACAGAAAAGGAAAAAGAGCCTGCCGGAGAGCCTTTCGCAATCATCAATAAAAACGCCGTTGAAACCACCCTCGGAGGATTTACAGCAGACGAAGCTGTTGCAGGAGCGACAAAAATCAAGATAACGTTCGACTGCGCTGACGATGTTTCATTTAACCAGTATGCAAGCATAGAGGCAAAGGCTTCAATCGCAGGAGTGGAAAGCTACATGAAGTTTGCCGGAACAGACAGTTCCCAGACAGCCGGAGCAAAGGGATTTACGATTGAATTGCCGTTGACAAATGCAATCAACTCCGGCGATGACGTGAAGCTTGTAGCCTATACATGGGCGTGGGCAAACGCAAACGACTATGTTTACGCAGTAACAAAGGTGGAATATATCAATGCTGTCGGACAGGTAGTCAAGGCGGTTACGGACAGAACTATCGCGCTTGACGAACTGAAAGCGGCAATAGCGGAAGCTGAAAAAATTGAAGCTTCTGATTACACCGAGGACAGCTATGCGGCGCTTACCGAAGCTTTGACAGCGGCAAAGGAGCTGCCGGAGGATTCTGAAAAGGCAGATATCGAAGCCGCTAAAACAGCGATTGAAACGGCTGTTGCGGGTCTGGTTGAAAAGACGGACGATTCCTCGTCAGAGCCTTCATCAGAATCAACTCCTGATTCAGAATCAACACCAGATTCCGAAAGCTCGTCAGATACAGACGCCGATTCGTCATCAAAAACAGAAGATGAATCAAGCTCAAAGACCGATGATTCGTCAAGCAAAACCGACGATTCGTCAAACGACATCACGTCAAAGACGGATTCCGCTGGCTCCGACAGTAAGGCGGGGACAACGGGAATTGCCAATAACTCAGGAGCCGGCGGAACGTCTAACCCCAACACCGGAGCAGCTTCGGCTGCGGCAGCGGGAATAATCTTATTGTCAGCAATCGGCGTTATCGCCTCAAGAAAGAAGTAACCTCCTTTACATCTTCATGGTTTATTTCACTGCTTCCGACTTGACTTTAGCGCTGAAAGCAAAAACAAGGGTACAGTTATCTGTGCCCTTGTTTTATTAACTTCGGCTCCACTGGGACCGAAGTAAAATTTACTTTTATAAAGCTTGCAATGATTGGCATAGTATGATATAATGAAGTTAGAAAAAGGACGGAAAACAGACGTAACGGAGGCTGATACCAATGGGCAGAAACATAGTGAAAGCAAAGCTGGATATAATATTTAAAACGATGTTTACCAAATCGGAAAACGAGGATATACTGCATAGCTTTTTATCGACTATGCTTGAACTGCCATATGATTCGATAAAAGAGATAGTGATTCAGAACTCCGAAATACTGCCGGAAACGATAACGGGGAAATTCAGCAGGCTTGATCTGAAAATGCAGGTGGACGATAAATTGGTCAATGTGGAAATGCAGATAAAGAACGAGCCTGACTTTAACGACCGCGTATTGTATTACTGGTCTAAGCTGTACAGCGGAGATCTGAAAAGCGGAGACGATGAACCATAGTCAATAATCTGGACAGAAAAAGGCGAAAAGGATTAAGATTGAAGTAAAGATTTTTCAAATTGAACGGGCGACAAGTAATTAATAGACGAGTGAACGCGATTACGATTATAAAAGCCATTAATATAATCAAAAAGTCTGATTTTAGCCTCGTCGAAAGAAGAATAGTGTTTCAGGTAGACTTCTTCCTTCTTCAAAACAGAATGAAAAGATTCCATGGGAGCGTTATCAAAAGGACAGCCTTTTTTACTGTATGAAAGCCTGAAGCCCATCCTCTCAGCAGCCGCAATATATTCAGATGAAGTATACTGGCTTCCGCGGTCGCTGTGAAGAATAACATTATTCGGATAGTTCTGATTTTCCCATGCTTTTGTCAGTGCGGAAATAACAAGAGAACGATCCATTTTTCTTCCATAACTGTAACCGACGATTTTTCTCGTACAGACATCCAGAACGCTCGCAAGATAAGTCCAGCCGTGCTTTACGGTATGAATATATGTAATATCTGAAAGCCATATCCGGTTTGGTTTTTGAGCGGAAAAATTCTGATTCACCAGATTTTTAAGTTCAGAATGTTCATTGTGTTTATTGCGGTAATTCTTGAATTTTCTGATAGTTACAGATCTGATACCGAGCTGTTTCATAAGTCTTGAAACACGGTTTACACTTAATTTCGGATAACCGTCGTCTCGCAATATACGGGTGATTTTTATGCAGCCGTATACTTTTCGATTATCACAGTAAATTTTGAATATTTTTGACTTAAGCGTATTGTTTTCTATTTCACGGCCGGACGCTTTATGATTTAAAATGCTGTAATATGTGCTTCTGGCTACCTTCAAAACTTTGCACAGAAGTTTGATGGAATGCTCCTTTGAAAGCCGGGTGATCAGTTCGACTCTTTCCCGGATTCCCTTGAGAAGATAGCCATCGCTTTTTTTAATATGATATTTTCCTCCTCAAGCAAGGCTAATTTCTTTTGCATTTTTTTGATTTCAGCCATGGTCATGGTTTCAGTTTCTGAAACCTGGACTTTTGTATATTTTTTGATCCATTTATGCAATGTGGAACTGCTCATTCCGTATTCTTTGCATATCTGCGCGCTGCTTTTTCCGGATTCATACAAGCTTACTATGCTTTGCTTGAATTCCTCTGTATACTTGGTGTTTTCCATGTGATTCTCTCCTTTTTTTATTATTATACCTCTTTCGTATTTTGCTGTCCACTTTTTTAGTATAGCACCAACGAATACGGCGATCTGAAGCAGAGCATATCGATCAATATAATCAACTTCAATATGTTTGAATGTCCCGAATTTCATTCATGCTTCAAGGTATTGGAAGTAAACAGGCACGAACTGCTGACGGATAAGTGCGCGATACACTTTTTTGAGCTTAAAAAGATAAACAAGAAGATAAATAAGAATAACCGCATGGAGCTGTGGCTTCAACTGATAAACGCGGAGAGCGAGGAGGAATTGGAAATGCTGAGACAGACAAATGTGCCGGAGATACAGAAAGCGGTAATGGTAATACACCAGATGAGCGAGGATGAAAAGATACAGGAGCTTGCTAGATTAAGAGAAAAGGCGCTGCACGATGAAGCCAGCGCGTTAGGTCATGCAAGGCGTGAGGGCGAGCAGATCGGCATGGAAAAAGGCGAAAAAATCGGTATAGAAAAAGGCATGGAAAAAAAGGAACAGGAAATAGCAAAAAGATTAAAAGAACTTGGCTTGTCAGACGATATGATAAAAGCTGCTCTTAATAAATAACAAAAATAATAAGGATATAGCGCTGATCGGCGCTGTATCCTTATATTTATCCAAATTATCTTTTACCCTCAACAAACCATCTCGGCTCCTCATAATACAAATAGGACTGCTGACCTGAAATGCGACAGGTATACCTCATTCCGATACCTCCCGCTTTAAGACTGGCGGCTCTGCGTTTGTCAAGAATTCTGTCGATCTCATAAACCGTACCGTCCTCCCATGTTACGGAAAGCGGAGTTATGTTCCCCTCTGTATCAAACTTTGCGTTACCTCAACATAAACCTTTATTACCATATTATCACCGTAATTAGTATTACTTTTTACGGAATGGATATACTACTAAAAAAGGAGATGTTTAATATGGCAGTATCGCACAGAGGAGCAATTTCATTCGGCTTGGTTCATATTCCCGTAGGACTGTATACAGCCACACAGGATAACGATATACATTTTAATCAGCTTTGCAGAGAGGACGGCAGCAGAGTAAAGTACAAAAAGGTCTGCGCTTCCTGCGGCAAGGAGGTATCGTCAAAGGATATTGTAAAGGGCTTTGAATACGACAAGGACAAGTTTGTCATTATGTCTGACGAGGATTTTGAAAAAGCCAAGTCCGAAAAGGATAAAACCATTCACATTCTGCATTTTACAGACTTAAATTCCATACGTCCGATTTATTATGATAAAACCTATCACGCGGTTCCGGAAGCCGGCGGAGACAAAGCCTTTGAGCTGCTTCGTAAGGCTATGAAGGACGAAAACAAGGTTGCTATCGCCAAAACCGTTATGGGTACCAAGGAAAAGCTTTTAACGTTGATTCCTACCGATAACGGCATACTCATTGAAACAATGTTTTTCGCAGACGAGGTAAAGCAGGCGCCTAAAGAGCCCGCGCACCCCGAAATAAGCGAGGCGGAGCTTACAATGGCGAAAACCCTGATCAATTCAATGGTTAAGGACTTTGAACCGAATCTGTATAAGGACGAGTATCAGGTAAGACTGCGTGAAATAATCGAGCAGAAAATTGCCGGAAAAGATATCGTCGCTCCATCTCCGGAAATCAAGGTAACGGCTATTGATATTATGGAAGCCTTAAAGCAAAGTCTCGAGCAGATAGGCGCTAAAAAATGACCGATATATGGGAAACTAAAAATATCAATCCAATGTTAATCGGAGCGGAGGGAGAGCCCTTTGACAGCGAGGAATATATCTATGAACTAAATCTTGACGGAGAACGGTGCATAGCTTATCTGGATAAAGATAAAACGATTCTGAAAAACAAACGTAATATTTTAATGCTACCAAAAGTACCGGAGCTTTCGGACATACACAAGAGCATTAACGTCCGCTGTATACTTGACGGAGAGCTTGCGGTTATCAAGGACGGAAAGCCTGATTTTTTTGAGATTCAGAAACGCAGTCTTATGAGCAATCCCGTAAAAATAGAAATGGCGGCAAAGAAATACCCCGCCTGCTTTACCGCCTTTGATATTCTGTATTATGAGGACAGGCAGGTGACAAATCTTCCGCTTACCCAACGAAAGAATTTATTGCAGAAAGCTGTAAAATCCGAAAACGAAAGCTTTGCCGTATCAAGATACATTGAGAAAAACGGCGTGGCTTTTTATGAGCTTGCAAGGCAAAACGAGCTTGAAGGAATTGTAGCCAAAAGAAAGGACAGCCGATATTATTTTGACCGCCGTACAAAGGACTGGATAAAAATAAAGTATATGCAGGACGATGATTTTATCGTTTTGGGTTACGTTCCGAAAGAAACCAGTATGAACAGCATAATACTGGGACAGTACAGCGGGAAACGGCTTATTTATAAAGGTCATGTGACGCTGGGAGTAGGCGGAGAGCCTTTCCGCAGAATCAAAGCATTGGATAAAACTAATTGTCCGTTTTCTGAAATCCCAAAAGGAAATGAAAATGCGGTCTGGGTAAAGCGGGAGCTTGTATGCACAGTAAAGTATATGATGAAAACGGAAAACGGCGGAATGCGTCAGCCTGTTTTCAAGGGACTTAGGGATGATAAGGCGCCGGAGGATTGTGTAACGAATAAAAGGATTGAAAAATAGAATAATAAAGAAATACAATAAAATCAGGAGGAACAATTATGTTTGGACTTACCCCATATGAAAGAAACGATTTCTGGAATCCGTTCAGGGAATTTGAAAAGGACTTTTTCAAGGACTTTTCTTCAGTAAATCGATGCCGTACAGATATCAGGGACGAGGGCGGAAAATATATTCTGGAATGTGAAATGCCCGGTTTCAATAAGGAGGACATAAAAATTGACGTAAACGGAAGCGTTCTTACCCTGTGTGCAGAGCATAAGTCAGAAAACGATGAAAAGAATAAAAACGGAGAATATATCCGCAGAGAAAGGAGCTACGGCTCATATTGCAGAAGCTTTGATATTTCAAATATAGATGAAAGCGCGATTGAAGCGGAGTATACAAACGGCGTTTTAAAGGTTACGCTGCCTAAAAAAACTGAGCAGCAGCCGGAAACAAAGAGAATTGAAATAAAATAAGCAAACGGAGCGAGGCATTCTCCGTTTTTTTACGTATAAACTTAAACCGCTGTAAAATAAAATATTACCGTTACAGGCGTATGGAATGAATGAACTCCATACGCCTTTTCTCTTATCCGAAATCAAATAGGAGGCAACTCAAATGATGATCAATCAGTTGGGGCATGAAGATTCGTAAGCTTTGCAAGAAGTTTGTACAGAGAAAATATTTGCTTTTACTTAATGGCAGATTGCATAAAAACAACATAGTAAAATATATAAATTTGTAGAAAATGTATTATAAATGCTCTTTATTTGGCAATATGTATTGTAATTAACAGAAGCGTGGTGTATAATGGTTGTTGAGAAAGGTAATTGGATATTATATTTTAATTTAGTTAGATTTTATTATTTATTCAGATTGGAGGGAATAGTTATGAAAATAGTTGAATCAGGTTATAAACTGGATCTGCATATCCATTCCTGTTATTCAAGTAGCAAAGGAAATCTATGGCTGAAGCATCAGAAAACAGGTAGAGTAAAAATAACTATTTCAAAAATAGAGATTTTAGTTTGAGTATAAACTATTCAAGATTAATTCTGCTTATGTTTGTAATACATTTATATGATAACTCAGGTATTAATTCAAAGTTTATCTTTAAAGAAATTGCTTTGATTCAATTATAGATGAAGATATCAATATTGATAATGATTAAATAAGGTTAGGTCAATATGATGTTATAAGTGATCATCTGATTAATAACTATGAAGAAGATTAAGATGGGTGAATTTAAAATTATAAGTTGAGCCAATGGTTTTGCAACGAAAAGGAGTATTGACATGCCTAGATATGATGAGTTGAAGAGTGTCCGTAGGTTAAGTGAACGCGGCGATACAAATTCTGTAGTTGACCTTGTTCGAGATGAAAACACTGGTGATTTTTATGTACGCAAGATAATTTTTGGCGTAGAGCAACCGCTATACCAAGGTATATTTTCAAGAGAAGTTCAAGCATTATATAAGCTTAACATATGTGACAATATAGTAAAGATATTGGGTCATAATAATTTGGTTTATGTGAATAAAACCTCTAATAATAAAGAAAAAGTAGGATGCATAATCCTGGAATATATTAGTGGAGAAGCTTTGTCGAAGACTAATATATCCAAATTGACATCTAAGCAAAAATTCAAAATAATAAAGCAGTTATTGTCAGCAATAGAGACTGCTCATTATAATGGAATAATACACAGGGATATAAACCCAAATAATATAATGCTTGACGATAATGGAGATGTTAAGGTTATCGATTTTGGAATATGCAAGATAAAGCAAATGGTGAACAGTGCCACAGTATTTCGTATGGGTACTAATTCATACTCTGCACCAGAGGTGCATTTGCATAGTCAAAATGCAACCGAGCAAAGCGATTTGTATTCAATCGGTGCGGTAATCTTTTATTTGTTTACTGGTGAACAACCTCCGCTTGCTACTTGTTTTCAAGATACTATTAATCAGGCATCGGGATTCGATGTTAATTTGAAGCCTATAGTCAAGAAACTGGTAGCAGAAAATCCCAATGAAAGATATAAAGATGTATCTGAATTAAAGGGTGATTTGGCGGAGTTGCTTGAAAGATTTTTGGATGTAAATTATACAGCTGTGCTAACGATAGCCCATGAGAAATTTGTAAAGCTTAAGAACTTAAATTTAATTCCTAAGAATTCGATGATTAGCGATTTAAAAACGATTCTGCCTGCCAATTTTCTAGAAATATATATTAATCAGGTTGATGATAAATACCAATTTTTAGGAACAAATTATTATTTTGAATGCATTTACAATGCTCAAACAAACATATTTGCAGTAACAGATATAAAAAAGATTGTTCCGGTTGAGAGGGAAATTATGAAAAAAAAGTTTTGCGAGATATCTGCAAGGCTTGATTTTGCTAATCCAAAACTCATTCATAGGCTATCCAGAAATGATAATTTAGAGATTAAAAATATTGTTGACACTCATTGTCATGAATACCGCTCAAAGCATAATATTGATGCAGAATATAAACGAAAGTATGGAGCGTGGAGAGAGTTGTTAACACTGACTAAGAAGAGTATAGAGGATAGCGTTCAGAGATTCCCATATGATTCCTATACTATTGACGGAAGTGTTTGCAGTTTTAATTTGAGTGTTGGTGTTTTCTTAGGGGATACTGTATACACGAAAGAAAACAAATTTGTATTTGAGAAAACGAATAAAAATAAAAAGAAAAAACATCTGATCTATATTGGAAACTATGATGAAGACAATTTTGTAGATGAACATGTTGTTTTAAAAATAAGATTTCTAAGAAAACCAGATAGATTACCTGCCAAAGGAACTATATGTTTAGATTATAGCGAAAGCATAACAAATATTGAACGCCAATTGGATGCTCTAGATAGCATTGAGCGAGAAAACTACTCTTGCCAGTACAATTTAAAAGAAATTGTAGCAGGAGTTACACCACCAAAAACAAATTTGCTGCAGGGCAAAATTAGATTTTTTAATTCAAAACTTGATTTACCGCAAAAGACAGCTGTAGAGAAAGCTCTAAATTCTGAGTCATTGGCTATTATACAGGGACCTCCCGGAACAGGAAAGACCAATGTTGTTATTGAGATAATTAGGCAAATTCTAAAAATGAACACTGATTATCCAGATTTGCCTGAAAAGAAAATACTTTTAGTATCGCAGTCACATCCGGCGGTTGATAAGATGCTGGATGATTTGATTCAACAAAGCAAGGTGAGACCTAATCTTATCCGAGTGGGACGTGACGAAAAACTTAATGATGAGATTCGAGAAGAGTTTGGCTTGAATTATCTCAAAGATAACTGGGTTACAGAAGTTAGGGATAATTGCACTTCTCTGGCGAAATCTTACTGTAAGGAAATTGGTGTTACCTATGAGGAGTTTGAAGAGTACTATAGGGAATACGAGAAGCAGTTTATCTCAAATATTGATCGCAATGCTATTAACCAACAAGTAATTGATGCCTTTGTCAGTAAGACCAGTACTTCCAGTAAAGAAAAAATCCGAAAGATATTAGAAATCCAAAAGCAATGGGGAGAACGATTGCCCCAGTGCGAGGAAGTAGATTTGTACATAATAAAAAGTACAACAATCATTGCTGGCACCTGTACGGGATTTATTTCTAATAGGGTAATTCGAAATGCTGGGTTTGATTATGTAATCGTTGATGAAGCAGCCAAAGCTACTTATCCTGAATTAGCAGTTTCTTTTTCTAAAGCAGAAAAGATTATTTTGGTTGGTGATCATAAGCAACTGCCACCAGTTCTGGATACAGAAATCATCGAGGCAAACAAAAATGCAATTAATTTAGAGGATCTTACGGAGGGCCTTTTTGAGAAACTTTATAATAATTTCCCCGAAAATAATAAGCATAGATTGACAATTCAGTATAGAATGCATCCCGTGATAGGCAGTCTTATAAGTAAGGTGTTTTATGATAATGAAATTCAAAACGGTACGCCTAAAGAGCAGCGGAACACAGGAATTCCTTGTTACGATGATGTGGCAATAGAATGGATAACTACCTCACGTCTATCTTCTAAGAGATTTGAAAAGAAAGTTGGAAATGCAACGCATGCCACATATAAAAATAACGCAGAATTGGATATTATTAAAAATAAGCTTTGCGAAATGGATTCTTTAATCTCGAGATCGATTAAGGTTGGTGTTATTACTGCTTACAGAGCACAAAAATCGGCTATAAAAGATATGGTCAGACAACAGAATTTTAATTTCCTTCAGGTGGAAGTGGATACTGTTGATGCATTTCAGGGAGGACAAAAAGAAATAATTATTTACTCTACTGTTCGAAGTAGTGATAAATCTAAAAGAATTGGTTTTTTAAAATCGGAAGCACGATTAAATGTATCTCTCTCAAGAGCACAATCCTTGCTTATTATTGTAGGTGACTTAGATTTTCTCAATAATCCGCATATACAGGGTAATAAATTTCCTGAAATTATTGAGTACATTAGTCAAACTGAAGGTTGTAAAATTACCGTAGCGAGGGATTAATAATGAAGAATTTAATTAGTGATGTTAAGCGAAATACGCCTAAATCTATTCCCGGATATTATTATTTAAAAACACAAAATATTTACATACCCTTTATGAAAACAACTATAGAATGCCTTATAAGAAAGATATCTGAACTTAATCTTTTCTTCGAAAGCATATTAAAGTTAATTGATATTTCAGTTAAAGACATAAATGAGATTGCAAAGATATTAGGGGTTTCCTATAGTGTTGTTAAAGAAGCTATTATTGATATGGTCAGTATTGACTATATCTATGCATCTGAAAACACTTTGGGCATAACATTAAAAGGCGCAGATGCATTAAAAACAAGACAGAGGGTTGATATTCAAAAAATTTATTTGAAAGACATTATGGTAGATATGATTACAGGTGCGATATATGACTCCGATGCGGTGAAGGTTTCAGGAACATGTCAGAGAGATGTTTTGCTGGATGGTATCGTTCATATTGACAACGGTTTTCTGGACTCTCATTTTCGAGAAATTAACGAAGTGTATCAACTACAGCAAAAGAATAATAGTGTGTTTGGCGACGGTACAGTTACAAGTGAAATTTATAAAACAATTGGAATTTTGTATTCAAAGCTACATTATGTTGAAAACAGAGTATATATGTACAAGAGTGAATCATCTGATGAATTAATGTTTGTTTTCTCATCAGACAGTAATGACAGATACAAAAATGAATTTTACAATCAGTTGAAGGATAGCTGTCGTCCATGCCAGGAATATTTCTTCGAAAATAGAAGAGATTTAGTTGACAAAATTCAAAATCATCCAACAAGGTTTGAACCAAAACTAATGGCGCAAACGGAGGAAGCAAGGAAAATGCTGTTTGCTGATAATGTTACAGAAGAAATTAAAACTGGTGCATTCACACAGAGAAGATACGCACTAAATGATAGAGAGTATCTTAGTTATTTATATAGTTCTAAGCTCAGGTATAGTGAGATATTTATATGCTCTGATCATATAAACGGGCTATTGTCGAATGCTTTTTGCTCACAACTTAATGTTCTAGCAGATAAGATTCCAGTATTTATTATCTATAATAAAACTGAACGTAATGTTGAAAAATCGCTTCGACATTTCTTTAATAAACCCAAAGCAAATTTGTATTTGATTTCAAGTGATGATATTGAAGAGAGCCTTATATGTTTTAATTCAGAATTGGTAATATATCTGCATGAGCGTGTTGTAACCGCATTTAATCGACCAGTGGTATATATGCAACCAATATGTGATTTTAACAAAAAGAACGTATCCGAGACTGTTAGAAATCTTGTTATCAAATACAATTTAGATGGGTTTGCAACAGTGAACCACAAAAAGAATGAATTACAGAAGCGTAGTAAAAGAAATAGAAAAAAGTGAGTTGTTCTGAATTACGTTGATGTTTTGAACACCCGTGTTCCAAATGTCAACTCTTTGTATAAAGAAAATCCGCCTTTTGCTAGATCAGTTGAATTTACTTAATGAATGTGGGAAATCAAATTATTAGTTTACTCATCAAAACTATTTTGTCTTTTTTTGTAAAAGCATTGGATTAATTGTGCAGAATACTCTATAGAAATCATAGAAAAACATGTTGGAATGATAATATTGTACCTACTGCTGTTGAAAAATACTTTTTTGAGACAATTGGTAAATAGTCTCCTTCGCTCAAAAGGATGATAATATTTATGTTTGGGCATGTCTTCCATTGATTGTATCGGGTACTTAATATCTATTCCAGAAATAGATATTTATAATTGTAATTTTCATAACGCAATTTTGGAATCAAAAACTGTAAAAAATTTGATTTCAATAAATGGCGGACAAGTCGATATTGATTAGATTTAATTTCAAACGCTAATAAAGTGAAAAACTATTAAATTTCAGAATAAAACATTAAAAAAGTTGAAATCTAAACCCTTTAGTCCACTTTTATCATTCATCTATTTTGTCAGTGCTTGACACTTGCAAAAGGCTTAGATGCGAAAAACAGCGTATCTAAGCCTTTTTCTTTGTATCTGGTTTTCTTTATACAGAAGAGTTTTTCATTAAAATATACTGTTTTTCACAAAAGTGCCAACTCAAAAATAAGGAGCTCAGCAGAACTCCTTATTTTTCATTATCTATTATTCTGTTGAAGTACTCATCCATAAGACCGTCAGCTTTGAGGCGTTCCCCATCTTAAAATGTTTTCTGAAGATAATCGAATATCAATTATTTTAATGAAAAAAGAATGATACTCTACTTAATTTTAAGAGCATCATTCCTTTTGACCGTTATAGGTATGTTTAAAATTAGTTTCCATAATAGCTATTAAGCAGTTATTGGAAGTGATATGGTCGGATTTAAATAACACAATATAAAGTCATAACCATTTGGACGACTGTTAAGTGTGTGTTTACAACATCAATAAAGCGTTCCATTCATCAACAATTTTCAGACATTCGTCAAGGTCGCTTATTTCAGCCGCCTGTTTAAGATTTTCGAAATATCCGGTCTGTGTTTCCGGATATTTGTAACCGCTCATTTTTTCGATAACATCATCTATCTGAAGTGTATCGAAATTATCAAGTGCCTCTTTCATTTCGTCAAGGAGTGACTTAATTTCCCCATTATTCGCCGTTTTCACCTCAGCAGATATCTGCACATCAGGAAATACCGGTGCAAGTATCTCTTTATACCGCTGAAATTCTGAAATCATTTCACCAGTCTTTTCATTAATAAGGCTGTAGTTACCCTCGTTTCCGGCACGTTCAAGCTCTGCTGCAAGCGCTGATACCTTGTTTGCACCGATTTGTTTTGATGTGCTTTTCAGAGAGTGAACCTCAATAGTATAATCTCTCCAGCGTTCTGCTTTCTGATGTGCAATAATTGTATTTGCTTTTTTGTCGATAGAAGTGTAGTACTCCTTCAGAATAGTAAAGAAAAGCTCTTCGTTTCCAATAAGGGTAAGTGCGGATTTTGTATCAAGCCCCTCAATATCAAGACTTCTTTTTTTATTTTTTTCAGCTGTTTCATCAGAGGACTTTTTATCAGCCGGCATAATTTTCTCCTGCGGCAGCCATTTTCTCAGCTTTGAAACAATGTCCTTTACCTCAATAGGCTTTGCAACAAAATCGTTCATACCCTCATTTAAGAACATTTCCTTTGCGCCTCCCACAGCGTTGGCTGTAAGAGCTATGATAGGCACATCATTATAGCCCGGCAGCATTCGCCTTATGATATGGGTACACTCAACGCCGTCAACCTCCGGCATCATGTGATCCATGAAAATAAGGTCATATTTCATCTTTCCAACAAGTTCGATTGCCTCTGCAGCACTTTCAGCTACATCAACGCTCATATTAAGTGGTTCTATGAGTCCCTTTGCAACTGTCAGATTGATTTTGTTGTCGTCAACAATGAGTATTTTCGCTTCCGGCGCTACAAATGTAAAGCTGTCAACTGCGTTCTGATGCTCACTATATGAAATATCGGTTATACCCATAACATTATAAAGATTAAGCGAATAAACCGGCTTGTATATTATACGAACTCTCGGGTGACTGATATCATTAAGGGCGTCAGGCTTGGATATGACTATACACTGCATTGACGGATTATTATCAAGTATTTCAGCTATAGTCTGTGAATAGAACATTTTTTCGATTATTAAAAAATCGAAATCAAGACTGTTTGAGTTTTTCAGGTCTTCAAGACTGCGGTAATCAGCTTTAATACGTTCTAAATCTTTTATAAGCTGTTTTTTTACAAACTCATTACCAATAAGAATACCAACCGACAGTTCCTTGTTAATACACGGAATAGACGGGGATTTGTCAATAATTTTCTGAGGGAGTTCAAAAAAGAAGGTACTCCCCTTGCCGTATGTACTGTCAACAGATATTTTTCCGTCCATAAGGCTAAGCAGCTGTTTGCTTATTGCAAGACCAAGACCTGTTCCCTCAATGTTGCGGTTTCTTTTGCTGTCAACCTGCTGGAAAGAATTAAAAAGTTTGTGCATATCCTGCGTTTTTATTCCCATTCCGGTATCACTGACTGCAACCTTCATTGTAACAGTTTCACCGTTTTCATCGGGGATACATTCAAGAGAAAGGTGCACCTCTCCACTTTGGGTAAACTTTACCGCATTTGTCAGAATATTGAGAATTATCTGATGTATTCTGACATTGTCGCCAAAAATAGTCTGCGACATATCCGGCGAAACGTCCATTGTAAATTCAATATCCTTGTTTCCTATCCTGCTGTTTGCAATGGAGGCAAGGTCGTTTACAACAGAAAGAGGCTCATAAGCAACATTGATAATATCGAATTTTCCGGATTCTATTTTTGAAAAATCAAGGATATCATTTATAATTACCAGCAGATTTTTAGCGGATGATTTTATCTGACGAATATAACCCTTGGCTGCCGGCGACATATCTTCACGAAGTGCAAGGTCAACAAGTCCGATAACGGCGTTCATAGGTGTTCTTATTTCATGGCTCATATTGGCAAGAAAATCACTCTTCATTGACGAAGCCTTGGCAATTTCCTTATTCCTTTTCTTGATTTCATGGGACTGATATGCAAGAAAAGACAGTGTGCTTGCCACCTCTGCCAGAAACCTTGCAGATTTATCAATAACAGCTTTATCAATGATCTGCACCTTTTTAACAGCTTCAACGTATTTTTCAGGATCAATTCCAAGTTCAAGAGCTGTTTCACGGAATCTGTCATAATTGGGCTTATCCGGAAGAACCTGTCCTCCGATGAAGCTGCCGATCATTTTGCCGTTTACAATGATCGGAGCGGCATAATCTACAAGTCCGGCGTGGCAGTAATAGGTACACGCCTTTCCCGATCTCATTGTAAGCTCTGCACCCGCTTTGTCACAGCCCATACAGCGTTTGTTTCCTACATCGGATTTTCTTGTATAATTCATACAGAAATCTGTGAAATTAGAACCCTTTGTAACTGCAAAACCGGTTTTGTCCGTAGTCAGTGCCGCCATACCAGTCATGTTTGAAAAGGAATCCTGTAATTTCTGAAGTATTTCAACGCTTATCAAATCGGTTATATATAACTCATCATTCATTTCAGAAACCTCCGGTCTACATTGTCAGATTGCTTACTGTTGCAAAAAGTGCCTCCATGTTTACAGGCTTTAAAAGATAACCGTCAGGACGGAGCATGAGAATCTCCTGTATCTTGCTCTTTTCAGCAACTCCTGTCAGGAAACAAACCGGAATATCGTCATATTCTCTGTTCATTCTGATTTTTCTCAATACCTCTGCACCGGTTTCCACCGGCATTTCATAATCAAGGATAATAAGGTCAACCTTGTGAGTCTGCAAAAATTTCGGCACTAAAACTCCGTTTACAATCGTTGTATCCTCATATTCGTTTTCCATTGCTGCCTTGAGCATTTTAAGAATACTTCTGTCATCATCAACAATAAGAACGTGCTTTTTAGGAGTGCTTTCATTGCCTTCTGAAAGTATATCCGGTTCATCAAAATCAATCTGTTTTGCCTTTTCTTCTTCCTGGCGTTTCTTTTCCTCAATCTCGTAGTACTTTAAAATTCTGAGAGATAGGTTATCCGCAGAAACAGGGCGCTTGAGCATAAGATTTACAAGCCTTGGATTGCTTTTCTGAATATCAGCGCAAACATTAACCGGAGCACATATAAAAATAGGTTCCTTATGGTAGCAATAACTGCCTTTAAGTTTGCTTATCAGACTGACCATATCATCATTTACGGATTCCGGAAGCAGAAGAAGTCCGTCGGGTTCAAATATCTCAAAATGTTTCTGTAAGTCTGGCCAGCAGTCTGTTGTACTGATACCTGTAAAATATGAATCCGTATGTTGTATAAAGTCTTTAACCAGAGCTGTGTTTGTACCTGTGATCAGCATTTTTCGTTTCATTTTTTCATCAGTCCTTTCTTGATGATGATTTGATTTCTGCACAAATATTGCTTCGATTTTTATTGCTCCACCAATTAAACCTTGCCAAATTGGCTGGAGCAATAATTTATTAAAAGTGCCATTTTGCTCGTTACTGGAAGGGCAACTGCAAAATACGGCAAATAGATTTCGGCAAGTTTTACTTGCCTCATCTATATAGCTTGTATATTCTTCATATCTGCATAATTTGTACAGCATTGTCGGAATTTGTCGAATTTTCAGTAATTATGTTTTTATCCTATCATTAATCCGGCAATTTGTCAATAACTTTCAAGAAAATGCAAACAAAAATATCAATTTAGCACAATATGTGACAATTTTTTTGTTAAAATACATATCAGAAATTTGGCAGCGACATAATAAACGAAATTTCACAGGGATTAATTTCTCGTATAACCAATAATATTCTTCAGAAGTCAACGAGTGGCAAAACTTCATTACTTTTTTCTTCTGATAATCCTGTCAAAATATATTGTCAGTTCTATATTCTGAAAAATACCGGGGTGAAGTCCTTCAACACGCATACCTCTGTAATGTATTTCAAGCTGTTTTACTGTTTCCGAAATCAAGTGACAGAAAAAGATCCTGTCACCCGTACCAGCCGGGTGACCCCGGCAGGACATTCCGGATTTCATTTTTTTGGAATCCGGTTTTTTATTCAGAAATTACGCTTAGACCGGATGTATTTAAATACCAAAAATTGCACCTGTCTTTCAGGTGCAATTATTTAATGGTTTACCATATTCTACAATTTTATTATAAGAGTCACGCAGTTATCCAGATATTCCGCATTTATTGTTCCTTTATGAATATTAACTATTTCATCTGCTATAGCAAGACCAAGTCCGAAGCCCTCCCGCATTTCAGAATGAGCTTTGTCACCTCTGTAAAAGCGTTCAAACATATGAGGTATATTCTTCTCATCAAATCCCTGACACTTATTTTTACAGCATAGCGTAATTGTATCCTTCTCTGAATGAAGCTCCAGTACTATTGATGACCCATCATCAGAATATTTCAATGCATTATCAAGCAGTATTCCCAGAAGCTCGTCTATTTTATTCTCAATTCCGTTAAACATGACATTTTCCTGAATGTCAGTCTTGATTTCCTTGCCTTCTTCAAAGGCCCTGCCTTCAAAATAAAGTGCATTTTTTTGACAGTTTTACTCAGGTCAAACTGTTTAAACTCGTTTAACTGTCTTCCCGAATCCGTGATTCTTGTAAGTGTCAGCATCTCATTGACAAGTCTGCCCATCTTTTCTGACTGTGACTGTATGCAGCCCAGAAGAGTATCTGTACCCAATTTCTTTTTCATCAGCTGGGTAGTAGCTGAAATAACTGTTATCGGAGTTTTAAGTTCATGGCTTGCATTTGAAATAAACTGATTCTGCTTTTCATAACCCTCCTTTATAGGCTTTACCGCTCTGCCCGAAACAAAATAAATCAGAATAAAAACCACCAGCAGAACAAATCCTCCTGACAATACAGAAATTATAGCCAGGATACCTCCGCTCTGATTTGCAAGCGTATTGTGTATAAATATGTGTATATTAAAATCTTCTGTTGAAGCAGTAAAATATTTATATTTCAGATTGTCTATCTTTATATTATGATAAGCTTTATCCTCTGCTATATCAGCTATATCACGTTCTGCATCGCTGAATTCTGTATTACCGCTGTTTAACTCAACAATATTTCCCTGCTTGTCTTCTGTAATATAGAAGAATATAAAGCTGTTGAGGGTATATGGAGTGCCTGAAGGATAAATAGTCCCGATATCGCTTATCTGCGGCTTATAATTTTTATTCTGTACAGCTGAAGCGTTTTCACGATACTGTATATCTATGCTGCTTATATCAAGAATAACATCATCATTGTGATTATCGTAGGAAGTACTCGCCATTGACCACCATACCGGTGAAATATAAAAGCATTCCTCAGATACACTCATTATATCCGCACTGAATGGCTTTTCCTCATAGATAAAAGATGTATTATCTGTGAAATCCACTTCTATCTTGGTATTTCCCTGGTTGAATTTGTATTCTTTATGTATGAGTTTTCTGTCTTCCTCTTTATCAAAAGGATATTCAAAATATATACCGCCGCCTGCACAGTACCACTCAGCTTTATCATTATTACATCGTATTTCGCCGTGATTGTTTTGTTCATGGAGAAGTCAAAAGGTTCATATGCGTGAACTGAGAGAATAAGTCTGTCCTTTGCAGAATCCTCAGGCATTTTGAAATACTTGCTCTGCATTGCTGCCTCAGCCTTGGCTGATGTTGCAGGTACCATTATGTAACGGTTACTGTTGTTTCCGCCGGTCTTTCTGATTGCGTCAACAGCCGCCTGATTTATCTGTGTGATACATTCAAGTGCTTCGTGACAGCACTCATCATCAGCATACCACCATTCATGAATATTTCCTACCTGACGCGGTTCGTTCATTGTTTCAAAAACAAGATGATTATCACAATCCTTAAATTCTTCACCAAGCTGTTCCCATATTTTAGTAACATATTTTATGGAAGATTCAAGATGCTCATTGTCCGGATAAATATAACAATCCTTATTTCCGGCTGCCCATTCCGGATCATAGTCGGGACTTGTAAAGCCCGAAGATTTTTCACAGTCATGATGTATATTAAGAATAACATACATATCCTGTGAAAGAGCATAGTTTACAATTTCACTTACCTTGCCGAGCCATTCCTCGTTAATATTGAAATCAGAGTCAAGATGGTTATGCCATGAAACAGGAATTCGTACAGTTAAGACTTTTCTCTGTATAATATCACTCTGCAATTGTTATTTTTCCAATAATCTGAAAAAATTTCTTTTGCACTCAATCACATTTTCCTTTCGCAGTTTGCTGATTTCCGCAGACAGTCCACTCCTGTCAGCTTCAAGGAAATCCGCAAGTCCCTGCCTGTCATAAGGAATGGTAAAACTGCTGCCATGCTCCTTTGCCTGAATCATCAGGTAAGTCATCAGCTTTTCTCTCGTGGTGCGTCCGGATATAATCTCAATTTTCTGATTCAAAAGCAGATTTTTTTCAGCAATGGATTTCATCAGATTAAAAATCATTCTGCTGTGAAATTCGCAGGCATTGCAGCATGGATGCAAAATTTTACGAATGTCAATCAGCATGATTTCGCAGTCACTTTCAGCAACCACATTCACAGGAACGGACTTTGTTTCCGCACAGCCAAATGATTCCCCGAAAAGCTGCGGCGGTTCAATGACAGTAACAATACTCCTGTTACCGTAAAAGTCCATACGAATTATATTCGCTTTCCCGGACAGCATTATCCCCATATGAGATGCCGGTTCTCCTTCGATAAAGATGTTCTGATTTTTCCCGCAGGAATGTACTTCTGCTCCAAGGCAGTCCAGCATTGCCGTAATATTTTCATTTTCCATATTCTCAAACAATCTGCATTTACTCAGTATTCCCAGATATTTCTCCATAAAAATTCTCCATTTGTTGAAAATTCAACATACTTTTTTATTCTATTATACTATAATAAAATCACAAGGTCAAAAAATAAAGGAGGTTTCGTTATGATACGAAAAATCATAAAAATAAATGAAGAAAAATGCAATGGCTGCGGTGCATGTGCTGCTGCCTGTCATGAGGGCGCTATCGGAATGGTGAACGGAAAGGCTAAGCTGCTGTGTGAGGACTACTGCGACGGTCTGGGCGACTGTCTTCCGGCTTGTCCCACAAACGCAATCACTTTTGAAGAACGTGAAGCACCTGCCTACAATGAAGCGGCAGTACTTGCTGCAAAAGCAAAAAAATCATCAGAGGCACTCCCCTGCGGTTGTCCGGGGACGCAGTCAAAATCAATTAAAAGAGAAAAAACTGCCGCCCTTTCTGACGGCACACCATCAGTCAGCCGGCTTTCACAATGGCCTGTGCAGATTAAGCTTGTGCCTGTGAATGCACCTTATTTTGATGGAGCAGACCTGCTTATCGCAGCGGACTGTACAGCCTATGCATATGGCAGATTCCATGAGGATTTTATCAGAAACCGCATTACGCTGATTGGATGTCCCAAGCTGGACGAGGGCGATTATGCCGAAAAGCTTACGCAGATAATTTCAAACAACAACATAAAAAGTCTGACAATTGTACGCATGGAAGTGCCATGCTGCGGAGGTATCGAAAATGCAGCAAAGCAGGCATTGCAGGCAAGCGGAAAGTTTATTCCGTGGCAGGTTGTGATTATTTCCACAGACGGCAGAATTACAGATTAATGAATTTTGTATTCAGATTCAAAGCTCGCTCTGTCGCTGATAAATTCCAGCAGGACTTTTCCTTTATACGAAAACTTATAGTACGCCTTACAGGAAACACTTTCATGAATAGTCCGGTTCATTCTGCCATGACTGGGTGCAGCAAGGGGATGGGAATTCTTCCGGAGCAGCTTTGCTGTCAGCTGATAATCTCCCTGTTTTACAGTAACGGTATCCTTGCCGGTATGCTTTACTTCAGCGCCCAGATAGGTGGCAATGCGATACTCTTTTCCGTTTAACAGAACTACGCCGATAATTCCTGTAAAGTGAACTACAGAAAAAGGAATATCAGCAGCAGACAGCATCAGCGAACCGTTTCTGAAAATACACTGCGTCCAGATATATTCTTTGGGAAAAGAACTGCCGCAGTCTCCCTCAATGTATCCCAGTCCGTTTTTAAAAACATACTGCTGTCCGTTGATTGTTATTTGTCCGTCAATCTTATGCCGCATACTGTAAATACTGTGTCTGCACTGCATAAACGGAACAAATCTGAAAGGTCCCATGATGTCATAATTAATCGGCGAAAGACCATGCAAATGAAGTACTCCATTTGCAGAGAGCCTGTCATTTTTAATGTTCAGCCGGATTTCCTTTTCAGAGAAAACATTTTCACCGATTTTAACTGTCAGCGGATTTTCACGATACTCTAAAGATTGAAATTGAATACTGAAAGCTGCATCATCTGCAATAATCTGCAGTGATGCAGTTTCTTTATGGTTATTTCTGTGAAATGCCGGAATAAAAGCGATTGTTTTAGTTTCGTTACTGCATTTGAAATACCAGCCCTTCAAATAGTCTTTTCGATGCATATTACCGTCCTCCGTATTGATACATTTCATATTTAGTATGACTTGTTCCACGATGTCTATACTAATAAAAAAGCAGAACGATTCTTTTTAAAAAAATTCAGACGATTTGCGTTTTCACAGACAAAAATCATTTTCATAATTCACATTAATCCGCACATAATACTAAAAAACATTCATAAACGGAGAAAGCTATGAAAAGAGAGCAATGGTCATCAAATTTCGGATTTCTTATGGCGGCAGCCGGCTCGGCAGTCGGACTGGGAAACCTCTGGAAGTTTCCGTATGTGGTCGGTATGAACGGCGGAGGAATTTTCCTTATTATATATATAGTACTGCTTGTACTGCTTGGTGCGCCTATTCTGATGGCGGAAATGTCCATCGGCAGACATACCCGTCTTAACGCTATCGGTGCCTGTCAGCAGCTGAATAAAAACTGGGGCTTTGTGGGATTTGCCGGAATTTTCGGCGCATTCATTATACTCTGCTATTACGGAGTTATCGGCGGCTGGGTAATGAAATATCTGTTCACTTATATATTCACACCGGGCATAAATAAGCCGGACGAATATTTTCAGAACTTTTCATCATCCGCAGCAGAACCGATTTTGTGGCAGCTGCTTTTCTGTGCTGTCAGCATTATAATAGTAATACGGGGAATATCAAACGGAATTGAAAAAATCAGCAAAATATTTCTGCCTCTCCTTGCGGCATTTATAATCATTATTGCCATAAACTCGGTATCCCTGCCGGGTGCGTCAGAGGGCGTAAAGTTTTTTCTGATTCCCGACACTTCCCATATAAACAGTTTCAAAGACATTTTCAGTATTATTCTTAACGCAATGGGACAGGTCTTTTTCAGTTTAAGTCTTGGAATGGGTACGCTGATAACCTACGGCAGTTATTTAAGCCGTGATTCGTCGATACAGAAAAATGCCTTTTACATTCCTCTGTTTGACCTTATAATAGCAGTACTTGCCTGCTTTGCGATTCTTCCGGCAGTATTTGCTTTCGGACTTGAACCCTCGGGCGGCTCGGGACTTATTTTCAGAACTCTCCCCTACGTTTTCGGCAGTATGAAATTCGGAAGGATATGTGCGGTAATATTTTTTGCACTTGTCTTTTTCGCCGCAGTCACCTCCTCGATTTCCCTTGTGGAAGTTATAGCGTCATATTTTATCGACAGCCGCAAGTGGTCAAGACCAAAAGCCTGTATCATACCCGGAATTGTTTTTGCCGGTGTGGGAATCACAGCCTCCCTTTCCTTTGGATTACTCAGCAATGTAAAAATTATGGGAGAAAGCATATTCGATTTTCTGACGATTCTCTCCGACAAGATTTTAATGCCCATAGGCGGTTTCTTTATGTGTATTCTCACAGGATATATCTGGGGAATGCCTGAGATGTTCAGAGAGATGTCATCAGGCGGCAAGTATAAGATTTATTTCAGAAAAACGATTTCATTCCTTATTAAATTTTTAGCCCCTGCCATGATCCTTATTATTTTTATAACTTCTTTTATCTGAATTTTATAGTGAACGCAAAAAATAATTTTGCGTTCACTATAATTATTTATTTTATTGCCTTGCACATCCGCTTACTTCGTAAGCTCCGTGCATATCGGCTAATAGTAAACTAAAAAAATATTTTTAGTTTACTATAAAAAATCTATTCCATTTTTGCAGAAAATGATGTATAATAAAACTGTACTATATAAATTAGTGTAACTGGAGTTTTTAATGAAGATAAAATTTAACGTAAAAAGCAACACCATTGCCGTTTACTGCATAATCGTTTTTTCAGTATGTCTGCTGCTCGTTGCGATGGTGTTCAAATACAATGTCTTTCTTTCGTATTTCCATAAAATACTGTCTGTCCTCGCCCCTGTTACCTGGGGACTTGTCATAGCGTATATTTTAAATCCTATAATGAAATTTACTGAAAGAAAGCTTGACCGGTTTGTATTCAGGAAGAAAAAACACCCGAAAATTACAAGGGCGATCGGTATAACTGTTTCTCTTATAGTAATGCTGGGAATTGTAATTGCAATTGTCGGCTCAATTGTTCCGGAGATAATCGGAACGATAAAAAGCATATTCATGAATATAACCACATATCTGAACAATCTCCAGAAATTTCTCAATGAAAAAATCAGCGATACTCTTGAAAGCAATCCCAAAATAGAGGATTTCATCAACAGCGAATTCAATAATATCCAGGATTTTGTTATTTCAGCTGTAAACCAGTTTGAGCCAAAGCTTGACAGTTTTCTTGCAAAGGACGGCATTCTTGCAAACCTTACCGACAGCGCATGGTCGCTTATCAGCGGTATAAAAAACTGTGTCCTCGGAATAATCATTTCGATATATCTCCTTTACAGCAAGGAAACTCTTATTGCACAATGCAAAAAAATAGTTTATGCCCTGTTCCCGGAGAAGAAACGTGTTCACATTCTTTCAGTAGCGTCAAGAGCCAATTCTACTTTCAGCAACTTTCTTTCGGGAAAGGCGCTGGACTCTCTTATAATAGGCATCCTCTGCTTTATCGGAATGCTAATTCTCAACATGAAAACCTATGCCGTGCTTATAAGCGTAATAGTCGGCGTAACAAACATGATTCCGTTTTTCGGACCTTTTATCGGCGCTATCCCAAGCGGACTGCTTATTCTTCTTACAACACCCGACAAAACACTTATATTTGTAATTTTCATTTTGCTGCTCCAGCAGTTTGACGGCAATATTCTCGGTCCGAAAATTCTCGTAAACTCTCTCGGACTTTCATCTTTCTGGATAATGTTTGCGATTTTCGTGGGCGGCGGACTGTTCGGTTTTGCCGGAATGATTGCATTTGTACCTCTGTTTGCGGTACTTTACAGCATTCTCAGCGAGGTAATCGCAGTCAAGCTTCACAGAAAAAAGCTTCCTGTTGAAACGGAGTACTACAAAACCGCAGGACAGCCGGAACCCGCTGCAGTAAATGTCAGAGAGGAAAAGCCGGCTGAAAAAACAGAGGAACAGTCGGAAGAAAAGCCATTGGAAAAGGATATGACCGGTTCTGAAAATTCAGAAAAACCGGATAATAATAATTTATAACGTCAAAAAACAGGAGGAAATATGATAAAGGATATTCAGAGCGAAATTTTAAAGCTCAAAAAGGAAAAAAATGCAGTTATACTTGCCCATTCCTATCAGGCAAAGGAGATAGTTGAAATTGCTGATGAAACCGGCGATTCCTACGCTTTAAGCGTTGCTGCGGCAAAGCACGGCTGCGACGCATTTATTATGTGCGGAGTACACTTCATGGCGGAAACTGTTAAAATGCTCTCACCGGACAAGCGGGTTTTTCTTGCAAATTCCGGCGCTGGCTGTCCTATGGCAGAACAGATGGACCCTGTCATGATAAGCCAGCTTAAAGAAAAAGAGCCTGACCGTGCAGTAGTGGCTTACATAAATACAACGGCGGCGCTGAAAACAGTCTGCGACGTGTGCGTTACTTCCGCAACAGCAGTAAAGATAGTACAGAAAATGGAAAACAACAAGATTCTGTTTATTCCGGACTGCAACCTCGGCAGTTACGTTCAGAAACAGGTGCCGGACAAGGACATTAAGCTTTTGCAGGGCGGCTGTCCGGTTCACGCCTCAGTAACTCTTACTGAGCTTAAAGCCGTTAAGGCACAGCACCCGGACGCTCTTGTGCTGGTTCACCCGGAATGCCGTCCGGAAGTGACAGCAGAGGCTGATTATGTCGGCTCAACCTCCGGTATTATGAAATATGCTATGGAATCAGACGCAAAGGAATTCATTATCGGAACTGAAATGAGCATTACAGAGCATTTACAGTATGCCTGTCCGGAAAAGGAATTTTACTACCTCTCTAAGAAAATTCTCTGCCCGAACATGAAAATGACAACTTTAATGGACGTTTACAAGACTCTTCAGAATCTTGACAACGGAAAAGCTTTTGAAATTATCATGGACGACGAGGAAATAAGAAAAGCAAGAGTGTGCATTGACGAAATGATACGCCTTGGAGAATAACGGAGGACAGCATGACTGACGCAAATCTTAATAAAATTATACAGCTCAGACTGGAGAAAACAGCAAAAGCTCTTGAAAGCAACAATATGACCGCATACATCGTACAGACAAAGGCAGAGGCGGCTGAAAAGGTGAAATCACTTATAAAAAAAGGTGATGTAATCGCAAGCGGCGGTTCGGTTACGCTTAACGAATGCGGTATAATCGACATGGTGAAATCCCCCGATTACTGCTATCTCGACAGAAACGCAGTACCGCCGGAGGAAGTACCGGATATCTACAGAAAAGCCTTTACAGCTGATGTCTACCTTTCAAGCGCAAATGCCATTACTGAAAACGGCGAGCTTTACAATGTAGACGGAAACAGCAACAGGGTTGCGGCTATTGCATACGGTCCGGAATCTGTCATTATCGTTGCCGGATTCAATAAAATTGTTGGCAGTCTTGACGAGGCGGCAAACCGTGTTAAGAAAACTGCCGCTCCGGCAAATACTGTAAGACTTGACTGTGATACATACTGCGCAAAAGCAGGAGAATGTGCCGCATTTTCCAAAGGAAATGATGAAATAACCTGCGGCTGTTCATCGGACGCAAGAATCTGCTGCAACTATCTTATCTCTGCAAAGCAAAGGCACAAAGGCAGAATAAAGGTTATTCTTGTAGCAGAAAATCTTGGTTTCTGATATGGAATACATTCCTGTTAAAACTATTCTTTCAAAATGCAAAAGCACAAGCTGGTTCGGCACGGACTACAACATGAACATTTACCGTGGCTGCTGTCATGGGTGTATTTACTGTGACAGCCGCAGCGAATGCTACAGAATAGACAACTTTGAACAGGTAAGGGCGAAAAAGGATTCCCTGCTGATTCTCAGAGATGAACTTAAAAGAAAAGTCCGCTCCGGAGTTGTGGGGACTGGTTCTATGAGTGACCCTTACAACCCTTTTGAAAAGGAGCTTCTGCTTACAAGGCACTCCCTTGAACTGCTTGCCGCTTACAATTTCGGGGTCGCAGTCGTAACAAAAAGTGCTCTTATAACCCGTGACGCTGATATTCTGAAAAGCATTTCGGAACACTCCCCTGTTATCTGCAAGCTTACTGTTACAACCGCAGATGACAGTCTTTGCCGAAAGCTTGAACCCAATGTTTCGACATCTTCCGAACGCTTTGAGGCTATAGCAAAGCTGAGTGAAAATGGAATTTTCGCAGGCGTTGTACTGATGCCGGTACTGCCCTTTATTGAGGACAATGAGGAAAATATTGTTTCAATTGTAAGAAAAACTGCACAGTGCGGAGGAAGATTCATTTATCCGGCATTCGGTGTCACTCTCCGGCAGAATCAGAGAGATTATTTTCTCAACAGGCTTGAGGAAATTTTCCCCGGTGAAAACCTTGCTGAAAAGTATATCAGAACTTACGGAAACAGCTATGAATGTACAATCAGAAATGTAAGCAGCATATGGAAGACTTTTGAGGAGGAGTGCCGGAAATATGGCATTCTTTATAAAATGAAGGATATTATTTCCGCATACAAAAGCGGCTATGAAATGAGCCAGCTGAGTTTTTTCTGATACCATAAAAATATTCCCTTAGAAGAAGTATCTTCTAAGGGATTTTTACTATGAGAGTCCGAAACTTATTGAAAGCGCATTGTTCACACGGTTCATATCGCAGGATTCAAGTTCACCCATACGCTCTTTGAGTCTTTTTTTGTCGATTGTCCTGATCTGTTCAAGAAGTACAACGCTGTCCTTTGCAAGTCCGCAGCCGGACGCACTCAGCTCAATATGGGTCGGCAGCTTTGCCTTCTCACGCTGACTTGTAATGGCGGCCGCAATAACAGTGGGACTGTGCCTGTTGCCTACATCGTTCTGAACTATAAGTACCGGTCTGATTCCGCCCTGTTCTGAACCTACCACAGGGCTTAAATCAGCGTAGTATATTTCGCCTCTTTTAACTGACATGATAAGTCACTCCTAAGTTAAGTTTTCGATTGCTCCAGAGCAATTTTCTATGTAATTATGATTGACATTTTTTCGGTGAATAATACATTGGGTAATCAGAAAAAATGTTGTTTTAATATTATATTCCCGATGTATTTTTTTGGTGAAAACTGACGCAGTCAGAAGCCGTAAATATTTTAAGGCAACACCACACAATTAGCGGCTGACGACTTTGCCGCACATATGCTTGCAGATTTTCCGTCATATCACACAAAAATTTCTTGCCATACGCCCGAAGGAAGTACTCTTGGGGTACGCCAGTATGCCTGCGATATTTTTATGCAATCCGGGGGGCGACCTTCGCCTGACAAAAAATCTGACTGCGCATCTGTACGACAATAATTATGCGGTATTGCCTTAAGCTTTTATTTGACTTTTTATGTGAAATATGATATAATAAGAAAATAACTTTATAAAAAGGAGATGCAGGAATGGAAAATAATACCAGAGATTTTTACTCTTTTATTTCGGAAAAGTCAAATCAGTGTACTGAGAATTTTGCTCTTGACCCGGAACTTTACGGACAGTATAATGTCAAAAGAGGATTGCGTGACAAAAACGGCAACGGCGTTCTTGCTGGTCTTACTTCAATTTCTTCTGTTGAATCATTTAAGATCGACGATGAGGGAAACAAAGTACCGGTTGAAGGCAGACTTCTTTACAGAGGGTATAATATCAATGACCTCGTAAACGGCGCTGTGGCATCAAAAAGATATGGTTTTGAAGAAACTGCTTATCTTCTTTTGTTCGGAAAGCTGCCGACTAAAGAACAGCTGGAAGAATTCTGCGGATTTCTCGGCAGTCTGCGCTGTCTTCCGACCAACTTTGTCCGTGACGTCATTATGAAAGCCCCCAGCAAAGACATCATGAACACGCTGACAAGGAGTATTCTCACACTTGCGTCCTATGACGAAAATGCAGCGGACACTTCTATTGAGAATGTTCTCAGGCAGTGTCTTATGCTTATCAGCGAGATTCCTATGCTGGCAGTTTACGGCTATCATGCATACAACCACTATGAGCGTGATGACAGTATGTATATTCACCGTCCTGACCCCTCTCTCTCAACGGCTGAAAACATTCTGAGAATGCTGCGTCCGGATATGAAGTATTCGCACCTTGAAGCAGAAGTTCTTGACATTGCCCTTATGCTGCACATGGAGCACGGCGGCGGCAACAATTCCACATTCACCACCCACGTTGTAACATCCTCCGGTTCTGACACATATTCAGTAATTGCGGCGGCCCTTTCCTCTCTTAAAGGTCCTAAGCACGGCGGTGCAAATATCAAGGTAGTGGAAATGATGAATGACCTCAAGGCGAATGTTTCCGACACCTCAGACGAAGAAGAAGTCGGTGCATACCTCGAAAAGCTGCTTAACAAGGACGCTTTTGACAAAAAAGGCCTTATTTACGGTATAGGACACGCTGTCTACACTATTTCCGACCCGAGAGCAAAGATTTTCAAGAGATTTGTTTCCGAGCTTGCGGAAGAAAAAGAAAGACAGGAAGATTACAGGCTTTACTCAATGGTTGAGGACCTTGCACCTAAGATCATTGCCAAAAAGCGCAAGATATACAAGGGCGTCAGCCCGAACGTGGACTTCTACAGCGGTTTCGTTTACGGTATGCTTGATATTCCGCTTGAACTGTTCACACCGATTTTCGCAATGGCAAGAGTTGTAGGCTGGAGCGCTCACAGAATTGAGGAGCTTATCAACGTTGACAAGATTATCAGACCGGCTTACAAGAGTCTGGTTACTCCGATTGATTATGTTGACATAAATAACAGGTAATTATATCTGTAGGGGCGACCATTGGTCGCCCGTATTGAAACTACACAAATCTGCGGGTGAGCAATGCTCACCCCTACAAAAAAATATTCAAAAAGTACTTGACAAGCAAGAAACAATGTGATATAATATAAAAGTTGTTAAAACAAATCGTATTCTAAAGACAGCTGGTGGAGTAAAATCCGTAAGTCCAGCCGAGGAATGTGCATTGATAATCTGATTATTTTATGCCCTTTTCCTCAGTGAAAAGGGTTTTTTGCATTATTCTTTTGATACGGTTATGAATTAATCGGAGGTGAAACTATAATGCCAAGCGAAAAGGTTTTGGAAGCTAAGAAGGCTAAGGTTGAACAGCTTACAGAAATGCTCAAGAACGCTGTTTCATGCGTAATCGTTGATTACAAGGGTATCACTGTTGAAGAAGATACCAAGCTCAGACGTGAACTCCGTGAAGCTAACGTACATTACTCAGTTGAAAAGAACACAATGCTCCGTTTTGCTCTTAAAAACGCAGGTATTGAAGGTCTTGACGACGTTTTAGAGGGTACAACTGCTATCGCTGTTTCAAACGACGACCAGACAGCTCCTGCAAGAATCTTAGGTAAATTTGCTTCAGATACTGAGGGTAAGTTCAATCTTAAAGCAGGTATGGTTGAAGGACAGGTTTACGACGAAAAGGGTGTTATCGCTCTTTCAAAGATTCCTTCAAAGGACGTTCTGCTCGCACAGCTCGTTGGCTCACTTCAGGGTCCTATTCAGGGACTTGCTGCAATTCTCAAGGCTGTTGCAGACAGCAAGACAGACGATGCAGCTTAATTTTTACATTGACATTTTATGTCGGAATTAAATTATTGTTAAAAGGAGATTATTATCATGGCTTCAGAAAAGACATTAAAGTTTATTGAAGATATCAAGGCTCTGTCAGTTATGGAACTGGCTGAACTCGTTGAGGCAATCCAGGAAGAATTCGGTGTAACAGCTGCTGTTGCTGCTGCTCCTGCTGCAGGCGGCGCTGCTGCTGCTGAAGAAAAGTCAGAATTCGACGTAATTCTCGCTTCATTCGGCGACGCTAAGATGCCTGTTATCAAGGCTGTTAAGGACGCTCTCGGTCTTGGCCTTAAGGAAGCTAAGGAAGTTGTTGAAGCAGCTCCTAAGGCTCTCAAGGAAGGCGTTTCCAAGGCAGAGGCTGAAGAACTCAAGGCTAAGCTCGAAGAAGCTGGCGCTACAATCGAAATCAAGTAATTTTAATAATTGCGTTTTCAGCACTCCCGACTTTTTTGGTCGGGAGTTTTTTTTGTTGGATATGTACGGGCGACCATTGGTCGCCCGTGAATTTATGTGTTTTTTGAATCGGGCGAGCAATGCTCGCCCCTACTAAATTGATTTGCGTGGTAATAGGATGTTTTTTATTGACTAAAAAAGAAATATGTGGTAAAATAATTTCAGAATTTAAAAGGAGGAACTCATGATGAAAAAGATTTTAAGTATACTTACATCAGCTGTTATGGCGGCGGCGTGTCTTGGCGGCGGTTTTTCTGAGCTGACAAGCGGATTAATTCTTGTGAACGCAGAGGAATATAACGGAACACCATACGGAAATTATCTGTATTACAAAACCGTTGATGAGGATGGGGACGGAACAGACGATTATGTTTCCATAACTGACTGTGATTCATCTGCTGTGGAGGTTGAAATTCCGAGTGAGATTGATGGTTTGCCTGTTACAATAATTAATGGTTCTGAATTTATTGGTAATAGCGCATTTTACAATTGTTCAAGTCTTGAAAGAATAACAATTCCAGACAGCATGACAACTATTGGCGATTATGCATTTCTCTGTTGTACAAGTCTTGAAGGCATAACGATTCCAAATGGAGTGACAACTATTGGTGATGCTGCGTTTTCTCAATGTACAAACCTTGCAAGCATAACAATTTTAAATGGAGTGACAACTATTGGCGATTCTGCATTTTCTCAATGTACAAGCCTTACAAGCATAATAATTCCAGATAGTGTAAAAGTTATTGGTACTTTTGCATTTAAAAACTGTTATCGTATAAAATACGTGGAAATTCCTGAAACAGTTACAATTATAGGCGATTGTGCATTTGGCTATATAAGCACTTTTAGTACTGATGAAAAAATAGATAACTTTGTAATTTATGGTATAGAAAATACAGCGGCTGAAGGTTATGCTCTCCGACACGGAATAATTTTTGTTGATGTGAACAAGCCTGTTTTGCTTTCCGAAAAAGCATTTACTCTTTCTCCCGGAACTTCACAGATTCTTTCGGTGAATAATTATGCCGGAGAGGTTGAGTGGTATTCAGAAAATGAAGATGTTGCAACTGTTAATTATGGCTATGTAAGAGCAGTCAGCAGCGGTACTACTTCAATCTGCGCTGTTGCAGGGGACACAACTTTGAAGTGTACTGTAAATGTCAGCGGTGATGTCGTTACAACTGCGGTTACAACTCAGCCGGCATTCACAACTTCAACAACCATTGCAACAACAATTTCAATACCAGTTGAAACCGATATTTCAACAGAACCAATTACAACACAGTCGCAAACAGGCACAACAACTGTTTCCACCTCAATTGTAACAGGAGGTATAACCGATGTTCCGCCGGAATATATCACAACAACAGTCCCGACAACAACAGAACCAGTTACCACAACTGAACCGGAACTTCCGGGCGACATCTCCGGCAACGGCAAAATCGACCTTTACGATGCAATAGAAATTTGCAAAAACATAATGGGCATGAGAACTTTCACAGACGAAGAAAAAGCAATTGCAGATTTCAACAAGGACGGCATTATCAACATCTATGACGCAATCGGAATTGCAAAGGAACTGCTGCCAAAATAATTCCGGTTTCATAGCTTGTCACAGTTTGTCGAAACATTTTACTTTACTTTCCAAACCAGTTATGCTATAATATCCTTATTGGATTTATTCCAAAATAAAATATAAAAAGATTTTTTCTACACAGCAAATGCTCCGTTTAAAAGCGGAGCATTTCTGTTTATATTAAAGTAACGGAAAAATAACGAAAAAAATAACGGGCGACCAATGGTCGCCCCTACACATATTTTACGCTATCGTAGGGGCGAGCATTGCTCGCCCGAATACTTAATATAAACCTTTTATACCTTTGCTCTTTCAACTGAAACCACGTCCTTGACACGTCTGAGCTTGTCAAAGAGGTTTTTCAGCTGTTCAGTACCGGCAATTGTAATAGTCGCCTCGAAAAGCGCATTGCCGTTTTTAAGATTTCTTGATGATGAATGGAGAATCGGGATTCTTGCCTCGGTCAGTATGGCCGTGATATCGTAAACAAGTCCCACTCTGTCAAGGGCGATTACCTCAATGCTTGTCTGCATACTGGTCTGCTCCTTGTCAGTCCACTGAACATCCATCCACCTTGCAAGCTCTTCCTCATTGTTTCGTCTGAGTGCCGCAAGGTAGTTTGTACAACCGGTGGTGTGCACGGAAATACCGTGTCCCCTTGTAATGAATCCGACTATCTCATCTCCCGGCAGAGGGTTGCAGCACTGTGCAAATTTAACGGTACAGTCATCAATCTTGTCCAGGATAATACTGCTCTGCTTTCTGACCGGCTTGATGACTGCATTATTTTCCGGTTCCTCCTCTTTCTGATAAAGCTTGACATACTTGTCTTTAAGCCTTGGGAGTATTTTTGAAAGCATTGTTCCGCCGTAGCCGATAGACGCATAAAAATCGTCAAGGGTATTACAGTTGTGGCGCTTTAAGTCGTCCGCAAGAAATTCTTCAAGTTCTTCTTCCGGGACACGAATTCTGAAATGCTTGAACTCCCTTTCAAGCTCTGCCTTACCCGTCTGAATATTTTCCTCACGGCATTCCTTTTTGAACCATGAACGAATCTTGGACTTTGCCTCGTTTGTCTTGGCAATTGACAGCCATGCTCTGTTAGGACCCTTGTCCGGCTCACTGCTTGTTATTATCTCACAGATTTGTCCGGTCTGAAGCTTGTAATCCAGCGGCACCATCTTGCCATCAACCTTTGCGGCAACGGTCTTGTGTCCTATCTGCGTGTGTATCTTGTATGCATAGTCGATAACAGTTGAGTCTATCGGCAGGGAAACTGAATCTCCCTTCGGAGTCATTACAACGATATCCTCGGGGGCCAGGTCCGTTTTTATGATACGAACGATTTCCTCAACGTCATCGGAAGTCTGCTGTGCCTCGATAACCTGTCTTATCCACGCAAGACGCTGTTCCATTTTGCTGTCGTTGCGGCTTATGCCCTGCTTATATTTCCAATGTGCAGCAATTCCGTATTCAGCGGTTGCGTGCATTTCCCATGTTCTTATCTGAATTTCAAATGGAATACCCTCTTTGCCGAGGACTGTTGTGTGAAGCGACTGATACATATTAGCTTTCGGTGTGGAAATGTAGTCCTTGAAACGGTTTGGGATAGGTCTGAACATATCGTGAACAAGTCCTAAAACATTATAGCACTCGCCGACAGTTGAAACAATTATTCTTACAGCGTATTTGTCATAAATCTCCTCAATGGATTTATGATGCACAAACATTTTCTTGTAAATGCTGTAAATACTCTTTACACGTCCCTCTATCTGCGGAGGAGCAGTAAAATCCTGATCCTTGAAACGTTCGGAGATAGTCTCCTTGATTCTTGTAATGAACGCTTCACGCTCACTCTTTTTGATTTCAAGAATGTGTTCGATTTCCGAGTACGCAAACGGGTCGAGATAGTGGAAGGACAGGTCCTCCAGTTCCTCTTTGATACCCCTCATGCCAAGACGGTGTGCAATAGGGGCGTAGATGTTCATGGTTTCGTGGGCAGTATTTCTCTGCTTTACGCCCGGACGGAATTCAAGAGTCCTCATGTTGTGAAGCCTGTCCGCAAGCTTGATAATGATAACTCTGATATCCTGCGACATTGCAAGCATCATTTTTCTGACGTTTTCAGCCTGCTGCTCCTCCTTATTGAACATTGGCACCTGATTGAGCTTTGTAACACCGTCAACCAGCATGGCAACGTCCTGTCCGAAACGCTTTTTGACTTCCTCAAGAGTTACAGGAGTGTCCTCCACAACATCATGGAGCATTGCGGCACAGATAGTGTCAGTATCCATTCCAAGTTCAAGGAGAATATACGCAACCGCCAACGGATGAATGATATAAGGCTGTCCGGAGGAACGTTTCTGTCCCTCGTGAGCCTTTGCGGCAAACTCATAAGCGGTTATAATTTTGCTTAAATCGTACTGCTTATCGTCGGTCAGAATTTTCTGGATAAGCATATCTATTGTGTATTCGGTGTTCATACTGTTACCCCCTTCTTGCTTTTGTTCCTTAAATCCTTTAATATCACGGATTTTTCAAGGTCAGCCTTCGGCGCTCCCTTTATTGCCCTTATCTCCTGTGAAAAAGGATTCCGGCTGACAAGTCCCAGTTCATTGAATATATCAACGCATACCATCATTTTACAGTAGTTAAGTTCAGTCATAAAGGACATATAAAGCGTGTCCGTACTGTAATTTCCGGCTGCAATTTTTTTGTAAACAGGCACAAGTTCATTTCTTTCGGGACATATTCTCTCATAATATGCTGTTGGCAGCGGCTCATTTCTGCGGTATTTCTCATAAGCGTCCTTTGCGGCAAAGTACTTGTTCTGTTCAAGTCCGCATTTTCTGAAATCCTTTATGATTATGCTTATATTTTCACGTCCGGCATAAACCTGTGTTTCCATTGTAAACATAATGTCGATTTTGTCGCCTTTTTTTATAAACATTTCGTCTTGTGAAATTCTGAAAACAAGAGCGTCAAGCTGTCTGCCCTGACAGTTAAGACGCAGCTTGGTATGTAATCCCTGTGAAAGAGGAATTATGTCGGCAACCTCTGCACCGCCCAGCGCAAAAACAGGCTGTCTGCTGCCCTCTCCGAAAGGTTCAAGGACTTTCAGCCCGCTGACGTTTTCAACCGTGATCTCTGCCGGAGAAATAAGCTTGTCTGCTGTTATATCCGGTATCGGCATATATTCAAAGCTTTCCTGCGCAAATTTTTGCAGACGCTCTGCAAATTCCGGAATTTTTGCGGTTTCAATCGAAAATCCTCCTGCACCGGGGTGACCGCCGTATTTTATAAGCAGGTCGGAGCAGTAATCAAGGGCTTTGAATACTGAAAATGCACCAAATGAACGTGCCGAACCTCTTGCAGTTTTGCCCTCAATTGTTATAATAAAACATGGCTTATCAAAACGCTCCATCATTCTTGACGCAACAATTCCAATTATACCATGATGCCAGTTTTCACCGCTTAAAACAAGTACTCTTTCAACCGTTATAGCAGGATTTTCAGACACAGCCTTGTCAATGTCGCCGATTATCTTTCTCTCCTCTTCCTTGCGCTGTGTGTTCAGATTTTCAAGCTCATCGGCTAAAAGCATTGCCTCCTCGTCATCGTCTGTAAGGAGCAGTTTTGCGGCTGTAAGAGGAGATCCGAAACGTCCGGAGGCATTGATTCTCGGGGCAAGTCCGAAAGCGGCGGATACTGAGGAAATCGGGAATTTGATTCCGCTTTTTGAAATGAGAGCGTTTATTCCGGCACGCTCGGAATTTTCCATAAGCTTCAGACCGTATTTCACGATAAATCTGTTTTCCCCTGTCAGCGAAACAACGTCAGCAACAGTTGCCAGTGCCGCAAGCTCGCCGTATTCGTTCAGCGCAGTATCATAGCTGCCGCCCTCTGCCGCCGCAATAAGCTTTAAAACAACTCCGGCACCGCAGAGATACTTAAAGGGCGAAACGCAGTCTTTTCTGTGGGGGTTGACTATTGCCTCAGCCCGTGGGAGAGTTTCTCCGGGCTGATGGTGGTCGGTTATAATCAGTTTCATTCCAAGACTGTAAATCAGTTCAGCCTCTTTATGCGCCGAAATACCGTTGTCAACTGTTATGATAAGCTGCGCCCCCTGCTCATGCATTCTGCGGACAGCGTTTTCGTTAAGACCGTAACCCTCATCTCTTTCAGGGAGGATATACATAACATTTGCGCCCATGCATTCAAGATAGGAAAAGAGCATGGCAGTTGAGGCGATTCCGTCGCAGTCGTAATCACCGAAAATGCAGACTGGCGTGAAATTTTCAACGGCGTCGTTTATCAGTTCCGCCGCCTCTTTCATGTCCTTTAAAAGAAATGGGTCCGAAAGACTGTCTGCATTAAACTGTTCTGCCGCCTCTGTGGAGGAAGAGATTCCCCTTGCTGCGAGTACATCGGCACAAAGCGGAGTTACAGCACATTCCGCTGCAAGTTTTTTTGAAACAGCCGTATCAGGCTTTTTTATTATCCATTTTTTCATCGGACACCATTCCCGTCATTAGTTTTCACATTATATTATAGCATTTCTGAGCAGAAAATACAAGAACTAAATATTAAGGAATACCGAAACAAATTTTTGTAATGGACTGCGCCCTCCACGTACCCCAAAAGGCATAATATCTGGCTTTCAAAACCTTAAAATATCGGGCGACCAGTGGTCGCCCCTACACAAATGCGCTATCGTAGGGGCGAGCATTGCTCGCCCGTATACTTGATAATGAACTTCTTTTGAGATAATGTCTTTTTACTCCGTTTCTTCCTCTTTTTTGATTTTGAAAATAAACCTTAAAAAACCGGACAGAAGCTTTGGACTCTTGATTACTACAATTTTCATATTGCATACCTCCGCTGAAAAGATTTATATTGTATTATATTCATTTTTTCAGTTTTGGTTCATATCTTTTGAAAAAATAACCAGAAGAATGCCTTTTTCAAGTGATATCACTCCGGATTTTCCGGTTACCATATTGCTGATACCCAAAGGAAAGCTGTTCTTTAAAACGGCGTTTTTCAAAGGGTACTTAAAACCTGTCGCTGTAATGCCGCTGCATTCCTCTGTGAAGGAAAAAAGAGAAAAGTAATACCCGTTTATGCGGTTATATACCTTGACGCCGGGTCCCTGCATTGTGGCAAAGCTGCCGTCACCGGCAAGCTCACCGTTTCCGCCGTGTTTCATGATATATCTGAGAGTCTGGATATTTGCAAAGGTGTGGTCAAGACGTCCGCCTATTGCTCCGCAGATAACTATATTTTTGTACCCTCTCTCCAGCGCCAGCTTTACCGCAAGCATAGTATCAGTATCGTCCTTATCAGCCGGATATTTTATGATTTCACAGTCGGCGGGCAGCTGTTTCTGATATGTGTCAAAATCGCCGATTATAACGTCTGGTACTATATCCATTTTTTTTGCAAGGGCATATCCCCCGTCTGCACAGATAACGTACCTGTTTTTGTCAAATACCACACCGCTGCACTTAGCGTCCGGCGAACCTGCAAATATATAGCATTTCTTATTCTGCATTATCCTCAAAGCTCCCATTCCCTGATTTTTTTTGCGTCCTCATACATAGCGCAGTAGCTTTCATGGCGTGACTTTGCGATTTTTCCCTCTGCAACAGCCTCAATGACACGGCAGCCCTTTTCCTTTGTATGAGAGCAGTCACGGAATCTGCATTCTCCCTCATACTGTTCAAACTCACGGAAACAGCCGCTGAGTTCTTCTTTTTTTATTATGCTGTATTTGTCAGTTTCAAAGGTCGAGAAACCGGGAGTATCGGCAATATAGCCGCCCCAAGGCAGCTTGTAAAGCTCTGCATGGCGTGTTGTGTGGCGTCCTCTGCCAAGCTTTTTGCTTATCTCACCTGTAGGAATTTCAAAGTTGCTGCATATTGCATTTAAAAGGGTTGACTTTCCGGCGCCGCTGTTACCGGTAAATGCGCTTATCTTATCTTTCAGCAGTTCCCTAATCTCTGCCGCCGGGTCTTGTCTGCTGTAATCAATTGTCAGAACAGTTATACCCACATTGTTATATATGGAAACTATGTTTTCACAGCTTTCAATATCAATTTTCGTTACCGCAATGACAGGTTCGATTTTCTGATATTCCGAAACAGCGATAAACTTGTCCAGCAAAAGCAGATTAGGCGACGGCTGGGAAACGGATACCACAAAAACAAGGTAATCAAGATTCGCAAGAGGCGGTCTGATAAGACTGTTTTTCCTCTCGTAAATTTCAGTTATTACTCCGTTTTCAAATTCAACATTATCCCCTACCGCCGGAGATATCCCGCGCTTTCTGAAAATTCCCCTTGCATGACATTCATATACACCGTCGGAGGACTCTGCAAGATAGAGTCCTCCGATTGATTTTGTTATAATGCCCCTCATTCTTCCGCTCCATCTTCAGACTCAGCATCATCCGAACTGCTGTCATCTGCCTGCGGTGCTTCAGTTTCCGGCTCGGGTTCCGGCGCCGGTGCAGGTTCCGGTTCCGGCTCCGGTTCGGGCGCCTTATACATTCCGTCAACAGTTATGAATGCAAGGTCAATATCCTCTGAAATGGTCGAGAAAGTTCCCTCCTCAAAGTTCATATTATACTTGCCTAAAACTGCTGTCATATTGTTGCTGAGGTTGGTAAGAACCATTGTTACATCAACATCATTGCCCTTTCCTGTTACGGAAATAGGATTTTCCTTTGAGTAATCAGCTGAAAGTGTAAAGCTTTCAAATATCTTTACATTGTTCTGATATCCGCTGATTGTAAATCTTCCTGTGGAATCTCCCGGGAAGTAGAAGGTCATGTCAACAGTTCCTTCCGGCTCCTTGCCTGTGCTGACAACAAAGGTGATAGTCGAATCAGCCGGAACTTTTTCGCCTTCTTCGATACTCTGTTCAAGAATCGTTCCCTCTTCCTTGCTGGAATCCTTCTTCTCGGTCTTGACGCTCAGTCCCCAGATACCGCACTGTACCTTTGCGTCCTCAATCTTCTTGCCGATAAAGCTTTCCATTTCGATTTCTTCAACATCCTTGCCCTTGCTTACATACACAAGAACAGTCGTACCCGGAGCAACTTCTTCCAGTGCGCCCGGTTCTGTGTCAAAGACTATTTCTTCTTCAACATCATTGTTTTCCTGATATTTGAACTCTACTTCAAGTCCGTCTGCACGGAGAGCCTCCTCAGCGGTCTTGTAGTGGTAATTGATAACGTTCGGCACTTTGACTGTCTTCGCACCAAGGCTTACCTTTACCTTGATTATCTCGCCTTTCTTTACGCCGTCGCCCTCCGGTACGCTCTGATAGAAAATCTTATCCTTTTCAAGCTCGGACCATTCTGTTGAATCAACCTGAATATCAAGCTTCGGATACGCCTCAACAGCCTGGTTGTAGTCCATTCCTACAAGGTTCGGCATAGCAAATTCAGAGGAAGTTGTCTTGTCCTCAGTAAACATATTCTTTATAAGTGTTGCAATAAAGAATACTGCAACCATGATAACTACAACGGTGACCGCTGAAAGAACAGGTACGAAAAGGGATTTTTTCTTTTCCGGTTCCTCGTCAAAGTCGTAGTCCTCGTCATAAGTATCGCCGTAAACATCATTTTCGCTGTATATCTCATCATTTCCGTTGGTATAGTCCTCCTCAGGAAAATCTTCCGGGACTTCGTCATTTACAGCAGCAAAATATCTTGTTTTCATATCCTGTTCCGGCTGGTTTGTAATGTAACCGAAATGAACGTCCGGGTCAGCCTTGAAACGGTCTATATCTCTGAGCATTTCAAGGGCAGTCTGATATCTGTCCGCAGGATTCTTTTCCATTGCATGAACAATGATTTCCTCCAGCGGCAGCGGAATGTCCGGATTAATTCTTCTCGGCAGCTCTGCGATATTATGCATATGCATAACTGCAATGGAAACCGGATTGTCAGTATCAAAAGGCTTCTGACCTGTCAGCATCTCATAGAGCATTACACCCACAGAATAGAGGTCACTCTTGGCGTCAGTAATATCCCCTCTTGCCTGTTCCGGACTGATGTAGTGAACAGTACCGATAGCCTGGTCGGTTGCTGTCTTTCCCTCTTCTCTTGCAAATTTTGCAATGCCGAAATCCATGACCTTTATTGTTCCGTCAGTAAACATCATGATATTCTGCGGCTTGATATCCCTGTGAACGATACCGCGCTCATGTGCGTGCTGCAAAGCTCTGAGAATCTGCGTTACGAAATGAACAGCGTCCTTCCAGCTTAAAACACGCTCGTTTTCCATGTATTCTTTCAGAGTTATACCGTCAATGTATTCCATGACGATAAACTGTATTTTCTCAGAAAATCCCACATCATAAATTTTTACAATGTTAGGGTGTGACAAAACAGCAATTGCCTTTGATTCATTTCTGAATCTTCTCAGAAATTCTTCGCTCTCTGCAAATTCCTTTTTCAGTATCTTAACGGCAACTACCTTGTTGTCCACAACGTCAACAGCCTTATAGACGTCAGCCATTCCGCCTTCGCCGATAAGCTCTGTGATTTCATAACGTCCGTCAAGCTTCTTTCCTATGTTCTTATCCATCTATTCTCTCCACTCCTGTAATTATAGTGAACGTCAAAAATAATTTGAAATTCACTATAACAAATAATTTGAAATGCCTCGCATATTCGCTTACTTCGTAAGCTCCTTGCGTATCGGCAAATAGTAAACGAAAAATATTTTTTCGTTTACTATAAATCAGTCTGTTATTACTGCAAGTGTAATATTATCTCTGCCTCCCTTGCTCAGAGCAAGGTCGATAAGAGCTTTTGACATTTCCTCAAGGGGGGTTTTGCTCATTACTTCATATATTTCGCTGTCACTGCAATATCCCGACAATCCGTCAGAACAAAGAAGAATCGTGAAATTTTTCTCACGTTTCATTCTGAAGAAATCGGGTACCACAACTCTTTCAACGCCCACAGCCTTTGTAAGCATATTCCTTTTAGGGTGTGTGTGAACCTCTTCCGGCTCGATTTTCCCCTGCATAAGCAGAAGATTTACAAAGGTATGGTCGGTTGTTATCTGGTGAAGTCCGGTGCTGTCCATATAGTAAGCACGGCTGTCACCGACATTTGCTATATATATATATTTGTCATCTATATAAACTGCAACACAGGTCGTACCCATGCCGAAGCTTCTGTAGTTCATTCTTGCTGTCGTATAGACAATGGAATTGGCGGCAGATATTGAAGCTGTCATAAGCTGTCTGACAGATATTGTGTCCATCTCCGGCGAAAAACCGGAACTGAACCGGCTGAACACCTCATTTATTGCAATACGGCTGGCGTCCTGTCCGGAACGTTCTCCTCCCATTCCGTCACAGACAACGGCGAGAACATTGCCGTAATATTCCTCAACCCTGACAATATCCTGATTTTCTTCCCTCACCAGACCGATATCTGTATCGCTGACATACTTCATACCTTTCACCTCTCACATATCCTTTATTCTGACGCCTCACGCCGCAGCTGCCCGCACGCTGCATTTATATCACTTCCAAGAGTTCTTCTGACGGTGGAATTTATCCCCATTTCTGTCAGATACTCTGAAAATCTCAGCGCAGAGCCGCGGCTCGATTTATAATTTCTCTCTTTAACTGCATTTACCGGTATCAGATTCACATGACAGTTTATGCCATGCAGAAGTGACGCCAGTTTCTGAGCGCTTTTTCTGTCAGAGTTTACACCGTCTATAACAGCGTACTCATAAGTAACTCTCCGACCGGTTTTTTCTATATATTCCCGTGTTGCGCTCATAAGCTCACTTATATTATACACATTGTTCACAGGCATTATCTCACTTCTTCCCTTGTCGTCCGGACAATGGAGCGAAACTGAAAGAGTAAGACCAAGCCTTAAATCTGCAAGCTCTCTGATTTTCGGAACGATTCCGCAGGTGGAAAGGGTAACATGGCGCAGGCTGAGATTATTCCCCTCCGGCGCTGAAACAAGTTCCAGAAACTTCAGAACGTTTTTGTAGTTGTCCAGCGGTTCGCCGATTCCCATAAGAACTATGCCGGAAACCTTTTTGCCGCTGTCCCTTTCTGTTTCATAAACCTGTCCTAAAATCTCGGACGGTTCAAGGTTTCTTTCAAATCCTGCAATAGTTGACGCACAGAACCTGCACCCCATTTTACAGCCAACCTGTGTTGACACGCAAAGGCTCATTCCGTGCTTATATTCCATCAGAACTGTCTCAACAAAACAGCCGTCAGAAAGCCTATACAGATATTTTACAGTATTATCTATGTCTGATTCAAGTCTTCTTGCAACAAATAGTTGATTTATACAAAATTCTCCGGACAACCTCTCACGAAATTGTACAGATAGATTACTCATTTCATCAAAAGACCGGACCTTTTTGACGTGCAGCCACTCAAAAATCTGCTTTGCCCTGAATTTCTTTTCACCCATGCTGAGAATCTTTGTTTCAAGTTCAGCCAGACTAAGTGAAAGTATATCAATTTTTTCCAAATTATCCTACTCCGTTTTTACAAGCTTTGAAATAAAAAATCCGTCGCTTCCGAAATGCTCCGGGAACAGCGTTGCCTTGTATGTACCGAAAGGCGCGCCGTATTCCTCAAGAAAGCTTACTCCCTTAAATTCCGTGTGGTTTTCAAGAAATCTGTCAACCACTTCCGCATTTTCCGCCGGATTGACAGTGCAGGTGGAGTAAATCAGCTCGCCGCCCTTTTTCAGATAGCGTGACGCATTTTCAAGTATATTGTACTGTATTTCCGGCAATCTGTCAAATTCTTCGGGAGATTTATATTTTATCTCCGGCTTGCGCCTTATAACTCCCAGTCCGGAACATGGCACGTCGCATAAAATTTTATCGGCTTGAGGCAGCTCCGCATTAAATTCTGCGGCATTTCCGGTCATTGCCGTAATATTTTCGAGTTTCAGTCGTTTCGCTCCCGACTGTATCAACTTTACCCTGTTTTCATGGAGGTCAAAGGAGTAAATTTTTCCCTTGCCGTTCATTATCTCTGCAAGAGTAAAGGTCTTGCCTCCCGGTGCGGCGCAAAGGTCAAACACCACATCATTTTCCGACGGAGAAAGCGCCTTACAGCAAAGCTGTGACGCTATATCCTGAACGTGAAACATACCCCTTTTAAACGCCTCAGTTTCAGTAATATCCGAACCGCTTATTTCAAAGCAGTTTTCAAGGAATGTTTCCTTTGGTTCAAGAGTTTGTATTTTCTCCAGAATTTCCTCACGGCTGAAAGCTGCCGTATTAATTCTTGCTGTAACCGGAGGAGTGCCCACAGATGTTTCAACAAGGGAAAGACCGGTTTTGCCGTAGTTATCCGCAAGCATTTTCACAAGCCATTGCGGAACGGAATATTCAACCGAAAGTCTTTCCGTTTCATTGGGCGGATATTTTATATTTTTTCCGTCACGGATAAAGCTGCGAAGAATACCGTTTACAAGTCCGGAAAGACTCCCCAGCCGCATTTTCTTTGTGAGGTTGACGCTTTCGTTCACCGCCGCACTGTCCGGTATGGAATCCATAAATTTAAGCTGGTAAATTCCGGTCCGCAGTATATTCAGAATCTCCGGACGAAGCTTTGAGATACTCTGTTTGCAGTAGCCGGAAATTATATGGTCAAGAGTTATTTTTCTTTCCAGTACTCCGTAATATATGGCAGAACAGAGCCTTTTGTCACGTTCCTCCATGCCACTTTCTGTCAGCGACTTATCAAGGAGAATATTTGAATAACCGCCTTTGCCGAATGTTTTTCCCAGAAGCTTTACAGCCTGATATCTTGCATCTGCCATTTAATCGTTCCTGTTCCTTCTGCCGGCAATCAGCAGCAGTCTTAAAAGGTTTACTATTGCTGTGAAAAGTGCTGCAACATAGGTCAGCGCCGCAGCGGTCAGAACCTTTCTTGACATGGAAAGCTCATTGCCTTCAAGTATATGGTCGTTTTCAAGGGTTTTCATTGCCCTTGAACTTGCGTTGAACTCAACAAACAGTGTTGCAAACTGGAAAACTACTACTGTCAGAAAGAGTATTATTCCCAGATTAACCAGCAGATCTCCCAGCGCCGAGTTGAAAACAAGTCCTAAAATAACAAGGGGGTAAGAAAGTGACGAACCAATATTTGTAAGTGGTATTACCGCACTTCTGATTTTCATTGGCGTATAACCCTTTGCATACTGTATTGCGTGTCCGACTTCGTGTGCCGCGACCCCCACAGCCGCCACAGATGCGCTTGCGTAGGTCGAATCGGAAAGTCTTACAACGTTTGAGCGTGGGTCGAAATGGTCGGAAAGACTGCCGGATATATGCTCTATCCTTACATTGTAAAGACCGTTTGCGTCAAGGATTTTTCTTGCAGCCATTTCTCCGGTCAGACCCCTTGAATTTCTCACACGTTCATACTTTTTATAGGTTGAATTCACATTGGCAGAGGCAATCATTGCCACAATAACAGGTATTAAAACAAGCCAGTAATAATCATAGAAAAACATCATATCAGACAATCCTTTCTTTTATCCCAGCATCATACCAGCTGAAAGCTTTCTTCCCCTTAAAAAATCCTCTGTTTTCATGCGTTTTCCGCCCTCGTACTGTACTTCTGTAAATCTGACACACTTACCGTCCCCGCAGGCAACAGTAAAGTTAGTCGGGTCAGTAACAGTACCTCCGGCAGCGGAAGCTGTTCCCTCAACAACGCTTTTATATACTTTAAGCCTTTTTCCGTCAAGCATTGTGAATCCGGTAATACCTCTTATAATATTATGCACCTTTTCAGCGCTTTCATTAAAGTCAAGGCGGCTCATTTCCTTTGTTATCATCTTAGCGTAGGTGGACTTTGAATCGTCCTGTTTTTCCGCCGTAAGAGTACCGTTTTCAACCGCCTTTACAGTTTCAACAAGCACTTCTGCGCCTATTTCAGAAAGCCTGTCGTGAAGTTCTGAGGCAGTTTCGTTTTCGCCGATAGGAGTGCTCTTTTTGATAAGCATATCACCTGTGTCAAGTCCTGCCTCCATTTTCATGGAAGTTACGCCGGTTTCAGTCTTGCCGTCCAGAACGCACCACTGTATCGGTGCCGCACCTCTGTATTCCGGCAAAAGTGACGCATGAATATTGATACAGCCATACCTCGGCAGGTCAAGTATACTCTGCGGAAGAATCTGACCGTATGCCACAACGATTATCAGGTCAGGGGCAAGTTCTTTTAATGTTTCAAGAGAAGTTTCAGCGTCCTCGCCCTTTCGCAGTGACAGCGGCTGATAAACAGGAATGTCATACTCCATAGCGCATTTTTTCACCGGAGTAGGTATCATTTTATATCCCCTGCCCTTTGGCTTATCCGGCTGTGTAAAAACCGCCGGAACTTCATATCCGTTTTCGCAGAGAGCCTTTAAACATGGTACTGCAAAATCCGGAGTACCCATAAAAACTATTCTCATTTAAGCCTCCTCGGGATTTACAAATTCAACAACCTTTTCAATAAACAAATGTCCGTCAAGATGATCGTTTTCGTGGGACGCACACTGCGCTCCAAGCTCTGTAAGGGTCAGCGTGAAAAACTTTCCGTTTCTGTCCTGTGCTTTAAGCTTCACCTTTGCCGGACGTACAACATATCCCCACTGGTCAGGGCAGGAAAGACAGCCCTCCATAACCTTCTGTTTACCGCTTTCCTTGATAATTTCCGGGTTGATACATTCAATAACGCCCTCGCCCAGATCCATGATAAAGAGTCTTTTCAGATATCCGACCTGCGGTGCTGCAAGACCAACGCCCTGCGCTTTTGCAAGTGTTTCACCCATATCGTCAAGCAGTTTTGCAAGCTTTTCGTCAAAAACCTCAACAGGCTTGCACACCTTTTCTAAAATCGGATCTCCCTTTGTTACAATTTTTCTTAAAGCCATAATTTCCTCCCAGAATCAAACTCCGATATCTCCGTTTATATCGGCATATATATTTACCTTGCTGTATTCTTTGCAATTATTTATTTTATAAAGTATCTGTCTTACAAATTCACGCAGCTGCGCAGTATTCTTGCATTTTAATATAAGGCGGTAACGATACTTTCCGCCGATTTTACCATAGGAACATCTGACTGGTCCCAGAACTCTCAGCGGGATTTTTAAGCCGGACTTAACCATCTCTCTGATTATTTCAAGCAGCCTCTGCGCCGCACCTCCTGCCTTTGAATCGTCCTCGCTGCTTATTCCAAGCACGCAGATATCGCAGACCGGCGGAAAAATCAGCGCACGCCTTACGGAAATCTCCTCATTATAGAATCCTTTATAGTCCTGCAGCGCCGCAAGATTGAGAACGTAATGCTCCGGCATAAAGGTCTGCAAGTACGCTCTCCCCTTTTTGTCACCACGTCCGCATCGACCCACCACCTGCGCCACAAGTGAAAAAGTGCGCTCATAGCTTCGGAAATCTCCGGCAAAAAGCGCCTTGTCTATGGACAATACCCCCACAAGAGTAACATTTGGAAAGTCAAGTCCTTTGCCGATCATCTGAGTGCCAATCATAATATCGTATTTCCCGTCGCCGAAATCCTTGAAATTCTTTTCATAGGAATAGCGTGACATGGTGGTGTCGGCGTCCATTCTAAGCACTCTCGCAGACGGGAAAAACTTTTCAAGCTGTTCCTCAAGCTTTTGTGTACCGAAACCAGTTTGTTTCAAACTTTCACTTCCGCACTGGGGGCACGCCTCAACCGGAGGCTGACTGTGTCCGCAGTAATGACACATAAGAGTGTTATTTATCTTGTGATATGTCAGCGGAATACTGCAATTGGGGCAGTACACGGGGGTATGACAATGGGCGCAGCTGATAATGGTGTGATATCCCCTGCGGTTTAACAGAAGTATCGTCTGCTCACGATTTTTCAGATTTTCATTTATTTCATCTATGAGAATACTGCTGAATTCCGAGACGTTTCCGTCCTCTCTTTCAACATTCATGTCAACGATTGACACCTGCGGCAGTACCGCTCCGGAATAGCGCTCCTTCATTTCAAGAAGCTTATACACGCCTTTCTGTGCATAATAATAGCTTTCAATGGAGGGCGTTGCCGATGCTAAAAGCAGTACGGCATTATGTGTCCTGCATCGTTTTTTAGCGACCTCAACTGCACTGTATCTGGGGGCGCTGTCCGACTTATAGGAACGCTCCCCCTCCTCGTCAACAATGATAAGTCCTATATTGTCAAAAGGGGCAAAGACTGCACTCCTTGTACCAATGGCGATTTTTGCAAGTCCACGCTTTATTCGCTTGTATTCGTCCATGCGCTGACCCTGGGAAAGTCCGCTGTGAATCACAGCCACAGTCTCCCCGAAAAGTTCCTGAAATTGCCTTACCATCTGAGGGGTAAGTGAAATTTCCGGAATCATCAGCAGAGCCTGCCTGCCGGAATTTATGCAGTATTCAATCAGCTTTTTGAATACTGACGTCTTTCCGCTTCCGGTAACACCATGCAGAAGAAAGCATTCCGGCTTGCCGGTATCCATCTGTTCCTTAACGCTGTCAAACACCTTTTGCTGACATTCGGACAGCACAATGTCCTCCGGCGAAAGACTGCCTTTCTCACCAAGAGTTACAGTACGGTAAGATTCAAGCTCATATTTTTCCGCCGCACCCTTTTCAATCAGTTTCTCAGCAACAGTCTTTCCGACGCCGCAAAGGTAACACGCCTCTTTTTCGGATATCACAGCTTTTGACATGAGCGTCTCTGCAAGCTGTTTCTGCTTTACAGTCAGGGAAAAGCTGTCGGGATTTTCAAGGTAATCCTTAGTGAGCCTCAGCATCATGACAGTGCTGTTTCCGACGCTGTATTTTCCGCTGACGGTGCATTTGAGAAAACCGCCAAGCACCAGCATATCCACATCAGCTGAAAAGCCCTCTTTTTTTAGTCCGGCAGCAGCCGCCGATTTATTGCTGCTCTGAAAAATGCGGTTATAAATATTCCGCTGATTTTCACTAAGCGTATCATCCGGCTGTTTTTCTGTAAGACAATACTTCTCACTTACATTTATATTCATTCCGGACGGAACCATGCATTTTACTGCGTCATAATATGTGCAGAATGTATTTTCTTTCAGCCAGTAAACTAAATCAAGCATTTCTGCGTTGAGTACCGGTTCGCCGTCCGGCGCAGACATGATTCTTTTGAGGTTTTTGTCTTCTTCCGAAACGGGTTCAGTTGCAAGGACAATGCCTGTTCTTTTGCGGTTTGAACGCCCAAAGGGAACAACAACTCTTGTTCCTGGCATTACAGCTGAAACAAGAGTCTGGGGAATCAGATAGGAAAAAGGCTTGTCAATGGCAAATGACACATTGCTTACAGCTACCAACGCCTTAACTCTGTCATTCACCATTCAGCACCTCCGTTTACTGTTCTGATACGGAATTATTTTCATCCAGATTATAGGACACGATCTTGTACTTTCCTGCTGCAAATTCCTCAACAGCAGTCTTGACAGGCTTTTCTTCCAGAATCTTGTTTTCAGCGCAAAGCTCATCGGCAATTTCTCTTGCCCTCTTTGCAACGCCGATAACAACTGAATAATAGCTGTCATTCTTTGATATTAACTGTGTAATTGCTGGTCTAAGCATTTTCAAGCACCTCATCTATAAAATCTCTGGCATAAACTGCCTTATGTTCTTCAGCTGAAATCACCGCTTTAAAGTCATCAACAGCCTTTTCAAGCTCACCGTTTACAACGACGTAATCATATTTATGTGCAAAAGGAATTTCCTCAACCGCCTTTGCAACACGCTTTGCAATCACATCGTCAGTTTCAGTACCTCTTTTTCTGAGACGTCTTTCAAGCTCTGCAACTGACGGCGGCATAATAAAAATCAGCACCGCATCACTGCAGTTTTTCTTTACCTGCATTGCCCCCTGAACTTCTATTTCAAGGATAACATTTTTGCCCTCAAGACGCTTTTTTTCAACCATTTCCTTAGGAGTACCGTAATAATTATCGCAGTACTGCGCATACTCCAGCATTCCGTCAGAAGAAATAAGTTCCTCAAACTGCTCTTTAGTAAGGAAGTTATAGCTTACGCCGTTTATTTCTCCTTCACGGGGCGACCTGGTTGTTGAAGAAACAGAATAGTAAAATCTGTCATCTTTTAGTATCTCAGAAAGAATAGTACCCTTGCCGCAGCCGGACGGTGCAGAAACAACAAATAAAAGTCCCTTATTCATCTTCAGTCATTCCCTCCTCATTAGCATTTACTCTTGAACCAACCGTTTCCGGCTGGACTGCCGACAGTATAACGTGTCCGCTGTCCATTATAATAACAGCTCGTGTTCTTCTGCCGTATGTAGCGTCAACAAGCACACCTTTATCACGGGCGTCCTGTACAATTCTTTTAATAGGTGCAGATTCCGGACTCACTACTGCAACAAGCTTTGATGATGACACCATATTTCCAAAACCAATATTTATCAGCTGCATAAGCCCTCCGTCACTCTATATTCTGGATCTGTTCACGGATCTTTTCAACCTCGGACTTCATATCCACAACACATTTTGTAATTTCAAGGTCCTGTGCTTTTGAGCCGATAGTATTGATCTCACGGTTTATTTCCTGCACGAGAAAATCCAGTTTTCTTCCGACAGGTTCATCGGAATCCATAAGCTCTCTGAACTGGTTCAGATGACTGTGAAGTCTGACAGTTTCCTCATCAACAGCAATTTTTTCAGCGAAAACAGCCGCCTCAGTCACAATTCTCTGTTCATCTATTTCGTTGTCAGAAAGAATTTCTTTAAGCTTCTGATAAAGACGTTCCCGATAATTAACAGCAGTTTTCGGTGACTGTTCTTCAACAAAGGAGAGCGTTTTTTCAACGTTTTCAAGCTTCAAAAGCAAATCTGCTTTAAGAGCTGCACCCTCATTTTCTCTCATTGACACAAACTTATCAATTGCCCCGGCAGCAGTCTGTTTAACAATATTCCAGATATATTCCTCATCATCAGAAATTTTCTGCACATTGAAAATATCCGGCAGCTTCAGCAGATTTGAAAGTTTCAGATCATCTTCAAGACCAAGCTCAGTGCTGATTTCACGCAGTGCATTCACATACCCCTGCGCCATGAGTTTGTCTGCTTTGATACTGGCTTCTTTTCCGTTCAGATTATTTATAGTAACACTTACTTCAACCTTGCCTCTGGAAATATTGCCTTTCATATAGCTTTTAAGCTTTTCATCAAGGTAATTATAGTGTCTTGGCAGTCTTGAAGAAAATTCATAATATCTGTGGTTAACAGATTTTATTTCAACGGTAATATCATACTGGTCTATAATACGCTGTCCCCGGCCAAAACCGGTCATACTTTTTATCACAGGAATCCTCCTATACATTTGTTCACAATATACTATTATATTATTATAGCATGATAATCAGAATAAATCAAGTAAATAGCTCAAAAAAATCCGGCCTTTTACAAAAAGACCGGATTTAAGGGAATAAATAGGAATTATAAAAAAGGAATTAAAATGAAAGACTAATTACTGAGGGCCAAGCTTATCATATGTAACCATCATTGCTACATAGTTAAGGATAATAGCACTATCAGATGTGTCTACATAATTATCAAATGCACAGTTAGCATTGATGTAACCCTGCTTTGAAACACCATTTTTCTCTGTATTAAGCAGGAACATATTAAGTGTTACAACGTCAGATACGTTAACACGTCCATCAACGTTTACATCGCCCCATGTAGCATTTGAAAGGTCGCCTGTATCAGCTGTAAGACCTGTTTCGTTAGGATCAGTTGTTGCTCCTGTTGAAACTGTTACAGTTGCTGTTGCAGTCTTGCCGTCAGCAGTTGTAGCTGTTACTGTTGCAGTTCCTTCGCCAACAGCTGTAACCTTGCCGTCTGCATCAACAGTTACAACAGAATCGTTATCAACTGTAAATGTTACGTCAACCTTTGAGCCGTTAACTGTTGCTGAGATTGTTTCTGATTCGCCGACTTCAAGTTCGATTGTGTCCGGAGTCAGAACGAGTTCTTCTGTTACAGGACCGTCTTCATAGTAATCAGGTTCAACCTCTGGATAGAGCTCATACATTGTACCAAGAGCAAGGAGGATATCACCAGCGTGCCAGAATCTGTGGTAGTTAAGATCAACGGATTCCATTGCTTCTGTAATATCTGAGCCGCTTGCCTTAGCGCTGTCATATGCTGTCTTGAATTCCTGAACCTTTTCGTTCTGGAGATACTTTGAACGGAAGCTCAGGAATGTTGCACCATTTTCCAGTGGATCACCATTAGGCATTTTACCTGAATAATACTCAGGAATAAATACATCCTGCTCGAAGAGTCTTGCCATGCTGCCGTTGTGTTCTGTAATTGAAAGACCAATATCATCACGGCCAAGTTCCCACTCACGGTCAAGGAGAGCGTGTGCAAGGTAAAGTCCCTTAGCAGCTAAATCTGTATTTTCTGAGCTGTAAGCAGCCTTATAGTCAACATTGTTAGCCTTTGCATAGTAGATAAGTGTATTACAGAGTGAAGATACACAACCAAGGTCAGAAGAACCAACACTTGTTACAGTACATGTCAGATTCTTGTTTGCATCCGGATCATATGTGCCATACCAATCAGCCGGCTGTCCGAACCAATCAAGATTTGAAGGAATATCATATGTACCGTCTTCATACAGGTTAACCTGTCTTACGAACCAATCAACCCATCTGTCAAGAATGACTTTGAGTGTTTCTTCAAGTGTCATAGCTCCGTTAACGCTGTCAATTGTGATACCAGTTGTATCGCCTTCTGTCTTGATTACATAGTACATTTCAGCAAGACGCTGTACTGCCCACACCTGGTTACCGATCCAGTGGTTTGAGCCTGGGTCAAGGTATACAGGGTGTTCCTGGTAACCCATTTCATAGAACTTTGTAGGTGTGGATGTACCATACTTAGCTGTATCAGTAGCATTGTACTGCGGTGTTTCATATCTTCCGTTCCATGAGCTTGTAGCACCGCCGGCGATCGGACCGTCAGCAGACTGCAGCCACAGATAGAATTCCATCTGTCTCTGGAGTGAAGTTGTATAGTCCTTAACAGCATCTGTAGCCTTCATAGCACTCTTGAGACCTTCGTCCTGGAGAAGAGCAAATGCTGCAAGTGGGTTCTGGTAGAATTCGTGACAGTGGCTCGCACCAATCTGCCATGCCCATGTACCGTCCATAGCGCCGCCCCATGATGTATACCATGACATCAGGTAATGAGCACCAGTCATGTCATTAGCCATATTCCACTTATCGTTTGCGCCTATCTTCTTGTAATATTTATCAAACATATTGTTTCTCAGCTGGTCACCCATTTTACCAGCAAGAACTGTAATGCTTGAATCGCCTACGCCCCATCTGTTTGCAGCGTAAACAGCCTGAATTGCACGGTCTTCAGCATCAGGTGCGTTTGTATAAGCCCACTGTGCCGGAACATCTTCTGAAGGTGATTTGAAGATACCCTTGATACCCTTCTGAGAGTTACCGTACTTCTTATCTTCTACTGATGGATGTGGAACTGTTTCCCAGCAGGATTCCTGTGCACCACGCTGGAAAGTATTGATAAATGTAAATTTACCATTTCCGCCGCCGTAGCCATACCAGTCATCAACGTCAGCCAGCCAGTGCATCAGATAAAGACCTGAATCTCCTGAATAAGCTGACTTGAAGTATTTGTGGATAGGGTTTTTACCGTTATTGCCCATTTCCATAGCAACGCCGTCATCATGATATAACTCCGGTTCTTCCCATTCAGGACTATATGTGGCGCTGAGTTCATCCTTTGTCATCATGCCTGTCTGAACTGTAGGAATCATAATTTCCATTGTCTTCCAGGCCTTAGCAAGATCCTGTGACTTATCAACAGTTGTTGTTGAACCATCCGGATTTGTGATTGAACCTGACTGAGCAATATTATCTCTCATTGCAGCCATCCATACAATGTATGACATAGCTTCTGATGTTGTTTCGTGACCGTAGTCAGGAGCCTCAACAACCAGTTCTTCAACTGCATGGTAAGGAACACCAAAACCGCCTGAAGCAATATTATTGCCGCTCAGGTAGCCGTTTTCAACACCGTTTGTGATAACATCATCGTACAGTGAAAGGAATCTCTGTGCGTATGAATCGTCGCCGTATTTTTCTGCCTTTGTTCTTGTTCCGGCTGCTGAAACTGTAGCAGGAACAACAGCTGCTGCTGTCAGAGCAGCAGAAAGAAGAGCAGCGATAACAGCTTTTTGCTTTTTAAGTATCATCGTGACTTTCCCCTCTCGTAATTTAAGATTTGGTAAAATACATAAGGTGATCGTAAAAGCATAATTTTACAATACACCCATAAACTTCATAGCATTATTATAAATCATCAAAAATTAATTGTCAACAGTTTACACAAAAAACTGTCACCTCCCAAACTCATTTTGTATAATTGCACATTCTTTGGAGCGTTAATTTGTACAATCTGACAAGTGTTTTTTATAAAATATGTAAAACATTAGTTATAAAACAACATTTCCCACATTATTTCCAGTTATCACACACATCTCTGTCACATTTATAATATATAATACATAATTATGGGACTGTATTTTTGTTATCTCCATACAAATTGTACGTTTTTAATCGTTTTGTAATATTTATTTAATCTTTATGTAACCTTTTTTTGAGATAATAAAAATGTGTTTATCTATTCACACTTTCTATGCTTTTACAGCCGGTTTTGAAAACAGGTCAGCGTCCGGCTTTTTCATAGAATTACTGCATAAAAATCGGCGTGCCGTGTGCCGTAAAACCGGCAGCTGTATACCTTATATAAATAGCTTTTATTTTCCTTTGTTTATATTGTCTTACAGCTTTTGGAGAAAAAATATGATTGAAATTAAAAACCTTACCAAATTTTACGGTAACAATGCTGCTGTTAAAAATATCAGCTTTACTGTAAAGGACCATGAAATTCTTGGTTTTCTCGGGCCAAACGGTGCAGGAAAATCAACGACCATGAATATAATCACAGGCTATCTTCCGTCTTCCGGAGGAAAGGTACTCATCGGAGGCACAGACATTGCTGAGAACCCGTCCGAAGCCAAGCGCAAAATCGGATATCTTCCGGAAATTCCGCCGGTATATCCGGATATGAAAGTCAAAGAATATCTTAAATTTGCTGCCGGCATAAAGGGCATAAAGGGTGCTGAGAAAAAAGCACAGGTTGAGGACGCAATGGAAAAGCTTAAAATAAAGGATATGGAAAACAGGCTTATCCGCAACCTCTCAAAAGGTTACAAACAGCGTGTGGGATTCGCACAGGCACTCCTCGGAAATCCTGAGTACCTTATTCTGGACGAGCCTACTGTCGGACTTGATCCGAGCCAGGTAGTGGAGGTAAGAAACCTCATTATGTCGCTGAAAAAGGATCATACTATTATATTAAGCTCTCACATTCTTCAGGAAATACAGGCTGTCTGCGAGAGAGTTGTTATCATAAGCCACGGCGAGATACGTGCAATGGACACCATAAAGCATCTTGAAGACAGTATGGGTACTTCTGTTGTCATCAACATCAAGGCTGAGGGCGACAGGGAAAAAATCAGCGCCTGCATTTCTTCAGTCGCAGGAATCGGCTCAGTCACCGAAGTCATTCCGGAAGGCGACAATGTTAATACATATAAGATATCTGCTGAAAATGATGATGTCAGAAAAGATATACTTTCCGCCCTTGTTAAAAATGATATTTCCGTTTCAGAGGTTTCAAGCGAAAGACCAAGCCTTGAAGAAGTATTTGTACAGCTTACTGCGAGTGCGCCTAAAAAGCGTGATCTCAGAGATCTTCTCAATGAAATGGAAAGCGAAAACCCATACTATGACAAGGAGGAGCAATAAAAAATGTTTTCATTATATAAAAAGGAACTTCAGTCCTATTTCTATTCCCCTTTTGCATATGTCATCACAGCTTTATTCCTGCTGATTTTTTCATTTGCATTCTCAAGCTCAATTTCTGACCTTTCAGGAACTCAGCTTACATTTTCATTCCCCGGTATGTTTTATTCAAACCTCTATTTCTTCATTTTTCTTATTCCGGCTCTCACCATGAGAATGTTTTCAGAAGAAAGACGAACAGGAACAGAAATTCTGCTTATGACAAGTCCGCTTAACGTATTCCAGATTGTAATTGCAAAATTCCTTGCAGTTGCAACAGTTTATCTGACTATGCTTGTACTTACCCTGTTCTTCCCGATAGTAACAGCTGCAACAGGCGGCGGAGTTATGTGGTCAAGCCTTGCCTGCGGATATCTGGGATTTTTCCTCTGGGGACTTGTATGTCTTGCTATCGGAATGCTCATGTCTTCATTTACTGAAAGTCCGGTTATCGCTGCGATTCTCGGCGAAGGTGCAATGCTTTTGCTGGTTTTCATCGACGGCATCAAGTCAAGCGGACTTTTTGAAAGTCTTCCTAAGGCCGCAAAGGTTATCGGACAGTTTTCAACCAACGAACGTTTCGTTTCTTTCTCAGAGGGAATTTTCAAGCTTTCAGACCTTGTTTTCTTTCTGACAACAATTATTCTTTTTGTCGGCTGGACTATTATTTCAGTTGAAAAAAGACGCTGGAGCAGGGGGTAAAAACAATGGAAGTAAAAAAATCAAAGAAGAAGAATGTCAAATTCACAACAATAGCGTGGGTAATGGCAATAATGCTTCTTGTTATCATAATTCCGCTGAATATTGTGGTTTCGCTGTTTGACGTACAGTTTGACCTCACTCAGAACAAAATGTACAGCCTTACCCAGACAACCGAAGATTATCTTTCAGGTCTTGAAGAATCCGGAATAAAGGTTGATATGTATCTGCTCTGCGATATGGACGAAGTACGTGAAGAATCTGAGGTTCTCGCTCTTTCAAAAACCTTGGACGCAATCCAGGAATATGACTGCATCAATTTCAAGGACGTTGACCCGGACACAAATCCGGAAATAAAGGAAGAACTTAATCCGGACGGCTATCTTCAGCTTTCAAAGGGAGATATAGTTGTACGTTACGGTGACAACATCAAAAGAATTTACGGTACTGATACCTACGACTATGATTACGACGAAAACGGTAATCCTGTAACAGAATACTTTGTGGGTGAAAACGCTATTGTCGGCGCTGTCAAGTCAGTTGTTGAGGGCAAGATACCTTCTGTATATTTCCTGACAGGTCACGGAGAAAAGTCCATTGAAGACGATTATACACAGTTCCGCAAAAACCTCAAAAACTACAACTATGACGCAAAGGAGCTTAACCTCACAACAGCAGAGGCAGTCCCGGATGACGCTGCAATAATTATTGTTGCTGCTCCCCAGACTGATATTTCAGACGCTGAAAAGGAAAAAATCGAGGACTTCATGGACAAGGGCGGTAATCTTTCACTCCTCATGTCCCCTAACGACAAGGATTTTGACTACACAAACATAGAGGATATCATGGCTCAGTACGGCATTGCAATGGACTACAATATCGTTTCCGAAAGTGATTCTTCAAAGCACGTTGCAGGCGATGACAAGCAGATAATGATAAACCTTGTTGACACTTCAGCAAGCGAAGATGAAAACGTCGCTGACCTTACATCTGAACTTATCGAACAGGCTTCATCCATCATTCCGTATATGCCTGCATCACGTTCATTCTATGAACTTTCAACTGTTGAAAACCGTACAGACCTGACAATATGTCCTCTTATTGAAACATATGATTCTGCAATCGGCACTCCATACGGCGGAACAGAAGTTGACCCTGATGAAATTTCAGGTCTTCTCTACCTTGCAGCATATTCACAGGACAGAGCAAGAAATGATTCCAAGCTGGTTGTAATGGGAAATGCTGAATTTATTGACGATGAAAACGTAAAGGACGATTATGTAATTATTCCTACAATGCTTTATTCAAGAACTATTACATGGATGTACAACACCGACGTTGATATGCAGATTCCTGCCAAGACACAGACAAGCGATTACATGACTCTCAAAAGCAAGGAAGATACAAAGGCAATGATGGTAATTCTTAATGCTGCTCCTGTAATAATTGCTGCGGCAGGACTGTTTGTATGGCTCAGGAGAAGACACGCCTGAAAAATTATACTATAAAGGAGATCATCTGTAATGAAACGTATAAGAGCTGCGCTCATTGTTATGGTCATTCTCATTGCTGCGACTTTGGGTATTTATTTTGCTGCCAGTTATTTCAGCAATAAAAACAGTGAGAAAGAGGCTGCGGAAGCTGCAAAGCTTATTATTTTCGATTTTGATGAAAATGCCTCAACCAAACTTAAAATACACAATGAAAGCGGAGATTACGAAATGCAGTATACCCAGTCAGACGGCTGGACAATGACAGGAGAAACTGACTTTGAAGTAAACTCCAATACTGCAATAAATATCTGTACTGCTATGGCATCACTCAAAGCCACAAAAATTATTGAAGACAGTGATACCGCAAAATATGGTTTTGATACTGCCATTGATCTTACCGTTACTGCAAACGGAAATGACTACACCCTCCATGTCGGAGATTCAACCCCTACCAACGAAAGCTTCTATGTTATGAAAGAGGGTTCAGACAGCATTTACCTTATAGACTATTCCACAGGAATAATTCTCTGTGCAACAAAAGACAGTCTTAAAAGCCAGTATATCGCTGACTACAACTCCAATGAAGTTGAACATTTTGCACTCTGGAAAGGCAGCGAAACTGACGAAAATATCCTGTTCTCAATGAGCAGAGATGAAAACAACAAGTGGCATATGGATAAGCCTTATAAGGACGATTCAGTACACAGTTCAGACATCAACACATTTATCAATGACGCTATCAGAGATAAGATCTATAACTTCATTGCTGAAAACTGTCAGGAATCAGACTATGAAAAATACGGCTTTGATGATCCTCAGTTTGTATTTGAGATTTCCGGAAAGGACAGATATACCAAGGTTATTTTCGGCGACTACACCAATAACGACACAGAAATGTATGGTCTGTTTACTGAAACAGGTCAGGTTGTAACATTCTATAAAAATACAGTTTCTGTACTTGGATATGACACCTCTGACATGATGAACAAGTATATTTTCTGCAAAAATCTTTCAGAAGTAAGCTCAGTAAGCATCACATTGCCGGAGGGCAGTGCAGAGCTTGAAATAAATGAAACTGACAGCAAATATACATTTAACGAAAAAGAAATTGATATATCAGACGAAGAAATCAACAAGGCATATTTTAATTTCTTTGATTCATTCAATAATGCATACTTTGAATCCATTGACAGAGAGGCAGCGCCTTCCGGGGATTCAGAGGTTACTATTGAATACACCCTTTCAGACGGTACGGTTACAAAGCTTGAATATATTCCTGTCCCCGGCGAAGATTCCAATACCTACTGGGCTGTGAAAGACGGAGAATATACCGGATTTATCGTAAGAAAGAAAGTAGTTGCAAATATTTCTTCAACCTATGAGGCACTTGAAGAAATCATAAAATAAAAACAAAAGGCAGATTTCAGAAAAAACTGAATCTGCCTTTTTTATTGCCTCATCTGTATCAAGCATAACTGCAGCGGCGGAGAAGTCTGTTCTTTGCAGCTTCGTGGTGAAATTCCTCCTGCACATCAGAATCAATATAACATTCTGCATTAATATGTGAAAACATTTCATCCGGCGTAATGCAGTAAAGCGCACACAAAAGCATCCATTGTTTAAGATTCGGTTCTGATTCACCGTTTTCCCACTGAAGAACCTGTTCAGGCTCACAATCAAGAAAACGTGCAATTTTTTCTGCTGAATATTCAGCGCCTTCCCTTAAAGCTTTAAGTTTTTTTCCTGTAATATCGTCTTTCATAATCTTTCTCCTTTCAGAATCAGTAACATAATTACTAATTCAGTTAGCAATTATTATTGAAAATATCCTGCAAAACGAATTTGCAGGTAAAAATTTATCTTTCAGAAAGAATGCCCATAAGCTTTTTCTGAATTCGTACATACTCCTGTGCGTCCTGTTCTCCAAGCCTCTCCAGTATCTTCACCATATACCTTACAACTTCCTGATGATGCTCACTAAGCAGAGAAATTCCCTTTTCGCCTAATTTAACAATGATCTGCCGGTTATCCTTTTCATCGGGAATGCGCATGATAAGACCGTCCTGTTCAAGATGATTCAGAATAACAGCAACTCTTGCTGTACTCACCATCATTTCATCGCTCAGATCCTTGGGGTGTGCATGATTATCATGGTTTTTCAGGTAATTCAGAACAAAAATTTCGCCTTTCATTACCTTTGACAGCTTTCGGTCAAAACGAATCTGTGGCCGGCTGCCGCGCATATTAACAAGTTCTTCGGCAAGTATATCATAATTCATAAAGCCATCTCCTAATAAAAATAGCTATTTTAGTTAGCAATATTAGTATAACTCAAAAAGCAATATATGTCAATGCGTATGAGTACAATTTGTAACAATGCACAAAACCTCAGATTTATGCCAGACTTTTTTGACCGAAAACTATCATTGCGATATAGAAAACGAATATTATTATATAAAATGCACAGTAGATACATAGGAATAGTATAATTATATTGTGAAATGGGTAAAAAAATTTTCTGGCTATTGACAAAATGGTTTCGGGGGTTGTATAATGCTAAATATACAAAACATATCAATTAAGTATGATAAGTATGAAAACTATGAATTGGAAGGACAAGGAGGACTGTGATAATGAACTTATTACTTTTTGTCGCAGCCGGCGGACTGACACGATGTAGAATCTCTTTTTGACGTTAAATAAAAACAAAATCACTTATTAAAACAGAAAGAGGTAATGACATATGAATAAGAAGAAAATTACAGGAATTATACTTGCAGCGGCACTTACATTAACAGGTTTTACAGGCTGCGGAAAAGACAGCAGCAGTGCAAAGGACGGAAAGGTGACAATCACCAACGTGTCCTACGATCCGACAAGAGAGCTTTACAGCGCCTATAACGAAATTTTTGCAAAGCACTGGAAAGAGAAATCCGGTCAGGACGTTGAGGTCACACAGTCACACGGCGGTTCCGGCAAACAGGCTCTTGAAGTTGCAAACGGCCTTGAGGCAGACGTTGTTACGCTTGCTCTTGAATATGACGTCAAGGCTGTACAGGATGCAGGACTTATTGAGGATGGCTGGGTAAGCGAATTTGACAAGGACAGCTCACCTTACACATCAACAATAGTTTTCCTTGTAAGAAAAGGAAATCCTAAAAACATTCAGGACTGGGACGACCTTGTAAAAGACGGCGTTGGCGTTATCACACCAAACCCTAAGACATCCGGCGGTGCAAGATGGAATTACCTTGCAGCATGGGCTTACGCAGACAAGCTTTACAACGGTGACGAGGCACAGGTAAAGGACTTCATCAAAAAGCTTTATCAGAATGTACTGGTACTTGATTCCGGTGCAAGAGGCGCTACAACAACATTCGTTGAAAACGGACAGGGCGATGTTCTCCTTGCATGGGAAAATGAAGCTTATCTTTCAATCCAGGACTATCCGGACGATTATGAGATAATAACACCGAGCATCAGCATTCTTGCACAGCCGTCTGTAGCAATTGTGGATTCAGTTGTTGACAAGAGGGGTACAAGAGATGTTGCTACAGAATATTTAAGCTATCTCTATTCCGACGAAGCGCAGAGAATTGCCGGAGATAATTATTACCGTCCGTCAAATGAAACAATACTTCAGGAATATGCAGACGTATTCAATCTTGACATCAACCTTGTAACGATTCAGGACTTCGGCGGCTGGGACGAGGCGCAGAGCAAACACTTTGCCGACGGCGGCGTATTTGACGAAATTTACGAGCAATAAGACATAAGGAGAAGGTATGAAAAAGACGAGTAAAAGAGTGATTCCGGGTTTCGGAGTCTCCATGGGAGTGACACTGTCAATAGTCAGCATTGTTGTTCTGATTCCGCTGGCGTCACTGGTGGTTTTTACCGCACAGCTGAGCTTTAAGGAGATTATTCAGACGATTACCCGTGACCGTGTGCTTGCAAGCTTTCGTGTAAGCTTTCTGACAGCTCTTATAGCATCGGTAATAAATGCAGTCATGGGAGTTATTCTGGCATGGGTGCTGGTGAGATACAAATTCCCGTTAAAGCGTCTTTTGGATGGCATGATTGAACTGCCCTTCGCTTTGCCGACTGCCGTAGCCGGCATTGCGCTGACCTCTCTCACAACAAACAACGGACTTATCGGCGGTTTTTTTGACAAATTCGGCATTAAAATAGCATATACCCGAATCGGTATAACGGTAGCGCTTGTGTTCATTGGTATTCCTTTTGTAGTCCGCACAGTTCAGCCGATTCTGGAAAAGCTTGACCCTGCCTATGAAGAGGCGGCAGGAGTTTTAGGCGCAAGTCGTACAAAAATATTCTGGAAAGTGATTTTCCCGGAAATAAGACCGGCTGTCCTGACAGGCTTCGGACTTGCTTTCGGCAGATGTATCGGTGAATACGGCAGCGTAGTATTCATTGCGGGAAATCAGCCTTTTGAAACTGAAATCACACCGCTTATTATCATGTCGGAGTTGCAGGAATATGATTACGCCAGCGCAACGGCTATCGCACTTGTAATGCTTATTGCGGCTTTTCTGATTCTGTTTATAACAAATCTGATTCAGGCAAGAAGCGCAAAAATCTTAAAGGGAGGTATGTAGGATGCATGAGGAAACAACTGGTTCCAAGATAGTTAAATGGATATTAATCGGCATAAGCGTTCTTTTTGTGGTACTCATGCTGCTGCTCCCCCTTATTACTGTCATTGCCGAGGCTCTGAAAAGCGGCTGGGATACATACATTTCGGCAGTAGCGGACGAATACACTGTAAAAGCTGTACTGCTGACTGTCGAAGCTACGGTCTGCGCCGTGCTTATCAACACAGTTTTCGGCGTGTTTGCCGCATGGGCGGTGACAAAATTCCACTTCAAAGGCAAAAAGGTGCTTACAACGCTGATTGACGTACCTGTCACAGTTTCGCCTATTATCGCAGGTCTGATTTTCGTACTGACCTTCGGCAGACAAAGCGCCATTTATCCCCTTTTAGAATCCCTTGATATAAAAATTGTCTTTGCAGTACCCGGAATTGTTCTTGCAACAATTTTTGTAACATTCCCCTTTATTTCAAGAGAACTTATTCCGGTTTTAGAGGCACAGGGGACAGACGAGGAAGAGGCGGCTGCCCTTATGGGCGCAGGGGGTCTGACAATATTCCGGAAAATCACATTCCCCCATATCAAGTGGGCGTTCCTTTACGGCGTCGTGCTTTGTGCGGCAAGAGCAATGGGAGAATTCGGTGCGGTATCAGTACTGTCAGGACACCTGAGGGGAAAGACCAACACACTACCCCTGCACGTTGAAATCTTATTTAATGAATTTAAGTATGTTCCGGCTTTTGCAGTTTCATCAATACTTGTAATAATGGCAGTTATCATACTTATTATCAGAAGTGTTATTGAATACAGAGGAAAGAAGGACACTTAAATGTATGTTGAATTAAGAAATATAAACAAGCATTTCGGCGATTACAAAGCGTCTGACAACGTTAGTTTCGGAATCGAAAAGGGAAAGCTTATCGGTCTGCTCGGACCCAGCGGCAGCGGCAAAACCACTATTCTGCGTATGATTGCAGGACTGGAACACCCAGACAGCGGTGAAATTATAATTGACGGAAAGGTAGTCAATGACATTCCGGCAAGCAAAAGAGGAATAGGCTTTGTATTTCAGAATTATGCGCTTTTCCGCTATATGACAGTATATGAAAATATTGCATTCGGTTTAAAGGTGCAGAAAGCGGACAAAATAGATATTGACAATCGTGTAAAGGAACTTATCGAGCTTATCGGTCTTAAAGGACTGGAAAAGCGTTATCCGAGCCAGCTTTCGGGCGGACAAAGACAGCGAGTGGCATTTGCAAGAGCGTTAGCTCCGAATCCGCAGCTGCTGCTCCTTGACGAGCCTTTTGCCGCAATCGACGCAAAGGTAAGACAGGAACTGCGCAGCTGGTTAAAGGACATGATTGAAAAGCTGGGTGTTACCAGTATCTTCGTTACTCACGACCAGGACGAGGCTATCGAAGTGGCAGACGAGATAATCATTACCAATAAGGGAAGAGTAGAGCAGATGGGCACTCCCCTTGCAGTCTATCAGAAGCCGGATACCGCTTTTACTGCGTCATTTTTCGGTCAGACTTCGGTTGTGGAGAACTATCAGTCATTCCATACTTTTGAGAAAGTCGAGAACGTTGACAAAGCGATAGTCCGCCCCGAATTTGTAAAAATCACAAAGAAAAACGAGGTGCAGAAATTCAGAAGTTCTGCATCAGAGGGTATTGTTGAGCACGTTTCTTTCAGAGGCGATAAATTAGAACTGAAAGTCCGTGTGAACGATACATTACTTACAGCAAAAAGAGATTTAGAGGAAGAAAGCATTTCAGCAGGCGAAAAGGTTGACGTTTTCCTCTACAGAATTTTTGTAACTTCGGGAGATAAGGCATATCTCCTTGAAAACCAGTCACTTCAGGAAAATTCAATTGTTATTTAATTGGAGGGTCAGGATATGTCAAATATTTATAAGGGTGCAATAGAGCTTATCGGCAAAACGCCACTTGTGGAAATCGTAAATATAGAAAAGAATCAGAATCTCGAAGCAACTGTTCTTGTGAAGCTTGAATATTTTAATCCGGCAGGAAGTGTAAAGGACAGAATTGCCAAATCAATGATTGAGGACGCAGAGAAAAAGGGCATATTAAAAGCCGGCTCTGTAATTATTGAGCCCACCTCCGGCAATACAGGTATCGGACTTGCGGCAATCGCAGCTGCAAAGGGTTACCGTGTTATTCTCACAATGCCGGAAACCATGAGTGTGGAGAGAAGAAACATTTTAAAGGCATACGGTGCGGAAATAGTGCTGACCCAGGGTGTAAAGGGAATGAAAGGCGCTATCGAAAAAGCGCAGGAACTTGCAGAGGAAATTCCCGACAGCTTTATCCCCGGACAGTTTGAAAATCCTGCAAATCCGGAAGTACACAGAAAGACGACCGGTCCGGAAATATGGGACGACACGGACGGAAAGGTTGATTTCTTTGTCGCCGGCGTCGGAACAGGCGGTACTGTAAGCGGTACGGGAGAATATCTGAAATCACAGAACCCCGGCGTAAAAATTGCCGCAGTTGAACCGGCGGATTCTCCGGTATTATCGGAGGGCAAAGCAGGTCCGCACAAAATCCAGGGTATAGGCGCAGGCTTTGTACCGAAAACTCTGAACACTTCAGTTTATGACGAAATTGTAAAGGTACAGAATGATGACGCATTTGCAGCGTCAAAGCTGCTGGCAAAGCAGGAGGGTATTTTAGTCGGTATTTCATCGGGTGCGGCACTTCATGCGGCGCTGGAAATCGCAAAAAGACCGGAAAATAAAGGCAAGACAATCGTTGCACTTTTGCCGGACAGCGGTGACAGATATTTTTCAACTGCACTTTTTTCTGAATAAAAATTTGTCTGATTTGCAAAGGGAGGGATTCACATTAAAATTTCAACTAAAGTGGAATGCGGCATAATCGCACTGACTGATATTGCGCTGTATTCCGAAAACGGCGAACCGGTTACAGTATGCAGCATTTCCAAACGTCAGAATATTTCCATAAAATATCTTGAACAGATACTGATGATACTGCGGCAGTCGCATCTGGTACGCAGTCAGAAAGGTTCAAGAGGCGGATATGTTGTGGGAAAACCGCCGGAAAAAATTACACTTCGTGAAGTCCTTGACGCCCTTGATGTCACAATTTTAGGAGATACTGTTTTTAATGACAGCGAAAAAGAATCAGAACTGAAAGACATTATTGACGAAAAACTATGGAATAAAATGACAGTTTATCTGAGAGAGTTTTCACAAAGCATCACTCTTGCAGAAATTATTGAACAATATCGTAAATCACTTGCAAAAACAGGAGATTTCATGTATTATATATAAGGAATCACTGATTAAATCACGCCTATCGGCTTGGCACGCATCTTGCTTGCATATTTTCCGTCAGTGTTTCCTTCAGGATAAAACACCGTATAAAGACAGAAACTGAAAAAAGTCTGTCTTTATGCGGTATTGTCATGAATACGAAAAATTGAAAGCAGTGATAATAATTGTTTTGTATCAGCATAAGTCATAAAAATGCAGACGCTGAGATAAGGGAAAAGCTGGCGTTTACATCAGATATACAGAAGAAAATCATGTCGGCGCTGTGTGACACGCAAATAATAAATCAATGTGTACTGCTCTGCACCTGTAACCGTACAGAAGTATATTTCTGCGGCAATTCCGGTTCTGCCGAAGAAGTAAAGCACGTTCTTGCCGGATACAGCAAAACTGATGAAACGGAACTTTCGCCCTATTTCAGACAGTATCAGGGTGACAAGGCTATACGTCACCTTTTTGAGGTCGCCTGCGGAATTGATTCTATGATTATCGGAGAGGACGAAATACTGGGTCAGACTAAAAATGCGTACACAGCGGCACAGGAATTCGGTACGGTTTCATTTGAGCTGAACATGATTTTTCAGGCGGCAATTGCCTGTGCAAAGAAAATCAAGACTGAAACTGCCCTGTCAAAAACCTCTGTTTCCTTTGCGACACTTGCGGCAAATGAAGCAAAAAAACTGGGCGAAAACGTGAATGTACTGGTAATCGGAGCAACGGGAAAAACAGGTTCGACTGTGCTGAAAAATCTCCTTTCCTGTAAAAATGTAAATGTTACTGCAACTCTGCGAAGTCACAACACCGGATTCGGAACTGCGGCAGATTCACTTTTCAAAACCGCAGATTACGCTGACCGCTACAGCCTTACCGACGGGGCAGACTGCGTTATCAGCGCAACTTCCAGTCCGCACTATACCATTACCCTTAACAGACTAAAAAAATCTCTCATACATAAAAAGAACAGACTGTTTATTGACCTTGCCGTACCCGCAGATATTGAAGAAAATATTACACAGCTTGACGGTGTAAAGCGAATCGGCATAGATTATTTTGAAAAGCTGGCACAGGAAAACAATGCGCTGAAGCTTGACAGCGTAGACGCAGCAGGGCAGATAATAGCAGAAGAAACTGATACGCTGAAAAAGGATATCGCCTTTCACAACTATCTCCCCTATCGTGAAAACGCAGGTACTGCAATATCCGAAAAGCTTTTGTATCAGTTTAAATCAGAGCTTGATTCCTCACAGTTTGAGGCGGTGCTTGAGGTTCTGAAAAATTATAAGGAGCAGTTGTGATATGGGTTATTTCCCTTTTTTTGCAGATATAAAAAACAAGCGGTGCGTTGTTGTCGGCGGCGGTAACGTGGCGCTGAGAAAGGTCGAAAAGCTGCTGCCTTTTGAGCCGGAAATTGTGGTTGTAGCACCGGCAGTATGCAGTGAACTGAAAAATATCAGCGGCATTGAAATTACGGAAAGAAACTTCCTTGACAGCGACATTGACAGCGCATTTATGGTTATTTCCGCAACGGATAATGCCGCATTGAATGCACACATTTTTTCTCTTTGCAGCGAGAAAAAAATCCCGGTGAATACTGTTGACGACCTCGGAAAATGCGGATTTATTTTTCCGGCGCTGGTACATAAAAACGATATCACAGTCGGCATTACAACCTCCGGAAAAAGTCCTCTTTACGCACGTTTTCTCCGTGAGCAGACTGAGGAATTGCTCAGTGAACGCAGTCTTGAAATCATGGAAATTATGGGGAGATTCCGTCCTGTTATAAAGCAAAAATTTGATACTGAGGAAAAGCGGAAAAATGCGGCGGAAGCTTTATTAAAGCTTTGTCTGACAAATGATGAATTACCGTCAGACGATACCATCAACGCTTTGCTGGAGGAGCTGAAAGAGCATGAAAATTAGAATAGGCACACGAAAAAGCAGTCTTGCCCTTGCACAGACTGACATGGTGATTAAAAGTCTGCATGACGCTTTTCCGGACATAGAAACGGAAATCGTTCACATCACCACCAAAGGCGACAAAATACTCGACAAGCCCCTTGCCCGAATAGGCGGAAAGGGCGTTTTTGTGTCTGAGATTGAAAGTCTGCTCCGGAAAGGTGAGATTGACATAGCCGTTCACAGCGCAAAGGATCTGCCCTATAAGCTTGCGGAAAACCTTGAAATATCCGGTGTTCTGAAACGTGGAAACTACCGTGATGTACTGGTCACGCCTGCGGATAAAGTTCCGGAAAAGGACAGTAAATTCATCGTCGGCACAGGCAGTCAGCGGCGCAGATTGAATATGCAGAGGCTTTACCCAAATGCTGTTTTCGGCGATATACGGGGCAATGTGGACACCCGTCTGCGCAAGCTGAAAAGCGGCGAATTTGACGGTATAATCCTTGCGGCGGCAGGACTTGAACGTCTCGGACTTTACGGCTCGGAGGAACTTTCCTTTACCGCTTTTGACAGTACAGACTTTCTTCCGGCGGCGTGCCAGGGAATCATTGCAGTTGAGAGCCGCAAAGGTGAAAAAATCAGTCACATAATAAATCAGATTTCAGACAAAAACACATTTTACGCCTTTGAAACAGAACGGCGTGTGCCGGAGCTGCTGGGTGCAGACTGCACAATGCCTGTGGGAGCGTATGCAGAAATATCCGGAGAAAAAATCCGCCTTACAGCCTCAAAGGACTGTAAAAAGATACTGTCAGCAGAGGCGAAAATATCAGACAGGTTCAGACTTGCAGAGGAGTTGGTTTCAAAGCTATGAGTAAAACCGGGAAAGTATATCTTGTGGGGGCGGGCTGCGGAGATTACGATTATATTACACTTAAAGGAATGAAAATTTTACAGAAGTGTGATACAATAGTTTATGACAGCCTGATAGACAGCAAACTGCTTGCTTTCGCTCCCGAAAATTCGGAAAAAATCTGCGTAGGGAAACGTGCCGGACATCACAGCGAAACGCAGGAAAACATAAATAAAATTCTTATAGAAAAAGCGTCTGAGGGAAAGACTGTTGCAAGGCTCAAAGGCGGCGACCCGTTTGTTTTCGGCAGGGGCGGCGAAGAAATTCTTGCTTTACAGGAAAAGAGAATTGAATACAGCGTTATTCCCGGAATTTCTTCCTCCTATGCCGTGGCTGAGCTTGCCGGAATACCGGTTACTCACCGCCGTCTGAGCCGCAGTTTTCACGTTATTACCGGTCATACGGCTGATGACCTGCTGCCGGAAAATTTTGAAAAGTACGCAAAGCTTGACGGTACGCTGGTCTTTCTCATGGGGCTCAGAAATCTGCGCAGAATAGCCGACGGACTTATTTCGGGAGGAATGAGCAGCGATACTCCTGCGGCGGTGATTTCCTGCGGAGGTACTGCAAAACAGCGTGTGGTAAGAGATGTCCTTGAAAATATTGCAGATACTGCCGAAAAGGAAAACATCATCGCTCCGGCGGTAATCGTTGTGGGAGAAACAGCCCGTCTTGACCTTTCACCTACAATTATCCGACCGCTTGACAAAATTTCCGTTACTGTAACAGGTACAAAGCGTTTTGCGGATAAGCTTGCACCACAGCTTAATGAACTCGGCGCAGACGTCAGATTTCTTGATTATTTCAGAGTTTCGGAGTACAGCGAAAACAAAGCCTTTGACGCAGCTTTGCAGAATATTTCAGATTACAGCTGGCTTGTGCTTACAAGCGTAAACGGTGCGGAGATTTTTCTGAAACGCATGAAAAAGCAAAAAGTCGATTTGCGCCGTCTTGCCGGACTGAAAATTGCAGTTATCGGCAGCTGTACCGCTGAAGCGCTTGAAAAAAGCGGTATTTTCCCCGACCTTGTTCCAAAAAAATTCACTTCTGAGGAACTGGGAAATGCCCTTGCAAAAACGGTGAATAGTAATGAAAAAGTGCTGATTCTCCGTGCGGAAAAAGGCTCGGCGATACTGACAAAAATACTTGACGAACACAGCATTTCATATAATGATATAAAGACCTATGACGTGATAAGGACTGATGAAACTGCCGTAAACACTCAGGTGGACACAGATTTTCTCACCTTTGCAAGCTCGTCGGGAGTGGACTCTTTTTTTGAAAGCGGATATACTTTTTCCGAAAAAACAAAGGTTGTATGCATAGGTGAAATTACTGCGGAAACGCTGAAAAAACACGGCGTTACAGATTTCAGCACAGCGGATATTCAGACTTCCGCCGGAATGGCTGACAAAATATTACAGGAGGCAGACAGATGAACAGATTCAGAAGACTTCGTGCCAGCGGTGCGCTCAGACGAATGGTACAGGAAACTCACATAAACAAAAGCGACCTTATTTACCCGATTTTTGTTGCTGAGGGAAAGAATATAAAAAAGCCTGTTGACTCAATGCCCGGCGTTTATCAGTATTCTGTTGATACGCTTGACGAGGTACTTGATGCGACAGCAGAAAGCGGTATTTCGGGACTGCTTATTTTCGGTATTCCGGCGCACAAGGACGAGCTTGCCTCCTCCGCCTACGACGACAGCGGCGTTACACAGCAGGCAATACGCTATATCAAGGGAAAGTACCCCGACATGATAGTTATTGCGGACGTGTGCCTTTGCGAGTACACCTCTCACGGACACTGCGGCGTGATATGCGACGGAAAAATACTCAATGACGAAACTCTCCCCCTGCTTTCTAAAATGTCGGTCAGTCTTGCAAAAGCAGGCGCTGATATCATTGCTCCGTCTGACATGATGGATGGCAGAGTTGCGGCTATCCGTAAGGCGCTTGATGAAAACGGCTTTTCCGGTACTCCGATTCTCTCATACAGCGCAAAGTTTGCCTCCGGATACTATTCACCTTTCCGTGACGCAGCCGAGTCCTCCCCTGCTTTCGGCGACAGAAAGACCTATCAGATGGACTGCGCCAACGGCAGAGAGGCTTTAAGGGAAATTGCCGACGATATTGAGGAGGGTGCGGACATGGTAATGGTCAAGCCTGCCCTTGCTTATCTGGACGTGCTCAAAGCTGCCCGTGAACGTTTTGACCTGCCGATAGCTGCCTATAACGTAAGCGGCGAATATTCCATGGTCAAGGCGGCGGCACAAAACGGCTGGATCGACGAAAAGAGAATCGTCATGGAAAATCTTACTGCAATAAAACGTGCCGGCGCTGATATTATTATTACTTATCACGCCCTTGACGCCGCAAAATGGCTGGAGGAGGAAAAATGAATACAGACAAATCTGAAAAGCTTTATACAAAAGCGCTGAAATTCATGCCGGGTGGAGTAAACAGTCCGGTAAGGGCGTTTAAGAATGTGGGCAGAACTCCCCTGTTTATTGAAAAGGCAGAGGGCGATAAAATCTACGACGCAGACGGTAATCAGTTTATCGACTACGTCTGTTCATGGGGACCAAATATTCTCGGTCATGCTAATCCGGCGGTGATTGAGGCTGTAAAGAAAAGCTGTGACAGCGGACTGACTTTTGGTGCGTGTCACAAGGGTGAAATCGAGCTTGCAGAGCTTATTCAGAAACATATTCCCTCTATGGAAATGCTCAGACTTGTAAACTCCGGTACTGAGGCGGTCATGAGCGCAGTCCGTGCGGCAAGGGGGTTTACTCACCGTGACAAAATAATCAAGTTTGAGGGTTGTTATCACGGTCATTCCGACGGACTTCTTGTCAAAGGCGGTTCGGGACTTCTTACCAATTCCATTCCCGACAGCGCCGGCGTCCCAAAAGGCTATACGGAAACCACTCTGCTTGCAAAATACAACAACAGGCAGTCTGTGGAAGAGCTTTTTGAAAATAACAGGGGCGAGATTGCCTGTGTACTGGTGGAACCCTGTGCGGCTAACATGGGCGTTGTACCGCCGGAAGAGGGATTTCTGCAGTTCCTGCGTGACATTACAAAAGAAAACGGCGCACTTCTGATTTTTGACGAGGTAATCACAGGCTTCCGGCTTTCGCTGGGAGGCGCACAGCAATATTATGGCGTTACTCCCGACATGACTACTCTCGGAAAGATAGTCGGCGGCGGAATGCCCCTTGCGGCATACGGCGGAAAGCGTGAGGTCATGGAATGTGTTGCCCCGTTGGGTTCAGTTTATCAGGCTGGAACTCTTTCGGGAAATCCGGTCGCTGTTGCCGCCGGACTTGCCATGCTGCGTGAACTTGAAAGCAGTCCGGAGATTTATGACGAGCTTGACAGAAAGTCTGCAAAAATTGAATCGGCAATGAAGAAAGCCGGAATGAACGTAAACCGTGCCGGTTCTCTGCTGACTGCGTTTTTCACCGACGCCGCTGTCAAGGACTATGACAGCGCAAAAACTGCTGACACAAAGCGGTATGCCGAATATTTCAGCTATCTCCTTGAAAACGGAATTTATACTGCCCCCTCACAGTTTGAGGCAATGTTTGTTTCAGCGGCTCACAGCGACGAGGATATTGAGAAAACCTGCGAAACAATTATGAACTTCAAATTTAGCGGCTGAACTTTTGCCGCCTGTCTGTTTACGGACGGGCGGCAATTATTATGCGTTATTGCCTATAAAAAGGATAGGAAATAGGAAGAATTTTGTAGGAAAAGTATAAATCTACAAAACCTATTGACTTAGTAGAATAAAAGGTGTATAATGATGATGTTGAAAGAGCAGAACAGGCTCTGAAAATTCATTAGGAAAGTCGGTGAAAGTATGAAGTTTAATACTGCATTGCTGCATCAGAATTTTAACGGCGAGGAATTTACCGGTTCTACAGTCATGCCGATATATCAGGTCAGCGCATTCGCTCATGAATCGGCAGAGAAGCTTGAAAAGGTATTCAATAATAAAGCGCCGGGATTTGCATATACAAGGATAAGCAATCCTACGGTTGACTCCTTTGAAAAGAGGGTCGCTGCTATGGAAAACGGAATCGGCGCTGTTGCCTGTTCTTCCGGAATGGCGGCTGTTACAATGTCACTTCTGAACATTCTTGAATCGGGAGATGAGATAATTGCAGGTTCGGGACTTTTCGGCGGTACGATAGATCTGTTCGGCGATTTGAAGGCGCTGGGAATCACAACAAGGTTTGTTCATAATGTCACGGCGGAGGAAATCGAACCGCTTATAAATGATAAGACAAAGGCAGTATTTGCCGAGCTGATTGGCAATCCAAAGCTGGACGTTGTTGATCTGAAAAAGGTTTCAGAGCTTGTTCATAGTCACGGAATACCGCTGATTATCGACAGTACCACAGCGACGCCTTATCTGATTCACCCCTTTGAATACGGTGCAGACGTGGTAGTACATTCATCGTCAAAATACATAAACGGCGGAGGAAACGCCATAAGCGGAATTATTATCGACAGCGGAAATTTCAGATGGGAAACTCTCCGATGTAAAGGACTGGAAGAATACCGAAGATACGGCAAATTTGCTTACCTTGCAAAGCTGAGAAACGGCATATGGAGAAATGTGGGCGGCTGTCTTGCCCCGATGAATGCATTTATGAATTCTGTGGGACTTGAAACTCTCGGACTTCGCATGGAGCGTCTTTGTTACAACGCATTGAAGCTTGCGGAATTTTTAGACAGTACAGAGGGCATTGAAGTCAATTATCCGGCGCTGAAAAATAATCCGTACTATGAACTGGTTCAGAAACAGTTCGGCGGAAAAGGCGGAGCGATACTGACTATACGGACAGGCAGCAAGGAAAAAGCCTTTAAGCTTATAAACAGTCTGAAATACGCTGTAAACGCCACAAATATTGGTGATATCAGAACACTTGTTATTCATCCGGCAAGTACCATTTATACACACAATTCAGAGGAACAGAAAAGGAATGCCGGAGTTTATGACGATACGATTCGTATCAGCATCGGAATTGAAGATATAGCTGACCTGACAGAGGATTTCTCACAGGCAATTGAAAAAATGGAGGATTAAAAATGGCTGTTGATTATGCTGCATTAAAAAAAGGCGGTTTCATGCGCCAGAAACAGAAAAATAACTTCTCACTCAGACTGCGTGTCGTAGGCGGAAATCTCACCGCAAAACAGCTTGCAAAAATTGCTGAAACGGCGGAAAAGTACGGCGACGGTCACGTTCACCTTACATCACGTCAGAGTGTGGAGATACCTTTCATAAAGCTTGACCAGATAGACGAGGTCAAGGCACTGCTTGGCGAGGGCGGCGTTGAACCGGGCGTATGCGGTCCGAGAGTCCGTACTGTTACAGCCTGTCAGGGCGAGGCAATATGTCCCAGCGGCTGTATTGACACATTCGCTCTTGCAAAAGAGCTTGACGAAAGATATTTTGCAAGAGAACTTCCCCACAAGTTCAAGTTCGGCATTACAGGCTGTCAGAACAACTGTCTGAAAGCAGAGGAAAATGACCTTGGAATCAAGGGCGGTATCAAAGTTGCATGGAAAGAAAGTGACTGCATAAACTGCGGCGTATGTGAAAAGGCATGCAGAACAAATGCAATTACTATTTCCGACGGTAAAATTTCCGTAGATGAGAGCAAATGCAATTTCTGCGGACGCTGTGTAAAAGCCTGTCCTACTGAGGCATGGGACACAGTCCACGGCTATATCGTTTCATTCGGCGGTCTTTTCGGAAACAGTATCAGCAAGGGCGAAACAATCATTCCTTTCATTGAGGACAAGGAAAAGCTTATGAAGATATGCGACGCCGCAATACATTTTTTTGATGACAATGCCAATGCAGGCGAGCGTTTCAAGTTTACTCTTGACCGTGTAGGAAAAGACAAATTCAAAGAAAAGATTCTGGAGGCATATAATGGCTGATTTTAATATTGATGACACAGTTGACATTACAGATGTAGTCTGCCCGGTAACTTTTGTAAAGGCAAAGGTTGCTCTTGAAGAACTTGACGACGGACAGATACTTTCAATTAAAATGAACGACGGTGAACCCGTTCAGAACGTCCCCCGCAGTATCAAGGAAGAAGGGCATCAGATTCTGAAACTGATTAATAATGAGGACGGTACTTACAATCTTATCGTGAAAAAGGTTGGTGATTAAATGGCAGTTCGTGTTAATGCAGAGAATTTTAATGATGAAGTTCTTGGCGCACAGGGAATCGTGCTTGCGGACTTTTATTCCGACAGCTGTGTACCCTGCAAGAGAATGTCACCGGTTCTTGCAGAGCTTGAAGAAACATATCCTGATACTTTAAAGCTTGTGAAGATAAATATCAATTTTGACGGCGAGCTTGCGGAAAAGTATGAGGTACAGGCTGCTCCTACGCTGATTTTCTTTAAAGACGGCGAGGAAAAGGCACGTCTCAGGGGTGCAGTTAAAAAAGCTGAAATTTTTGAAGAGTTTGAAAAATTATAAAGGAGAATTTACCATGAATATAACAGTTGCAGGCGTAAAAAAAGAGGTTAAGGACGGTATCACCGTTGCACAGCTTATCATTGACGAAAAGGTTGAAACACCTCAGTATGTTACAGTTACTATAAACGATGAATTTGTTGAAAGCGGTACTTTTGAAAGTACAGTCGTAAAAGACTGCGATAATGTTGAGTTTCTTTACTTCATGGGAGGCGGTCAGTAATGCCATTTACAAACGAACAGATTGAGAGATACTCCAGACACATCATCTTAAAGGAAGTCGGAGTAAAGGGACAGAAAAAACTGCTTAATGCCAAAGTGCTGATTATCGGTGCAGGCGGACTTGGCGCTCCGGCGGCAATGTACCTTGCGGCAGCAGGCGTAGGAACAATCGGCATTGCGGACGCAGACGAGGTTGACCTTTCAAATCTGCAAAGACAGATTATTCATGCCACAAAGGACGTCGGCAAGGCAAAGGTGCAGTCGGCAAAGGAAACAATGGAGGCTATGAATCCGGACGTTACCGTCAACACCTACCGCACATTCGTTACCAGCGAAAACATCATGGACTTAATCAAAGACTACGATTTTATCATTGACGGTACAGACAATTTTCCGGCAAAGTTTCTCATAAACGATGCCTGTGTAATGGCGAAAAAGCCTTTCTCACACGCCGGAATTATCCGTTTCCAGGGACAGCTTATGACATACGTTCCGGGAGAAGGTCCGTGCTACCGCTGTGTATTCAAAGACCCTCCGCCGAAAGACGCCGTACCTACCTGTAAGCAGGCTGGCGTTATTGGTGCAATGGGCGGCGTTATCGGAAGCTTACAGGCTATGGAGGCTGTAAAGTATATTATCGGTGTCGGCGACCTGCTGACAGGCTATCTCCTTACCTATGACGCACTTAAAATGGAATTCCGCAAGGTAAAACTTCCGGCAAATACCGATAACTGTCCGGTATGCGGAAAAAATCCGACAATTACAGAGCTTATCGACTATGAACAGGCAGAATGTGACGGTGTTGGTTTATGATAAAACTTTCAAAGGCAGATTACGAAAAAATCCTTGCTCATGCAGTAAAGGAACTTCCGGACGAAGCCTGCGGACTTATTGCAGGTATAATTGAGGGAGAAGATAAGATAATAAAAAAGGTGTATCTTCTGACTAACACTGACCATTCCAACGAGCATTTTTCCCTTGACCCAAAAGAACAGCTTGCGGCAGTAAAGGATATGCGTTCGCAGGGACTTGTACCTCTTGGAAACTGGCATTCCCATCCGGAATCACCGTCACGTCCGTCAGAAGAAGACAAAAGACTTGCCTACGACAGCAAGGCAAGCTATATGATACTTTCCCTTATGGACAGGGAAAATCCGGTTCTGAATTCTTTCAGAATCGAGGGCAGCAATGCCGAAAAGGAAAATTTGATCATTGAGGATTAGAATATGTACGATATTGTAATAATCGGCAGCGGTCCGGCAGGACTTTCCGCAGCGGTCTATGCAAGCCGTGCTCAGTTCAGCGCAGTTGTCGCTGAAAAGGACTACATGGGCGCAGGACAGATAGCCGCAAGCGAACAGGTGGACAATTACCTTGGTCTGCCCGAGATAAACGGCTATGAGCTCGGCGAAAAATTCCGTGAACACGCAGTAAGTCTTGGTACTAAATTTTTCGAGGGTGAAGTCAGCGGAATCATTAAAAACGCCGAAAGCTATACTGTAAGCTTCAAGGACGGCAGTACCATGGAAAGCAGATGTATTATCTATGCCGCCGGAACTTCTTACCGCAGACTGGAAATCCCCGGCGGAGAACTGCTCGGCGTTTCCTACTGCGCAACCTGTGACGGTGCTTTCTACAAAGGAAAAACTGCCGCAGTTGTGGGCGGCGGAGATACTGCTTTAGGAGATGCGCTGTATCTCTCAAAAATCGCTGAAAAAGTGTATCTGATTCACCGCAGAGATACTTTCCGTGCAAACAAGGCTTTGCAGGAGCTTGTGAAGAAAACGTCCAATATTGAGGTTATTCTGAACGCAGTACCCACAAAAGTTATCGGGGAAAAGCGTGTTGAGGGACTTGAAATTTCAGTTTCCGGCGAAACAAGTAGTCTTGCAGTAAACGGCATTTTCGTGGCAATCGGTTCAGTCCCGAATACAGGTATTCTTGACGGGATATGCAGTCTGGACAAGAACGGATATATAATTGCCGATGAAGACGGTATAACCTCGGCTGACGGTTTATTTGCTGCCGGAGATGTTCGTACAAAGGCTTTGCGGCAGGTGGTGACAGCTGTTTCAGACGGTGCAAACTGTGTGCTGTCTGCTGAAAATTACATTAGAAATAACAACTGGTGATATAATGAAGACAGAAAGAATCAGAACAGATATCCTTATCATAGGCGGCGGTACTGCCGGATGCTATGCGGCAATGACCATTGCAGAGCATTCCGATGCAATGGTGCTTATCTGCGAAAAGGCTCACATAAAGCGAAGCGGCTGCCTTGCGGCAGGAGTGAATGCGCTTAACGCCTATATAACAGAGGGCAGAACGCCCCAGGATTATGTTGACTACGCAAAAAAAGATGCGGACGGAATTGTAAGAGAGGACCTTCTGCTTACCATGTCGGAACGTCTTAACTCTGTGACAGAAAAGCTTGAACAGCTTGGACTTGTCATTCTCAAAGACGAGAACGGAAAGTACGTCACAAGAGGAAACCGCAACTTAAAAATAAACGGCGAAAACATCAAGCCGATACTTGCGGCGGCGGTTGAAAAGCTTCCAAATGTGACCGTTCTGAACCATGTGAACATTACCGATTTTGCGGTAAGCGAAAACAGAATAAAGGGAGCATTCGGAATCGGTATCGAAAACGATACATTTTATATAATAGAGGCAAATGCTGTAATTGTTGCAACAGGCGGTGCGGCAGGACTTTACAAGCCGAACAATCCGGGATTTTCACGGCACAAAATGTGGTATCCGCCCTTTAACACAGGCGCAGGCTATGCAATGGGAATCCGTGCTGGTGCAGAGATGACAACCTTTGAAATGCGCTTTATCGCACTGCGCTGCAAGGACACTATTGCCCCGACGGGAACTCTTGCACAGGGTGTCGGCGCAAAGCAGATAAATTCACTTGGCGAAGTGTACGAAACAAAATACGGTCTTACCACTTCCGAGCGTGTATACGGCACTGTCAATGAAAACCTTGAAGGCAGAGGTCCGTGCTATCTGAGGACTGAAAGTATCACTGAGGAACAGAACGAATCCCTTATGAAAGCGTATCTGAACATGGCGCCCTCCCAGACTTTGAAGTGGATAGAAAGTGGCAAAAAGCCGTCGGAGCAGAATGTTGAAATCGAGGGTACTGAGCCTTATATCATAGGCGGTCATACCGCAAGCGGCTACTGGGTTGACACAAACCGTGCCACTACCATAAAGGGGCTGTTTGCAGGCGGCGACGTTGCAGGAGGCTGTCCGCAGAAGTATGTTACCGGCGCACTTGCTGAGGGTGAAATTGCCGGATTTTCTGCTGTGGAATTTATAAAGCAGAATAACTCAGAGGAAATAGACGAAGAGGCAGTCCGCAGTCATGCAGAAGAAATTGAAAGGTTTCTTGGTGAGGATAAATCGCAGTTTACAACAGAACAGCTGGAAGAGGCAATGCAGACAGTCATGGACTCCTACGCCGGCGGTATCAGGACAAACTACCGCTTTAACGAAAAGCAGCTTGACATTGCCGATGAAAAGATTGTACAGCTTGAAAAGCTTTCGGAAAACCTCCACGCAGATGATTTCCAGGAGCTTATGTACATATACGAGCTGAGAGAAAGGCTCACAGTCTGCCGGAGCGTTATCGCACATCTGAAAGCACGTCACGAAACACGCTGGCACAGCTTTGCGGAAAATCTTGACTATCCGGAAAAGGACGATGTCAACTGGAGAAAATATGTAAATTCCCGTCTTGAAAACGGTGAAATAAAAATTATTCTGAGGGATTTGACGGAGGGAGGTCAGACGTATGAGCATTTTAATTGACAGAACAAAATGTGTGGGCTGCGGAAAATGCCATGACGTCTGCCCGGGTACTCTAATCAAAATCGACGCAGACAAAAAGGCATACATCAAATATCCCAAGGACTGCTGGGGCTGTACTTCATGTATCAAGGAGTGCCCCGTATATGCCATAAAATTTTATCTCGGTGCGGATATGGGCGGCAGAGGAAGCCTTGTACATACCGAAAAAGACGGAGATATTATCCGCTGGATAACAGAGCGCTTCGACGGCGAAACTGTTGAAATAAAAATAAATCAGAAAGAATCAAATAAATATTAGGAGGGAAGTAATGTGAGCGAATTTTCAGATCTTGATGAACTGGAGGCAGAAGCAATTTACATTATAAGAGAGGTTGCGGCTGAATGTGAAAAACCGGTAATGCTTTATTCAATCGGCAAGGACAGCTCAGTTATGCTTCACCTTGCAATGAAAGCATTTTATCCGGAAAAACCGCCGTTTCCGTTTCTTCATGTAAACACAACATGGAAATTCAAAGAAATGATTGAATTCCGTGACAGGACTGCCGAAAAGCTTGGCATAGAAATGCTTGAATACATAAATCCGGAGGGTATAAAGCAGGGCATAAACCCCTTTGACCACGGTTCTGCCTACACCGACATCATGAAAACACAGGCGCTCAAACAGGCGCTCAATAAGTACGGCTTTACAGCGGCTTTCGGCGGCGGACGCCGTGACGAGGAAAAGTCCAGAGCGAAGGAGCGTATTTTCTCATTCAGAAACGAGGCTCATGCGTGGGACCCGAAAAATCAGCGTCCGGAAATGTGGAAGCTTTACAACACCAAAATCAAAAAGGGCGAAAGTATCCGTGTATTTCCGATTTCCAACTGGACTGAAAAGGATATCTGGCAGTATATAAAGCGTGAAAATATTGATATTGTTCCGCTGTACTTTGCGGCAGAGCATCCGGTGGTTGAAAGGGACGGAAACTTAATCATGGTTGACGACGACAGATTCCCGCTTAAAGAGGGAGAAGTGCCGGAAATAAAATCAGTCAGATTCAGAACCTTAGGCTGCTATCCGCTGACAGGCGGTATTGAGTCAACAGCCACTACCCTTGATGAAATTATTGATGAAACATTAAGCTCGGTATCTTCCGAAAGAACTTCACGAGTTATAGACAACGAAGCGGCAGGCAGTATGGAACGCCGTAAGAGGGAGGGATATTTTTAATGAAAGGCTTACTTAAATTTATTACCTGCGGAAGTGTGGACGACGGAAAGTCCACGCTGATAGGTCACATACTGTATGACGCAAAGCTTTTATACACAGACCAGGAAAAGGCTCTTGAGCTTGACAGCAAGGTAGGCAGCCGCAGCGGTAAAATCGACTATTCCCTGCTCCTTGACGGACTTATGGCAGAGCGTGAACAGGGTATCACCATTGACGTTGCATACCGCTATTTCACAACTGACAACCGCAGTTTTATAGTTGCAGATACCCCCGGACATGAGGAATATACAAGAAACATGGCAGTGGGAGCGTCCTTTGCGGACCTTGCAGTTATTCTTGTTGACGCAGCGCAGGGCGTACTTGTCCAGACACGCCGCCATGCAAGAATATGCAAGCTTATGGGTATACGCTATTTTGTGTTTGCCGTAAACAAAATGGACCTTGTAAATTACAGCGAGGAGCGTTTCAAAGAAATACTCTCTCAGATTGAAGAACTGAAAAATGAGCTTTCTCTTGAAAATGTAGAGATAATCCCTCTTTCAGCAACTGAGGGTGACAATGTAACAATTAAATCAGAAAATATTCCGTGGTATAAGGGAGTACCGCTTCTTGAATACCTTGAAACTGTTGACATAAATTCTGACGATTCAGAACAGGGATTTTATATGCCGGTTCAGAGAGTTTGCCGTCCCGACCACACATTCCGAGGATTCCAGGGACAGATTGAAACAGGCAGTATCTCTGAGGGTGACGAGATAATAACACTCCCAAGCAATGAAAAGGCAACAGTCAAGGGCATTCTTATGACAGACAAAGCCGTTAAAACTGCTTACAAGGGACAGCCTGTCACAATTTCACTTGACAGAGAGGTTGACGTTTCAAGAGGCTGTGTGCTTGTAAAGGATACCGATATTGCAGTATACAAAAAGCTGACTGTTTCTCTGCTCTGGATGGACGACGAGCCGCTCAGCGTTGGCAAGGATTATCTTGTAAAGCTGGGAACAAAGACTATTTCCGGTATTCTCACAAAGGTTGACCATGCAGTTGACGTAAACACCGGCGCAAAGGTTCAGACTGACACTCTCCGCAAAAACGAAATCGCAGTATGCGAAATACTGCTGACAGAGGGAATTGTTGCTGACCTGTTTTCAAATCACAAAACTCTGGGCGAACTGATACTGATTGACCGTGTCACAAACATGACCTCTGCCTGCGGCGTTGTTAAGGCAGTAAGCGAAAAGGTCGCAAATTCAGCTGACAAGGCGTCATTCAGATATGGCGGGTTGACCGCAAGAGGCGATATTTTTGAGGAATTTTACTACGATACAAGCAGTCTGAATGTGCTGAAATATCAGCCGGTAAACCGCACATATACTGTCGGAGATGAGATTCCGGTATCGGGTGAAAGCTACAGCTATCCCGGAAGCTTTGATATTATAGTGCTGAGAGACGGCGTTGCTGTAAAGGTTCGTGACAAAAAAATCGCAGAGATTCTTCCGGCGGCGGATTACGGATACAGCGGAGTGCCTGTTATTAACGGCAGAGGCTTTGAGGTACTTGCAGAATCCGATGACGAAATCCAGAAGTTTCTGAAAGAATATTCGCAAACAGACGAATCAGAGCACAAAGCTTTCTTTGCAAAATGGGTAAAGTTTGATACTTACAGAAAGGTTATCTTTCCCGGAATAAATTAAGGCAACACCGCACAATTAGCAGCTATCGCTTTTGCCGCACATCTGCTTGCAGATTTTCCGTCATATCACACAAAAATTTCTTGACATACGCCAGTATGCCTGCGAAATTTTTATGCAATCTGCCGAAAAATCTGACTGCGCATCTGTACGACAATAATTATGCGGTATTGCCTTAAAACTGTTCTATTATCATACTGACTTCGTAATTCATGCGAAGTCAGTTTTTTGATATATTATGCCAATACTGACGACTTTTATTTCCTTGACAATCTTTTCCGGCTGGGGTATAATATTTATGTAAATGAAATTATAATGGAGGACAAGAATGAAGAAAATATTTTCAGCTTTTGCAGCAGCGGTCATTGCGGCTTCTGCGGTAACAGCAAATGCGTCTGAACTGTTTGCGTCTTATATTTATGATGATACGCCGGTTCAGGAAGCAAGCTATTACTGCATTGTCGGACTTGACGATGACCCTCTTGCAAAATACGATTATGCACAGCAAAACGGCGTTGACGAGTTTATCTTCACCGAAGAAGGAAAAACTGTTTACGAAGACCTGCTTTCTGACCACGCTGCTGCCTGCCAGACAATGAGCGACAAACTGGGACGTGAGGTTCAGAAGATTTATGATTACACTGCCGTTTATAACGGAATGTCTGTTATTCTCACAGATACAGAATACAAGGAAGTCTACCTCAACATGAAAGACTACGGAATCAGACAAATTTATCTTACAAGCTATGTTACTGATGTTCCGGAAATCACACAGAACAGTACTGAATCATCAAAATACAGTGACCTTACTGATAAGATTCTTGAACAGACCGGTGTAAGCAAGGTAAGCCAGAAGGGCGATTCAACTGTAATTGCAGTTATAGACGATTCCTTTGACACCGATCACGAGTTCCTCAGCACAATGCCGGAGGGCGTAACAGGTGCTTTAAGCGAAGATTACATAAACAGCATTTCGCCGTTCCTTTCATCAACAAGCGGAGGCGGCAGCGGCTATTATCTGAATGAAAAGATTCCTTACAGATTTGACTACACAAACCACACCACAAATACCAACGATGACCCGACAGAAAATCACGGAACTCATGTTGCCGGAATTGCAGCCGGAAACGGAGCTGCCGAAACTGATGAACAGTATGATGCAAAGGGTGTTGCACCGGACGCACAGCTTGTTCTGATGTCAAGCAACCTGACAGACCAGGATGTGATGGCAGCTTATAACGACTGCGCTCTGCTCGGCGCTGATACTATAAACGCAAGCTTCGGTGCTGCTTACATTCCGGATAAAAATGCACCATACGAGGTAGAATCTCTCTCAAACCTTTCAGCAACCGGAACAATCTTCTGCGCTGCGGCCGGAAATGACGCAAAAATGTCATACTCCGGAGCAGATTCTCTTCTGAACACCGATTATTCTGCCGGCGGTTATCCGGACGGAATATCATCAGTATTCAGCGTTGGCTCAGCGGAAAATCTCGTTTATGAGTCAAAGGTTATTACAGTCGGCGGAAACAATTATGAGCTCAGTCCGGCAACTTCGGATATCACATCATATCTGGGTGATACTAAAATGGAATTTGTGGCTGTACCAGGATTCGGATATCCGGAGGATTTTGAAGGTCTGGATCTCAAGGGCAAGGTTGCTCTTGTTCCGAGAGGCGAGATAACATTTGATGAAAAGGCACAGAATGCAAAGGACTGCGGTGCAGTCGGATTAATTATCTGCAATAATGAACCGGGCAATTCAGTTTTCACGCCAAGCTGTTCTGTTCTTCCGTCCGGACTTATAGGCTATGAAAGCTATCTGGAGATAACAGAGTCCGGCGAAAATACTTTAACTATCAATTCCGACTCAATACTTGTTTCATCCATGAATAATAAAATGAGTTCTTTCTCATCATGGGATTACACAGAAAAGCTTCTGCTCAAGCCTGATATCACAGCCTATGGCGGAAACATCATTTCTTCCTACCCCGGAAACAAATACGGTTCGATGTCGGGAACATCAATGGCTTCTCCTCAGATGACAGGTATCACAGCACTCTTAAAGGAATATCTGAAGCAGAATACTGAAAAATACGGTATTGTCAGCAACTCAGATTACCCTGAAATGATGGCAAAGCTGCTTATGTCAACAGCAACTCCGATCTACAGCTCTGACGGTCTGGAAATTGCTTCTCCGAGAGTTCAGGGAAATGGTCTTGTAAATATTGAAAGTGCCATGAATACGCCTGCTTATATTTATACAGACAGTGAAGCGGACAACTGCCGCCCGAAGCTTTCTTTAGGGGATAATCTGGAATCGAATATCGGTTCACTGGAATTCAGCAGTGAAAAGTTTTATTTCCATATAAAAAATGTTTCAGACACTCCGCAGACATACACTCTTTCTGCTGACCTTTTCTGTGACAGCGACGAAGATGGTGAGCTTGCATGGAATGTCAAGAAAATGACGGAAAGCAAGGTGCTGTTTAAATCCGGCATGACTGATATCAGCGAAATAACAGTAGCACCTGGTGAAGATGCTACTGTCAGCCTTGACATTGATTTAAGCGCAGAAGACCAGCAGTATATTGAAGGAACTTTTGAAAACGGTACATTTATCGACGGTTATGTTTACTTAAAGAGTGATTCAGCACCTAATCTGACACTTTCTTTCATGGGATATTACGGTTCATGGTCAGATTCAGAAATTTTTGAACCTTTTGTATACAACAGTAAAGAAAATGCGTCATATTCTCCGTCAGTAATGTCTGATACAAACGGTAATGCTGCCGGAATCAACACCCTTGCCGCTATGCTGGGAGAACAGATAACCGGAATACCTGCTTACTCACCAAACGGTGATAACGTACTTGACGATATACGTCTTTCACTGGGATTCAAGAGAAGATGCTATAATGTATCAGCTGAAATATACAAAGGCGGAAAAAGGGTTTATACTGAACTGATTACCTGCGACGTGGGCTGCTGGACTCCAGGTTATACCGGTCCTTCAAACTTTGATTACCCGCTGGGCTGGGATTTTGAAGGCACTGCAGACGGCGAATTATACGAATTAAGGCTTACAGCTGAAACGCCGGACGTCGGAAACGGATTCAGGAGAGAAGTTCTCAGTCAGGAATTCAGAATCGATGCAACTGCTCCGGAATTAAAGGAATGCAGAAAGCTTGTTATCAACGGAGAAGAATATGTACAGCTTACCATAACAGATAATAATGCAGTTCAGGGAGCAGTTCTGCTTGACGAAACTTATTCTGCGGAAGAACCGGAGCTTATAGACCTGGGATACTGCCAGGAAACAAACCAGAAAGAATATTCCGTGACACTTCAGATACCGGAAGATTCTGAAAAATACAGCGCAGAAGTATACGATATGGCAGGAAACTGCACTTCAGTTGATTTAAGTAAAACTGATGACACATATTACCTCACATATGATGAAAATATGTTCTTCTCAACAAACGAAAAGACTTTCAAGAACAAGATAAGTCTTACTGATGCAAACGGAAACGATGTAACTTTCGGAGTATCCGTAACTCCGGAAAAGGCGTATAAAGATAATGCAGAAGTAATTTCAGTTATCATGAATTCAGTTGAAATAGCACAGATTCCTGTAACTGTCGGACTTGCCGGAGATGCTGATTTAAATGATACTACTAATCTTTATGACGCTATCAAAATCTCCAAGTATCTTCTCTGGAAGAATGACCCGAACGGTTCATTCAAAAATGAATTCAGGGATTTTGAAGGCTCATTCGGCGCTTATCTTGCCGATTATGATGTAAACGGTTCAATCAATCTTTATGATGCGATCGGAATTGCAAAACTGCTTTTACCGTCTGCAAAATAATTGAAACACACTTTAAAAACACCTCCTGTGGTATACCGCAGGAGGTGTTTTTGTGCAGAAAAACTGACTCTGCTTAAATTGCAAAGTCAGTTTTCTTACATAAATTATTTTTCAGTATTCTTATACTAATCCCTCATCGTTCTGATGAAAAGATTGTCTGATAGCGTTTCGTCAATCAAGGCGACCGACCGCAGGCTTGCTGGCGCAAGTCAAGGGAGGACAACGCAGAGTGACGGAATGATAGCGGACAAGATTTTCATTAGGTTGATGGGGGATTAGTATTATACATTGCGGGAAGATCAAAGTCCATAATATCTTCATAGGACTTATATTCGCTGTCATCATTGACTGCTGAGGGAATCAGCCCTGTGCAGTCATTTGCACTACCTGCCTCGTTGAACATTATGTCCTCATAGGAGGCTGTGACCGGACGCTTTATTCTTTTCTGTTTCATGATTCATTTCTCCTTTACAGTATTATTTTAGGATAAAATGAATTTTATATTAAAGGAAAAATCAGCCGGTCACTACGGTATAAACAAAATCCGAAACAATTGCCAGAGTAAAAAGCGTACCCAGAGTGTACATGACCCATGCAGGCAGCTTCCGGTCCATTTTTCTTACAAGGGGATATACAAGCTTTATAAGTATCAGACTTAAAGCCCCGAAAATCAGACTGCTGTAAAGTGAAATCCTGCCCTGGAAATTAAAGTCCCAGCTGGCATAGCTCCAGAGCTTCTCCCCTATTGTCCATTCGATTATGTATGAGCTTATAAATTCGAGCACTGTGGTGACTGCCATTCCTCCGAAAAACACCGTCAGCCAGCCGTTGTGCTTTTTAAAAAGAGGCAGCATTAAAAATGCAAATACGCCGTAGATAGGCAGTACCGGAATGTGCAGAAATCCTCTTTCCGCAAAGCGTCCCCAGAGATATGAGGTCAGCGCCGTTTCGTATATCCAGCCGCATATTCCGCAGAATGTAAATAAAACTGCGGCGGCGCAGTACTTTTTGTATAACGCCGCCAAATTGATTTTCAATGAATTATTCATTACTTTTTCATAAGGCAATACCGCATAATTATTGTCGTGCAGATGCGCAGTCAGATTTTTTGTCAGGCGAAGGTCGCCCCCCGGATTGCATAAAAAGCTCGCAGGCA
>DBQM01000037.1:0-67578 GCA_002305725.1 Ruminococcus sp. UBA1394 | reverse complement strand
AGCCGTTAATTGTGCGGTGTTGCCATTAAACCTTTAAGTCTTTCCATAGCCTCGATTGTGTTTTCCCTGTCGCCGAATGAAGTCAGTCTGAACCAGCCTGCACCGTTCTTGCCGAATCCCTCGCCCGGAGTACCTACAACATAAATGTTGTTGAGGAGATAATCGAAAAATTCCCAGCTGCCCATGTTGTCAGGACACTTCAGCCAGATATATGGTGAGTTTACGCCGCCTGTGTACTTGATTCCAAGTTCATCCATTGTCTTTGCAATGATCTTTGCGTTTTCCTGATAATATGAAATGTTCTCCTTTATCTGCTTCTGTCCTTCTTCTGTGAATACAGCAGCAGCAGCACACTGAACAGGATATGATACGCCGTTGAACTTTGTGGAAAGTCTTCTGTACCAGAGCTTGTAAATGTTAGTACCGTCAAGCTCCAGCTCCTTAGGAATTACTGTGTAACCGCATCTTGTACCTGTAAATCCGGCAGTCTTTGAAAGTGAGCACATTTCAATTGCGCAGGTTCTTGCGCCCTCTATCTGCATGATACTTCTCGGAATATTGTCCTCAGTGATAAATGCCTCGTATGCAGCGTCATAGATGATAAGTGCATTGTTTGCATTTGCGTAGTCCACCCATGCCTTGAGCTGTTCCTTTGTGTAGCACGCACCTGTCGGATTGTTAGGTGAGCAGAGGTAGATAATATCAGCCTTTACTGAATTGTCCGGCATTGCGCAGAAGCCGTTTTCCTCTGTACCGTCAGCATAAAGAATCTTTCTTCCAGCCATAATATTTGAGTCAACGTAAACCGGATAAACAGGGTCTGTAACCAGAACTACGTTATCCTCTGAGAAAATGTCGCCGATGTTTCCGGCGTCGCTCTTTGCACCGTCATTTACCAGAATTTCGTCAGCAGAAACTTCTGTGCCAAATCTTTTGTAATATCCGGAAATTGCCTCTCTCAGAAACGCATATCCCTCATAGTCCGGATAACCCTTGAAGGTTTCCTTTACACCAAGCTCGTCGCAGCCTTTTTTCATTGCGTCAACAACAACAGGTGCAAGAGGAAGTGTAACGTCACCGATACCAAGTCTTATGACCTTTTTGTCGGGATTTGCCTTTACAAAGTCGTTTACTCTCTTTGCTATCTCAGCAAAAAGGTAACTCGGAACAAGATTTTCAAAATTCTTATTTACTTTTGTCATTTATATATACTCCTTTACTAAATATGGCTTACATCAATATCACCGTCACAGATAAGCGCTGCCGGACCTTTCATGATAACCGTACCGTCTGTGCAGTAGGTTATTCTGAGGTCGCCGCCTCTTAAATGAACGGTAACTTCCTCATCATTCCTGCAGAAACCGTTGAGAACAGAGGAAACAACTGACGCACAGGCGCCCGTACCGCAGGCAAAAGTCTCCCCGCTTCCTCTTTCCCATACTCTCATGTTGAGATTCCGGCTGTCCTTTACTTCGATAAACTCTGTGTTTATTCTGTCCGGAAAAAGGGCATGATTTTCAAAGGAAGGACCTATTTTTTCAAGGTCAAGCTCATTTATTCCGTCAAGATAAACAATGGCATGAGGATTTCCCATTGAAACGCAGGTGATCTTATATTCCTTTCCGTCAACCTCAACAGGCTCGGAAATAAATCTTTCCTTGTCAGAATTTACAGGGATATCCTTTGGTACAAGAACAGCTTTTCCCATATCAACTTCAACGTATTCAACCTTTCCGTTTTCAGGAAACAGTTTAAGGTGCTTGATACCGGAATTTGTTTCAAGAGTTATTTCCGTTTTCTGCGTAAGACCTTTGTCATAAACATATTTTCCGATACATCTTGTTGCGTTTCCGCACATCATAGCCTCAGAACCGTCAGCATTGAATATCCTCATTCTGAAATCAGCCTTGTCCGACGGCATGATAAGAACCAGTCCGTCCGAGCCGATTCCCTTATGGCGGTCACTGACATAAATTGAAACCTGTTCAGGATTTTCAACCTTTTCCTCAAAGCAGTTGACATAGATATAATCATTGCCTATACCATGCATTTTTGTAAATCTCAACTGAATCTCTCCTTTTAAAAGACTTTTGTTATTAATTTGCCTTTATAAGTATATAATATTTTCAGAGAAAAATCAATAACTAATGACGTTATCTGATATTTTTTTGAAGAAATACAAAATTTCTTGACAAAAATTAAAATATGAGTTATACTGAAATTTATAATGTAAAGCTGTGCTCACATGACTTTACAATTATTTTGCTTATTTTTTATTTAAATTTAACCGAGGTACGGAACATGAAAAAAATTATTACTTACGGGACATTCGACCTGCTCCATTACGGTCATATAAATCTGCTCCAGCGTGCAAAGGCGCTTGGTGACTACCTTATAGTAGCACTTTCAACAGACGAGTTCAACTGGAATTCCAAGCAGAAAAAATGCTACTTCACCTATGAGCAGAGAAAGCGTCTGCTTGAGGCTGTAAGATACGTTGATCTTGTTATTCCGGAGGAAAACTGGGAACAGAAGATAGACGATGTAAAGGAATTCAAAGTAGATACTTTTGTAATGGGCGATGACTGGACAGGAAAATTTGATTTTCTTAAAGAATACTGTGAAGTTGTCTATCTTCCGAGAACACCGGAAATTTCCACAACACAGATAAAAAAAGACCTGAAATAATATACAGCTTTTGCCTTCACCGCTTATTGATATATGCGGTACTGACTGTATATAAAGAGAGTTTTGATCTATAATTTCGGAGGAATCAGCAAATGGCAAAAAAGAATCCAGTAAAAAAGTTTATCAACAAACTTAAATCACGAATATGGTTCAGTGTATATTACGGAATATATCAGAAATCAAAAATAAATAAGAATATGGTTTTCCTTGAATCCCGAAACGGTTCTGATATGGCAGGAAATATCCTTTATATTGCAAAGGAACTTTCAGAAAATCCTGCATACAAGCATCTGAAGCTCTGCGTGCCTGCAAAACCGTTTATGGCAGAAAACGTAAGAAGTATGCTTTCCAAGTACGGGATAAAAAGAGTAAAATTTCTGAGGGAAGAATCTCTGCATTATTATAAATACCTTTCAAAAGCAAAATATCTTGTAAATGATACATCCTTTCCAAGAAGATTCATAAAAAAGGAAGGTCAGATAATATTAAACACCTGGCATGGCACACCGCTGAAAAATATGGGCCGTGATGTTAAAAATGAAGTCTATAACATGGGCAATGTTATGAGAAACCTTGTTTTCAGCGATTATCTTCTCTTTCCTAATGAATATATGAAGGAAAAAATGGTCAGCGCATATATGCTGCAGAATCTCTGCAAGGCAACTATTCTCAACGAGGGATATCCGAGAAACTCCGTATTTTTCAATGACCAAAGACGTGAGGATCTCAGAAAGAACTTCGGTATTAACGACAAGGAAATTATCGTTTATATGCCTACATGGAGAGGACAGGTCAACAAATACGCCGTTGATTCAGTACTGGAAGAAACCAACGCATTTCTCGAAGAAATGGACGGACGTCTTAACGATAACCAGCTTATGTATGTAAAATATCATCCGCTTATGAAACTGGAATTCGAGGATGATAAGTATAAGCATATCAGAGCTTTCCCGTCGGGATATGAATACTATGAGATACTGAACATGGCTGATACGCTGATAACAGACTATTCCAGCGTTTTCTATGACTTTGCAAACTCACGCAGAAAGATAATTCTTTACACTTATGACAAGGAAGAATATTTTGAAAACCGTGGTGTTTACGTTTCACTTGACGAACTTCCTTTCCCTCAGGCTGATACGATTGATGAGCTTGTTGAGGCTATAAACACTCCGAAAAACTATGATGACAGCGAATTTATAAAACAATACTGCACATACGATAACCCGGATGCAGTCAAGAAAATATGCGAAAGAGTATTTCTGGACAAGCCTGTTACAAACGAAGAAAAGCTTATACCAAACGGCAAGGACAACGTGCTTATCTTTGCAGGAAACCTTGCTAAGAACGGTATTACAACAGCGCTTCTCTCAGTCCTTGACAACATAGACCTCTCCAAGAACAACTATTATCTCGCTTTCAGAGAAGCACTTCTCAGAGAAGACCCGTCAAGAACAGAGGTTATCCCTGAAAATGTAGGTGTAATCCCGATAAGCAGTGAGATAACATTTGATTTCAAAACAGACCATTGTCATAAAAATTTCCTCAGAAAAGGCAAGGAAAAGGAAAAGTATAAAAAGGGAATGGCTGAGGCATACGCAAGAGAAATCAAAAAGCATTTCTATGGCTTGAAATTCAGGCACGTCATTCATTACGGCGGCTATGAAAACACTATTCTTGGTATGCTTACCCAGTTTGACGCCACAAAAACTGTTTTTGTCCACAATGACATGATACAGGAAATCGAAACAAGAAACAATCAGAATATACACCTTCTGAAATGGACATACAATGTCTGCGACCATGTTCTTCCTGTATCAGTTGATATTGTTGAACCGACTTATACAATCAGCGGAAGAAAAGACAATATCATGGTAATGAACAATTTCCATAACCATGAAGCTGTTGTAATGAAGGGAAATATGCCGATAGAATTCCAGAAGGATACTGAGATTTTCTGTCCTCACCCGGACGGAGTAAACCATATCCTTAATAAGCCGGGAATGAAGTTTATTACTATTGGACGCTTTTCACCGGAAAAGGGACACTTCCGTCTTATCGACGCCTTTGCAGAATTCCATAAGGACTACCCCGATTCAAGCCTTATAATTATCGGCGGTCTGGGTGTTTTATACAACAAGACCATACAGCACGCAAGAGAAACAGACTGCTGGGAAGATATCGTCCTTATCAAATCTGTAAAGAACCCTATGCCTATCCTGAAAAAGTGTGACTTGTTTATCATATCGTCATTCTATGAGGGATTGCCTATGGTTCTCCACGAAGCAGATTCTCTCGGAAAGCCTGCATTCTCAACCGATATCCACGGACCGGGAGGCTATTTCAGAGAATTCGGCGGTCACCTTGTTGAAGACAGCACAGAGGGAATACTTCAGGGTATGTATGACTTTGCAGACGGAAAAATCAAGCCTATGAACATTGACTATACAAAACGAAATGCACAGATAAGAAAAAAACTTGAGGAAATATTATAAAAGCGACGTCCGGATTTTTAATGTAAATCCGGACGCTTTTTTATTTTATAAGATTCACCGCCATTATAAGCGCCGCCCCAGGCACTCCAAGTACAAGCGACACGGCAGTATTGAAAAGATTCACCGGCGGCGCATACCCCAGATTATCCCCGAAATAATGCAGCAGGACAAGTGCCGCCCCGCCGCTGAGCATACCCGAAAGCGCCGACTTTACCGTATTTTTTCTCCGTGCATAGTAAACAAGCATTATAATCCCTGCAGCTGCCCATATTCCTTTGAAAATCATATCATTCATATTTATTCTCCGTTACATAAGTATATATCCCAGCGCTAAAAGCAGCTTTAAATCTGCGCCCTCTCTTGCAAGAATTACAATAAGCGCAATTATTATTATTTTATCATTGTCGGGTTTGCCGTCCGTAAAAAACCCGGAAAGCAGACTGCTTATCCCTCCGCCCTTCCGTCCGGGACAACTTTTCGGCGGCATCGGCTGTTTTTGAGCCGCTTTTTTACCCTCAGTATGATTTGTTTCAGACTCCGGCTGTGCTTCCGGAGGAGGAGTATCAAACGGCATAACAGACTCAGGCTTTAGCTGTGCTTGTACATCATTTCTGTTCATGTTCTGCCGGTGCATCTCCCGTGTCCTCCGGAGTGCGTCACGGCGCATATAGTTCATATCCGTATTGCTGTAATTCAAAGCCTTAAACCTCCTGTTCAGAAAAGATCGTTGAGCATTCCGCTTTCTTTAAGTACACTGAATACGGCAAAAAGCTTTAACATTTTCACCGCCTTGTCAACCTTTGCCTGCCGCTCCTCTTTCAGCAGCGGTTTCAGAGCGATAAGCAGCTCCGCATTTTTATCACCTGAAACTGAGCTCATAACCTGCCCCATCATAAGCAGCTTGCTGAAATCAAAGTCCATTCCTCCGCCGGAGTCATCCTCCTTTTTTTCTTCCCTCACACTTTCGCTTTCCTCTCCTGCTCCCTCACCCTCCGAAGAGGAAAAGAGAGATGACGCAAGCTCGGTCAGCTGTTTCATACTCTCCTCGTCGGACAGAACCTCCTGAATTTTTCCCATTAAATCGTCCATATTTTCCGGAAGTCCCTCCCCTCCTCTGACGGAATGATATTACTTTTTACTTTTCGCCGGTGATTTTTTTATAAAGCGCCTGTGCCTGCGGTGTTGACATCATTTTTTCAATCATTTTCGGATTTTTTATGACCTGATTGAATTTTGCCGCATCACTTTTGCTCATACTGTTCATAGCAGCGTCAAATTTTCCTGCCTCAAGCTGTTTTTTCAGTTCATCCGGCGGAATATTCAGCTTTTTGCCTGCAACTTTTAAAAGTTCGTCTAATTTAGACGGGTCGATTTTTGCCATAAGTAAAACACCTCAAAAAAATATTTGCTGTAAAACAGCAGAAAAACCATTGTAATTACTCTATATTTATGATATAATTTTTTTATATATAACCTCATTGTGAGAGTAAGGAGGAAAAATTATGAAAATTATTGTAATGTCTGATTCTCACAGAAGCTATTTTTCTCTGGAGAAAATTTTCACAGGGTACTATGCTGACTTATATATACATCTCGGTGACGGTGAAGAAGAACTTGACCGTATAGCCGCACAATACCCCGACAAGCAGATAGTTCATGTCAAAGGCAACTGCGATCTGGGAAGCTTCAGCGAAAACGAAGTTTTTCTCATGCCGGCTGAAAACTGCAAAATATACGCCACTCACGGTCACCGCTATGACGTGAAATATTCCCTTGAACCTCTCAAGGCAAAGGCAAGGAATCTGGGAGCAAATATTGCTCTTTACGGTCACACTCACGAACGTTTCTGCGCCTATGAGGACGGTTTGTATATCATGAATCCGGGAAGCACCTCATGTCCCAGGGACGGCAGAAAACCGTCATTCGGAATAATAGATGCGTCACCCTCCGGAATTATGACGAATATCATCGACCTCTGATAATAGTATATTCGTAACGGCAAAAACAGTTACAAACAGAAAGGAACATGACAATTGAAGATAAACTCACCGCTGTCGGCAAACAAAAAAGAAAAATATCTGACAGCATTTCTGCTGGGATTCGGAGCATTTCTGCTTATGATTCTTCCGCTGCTGATTTATAACGGCGGATATTACATATATTACGGCGACTACAATTCACAGCAGGTTCCCTTTTACAACCATGCCCATGAATTTATAAAAAGCGAGGGGCTCGGCTGGGACTGGGGTACTGACTTAGGTGCAAACTTTCTCGGCTCATACTCATTCTATCTGCTGGGAAGTCCGTTTTTCTGGCTGACCATTCCCCTGCCGCAGTGCCTTGTGACTTTTGCAATGCCGGTACTCCTTGCAATGAAATTCGGCTTTGCGTCAATGACTGCCTATGCCTACATCAGACGGTTTGTCAGAGGCAAAAACTCCGCACTCATCGGCGGTGTGCTATACGCATTTTCCGGTTTCCAGATGTTCAACATCTTTTTCAATCACTTCCACGACGTTACCGCTTTCTTCCCTCTTATGCTCATTGCCATGGAAGAACGTGTAAACAACAACAGGCGGGGAGTTTTCGCACTTTCCGTTGCCCTCATGGGAATAATCAACTATTTCTTCTTTACCGGACAGGCTGTTTTCCTTGTGCTTTATCTGCTTGTAAGGCTCAAATCGCCGGATTTCAGAATCACATGGAAAAAGTTTTTCTCACTTGTTATCGAAGCCGTTATCGGCGTTATGATTGCCTGTGTAATGCTGCTGCCTGCTGCACTCGCAATACTCGGTAATTACCGTATAAACGAACGCCTTTACGGTCTTAACATGGTAGCCTACAGCGACCGCACAAGAATACTGCGAATTATCCAGAGTTTCTTTATGATACCGGACGTTCCGGCAAGACCTAATCTTTTCAGCTCCGATGGCGGAAAGTGGTCATCTATCGGCGGATATCTGCCTATGTTCTCCATGGCCGGCGTTATAGCATTCACAAAATCAAGAAAAAGCCACTGGTCAAAGCGTCTTGTTGCAGTCTGCATTATCTGCGCATTTATCCCGATTTTAAACAGCGCATTCTATACCTTTAACAGTTCATATTACGCACGCTGGTACTATATGCCGATTCTTATAATGGCAATGATGACTGCCCAGGCATTCGACGACAGAACAATTGATTTCAGAGGCGGCATAAAGATATGCGCAGCTGTCCTTGCGGCTCTGACTGTTATCTCCGTTTTCCCGAAAAAGGACGATGACGGCAATGTAATATGGTTCAGTTTCCCGAATTACAAAATCCATTTTTATCTCACAATAGTGATATGCGCTGCCGGACTTGTTTTCCTGTGGCACATAAACAAGCTTCGTTTAACCGGAAAACCTTTCATGAAAAAGGCTGTTATCGCAACTGTCGTTTCATGTATCGTATGTACTGCCGCTGTTGAGTATTTCGGCGCTATGCTCGGTCCTTACAACCAGATTTACATTAACAACGGTCTGCACGGAAGTGAAAACCTTGAACTGGAGGAAGAAGAAAACCAGTTTTACCGTGTTGACATTTCGGAAAACTATGACAACTACCCTATGTTCTGGGGACTTTCCTCAATGAGAGCATTTCAGAGTATCGTGCCGGGAAGTATCATGGAGTTTTACTCGGAAATAGGCGTGACCCGTGACGTTGCGTCAAGAGCGCCTCTTGACAAGCACATACTGAGAGGTCTTTTCTCTGTGAAATACTACTTCGATAAAGTATATTCAGACAAGGAAGATACTTATACCTATGAGATAGAACTGCCGGGCTTTGAATATATCGGCGAGCAGAACGGTTTTTATGTCTACGAAAACCAGTATTATCTGCCTATGGGATTCACATACGACAACTATATAGTCCATGATTTATATGATAAATATACCGACCAGACAAAAGAACGTCTGCTTATGAGAGCGCTTGTCCTTGAAGATGAACAGGCTGAAAAGTATTCTGATATTATAACAAGTCTTCCGGCTGAGGAATGTGTCGGACTTAACGATACTGCATACCTTGAAGACTGCGAAAAGCGTTCACAGGAAACCTGTTCAAGTTTTATATACGATTCAGACGGATTTGACGCCGAAATCACACTTGAACAGCCAAAGCTTGTATTTTTCAGTGTCCCCTACGACACGGGCTGGACTGCTTATGTAAACGGCAAGCCGGCAGACGTTGAAAAGGTAAGCGGCGGATTTATGGCTGTAAAGGCTGAGGCAGGAGAAAACAGGATAGAGTTCCGGTATGAAACTCCCGGACTTAAAGAGGGAGCAGTAATAACCCTCTGCGGAGTGATTCTGCTTGCGTTCTATCTGTTTATCACACGCAAAGAAAAGCGTGACGGCGGATTTGCCCACTACTATGACTATGAACAAAGCGACCCGATTGATTTTCAGAAATATTATGAAAACAGGAAAATAAACTGCCGCCCGTGCAGAAAAATACACGAGGACAATAACAAGGAGGAATAATTATGCATCTGGAGGAAAAAACAGTTGCAAGCGAAAGCGTTTACAAGGGAAGAATTTTTGAAGTCACAAAGGACACGGCTCTGCTTGAAAACGGCAAGGAAGTACAGCGTGACGTTGTTCATCATTCCGGCGGTGTAACTGTAATTCCGGTGACGGACAATGAAGAAATACTTATGGTCAGACAGTACAGATACCCCCACCACAAGGTAATGCTTGAAATTCCGGCAGGAAAGCTTGAACCGGGTGAAAAGCACTACGACTGCGGAAAGCGTGAGCTGCTGGAGGAAACCGGCTGCACCTGCAAAAGCTACGAATATCTGGGCGAGATAGTCCCTACTCCCGCTTATGTAAGCGAGGTTATCCACCTCTATATTGCCTCCGGACTGGAATTTTCACATCAGGACCTTGACGATGACGAGTTTCTTGACGTTGTAAAAGTTCCTCTTGACAAGGCAGTGGAAATGGTTTTAAACGGAGAAATAACAGATTCCAAAACGCAGATAGGCGTTTTAAAGGCATCACACATCCTTAAAAATAAAAAAGACTGAACGTCCGTAAACGTTCAGCCATGAGTGGTCTCAGACAGCCTGTGCCTCAGCCTCTGTAATTGCAAGGTGGCGGCTGTAGGCGTCGAGAATTTCCGATTCGATTCTTTTTCTTGCTTCGGGAGAAATCGGATGAACAATATCACGGAAAACTCCGTTATCGTCCTTCCGGCTCGGCATGGCGACAAAAAGTCTTTCGTCCCCCTGAACAATTTTGATGTCATGGACTGCAAGGGTGTCTTCAAGAGTTATTGAAACAATAGCTCTCAGTCTGCCCTCGGTAATGGTTTTTCTGATTTTGATGTCTGAAATATTCATGCTGCAAGATGACCTCCTTTTGTTTACAGGGATATTATTGAACGTTTCCGGATAAAATATACAATAACGTTAAAATTCGGTACTCAAACTGGTATAAGAGGTTTTTACTATGAACACAGATATATTAAAAGGAAAAAAACATATTCATTTTATCGGTATCGGCGGCTCGGGAATGTACCCGCTGGCGCAGATACTTCATTCACAGGGCTATTATCTCACCGGCTCTGACAACAACGAAACCGAGACCCTTGAGGCAGTACGCAAAATGGGTATTCCGGTATTTCTGGGACAGAGAGCGGAAAATATTGAGGGTGCAGACCTTATCGTCCACACAGCCGCTATCATGACTGATAATCCGGAGCTTATTGCGGCAAAGGCAAGCGGCGTTCCGGTACTGGAAAGAAGTGAACTGCTGGGTATTGTCACAAGCTGGTACAACAACGCCATCTGCGTTTCCGGTACTCACGGCAAAACCACAACCACTTCCATGATAACACAGATACTCTATACAGCAAAGGTTGACCTTTCAGCGTTTATCGGAGGAAAGCTGCCTTGTATCGGCGGAAGCGGACGTGCAGGAAAAAGCGATATTATGGTGTGCGAGTCCTGCGAATTTGTTGACACTTTCCTGAAGCTTTACCCCGACTGCGCCGTTATCCTCAACATTGACGAGGACCATCTGGACTACTTCAAAAATCTTGAAAACATTATAAAGTCATTCCACAAGTTTGCTGAAAAGGCAACAAAGGCTCTCATTATAAACGGCGACGACGCCAATACGCTCAAAGCAGTTGAGGGTATCGAGGGCAAGGAATTTATCACATTCGGTCTTGACCCGAAAAATGATTACTATGCTGAAAATATCACAAGGATTTCCGGAATGGAAACTGAATACACCCTCATGCACAAGGGTGAGGAAATCGGAAAAATCAGACTTCACGTTGCCGGAATGCACAATGTCCTGAACTCTCTTGCAGCTGCCGCAGCGGCATTTTATGCTGGAGTAGACTTTGAAAGCATTCGTCAGGGACTTGCTGATTTCAGAGGCGCAGGCAGACGCTTTGAGCTTATCGGCAAGGAAAAGGGAATAACTATCGTTGACGACTATGCCCACCACCCGACAGAGCTTTCTGTCACCTTACAGGCGGCTATGGGAATGGGTTACAAGCGGGTATGGGCAGTATTCCAGCCATTTACTTTTTCAAGGACTTCAATTCTTCTTGACGATTTTGCAAAGGCGCTGTCAATTCCGGATATCGCAGTACTCACCGACATTATGGGTTCAAGAGAAAAGAACACCTACAATATTTTCTCACGAAACCTTGCTGAAAAAATTGACGGCTGTGTTTACTTCCCGCAGGACGAATCAGCTGAATATACTGACGAAAGAAAGTACGAAAACTTTCAGCAGGTATGCGACTACGTCTGCGAAAACGCACAGGACGGCGACCTTGTGATTACACTTGGCTGCGGTGACGTCTACAAAGTCGCAAAGATGATTTATAAGAAGCTTAAAGCAGATAACTAAGCAAAACAGAAACGGAGCTTAATTATGCTTAATGAAAAAGCAATGAACATTTATCAGTTCATAAAGGATTCAATTGAAAACGGATATCCGCCGACAGTCAGAGAAATCTGTTCTGCGCTGGATATCAAATCGACATCAACTGTCCATAAATATATAAACCTCCTCGTTGAAGAGGGGTACATAGAAAAAATGGACAACCACAACAGGGCAATCAGACTGAAAGGTGCTGAAAGTGGAGTAAGCGTACCTGTTGTGGGAAACGTTGCCGCAGGTATTCCTATTACGGCAATTGAGAATATAACGGATTACATCAGCTTTACCTCTGACCAGACCTATTCCAATCCCCTTTTTGCGCTGAAAGTCAAAGGTGAAAGCATGATAAACGTCGGGATATATGACGGCGACCTCATTGTCGTTGAGCAGATGAACTATGCTGAAAACGGCGATATTGTCGTTGCGCTGGTTGATGGTGAAAGTGCGACTGTAAAGACCTTCTACAAAGAGGACGGTCATTTCAGACTGCAGCCCGAAAACGATTCCATGGAACCAATTATCGCTGATGATGTTGAAATACTCGGAAAAGTCAGAGCGCTTATAAGATATTTCTGAAAATTTTGAAAAAAATTTGTTTTGGGTATTTTCAATCGGTGAAAAATATATTATAATGATAGTGAACGCAATTTTTTGGTTTACTATATGTTATCGGATAAAAAAACTCAGAATGGAGAAAAAAATGCTTAACAGAGTAAAGGTTATTATTTGCGGCAAGGAGTATATGCTCCAGACCGAAGAAGCGCCAAGCTATGTTTACGGTCTTGCAAAGCTGCTTGAAAAAAAGATAAACGATATCTCATCCGGCAATTCTTCTATCTCGCCTTATTCAGCGGCTATCATGGTTGCGCTTTCAACTCTTGACGATTTAAGCAAGGCGCAGGCAAACGTTGACAATATAAGAGCGCAGGCAAAGGAATATGTTGACGAGGCAGGAAAGGCACGCATTGAGCGTGACGCCGCATTAAAGGAAATAGATATGTTAAAGCTTAAAATAGAAAAGCTTGAAAAGGCAGCGGAGAAATAATGGACAAACCTGAACTGCTTGCACCTGCCGGGGCTATGGATTCGCTGACTGCCGCTTTAAGATGCGGCGCTGATGCCGTTTATATAGGCGGAAAGGCGTTTTCCGCAAGGCAGAATGCCAGTAATTTTGATTTTGCTGAACTAAACGAGGCGGCAAAACTTTGCCATCTTTACGGCAAAAAGCTTTACATGACTGTAAACACTATTATTTTTGACAGTCAGACAGCGGAGTTTGCCCAGACTATTGAAAAGGCGCTTAATGCCGGAATTGACGCTTTTATCGTCCAGGACTTGGGCGCTGCTGAAATCATAAAGGCAGTATCTCCTGACGCAAGACTTCACGCCTCAACTCAGATGACGATACACTCCCCTGCCGGTGCGCTTACGGCAAAACAACTGGGATTCAAGAGAGTGGTTCTGTCAAGAGAGCTTTCAGGAAAACAGATTGAGGAAATTTCTGCCCTTGATATTGAAACTGAAATTTTTGTTCACGGTGCGCTTTGTATGTCCGTTTCGGGACAATGCTACCTCTCCGCTGTGATAGGTCAGAGGAGCGCTAACAGAGGTCTTTGCGCACAGCCGTGCAGACTGCCTTTTTCTTCATGCGGGAACAGCAGTTACTGCGGACTTTCTCTGAAAGACCTTTCCCTTACAGGACATATAAAGGAAATAGAAAATGCCGGCGTGACCTCACTTAAAATTGAGGGGAGAATGAAACGTCCGGAATATGTTGCGGCGGCGGTATCAGCGTTCAGAAACGCCATTGACGGCAAGGATTTTGATACAGAAACGCTCAGAGCCGTATTTTCACGCAGCGGCTTTACAGACGGGTACTTCACCGGAAAGAAAACCGGAATGTTCGGCACAAGGGAAAAAGAGGATGTTACTGCGGCAAAAGCAGTCATTCCGGAAATACACAAGCTTTACCGGACCGAAAGAAAAGTTTCTGACCTGCACTTTACTGCGGAAATAAAGCCGGACTCCCCTGTTAAAGTTACTGCTTCTGACAACGACGGAAACTCTGTGACAGTCAGCGGAAATGTCCCCCAGAAAGCACAGAACAGACCAGTCAGCAGGGATTTGCTTGAAAGACAGCTTTCAAAGCTTGGAGATACCGTCTACAATTACAGCGGACTTGATGCAGAAATTGAGGACGGCCTTGCAGTCAGCGCAGGAGAACTGAATGAAGTCAGAAGAAAGGCTGTATCAGAGCTGAATGCTGCAAGAATCGTGAGAAATACTCCACAGTATGCTATTTCCGGAAAAATGCCGGAAATAAAGGAAAGTCCGAAAAAGCTTTCACAGATAAGGGCGAGGATATCAGACATTTCCCAGCTGGACGCTGCAATGTCCGCAGATTTCGTTATTGTCCCCCTTGAAATTCTGCCTGAGAGAATAAACTCTCCGGAAAAAATCATCATTGAGCCTCCGAGGTTTATAACAGACGAGCAGGAAACAAAGCGCAGGATTGCCGATGCAAAAAAGCCTGGCATTACGCATCTTATGTGCAGCAACATTGCGTATATTCAGACTGGCTCTGAACTTGGGTTTACTCTGCACGGAGATTTCGGACTGAACGTTTCAAACTCTTACAGTGCAAATCTGCTTTCAGAACTGAATCTGAGCGACCTGACACTTTCATTTGAGCTCAAATCCGGTCAGGCGGCGGCTGTGAAATCCCCTGTGCCTGCCGGAATAATCGCTTACGGCAGACTGCCTGTCATGATGACAGCAAACTGTCCGGTGAAAAACGAAGTCGGCTGCGGAAAATGCAGCAAAAAGCTTTCGGACAGGACAGGAAGAAGCTTTTCTGTTGTCTGTCACGGACAGTACACAGAAATTCTCAATTCACAAAGGCTTTACCTTGCGGACAGGCTTGACGAATTTAAGAACATAAGCTTTATGACACTTTATTTTACTGACGAAACTCCCGGAGAGGTATCTGAAATAATTGAAAATTACCGCGGTACGGGGAAGAAAAAAGAAAATATTACAAGAGGACTGTATTACAGAGGTGTTCTGTAATTGATGGAGAAAAATATGACACTTAAAATAAAAAAGCTCTGCGAAAAGGCTGTTATTCCGCAGAGAGCAACAAAAGGCAGTGCCGGACTGGACCTTTCAGCCTGCACAGACAGCGATATCATTATTGAACCTGGCGAGATAAAGATGATACCAACGGGTATTTCCGCCGCACCGGATTCCGAAAATGCCGCACTTATGATATATCCCCGTTCAGGGCTTGCCTCAAAGCACGGCATTGCCCTTGCAAACTGCGTAGGTGTAGTGGACAGCGATTACAGAGGGGAAATAAAAGTACCTCTTATCAATCACGGCAAGGAAAGCTTTACCGTTACTGACGGCATGAGAATTGCGCAGATGGTGGTAACTCCGGTGCTGCTGCCGGAAATCATCGAAACGGATACGCTTGATGAAACAGACAGAAACAGCGGAGGTTTCGGCTCGACCGGACAGTAAACCAGAATCAACAACAATCTGATAATGACAAAAGGGGTAACAGAATGAAAAACAAAATTTTGCTGATAATGCTTATCATAGCAGGCGCAATTGTCGGCTCAATTGCGGCAAAGGGCGCTGCGGCATCAGATATGCTCAGCTGGCTTGCATATTCAAAGGAAATCGGTATTTCTCCTACAAGTATAAATCTTGTGATAATTAAGCTTACGGTCGGATTTGAATTTTCACTGAGCGTTGCGCAGATTATTTTTATGCTTATTGCCGTTGCGGTTTATCCAAAGCTTTCTAAGGCTATTGCATAAAATTTTTATTGCGCTTTTGTAGAAATTTAACAAATACTTAACGCATATACAAGGATTTTTTTACCTTCAAAATTTGTTGTGAAACATCATATTTAGTGGTATAATAAAATAAGAGAAAATTCAGAAAATGTAAAATGATTTAAAAGGAACATACAAAAGGAGAAATGCATAGATGTTTACAAAGGACATTGGTATAGATCTGGGCACTGCAAACACCCTTGTTTACATGAGAGGAAAGGGTATTATCATAAGAGAACCTTCGGTTGTTGCAGTAGACACCAGGACCGACAAAGCAAAATATGTCGGAAAAAAGGCTAAGGACGTTATCGGCAGAACGCCTGGCTCTATTGTCGCAGTCAGACCGCTGAGGGACGGCGTTATCGCCGACTTTGACATGACCACGACCATGCTGCAGGAATTTATCAAAAAAGCTCTCAGAGGCTCTTTTTTTACAAAGGCAAGGGTAATTATATGCATTCCCTCCGGCGTAACTGCAGTTGAGAAACGTGCCGTTAAGGAGGCTGCTGAAAAAGCAGGTGCAAAGCCTGTTTTCATTATCGAAGAACCTATGGCGGCAGCTGTGGGCGCAGGACTGCCGGTTGCAGAACCGTCAGGCAGCATGATAGTTGATATCGGCGGCGGTACAAGCGAGGTTGCGGTTATCTCTCTGAGAGGGATTGTGACTTCACGTTCAGTCAGAGTTGCCGGAGATGAATTTGACAAGGCTATCATAAACTTTATTAAGAAAAAATATAATCTTCTTATCGGCGAAAGAACAGCCGAAAATATCAAAATAGAAATCGGCTCGGCATTTCCGGGCGAAAGCGAAAAGACTATGGAGATAAAGGGAAGAAATCTTCTCAACGGTCTGCCGGAGAATATTACTGTAACGTCAACCGAGATCCGTGACGCACTTACAGAACCCCTTTCAAGAGTTATTGAGGCAATAAAAATCACCCTTGAAAAAACTCCGCCGGAGCTTTCCGCTGACATAATCGACCAGGGAATAACCCTTGCCGGAGGCGGTGCGCTGCTGAGAGGTCTTGACAAGCTTATCAGCCGTGAAACAGGAATGCCGGTATATATTGCCGAATATCCTCTCGACTGCGTTGCAGAGGGTACGGGCAAGATACTTGAGGACATTGACAAATTTGAGGACGCACTTACAGACGAAACCCGCTATTACTGAGAGAATAGGTTTATTTTCTCATAGTGCTGCCGCATCCGGACGCATAACCCGGTTTTATGGCAGCGCCCCTGAAAACAAGGAAAGGAGAATCAGAAGTGGGGCAGTTTTTTAAAAGCGTCAAGTTTAAAATCATTCTCTGCATTGCCGGATTTTTTATGGGAATTGCACTTTTTTCCGTGACCCGTGACGGAAAAGTTCCGTTTGCTTCACAATGTGTGGGTTCTGTTTTCAACCCCATAAGGCAGTTTTCAAATGCGATTTCCGACAAGGTGGGACTGGTTATAGATTTATTTCTGGATTCCGAAAAATACGTTGAGGAAAACAGACAGCTGCGTGAAAAAGTCGCAGATCTGAACGAAAGACTTATTGACTATGAGGATATGAAGTCAGAGGTTGAGGACCTGCGTAAATTTATCGGCATCAAAGAGGAAAACGAGGATTTCAAGTATTCTCCGGTATGTTCGGTTATTTCAAGAAATGTCAACGACCCCTACGGAACATTTGTTATTGACAGAGGCTCCAATGACGGAATCGCCCTCTATGACCCTGTTGTAACTCCGGAGGGACTTGTCGGCGTTATAACCGAAGTTGCAAATACATATTCGACAGTAAGGACAATTTTCTCACAGGAGCTTTCAGTAGGCGTAATGTGCGTTGAGAGCCGTGATACCGGAATTGTTGAGGGAAGTCTGACATACGCTGAAAAAAGTCAGTGCAAGATGATCTACATTGACAAGGAAAACAAGATAAAGGAGGGCGACCTCATTATCACTTCCGGAAACAGCGGACAGTTCCCGCAGGGATATATTATCGGCAACGTAAAGGAAACCGGTATTGAGGAAAGCGGACTGACAGCCTACGCAGTAATTGAACCTGCCGTAAATCCGAAGGAAGTCACAAGCGTTATGGTAATCATTGACTTCAACGAGAAAAAGAAGGAAATTACCGAGGGCGACATCGGCAAGGAAATCACAACCGAGCCGGGAACAGAACCCGTTACAGAACCTGCAACAGAACCGGAATACAATTATGACGACAGCGTGCCGGAGGATATGACAGAACCGGAAGACGCAGCCGAACCGGAGAACGGCGGTGATGACAATGCAGAATAAGCAGATGACAAGAGCCGAAAAAATCAGATACTGCGCCATTGCAAGATGGGCAATTTATGTCTTTATGATTTTTGTAAGCGTTATCATCATAAACATCGGAAACGGCGTTAAACCGCTTCTGCTTATACCGCTCTGCACCTGCATCTGTATGAACGAGGGTGAATATACTGCTGCGGTGCTGGGAGGAATATGCGGTCTGCTGATTGATTTTTCATGCGGAAAGTTTTTCGGCTACAGCTGTATTTTTATGATTGCTTTCTGCGTTGCGACAGTTCTTTTCTTCAAGCATTACCTTCTCCAGAATGTACTTAACATCGTGTGGCTTACTGCAATGTTTACAGCAGTCTATGAGCTGTTTGACTACTTTTTCTTTTATGCCATGTGGAATTACGAGGGGACGGGATATGTTTTCAAAGAAAAATGTATTCCATGCGTTATCTATACAACTATAGCCGCACCTTTTGTCTGGCTGCTGATAAAGCCGGTGCTGAAAAGGTTCTATCCTAAGCGTGCAAAGACTATTGAAGAGGCTATGAAAATCTGAAAAAATACGGGGCATTGCAAGTCATTTGCAATGCCGTTTATTTAAGGCAACACCGCACAATTAACGGCTAACGCCTTTGCTGCGCATCTGTACGACAATAATTATGCGGTATTGCCTTAAGAAAGGAACATTATGAAAGAAATTCTTGAAAGACTGCGTACTGCTTTTCTTGCAATACTCGTTGTAATTGCAGTAGCACTGGGTCTTATCCGTCTTATGACTGTCCAGATAGTAAACGGTGACGCTTATCTCCAGCAGTCAGAATACACCTCGGTATACACACAGACAATAAAGGCAACAAGAGGACAGATAGTTGACGCCGACGGAAATCCTATCGTCGAAAACAAGGTCGGATTCAACGTTATTATTGATGACACATATTTTCCGTCTGACAACAAGGAGGCAAACGAGATTCTGATTCAGACAGTCAGAATTTTAAAGGAAGCCGGACTTGAATGGAACGAAACCCTGCCAATCACCGATTCCTCCCCCTATGAATACGAGAAGAACAGGGACAGCGACGTTGAAAAGCTGAAAAGCCTTATCGGCGTAAATGTCTATGCGACTGCTGAAAACTGTATCGACAAGCTTATCGACGATTATGAAATTTCTGAAACTGAATACAGCACCGAAGAACAGCGAATCATAGCCGGCATACGCTACGAAATGAAGCTGAGAGATTTTTCACTCGGCAACACATTTACACTCAGCGAAGATATACCGGTTGAAACTGTAACAAAAATCAAGGAACTGGGCGTCCGTCTGAAAGGTATCGACGTAAGAGAAGAAGCTGTAAGAGAAATCGCTGTGGGCGATGTTCTGCCTCACGAAATAGGAACTGTCGGTCCGATTTTTGCTGAGGAGTGGGAGGAACTGAAAGAAAAGGGTTACTCTATGAACGATACCGTCGGCAAAAGCGGTATTGAAAAGGCTCTTGAGGACGAACTGCGTGGTGAAGACGGCACAAGAACCATCACTCTCACAAACGGCGAAGTGACTTCGGCAGAGGTCACAGAGGAGGCAAAGGGCGGCCATACTGTCAGGCTGACAGTTGACAGCGACTTCCAGAGAGATTTGCAGGAAATCCTTGTAAACTTCATGTCTGACCTCAGGAATCAGGCTGAATACAGCGATGTTGAATGCGGCTCGCTTGTGGTCCTTGACGTTAAAAGCAACGCTGTTCTTGGAATGGCTACTGCCCCGACATACGATTTAAAGGATTACAAATCCAATTATGACAAGCTGCTTGAAGACGAGAATTATCCGCTGATAAACCGTGCAACAAGCGGTCTTTACCGTCCGGGTTCGACATTCAAGACAATAACCGCCACCGCCGGACTTAATGAGGGAATCGTCACAGGCGAATCCACTTTCACCTGTAACCAGAAAATGAAGTTCTATGATATCGAGGTCGGCTGTACAGGCTGGCACAACGATATTGCCGTTGCAAGAGCGCTGAGAGTTTCATGCAATATTTATTTCTACGAGCTTGGCAGACGTCTTGGAATTGACAAGATTACGGAGTATGCCTCAATGTACGGCTATGGTCAGCATACAGGCATTGAAACCGGCGACTACGCAGGACATATCGGAAATCCGGAAACATTCAATGATCTCGGCATCGACTGGACAGTAGGTCAGGTACTTCAGGCGTCAATCGGTCAGTCTGAAACTGCTGTAACTCCTCTGCAGATGGCAGGCGTTGCCTCAACAATTGCAAACCGCGGAGTAAGGTACAAGACTCACCTTGTCGACAGCATTTACGATTATTCAATGGAAAATGAAATCGAAAAGCGTGAACCGGAAGTCGCTGAAAAAATCAATCTCAATTATGATTACGTCTATGACTATGTAATTGACGGTATGATCCAGGCGTCAGAAAACAACTTTCCGGCTGAATATTCACTTTCAAACCTCGGCTTTGATGTTGCTATCAAAACAGGTACACCGCAGAACTGGCGAAACGGTGACGATATAACCGACAGCTGCTTTATCGGATTCGCTCCGGCATACGATCCGCAGATTGCCTTTGCCGGAATGATAGAGGGCGGTGAATATTCAAAATACATGATCCGCAGTATCATCCAGGCATATTATAAAAATTTCTCCGATGACGATTACTCAAATGTGAAGATAAACTACCTACAGTCACCGACTGAAAGTACAACAGACAGCAACGGAAATCCTGTAACACAGCCTGCAACAGAAGCGCAGACCGAAGAAACTGATCCGACTGAGGAAGAATAAGAAGATTAAAGAGGACGCAAATGCGTTCTCTTTTTTGGTCAATAACGCATAATTACTGTCTTAAATGTGTTTCGTCAAAATAGCCAACAATAAACACGTTAAATCATTCACTTTACACGATTTTAATAACAGAATGGAAAATCACTTTGACTTTTTCGCATTTTATGGTATAATATATAATGAATCATTGAAAAAATGTAAAAAATTCCTCTTATACACAGGCGGTGAAATCAACAGTATGTCAGAAGTTATTGCTGTTACCTCCGGAAAAGGCGGAACAGGTAAATCAACTGTCTGCGCCGGACTCGGAAATGCTCTTGCAAATTCCGGATTTTCGGTAGTGATACTGGAACTTGATTTTGGTTTCAGATGCCTTGACCTTTTTTTCGGAATAAGCAGTCAGGTCAGATCTGACATTTCAGACTATATGTCCGGAAGATGCAGACTGAAAGAATGTGTAAATAAAATTCCGGCTGTTCCGGGATTAAGTATTATCTGCGCACCGGCTGATTTTTCCGCAGAATTTGACTGTGAAAAAATTGCTGAAGCGGTTTCACAGCTGAAAAATCTTTATGATTTTGTACTTATTGACACCGGCGCAGGCGCTGATAAAAGGGTAATCAGAGCTTTGAAGGAAGCTGACAGAATTTTTTTCGTTGTAACTCCCGATAATATTTGTATCAGAGATGTTTCACGTCTGTCAGATGAATTTTACAGGTACGGCTGCGATAACCAGCGGCTTGTAATCAACAGAGTACATAAAAAATACATTGATTACGGAATCGTAGACAATCTTGATACCGTAATAGATAAAAGCGGAATACAGCTTATCGGAGTTGTCCCCGAAGATAATGCACTCACCCTCTTTTACGGAAAAAGTGCAGGAATTTCTGACGGTTCTCCGGGTTATAACGCTTTTATGGCAATAGTAAGAAGAATATGCGGAGAAAATGCTCCGTTGACGATAAAATAAAAAACTTATTATCTGAAAGGACAAAGCAATGACAATAGCTATTATAGCTCACGATTCAAAAAAAGAACTTATGGTTCAGTTTTGTATAGCATACTGCGGTATACTTTCCAAATATAACCTCTGCGCAACCGGTACTACCGGAAAGCATGTAAGCGAGGCTACAGGACTTAACATACAAAGATATTTAAGCGGCGCACAGGGCGGCGGTCAGCAGATTGGCGCAAGAATTTCATGCAATGAAATTGACGTGCTGCTGTTTTTCAGAGACCCTATCAACCCTAAGGCAAGCGAGCCTAACGATATCAACCTTTTAAGACTCTGCGACGTTCACAACGTTCCGGTTGCAACAAATATAGCAACTGCCGAGGCGCTTATAATGTCCCTTGAACGAGGAGATCTTGACTGGCGTGAAATCGGCAATCCGCGCATATAAAACTGAAATCCGATCGTCCCCAAAAGGGACGATTTGTTGGTATTATTGAAATCCTGACCGGGCAGTATGGCTTATCTTATTGCCCTTATTATGAATACGAATGGAGAATTTTATGGCACTGAATATAAAAAGACCTAACGGCACTGAGGATGTTACAGGAAAAAATATCCGCAAATGGCACACCGTTGAAAGAACTGCAAGAGACGCTGCGGCTGAGTTCGGATTCCACGAGATAAGGATCCCTACATTTGAAAATACTGAGCTTTTCCAGCGTTCCGTCGGCGAAACAACTGATGTAGTGCAGAAGGAAATGTATTCAGTTATTGCAAAGGAAACAAAGTTCACGCTCCGTCCGGAGGGTACAGCCGGAACTATCAGAGCTATGCTCCAGAATGGTCTGCTCAACGAGGCACTGCCTCAGAAGGCATTTTATATACTTTCCTGTTTCAGACACGAAAGACCGCAGGCAGGCAGACTGAGAGAGTTTCACCAGTTCGGCGTTGAAATGGCAGGAAGCAAGCTGCCATCTGCTGACGCTGACGTAATTTTACTTGCTCACACAATCATTTCACAGCTGGGTATAAAAAATGTTGAACTGAAAATAAATTCCATAGGCTGTCCGAAATGCCGTGCGGAATACCACAAGGCGCTGAAAGCTTATTTCGAGGATAAAAAAGACCAGCTTTGCGATACCTGTCTTTCAAGACTTGAAAAGAATCCTATGCGTATTCTCGACTGCAAAAGTCCGATATGCTCTGAAATCGCAAAGGACGCTCCAGTTATCCTTGATTTTCTCTGCGAGGAATGTTCTGACCACTTCCAGAAATTACAGTCATACCTCACTAATCTCGACTTAAGCTTTACTGTTGACCCAAAAATCGTAAGAGGTCTTGACTATTACACAAAAACTGTCTTTGAGTTTGTGACAACCGATATCGGCGCACAGGGTACTATCTGCGGCGGCGGTCGTTATGACGGTCTTATAAAGCAGCTTGGCGGACAGGACACTCCGGCGCTGGGATTCGCTATGGGACTGGAACGTCTTATTCTCACAATGGAAAACCAGGGCGTAGAGTTTGACGAGGACCTGGGCTGTTCCCTTTACATTGCCCCGATGGACGAAAGCGCTGTCCCGACTGCTATGAAAATCGCAAAGGAGATTCGCTCCGGCGGTTTCAACGTTGAGTTTGACACAGTAGGCAGAGGTCTTAAAGCGCAGATGAAGTATTCCGATAAAATCGGTGCGGCATTTACCATTGTACTGGGTGATAACGAGATAAGTTCCGGTACTGCAAAGCTTAAAAACATGAAAACAGGCGAACAGATTGACATAAAGCTTGACGATACTCTGTTAAATACATTTTCGAGTATTGCTCTTGATGATATGTTCGGCGATGTACTTAAATAAGTTATTTGATGATTAGCGTGACAACTCACGCTAATCTTATTATAGTGAACGAAAAATATTTTTTCGTTTACTATTAGCCGATATGCACGGAGCTTACGAAGTAAGCGGATGTGCAAGGCAATAAAATAAATAATTATAGTGAAAGCAAAATTATTTTTTGCTTTCACTATAAATTGCCGGTTTAATTGGCGGCAGAATGGAGATAAATATGGCAGATAATATGAACGGACTTAAACGCACTCATTACTGCGGAGAAGTCACACAGGAAGGTATTGAAGTTACAGTCGGGGGATTTGTTCAGAAAATCCGAGACCTTGGCAACCTCATCTTTATTGATCTGAGAGATAAAACAGGTATTGTACAGCTTGCTTTCAACGATACAACTGACAAGGCAATATTTGAAAAGGCGTCCTCATGCAGAAGTGAATTTGTACTTATGGCAAAGGGCGTTACCGCAAAGAGAGCAAGTATCAACAAGGACATAAAAACAGGCGAAATTGAAATTATCGTTTCCGACCTGAGAATACTTGCAAAGGCGCAGACTCCGCCTTTTGAAATCACAAATGAAACAAAGGTAAACGAGGAGTTAAGGCTCAAATACCGTTACCTTGATTTAAGACGTCAGCCCCTGCAGCAGAACCTTATCATGCGCCACAAAATCGCAAAGGCTGCCCGTGAGTACTTCTACGCAAACGACTTCACAGAAATCGAAACACCGATGATGATGAAATCTACGCCGGAGGGTGCAAGAGATTATCTCATTCCGTCGAGAGTACACAACGGCAAGTTCTATGCACTCCCACAGTCACCGCAGATTTACAAGCAGCTGCTTATGGTTGCCGGAATGGACAGGTATATCCAGCTTGCAAGATGTTTCCGTGACGAGGATTTAAGAGCCGACAGACAGCCGGAATTTACACAGATAGACCTTGAAATGTCCTTTGTTGACGTTGAGGATATCCTCTCAATGACCGAAGGCTTTATTTCCTATCTTTTCAAGAATGTACTTGACATGGAAATCCCTACTCCTCTGCCCCGTTTAAGCTATACAGAGGCTATGAACCGCTACGGCTCGGACAAGCCTGACACACGTTTCGGCATGGAGATTCAGGACTTTTCCGACATGGTTGCAGACTGCGGATTCGGCGTATTTGCTGACGCTGTTAAAAACGGCGGAAGTGTAAGAGCAATTGTTGCAAAAAATTCTGCATCAGTCCTCACAAGAAAGGAAATCGACAAGCTTACTGAAATGGTAAGGGGTATCGGTGCTAAGGGTCTTGCTTATGTGAGATGGGTGGACGAAAAGCCGTCATGCTCATTTGCAAAGTTCTTCAGCGAGGAAGAATTAAAGGCTATCCTTGACAGAATCGGCTGCGAAAAGGGCGATACTGCGCTCATTATCGCTGACAAGAACAAGGTTACTCTCCCTGTTTTAGGTGCACTCAGACTTCAGGTTGCAAAAAAACTTGACATAATTCCGGCAGACAAGTTCAATTTCCTGTGGATAACTGACTTCCCGTTCTTTGAATATGACGAGGACACACAGTCCTATGTGGCAATGCACCACCCGTTCACAATGCTAAAGGACGAGTGCATACAGTACCTTGACAGCGCACCGGAAAAGGTTTTTGCAAAGGCGTTTGACCTGGTACTCAACGGCACAGAGCTGTCCTCCGGTTCTATCCGTATCACCGACTATGAGTTACAGCAGAAGATGTTCCAGGCGCTTGGACTTTCTGACGAGGAAATCGAGGCTAAATTCGGATTTCTTGTTGAGGCTTACAAGTACGGCGCACCTCCCCACGGCGGTCTTGGTATCGGTCTTGACAGACTTGCCATGGTTATGCTGGGCGCTGAAAGCCTGAGAGATGTAACAGCATTCCCGAAGGTTCAGAACGCAAGCGAGCTTATGAGCGAATGTCCGTCACCGGTTGACAAGGAAAGCCTTGATGTACTGGGAATATCAGTGAACGTTAAGGAAGAGGAATAAGCGTTTATGAACAAGCTTTCCGGAAAAACTATATTCACTCTTCTCCTTATATGTGCGCCGATTGTGCTTATACTCTTTATTTTCAGCTGGACTCGTGAAAGCAGTCTCAGTATTTCCCGAAAAGTTAAGTATACCATCGTTCTTGGCGGCGCTTACATTTCTGCACTGACATACAGTTACAGCCGTATGAAAAAGGAAAAGAACGAATGAAAAATATAAAAACTATAACTGTCTTTCTCTCAGCCGTACTTCTTTTAAACGGTTGTGCAAAGACTGAGGAAAAACAATCAGAAAATAAAGAAATTTCCGTTTCTTCTTATGTGGAAACGGAAATTTTCACAACTGAACCTATTACTGAAACTGTGACAGAATCCCCGACCGAAAGTCCAACCGAAAGCAGTACAGAACCTCCGGTTGAATATGACAACATAGAATTTATTCACGAAGAAAACGAAATTACCGCTGACGACGGGACTGTGTTATTCAAATCCCACGTTGATTATCCTCAAATCAGTACCGGAAATCAAGAAGTTGATGACATAATAAATCAGTATTATCTTGACCAGAAGGAATTATATCTCAGCGGTGATTCTATTCATGCTGATAAGGAAGATCTTCAGGAATATTATGAGCTCAGACTTTCCAATGGTGGCTGCTGGGCACCATATGAATGGAATATGGAAACAAGCGTAAAATATTGCAGTGAGAATTACGTAAGCTTTTATAATCTTACATATGTATTTACACTCGGCGCACATGGATACACATCAGATTATTCTAAAAATTATTCTCTGAAAACCGGAGAAGAACTCGCATTTGACGATATCTTTACAGAAGATTTCAAACCCTTTGCAGAGGAATATATAGTTACTGAACTTGAAAAGCGTGAGGAAGAATACGGACTTTGGGAGGATTACAAAGAACAGGTCAAAAAAAGAATTGACAAAGAAACAAACTGGTATCTTACGCAAAACGGTTTTTTAATCACCTTTAGTCCTTATGAAATCGCCTCATTCGGCAAAGGTATTATTGAAGTTGAAATTCCTTATGAGGATATGCAGAAATACATAAAAAATGCACCGCTTTAGGTCACCACTCATACAGAAGCTTTCAAAGGAACTATGTTGAAAGACCGATATGGCGTGCTGAGGACATGACAGGCAGATACTTTTAAAAGGTATTTGCCTGTTTTGGTTATAAAAAAGGCAAGTATGAAAACTGATTCAAAATGGTTCTATACTATTTTCTGCTTCAAATCAGCTGATATATTCTGTATTACGGAATTACAGAAAAAATATATTTATTGTAAACGCACATATTATGACAAATCATTTTATAAACTATTGAAAAAAATAAAATTCTGACGATAAATACTACAGGTGTATTAACTGAAAAAAATTAAAAAATCGTATTTTTACATTGTATAATGTTTCAATAAGATTTGTATCAAATTTTAAAGCGAAAATTTAACGGAGTGAAATTATGGCTGATTGGAAAAATGAAGTTCAGGCTCGTGATGAGATTAAAGCTCTTGTTGCTGAGTATTACAGCAAGTTCAAGAAAAATGATAAGGATTTTACACCGGGTGATCGTATAAATTATGCGTCACGAGTATTCGATGAAAAGGAAATGTGTGCACTTACTGATGCTGTACTTGACTTCTGGCTTACAACCGGAAGATTTTCAAATCAATTTGAAAAGGATTTTTCACAGTGGATAGGCACTAAGTATGCACATCTTGTAAACAGCGGTTCTTCAGCTAATCTTCTGGCATTTATGGTTCTTACCGCACCTGAACTTGGAGAACGTCAGATTAAAAGAGGCGATGAAGTCATAACTGTTGCTTGTGGATTCCCGACAACAATAACACCTGTTTTGCAATATGGTGCAGTTCCTGTTTTTGTTGACGTAACAGTTCCGCAATACAATATTGATGTAACAAAGCTTGAAGAAGCACTCAGTCCGAAAACAAAAGCTGTCATGATTGCTCATACACTTGGAAATCCATTTGATTTAAAGGCAGTTAAAGAATTTTGTGATAAGCATAATCTCTGGCTTGTTGAAGATAACTGTGATGCCCTTGGAACTACATACACACTTGACGGTGTTACAAAATATACCGGTACATGGGGCGATATTGGTACAAGCAGTTTTTATCCTCCTCATCACATGACAATGGGAGAAGGAGGATGTGTATATACTGATAATCCGGTTTTACACAAACTTATATTATCATATCGTGACTGGGGCCGTGACTGTATCTGCAATTCAGGACAGGATAATCTTTGCGGACAAAGATTTAACCGACAGGATGGCGAACTTCCATTTGGATATGATCATAAATATGTCTACAGTCATTTCGGTTATAATCTGAAAGTTACAGAAATGCAGGCTGCAATAGGCTGCGAACAGCTGAAAAAAATTCCAGGCTTTACAGAACGCAGAATATACAATCATGAAAGACTTTATAATGCCCTTAAATGTATAGATGATAAGCTTATATTACCTGAACCGGCTCAGAATAGTGTCCCATCATGGTTTGGTTTTTTAATTTCCGTAAAACCGGAAAGCAGAATAAGCAGAAACAAACTTACAAAATATCTTGAAGAAAAAAATATTCAGACACGCCTTTTGTTCAGTGGAAATATAATCAAACATCCATGTTTTAATCAGATCAGGGGTACTGACAGCTATCGTGTTGTGGGAAGCCTTGAAAATACTGAATTTATAATGAATAATACATTTTGGATAGGCGTATATCCCGGAATGACAGATAAGATGATTGATTATATGGCAGAATCAATAATTGAATTTGTTGCCCGTGACCAGAATATTATATAAAGATTTGAAAAGGCTCTTACCTCATAAATTTTAAAAAAACAGGAACCGTTCAGGGTGAGATTTCTTTTTATGATACTTCAAAAGCGAATGTCTGATAGTACAGGTAAATAAAATACTTAAGGAAACACTGATTAAATCACGCCTATCGGCTTGGCACACATCTTGCTTGCAGATTTAATCATTGCTTCCTTAATTCAAACGGAAGGATATAATAATGAAGGTTGTATTATTAGCCGGAGGACTTGGAACACGAATATCTGAGGAATCTCAATATAAGCCAAAGCCAATGATTGAGGTTGGCGGATGGCCGGTTTTATGGCATATAATGAAGGAATATTCTTATTTTGGCTATAACGAATTTATTGTGTGTGCCGGATATAAACAGCATATCATAAAAAAATGGTTTGCTGACTATTTTCTTATTGCCAGTGATATTACATACGATTTCACAAACGGTACTAATGAAATGACAATTCATAACCATACATGCGAACCATGGAAGGTTACAGTTGTTGATACCGGCAATAGCACCATGACCGGCGGACGTATAAAGCGTATTCAAAAGTATATAGGAAATGAGCCCTTTATGATGACTTATGGTGATGGCTTATGTGATGTAGATATAAGCAAACTTGTTGAATTTCATAAATCTCACGGCAAAATTGCTACTCTTACCGCTGTTGTTCAGCAGCAGCAAAAAGGTATACTTGATATAGCATTTGATAATTCAGTCCGTTCATTCCGTGAAAAAAGCAGTAATGACGGCGCAATAATAAATGCAGGATATATGGTGCTTGAACCTGAAATATTTGATTATTTAGAGGATGATAACACGATTTTTGAACAACGCCCTATGGAAATGCTTATAGAAAAAGGTGAACTTATGTCGTATATGCATAAGGGATTCTGGCAGTGCATGGATACTAAGCGTGAAAAAGATATGCTTGAAAATATGTGGGAAAACAATCGTGCCCCATGGAAAGTGTGGGAGGACTGATGTTTGATAAAGATTTTTATAAAGGCAGGCGTGTTCTGGTAACAGGTCATAGCGGATTCAAGGGGACCTGGCTTTGTCATATGCTTATAAACAGCGGCGCTGATGTAACCGGGTATGCACTTGATCCTCCTACTAACCCAAGTTTATTTAATATTTCAGGACTAAGCAGTAAAATGAATAGTGTTATCGGCGATATCAGAGATTTTACATCTTTAAAATCAGTTTTCGACAGCTTTAAACCTGAAATTATTTTTCACCTTGCAGCACAGCCGATTGTGCGGGAAAGTTACATCAATCCCTTATACACTTATGAAACAAATGTAATGGGGACTGTAAATGTTCTTGAATGTGCAAGAAATACTTCTGAAGTTAAAAGTATACTTAATATCACGACAGATAAGGTTTACAAAAATAACGAATGGTGTTGGGGATATCGTGAAGATGATCCACTTGATGGATTCGACCCGTATTCAAACAGTAAAAGCTGTTCTGAACTTGTAACTAACAGTTATAACAAATCATTTTTTTTAGCTAAAAAAGTCGCAGTTTCAACAGCACGAGCAGGTAATGTTATAGGCGGTGGGGATTATGCCAAAGACAGAATTATACCAGATTGTATCAGAAGTGTCATAAACCATGACATCATAAAAGTCAGAAATCCGTATTCTGTGCGTCCTTATCAACACGTTCTTGAACCTCTTGCTGCATACCTTATGATTGCTCAAAAGCAATATGAAAATATTAATTTTGCAGGTTCTTATAATATAGGTCCTGAAGAATCGGATTGTTTAACAACAGGTGAACTCGTAAGTTTGTTTTGCAGAAAATGGGGCTGTGATGCAAAATGGAAAAGCACTGCAGAAGATAATGCACCTCATGAAGCAAATTTTCTTAAACTTGACTGCAGCAAAATCAAGTCTGTTTTTAACTGGAAACCTAAGTGGAATATTGAAAAGAGTATTGAAATGATTTGTAAATTCAACAAAAAAATAATAAATAATGAATCTGTTTCTGAAGAAATAGAAAATGAAATTACCGAGTTCCTGGAAAAATAAGCCGGAGGTATTTCAGTAAACGCCCATAGCCCCTGCCCGCCTTCCGCAGACAACGAATTTTTTTGTCTGATAATTGCTACGCAAGGGAAAGATTCCCCACAGTGTGGGAAAATGTCAGCGAAGCTGAAAAAAATTGGCGTCCTGCAAGAGAGGGCATCCACTGAATTGTTACGAAATCAACTTTTCAAAAAAACTTAAGTGCCCCTCAGGTCACCACTCATATATCAGTTTTCCGGATTCTAATATGAAAGACTTATACAGCAGGCTATGAAACTAAACAGGCAGATACTTCGTATGAGGTATCTGCCTGTTTTTCGTATAAATAGCAGGTTTTCACTAAAACATGCAGAAAGGCCCTCCTGCTTTTCTGTCAATTGACTTTTTCACTTCTATCTGATATAATTGAAAAAACAACGAACGCTTTATGGAAGTGAGTACAGATGCTGACAATAGCAATATGCGATGATGATAACAGACAAATCAGTGCTCTGAAAAATATGCTGACCGAATGGAATAGCCGTATAGTCATAGTCGAATACAACTCCGCCGAGCAATTCCTGTTCGGTTATGCCAAATGAATATAGCTTTGAAAGAGGCAGCCGAAACTGAATATTGGCTGGAACTGCTCAGAGATACAGAGTTCATTACAGAACAGCAGTTTAAAAGTATTCACACAGATTGTTCAGAATTGATAAAACTCCTGATCGTAATCATACGAAACGCAAAGCAATAATAATTGTTCATTGTTAATTGTTCTTTGTACATTGTTAATTAAACTTGCCGTTCGTTCCGTATTTTGACCGTTCGTTCCAAAATCAACACGAGCGGTCATTTTTATGCTATACTGAAAGTCGGAGGCGAAAGCGGTGAGAAGAGTTAAAATAGCGAAATACACCAGAGAAAAAAAGAAATCGGCATGGGCGAAATACGATGCTGAGCAGGCGAAGATAAAGTACAAGACGTGGGAGAATATGCGGTATATTCTTGCGGAGCTCTGGAAAAGTCAGCCCTTTGCATTTGTTCTGCTTTTTATGGGAAATGTGGTGGCTTATGCGGCAAATTCGCTGTTCGGAACGTTTACAAGCAAGTATGTTGTTGAGCTTGCGCTGGGTACTTCGGCGAGACTTAGACTTGCGGTGATATGCCTGCTGCTTATAGCAGGCGAACGAATGACTAAATACATATGGAACGAAGCAGCGGATTATAACGGATATGTGGCATGCTATAAATTTCTTTGCCATATGAAGCGCAAAATTATCCATAAAAACATGTCGACGGATTACGAAAACAACGAAAGCTGTAATAAAAATGACGCTTTGAAAAAGGCTGAAACAGGCTCAGATTATATCACATATCAGACTGTAAACACAATACACTACTTTTTGAGGTCGGTACTTGTGGTCATAGCATACGGTTCAATCCTGTCGATGCTTGACCCGGTTATGCTGCTTATTGTCGGTGTACCTGCGGTTGCGGGTTATTACATCGAACGGCATAAAATGATGTGGATATGGAATATGGCGGACAACTGGCAGAAATATGACCGGGAGCTTGACTATATCCATAGCGCAGGCAGTAATTTTGCGACCGCAAAGGATGTTCGTGTTTACGGTATGCACAAATGGTTCACGAAGATATTTAAAAGGTCGTTCGACAACCGACTTGACTGGTATGAACAGCAGGACGAATGGTCATTCAGACACGACCTTGCCCGTGTGCTTATGATATATTTGTCAAATTTCGCCGCATACGCCTATGTGATTTATATGGTAGTGAAAGGCAATATTGGTGCGGGAGATTTTGTGCTTTATTTCAATTCCATATATGCATTCAGTTCTTCCGTAAGGGATGTTTTTGATAAATATTCGGGATTCAACTGGCTGTCCAACAATATCTCATACGCCAGAGAATATCTCGATATAAAAGACAAAACCAATCGTGGCAAGGGCGAAAAGCTGCCATCGGGTGAATGTGAAATAGAGTTCAGAAACGTAAGCTATAAATACAGCGGCGCTGAAAAAGCAACGATACGGAATATCACTTTCACTTTGCACAAGGGTGAAAAGCTTGCGCTGGTGGGACTTAACGGTGCAGGAAAAACAACACTGATAAAGCTTATGTCGGGACTTTATGACCCAACGGAGGGCGAGATATTTCTGAACGGCAAGCCTGTGAACAGCTATAACAGAGATGAATATTTCAGTCTTTTCGGTGCGGTATTTCAGGATATTTCTGTGTTACCTGTTACTGTCGCAGAAAATGTCGCAGGGTCGGATATTGACAATATTGATATGGACAGGGTATATGACTGTCTGAAAAAGGCAGGTATCTACGATAAGGTTAAGAGCCTCCCCGAAAAGGAAAACACTCGTCTTGTGAAATCAGTTTACGAAAATGCAACAGAATTCTCCGGCGGACAAACACAAAAGCTTGCTCTGGCAAGGGCGCTGTATAAAAACGCGTCTGTTTTGCTTCTTGACGAGCCTACGGCGGCGCTTGACCCTATTGCAGAACAGGAAATGTATCTTAATTATGCTGATTTTTCAAAAGGCAAGTCAAGTGTGTTCATTTCACACAGACTTGCCTCCACACGATTCTGCGACAGGATAATAATGATAGAAAACGGCGCAATCGCCGAAGAAGGTACACACGCCGAGCTTATGGAGCAGGGCGGAAAGTACGCCGAGTTGTTTGAGCTTCAAAGCTCATATTACAGACATAAGGAGGTGCATACGGATGAGTGAGAATAAAGAAACAAAGCTGAGTGCCAAAGAAAAGCGTGAGATAATAAAGCGCACGCTGAAAGCTGTAAATGACGCAGACAAGGGCATTATCGCAAGAGATACGATAGCATACTGCGTTGACCTTTCGGGAGAATTTATATCAATTTACCTGTCTGCACTTGTCATTGACGGAATAGCGCAGGCAAAACCTGTTGAAACCCTGCTGTTATATGCAGCTATCGTTGTGGGAATTCAGGCGGCGCTTTCCGTAATAAAGAGATTTCTGCTCAGGCGCAGGAACTCTCATACCTTTGCAGAGCAGTCAAACATGAAAAAGAACCTCTGGCAAAAGGTTATGACAATGGATTATGTTCACCTTGAAAACACAGACACACAGAATCAATTTGTGAACGCACAGCGTCAGCTGAATAATAATAACGCAGGTATCAGCGCATTATGCAACTATTTTATGCGCACTATCGGCGGACTTTTTATGGTAATAACGGGCATTATTCTTATTATCCCGACAGCTTTCAGAAGCCCCACGGCAACCTCAGGCTTTGACGGCTTTATACAATCTGTATGGGGATTTGTTGCAGTGGCGGTCATAACGGCAGTGCTGGAGCTGATAAAATCGCTGGTGATAAATCCGAAAGCAATACTCGGCTTTGAGGAAATACACAACGACAACAATGTTATATCTGCTGGCCGTGCTGACTCATTTTTTAATCAGTATGTGCTGAACAATTACCGAAACGGAAAAGAGATAAGAATGTACTCACAGAAAAGTCTTATCGGGAAAGAGCTTGACAAGGCACAGAAAATAATTCATGACGGTTGGTTCAGGGGTTACAAAAAGGCTATGCTGCCGAATTTCATTTTTCAGATCATGAATATTTTGACAAAGGTGCTGATGTATGGCTTTGCAGTAATGAGGGCGGCAAGCGGAATGTTAACACCGGGCGAGGTTATTGCTTTTGCGTTGTATTTTGAAAACATTTCGGCAGGTGTTTCGGAAATATCCGACGGGTACGGACTGCTGAAAATAACGCCAACATTCTGCAGGAAATATTTTGACTTTCTTGACATACCCGATGAGAAGTACAAGGGCACTATCCCCACCGAAAAGCGAAATGACAACGAATACGAATTTGAGTTTCGTCATGTATGGTTCAAATATCCGAACACAGAGCAGTATGTCCTGCGTGATGTGAATCTGAAATGGCGTATCGGTGAGAAAATGGCACTTGTGGGGCGAAACGGCTGCGGCAAATCAACCCTTGTCAAGCTACTTTGCAGGCTCTATGACCCGACAAAGGGAGAAATCACGCTCAACGGAATTGATATCCGCAAGTACGATTATAAAGAATACATGGCACTGTTCTCGGTGGTCTTTCAGGACAGCAGTCTGTTTTCATTCAGTATTGCGGAGAATGTGGCGGCAAGTACAGAATACGATTCGGCGATAGTGGAGGACTGCGTCCGCAGGAGCGGATTGTCCGAAAGGCTGGACAGTATGCCCGACGGCATAAACACCTATCTGTACAAGGATTTTGACGAGCATGGGGTGGAAATATCCGGCGGTGAAGCACAGAAGTTATGTCTTGCGAGGGCGATTTATAAGGGTTCGCCGTTTATCGTGCTTGACGAGCCTACCGCCGCACTTGATCCGATATCCGAACACGATATTTACACGAAGTTCAACGGGATTGTAGGTACAAGGACAGCTATCTACATTTCGCACCGGCTTTCCAGCTGTCGGTTCTGCGATGAAATTACGGTAATGGATAATGGCGAAATCGTGGAGCGTGGAAGTCACGATATGCTTGTTTCGGCAGGCGGTCACTATTCAGAACTATGGTCTGCCCAGGCGGAGTATTATAAGGATACAGCAGGAGAACTGTTTGCTTAAAGCAGTAAATAAATACCGCTGACATAATGAACTGCTCCCCTTTTGTCAGAAAATATGGTATAATATAAATATACCAAAAAGAGAAAGGCTGCGTAAGCTATTCTACGCAGCCTTTCATTCAAATCATTAAAACTTCTTTATAAGCGCCACTCTTTAAGCGGTGCTTATTTTATTGCATACATACCCATCTGCAAATAAGAAAGCCAGAATATTTCAGCAGTATTAAAACCGGTATTTCTCAGAAGTTCAAGATGCTCTGACGGGTTAATGGGGAAAAATTCCTTGCCATAGCGTCCGGAATGTCCCTTTATCTCATCTTCGCTTCTGCCCTGTTCCCTGCCGTACTGCTCCATTCGGCTTAAAAGCAGCTGTTTTCCGGTATCGGTAAAAGGAGCTGTATTTTCAAAACTGATAAACAAACCGCCCTTTTTCAGCGCACGATAACAGTTTGATACCGCCTTTTCTCTCTGCTCACGGCTGAAATAGTGGTGCGACTGAACTGCTGTTATCAGGTCATATTTTTCGCAGTCGTTTATTTTCTCCGAACCCCGAAGTATAAACTGACAGTCAGAGCACTCAAGTTTTTTTTCAGCGTCAGCAAGCATTTTTTCTGACGGGTCGCAGAGTACCGCAGTCCGTATATTCAGCTTGTCAAGGGCAATTTTTGCAAATGTGCCTGTGCCGCAGCCGGTATCAAGAAAATCAATAGGTTTATCTGAAAAATAAGCATTGGCAAGGCAGATTATCTGGTCATGTATATCGTCATAGAAAGGTATCACGCTGCGGACTTTCTTATCATAATCACTCACATTAAAAGCAGACTTGTTATCCATAAACTCCTCCAAAAAATAAAAAGCCTGAAATTCAAAGAATTTCAGGCAAAATGTGGGGTGGGAGATGGGGGTCGAACCCACGACCTTCGGGACCACAATCCGACGCTCTAACCAACTGAGCTACACCCACCATAGGAAATAATATACGTCCCTAATAAGGGACGTAGTATTTGGCGCGCCTTATTGGACTCGAACCAATGGCTTACTGCTTAGAAGGCAGTTACTCTATCCAGCTGAGTTAAAGGCGCATCTGGAGCAGGTGATGGGAATCGAACCCACGTAGCCAGCTTGGAAGGCTGGAATTCTACCATTGAACTACACCTGCATATTAATTATCAATATTCCCAATCAACGATAATAATTATACCACCATTTCAGAAAAATGTCAACAGCTTTTTATCAAAAACAAAAGATTTGTCTATTTTTACTTTATCAGCTTTTGATTCGCATTCAAAAATGTGCATTATCACAAAACCGTTTTCTCACATCCGAGAAAACGGTTTTAGTCATTTTATTCATAATATTTCGCATATCTGAAATTAAGCTGCTTTGTAAATGGGTCATAGATAATGTCGTGGTTTCCTCCGCCAAGAACTTCAAATTCCTTTTTGTAGAAAACCGGAATAAATTCAAAATCATTCAGAATGATATTTTCAGCTTTGCTGTATAACTCCACTCCGTCATTATAATTTCCAAGCTTTTTTATCTCATCAACAACGCCCTGCAGTTCCGAGCTTGAATAGCCGAAATTATTGTTTTGCTTTTCAAATTTTTCAAGCACAGAAAGCGGACTGTTATAATCGCCGGACAGCGGGTAAACAGCCATAGTATATTCGCCGTCTGCGATTCTCTGCTGAAACTCGTCAGCAGGCACTTCCTCTATTCCAATATAGAAACCGAAAAGCGTCTGCCAGTTCTGCGTCACAAGGTGGAGATACTCAGTATCCATATAATTTTCCGGCACAAGTATTTTAATATTTTCCAGTGACTGGAGATTCATTCCGTTCATTCCTGCCTCGTAGTATGCAAGCGCCTTTTCCGGACTGTATTCAATCAGTTCACCGTCAGAACTGGAAATCGCAGCAGCCTTGTCCGCATTGACTTCACGGTAGCTTTTGTTTAAGAAAGATATTCCGGGCGGTATAATTCCGTATGCAGCAGTCATATCCTCCGGCAGTTCCTCGTCAAAGGACGCCTTGTCTATACCGTAGGCAAGGGCTTTTCTGATATTTGCATTTGAATACTGCTCATTATCCGGATTAATTATTATACCGAAAGTATAATTATAATAACTGTTTACAACATTACCGTCATACTTTTTCTTGTCATACTCAAAAGTCAGCAGGACATCAGACGTACCCTCATCAAAGCTTGCAGCAGATTCTTCACGGGATTCCTTGATATAAAAATTCAGAAATGACGGGTATGTCCTGTCGAAATCGTCATTTTTATCGTTTCTTGCCATATAAATAAAATTGTCATGACCATAAGGGTCATAAAACCACTGCCTTATAAAAAACGCTCCGTTTGAAGCCACCGACTTGTCATCAAGCCCGTATCTGCCCTTTGTGTCATAGAAAAACTGCTCATTGCAGGGCATTGCCGCAGTAAATGTCAGAGCATTTAAAAATTCCACATTCGGATATTCAAGTTCAAACACAAGCTCAGTATCGCTTAACGCCTTAACACCCAGTTCCGTGTAATCAGCGCTGCCGCTTATTATGTCACCTGCATTTTTCAGACACTCGTATTTTTCCTTGTGAGGAGAACAGGTTTCCGGATTGAAAATCCTTTTGAACGCAAATTCAAAATCATGTGCCGTAACAGGCGTCAGCTCGTTATCGTCTGTTTCTTCGTCCTCGTCAGCATCAAAAAACCAGTAGCAGTCTGTCCGCAGAGTAAAAGTATATTTCAGTCCGTCAGCAGAAATGGTATAATCCTTTGCAACTGCATTTTCAAGCTTGCCGGTGTCATCAGTTTTCATAAGTCCGGTAAACAGATTGCCTATTACAGTCATGGAATTTTCGTCTGACGTAAACTGCGGGTCAAGGCTTTCCGGATTTCCCGGCAAAGCGCAGTCAAAGGAATAGTTTGCGCCCTCCGGCTTCTGCTGTTCGCAGCCGACAGTCAGTACAGTCGATACAGCAACAATTCCTGCCGCCATAAGAGAAACAATTTTATTTTTCAAATTTATAGTCACCTTCCAGAATACACATATAATCTCTTTAATAAAATCGGGTATGTTCACTGAACACACCCGTATATGTACTTAAAAAACAAAGTTTCATTAAGTAAAATCATCTGTCAGAGCCTTTTCGGCTTTATCATTGTCATTTGTGCAGAGCCAGTAAACATAATCCCCTTTTGTCTTTACTTCTGACTTGCAAAGCTTGTCATACTGTTCCGGGACGTAATCCTTGAACACATCTTTCTGTCCGTCAAGCCTTTCCGAAACGGCGTCTTTCACCTTGCCGGAATCCTTTGCCTTTATGATGCATACCTCATCAGCATCAGCGCCTGAGCCTGCCCACCAGAGAGAAAATTCCTCGTAATCCTCCGCTGTCAGACTGTACTTGATCTGAAAGTTATCTTCAGCGACCTCAACCATTTCCGGAAATTCAACTCCGCAGTTCATAATATCCGCCGTAATTTCCTTCAGTGGCTTTGACGCCTCTGCCTTTTCAGATTCTTTTCCGCATCCCGAAAGCGAAAAGACAGACGCAATCAGGATAACTGCCGGCAAAATAACCCTTTTCCTCATAATTTCTCATGTTCCCTTCTGATCTTTTATTTTAAAAACCTACTCTACAGTGTGCGACAAAATATAGTCAAGCATAACAGTATAGGTAGTTTTAACAAAGTGCATACCGTCCTTTTCTGCCATATCCGACGGGAATTTTCCGTCATTTCCCTTTAAGGCGGTATTGATGTCCACATAATATATTTTCTTCTCGTCAGCCATTTTAAGCAATTCGGAATTGTATTTGTCTATGTCCGAATTGAGTATAGGTTCGTCCTCGGCGGTCTCTCTCTCAGCAGTGACCGGAGGAATTGAAAGTATATATATTTTTGAATCCGGCAGTTCTTTTTTTATCTCGTCCACAAACTGAGAATAGCATTCTATCATATCACCTGTGGAAAGCCATGCAATGCCGTTGCTGCCAAGCATAATATATATATTTTCAGGTTTCGCCTCTTTGAGTGCCTCAATAGCTGTTACGTCGCCGTATGCAGTTTTCATTGTTTCAGTATTGATTTTTTCAATGTTCATGCCAAGCTCGGCAAAAACATTTTTAACGGGTACAAGCTGGAAATCTGCAAGTCCCACAGAAATCGAGTCACCCACAAAAACACATTTTCCGAAATATGTTTCTGAAAGCGGCTCCGACGCAGAAATCGGATTAATAATACTTTTTTCTTCCTTTTCAGAATTTTCCGGCTCTGTTGCCTCCTGCGAGGACAAAAGCACGGAGCTGTCCGCTGAAAATCCTGCGGAATTAATTTTTTTAGAATTTATATTTGCCTCTGTCATATAAATAATAAAACAAAGGATAAAAACGACAAATACGATAAAAAGCGCAGCCTTTATTCTGAATCTGATAACAGGTCTGTCTTTCTTTCTGCTGCTGTAAGAATATGCCTCAAAACCTCTCCCGGACATATCTGTTTATGCCTCCCGATGAATAAATATTAAAGGCTGTCAAAAAGTAAAAGACAGCAAGAAAATTTTCAATTGTTCATTTGACAGGATTCTCTTTTTTTCTCTATAATAATCCATAAAATAATTATAACCCAACTAAGAAATTTTTGCAATAGTTTTTGTCAAATTAATTCTATAATTATTGCAAACCTCCGCAACATATAGTATAATATATAAAGTGAGCTGCGCATTTGCCTGTAAATAATCATGCGCCAAAAAGAAAGTATTTGGAGGAAATCAAGTATGTGTGGATTTGTCGGATTTACAAATCATATAAATAATTCCAATCAGGTATTGGAAAACATGATGAACAAAATTATTCACAGAGGTCCGGATTCCGGAGGGACTTATATCGACGAGGGCATCGCTCTCGGATTCAGACGTCTGAGTATCATAGACCTTGCCCAGGGCGACCAGCCTATTTTAAACGAGGACGGCTCAAAGGTACTGCTTTTTAACGGAGAGATATATAACTTCCAGAGTATCCGTGAAAAGCTTGTTGCAGCCGGTCATACTTTCAAAACAAAGACTGATTCAGAAGTCCTGCTCCACGGCTATGAGGAATACGGCAAGGACCTCTTGAATATGCTCAGAGGAATGTTTGCTTTTGTTATCTGGGACAAAAACACACAGGAGCTTTTCGGCGCCCGTGACTTCTTCGGAATCAAACCGCTTTACTATTCTTTCTCCGGAGAAAGCTTTTTATTCGGCTCTGAGATCAAAAGCTTTCTGCCGCACCCACATTTCAAAAAGGAACTGAACACAGCCGCCCTTGAAAGCTATCTGACATTCCAGTACTCAGCACAGGCTGAATGTTTCTTCAAAAATGTTTTCAAGCTTCCTGCCGCACACTGCTTCACATATAAAAACGGCGATCTTAAAATCGAACGTTACTGGGAAATAAAGTTTGACGCTGACGAAAAGCCTGACCTTGACACATGGGTAAACAAAATTTCTGATATTTTCCACGATTCTGTTGAGGCACACAAAATCGCAGACGTTGAAGTCGGCAGCTTTCTTTCAAGCGGCGTTGACTCAAGCTATGTTGCCGCAGTTGCAGACGTTGACAAGACCTTTACCGTAGGATTCGGAAATGATGAAAAGTACAACGAAATCGGCTGGGCAAAGGACTTCTCAAAGGCTATCGGCAAGGAGAATACAAGCAAGGTAATAACTCCGGAGGAATACTGGGGCAGTCTTGAAAAGATACAGTATCACATGGACGAACCTCTTGCCGACCCTGCCGCAGTTGCGCTTTACTTTGTCTGCAATCTTGCGTCGCAGAAACTTAAAGTTGTTCTCTCCGGAGAGGGCGCAGACGAGATTTTCGGCGGATATAACGTATACAGCGAACCGGACGGAACATTCTATGACAAGCTGCCCCGTGGAATCAAACGTGGTGTAGGCAAAATCGCAGGAAAGCTGCCGGCGCACAGAGGTGTGAACTTCTTTATCAGAAAGGGTAAAGACCTTGAAGAACGCTTTATCGGCAACGCTTATATGTTCACTCCGGAAGAAAGAAAAAAACTGCTTAAAATCAAGACTGACGCTCCCGACCCGCAGGTTCTCACAAAGCCTTTCTATGACAAGGTAAAGGATAAGGATGACGTAACAAAAATGCAGTATCTCGACCTGCATATGTGGATGACAGGAGATATTCTCCTTAAAGCAGACAAAATGAGCATGGCAAATTCTCTTGAACTGCGTGTACCGTTCCTTGATAAAGAGGTAATGGCGGTAGCTGAAAAGATTCCGAGAAAATACCGTGTAACTCACAAGGAAACAACCGACGAGCATACAAAGTATATCACAAAGTATGCAATGCGACTTGCCGCTAAAAAGGATACTCCTCCTCAGACGGCAAAGACTGCCGCAAAGAAAAAGCTTGGATTCCCTGTACCTATCCGTGTATGGCTCAAAGAGGATAAATACTACAATATTGTAAAGGATAAGTTTACAGGAAATGTGGCACAGCAGTTCTTCAACTGTGATATGCTGGTCAAGCTGCTTGACGACCACAAAGCCGGCAAAGCCGATAACAGCCGTAAGATATGGACTGTGTTCATTTTCCTTGTGTGGTACGGCGTTTACTTTGAGGGCAGTGAATTTGTAAAATAACGAAAGGTTAAACTTAATGGCAAGTATTGTAACGTACAAATATATAAAACAGAATCCCGACATAATCGAATATATCCGCCGTGCCGACCGTGCGCTGGAGGCTCAGGGATATACTGAACATTCCTTTGCACACGTTGAAATCGTGGCACAGAATGCAAGCATGATATTAACCGAGTTAGGCTATGACGAAAGGCAGGTTGAACTTGCAAGAATTGCCGGTATCATGCACGATATCGGAAACGTCATAAACAGGATTGACCACGCCCAGAGCGGCGCTGTCATGGCTTTCCGACTGCTTGACAATCTGAGTATGCCGGCAGACGAGATATGCTCCATCATTTCCGCTATCGGCAACCATGACGAGTCCACAGCACAGCCGGTCGACGCAATTTCAGCGGCGCTTATTATCGCAGACAAGGCAGACGTGCGCCGCAGCAGAGTCAGAAACAACGATTTTCTGACATTCGATATACACGACCGTGTGAACTACGCAGTTGAAAAATCAGAGCTTTATTTCAGCGAAGATAAAAGTTCTATTATACTGAATCTGAAAATTGATACGGAAATTTCTCCGGTCATTGAATACTTTGAAATATTCCTAAACAGAATGCTGCTGTGCAAGCGTGCGTGTTCATATCTGGGAGTTCAGTTTAAAATGATTGTAAACGGTTCTTCGCTGCTTTAAGAGCCGAAATTCAAGGAGGTAAAAATGATTTCGCAGTACCCTCATTTAATAGATTTAAACGATTATCCGGTTTCATGGTGGAATAAACTGATAGAACTGGGGCATGATATAAGACTGCACCCTCAGCGCTACACTCATGCCTGTGACGGAAAGATAATGGCAACGCTTTTCTATGAACCGTCCACAAGAACGCAGATGTCATTCCAGTCGGCAATGATACGTCTGGGGGGAAACATAATCGGCTTTGACAATCCGTCGTCATCGTCCGTTGCAAAGGGTGAAAACCTTAAAGATACCACAAAAATCGTCAGCAGTTATTCCGACATTCTTATAATCCGTCACCCGCAGCCGGGTGCGGCAAAGGCGGCGGCGCTTACTGCCGACTGCTCCGTTGTAAACGCCGGTGACGGCGGACATCTCCACCCCACTCAGACTCTTACAGACCTGCTAACTCTCCACGAGGAAAAGGGACGTCTTGACAATCTGAACATCGGTCTTTGCGGCGACCTTGTCAACGGCAGAACGGTACACTCTCTCTGCAAGGCGCTTTCCGCATATTCCGGAAACACCTTTGTGCTTGTTTCCACTCCTAATCTGCGTCTGCCGTCCTACGTCAAGGACATCATAACCGCAAGCGGCAGCAGATACACCGAGGTTTCCTCTCTTGACGAGGTGATAAACGACCTTGATATGCTTTACATGACAAGAATACAGCGTGAGCGTTTTGCAAGCGAGGAAGAGTATCTTGCCGAAAAGGATACATACGTCCTTGACAAAAAGAAGATGAAAAAGGCAAGAAAAGACATGATTGTCATGCACCCTATGCCGAGAGTTGACGAAATCGCAAATGACGTTGACGAGGACGAAAGAGCCGTATATTTCAAGCAGGCAAAGTACGGCATGTATATAAGAATGGCTCTTATCATGACGCTCCTTGAAAGCGATACACCTACAAGACTTTTGAACGGAACTGTCAGACACAAGGTAAAATGTCAGAACCCCAAGTGCATTACAAATATTGAAGATTATCTTCCAAAGTCCTTTACAGGAAACGGTGATACTCTTGAATGCGAATACTGCGACGAGAGGATACTGCTTGAACACTAAGGAGAAATTATGTTTCTGAAACACCTCTACTACGGAACCGGAAAAGGCAAAACAACAGCCGCTTTGGGACTTGCTCTGAGAGCGTCCGGCAGCGGCATGAGAGTTCATATTGTTCAGTTTTTAAAGGGTACTGACACAGGTGAACTGCATTCTCTTGAACGTCTTGAAAATGTGACTGTAAGCAGGTGTGACAGAAATTACGGCTTTTCCTTTAAAATGACGGAAAAGGACAAAGCGGAGATAACAAACTGCCACAACAGCAATCTGAAAGCGGCGGCGGAACTGGTGAACAGCGGCAAGGTTGATATGCTGATACTGGACGAGATTGCTGACGCATATAACTTGAATCTCATTGACAGGAATGCAGTTATTTCCCTTATTTCCGGCGAACCGCAAGCGGAAATAGTCATGACCGGACATGCCCCGGAGCAGATTTTTATTGACTGCGCCGACTATGTAAGCGAGATAAAGGCTGTTAAACACCCGTTTGAAAAAGGTGTCAGTTCAAGAAAAGGGATTGAATATTAAACAAATGCCGCACAAATCAGTGCGGCGTTCAGTTTATTTAGTAAAAACAAAAGATTCAAGGTCAAATATATTCCGCTCATTAAACGCATGAGCAAACCAGCCGTTATAGACATGATTCACTTTCAGAAAAACGCTGTGTCTGCCGGTCACATTTTTCACACGGGCATGATACACTCCGTCATGAGTGCCGATATCACAGACGCCGATTTCCTCACCGTTTTCATAATCATCAATAACAATATGAATCTGCCCCTGACAGCCTGCTCCGGTAACCTTTGCGGAAAACTCCATAGTTTTGCTTGAAAAATCCTCTCCGAAATCGAAATATTTGTAACCGATAATACTGCCGTTTTTTATTCCGGTGACTACCCTTGTGAACGTATCCTTTTGCGTAATAAAACAGCCGCCTTTAAGCACACAGGCAATTTCAGCCGGCGTAATCGTGTAAGGGTTCAGCGACTCCTCAAAGCCCAGAGAAGTCATTTCAACCTCCGGAATAGTACCGTCCGGAAGTATCTCTATTTTCTCCGCACAGGCACACCTTGACATGATAGTACCGTTGGTCATGCGGTGGTAGAAAATATACCACTGACCGTTTATATTGCACACTGAACCGTGATTGTTTCCGCCGGGATAATCAATGCTGTTATTGATGATAGTACCCTTGTGTTCAAAAGGCCCCGACGGACTGTCAGAAACGGCATAGTCAAGGCAGCCGCCGTTTTTGGGCGAATATATCAGATAATATTTACCGTTGATTTTTCTGGGTGAGCTTGCCTCAAAGAAATCGGTCTTGCCGTCGCCGCATGGAATCATATCCTCTTTGTATGAGCCTTTTTTTATCTCATACATATTTTCCGGATTCAGCTCACCGAAATGGGATTTTTCAAAGCCGTAATAAATATAAACTCTGCCGTCATCATCAACAAGTACTCCGGCGTCGTTGAATATGCCGTCATCTCCGGCGTCCGCCTCGTCATACACATAGGTGCTGAGCAGTTTAAACGGTCCTTCCGGTCTGTCGCTTACGCTCACACAGCCTTTTGACGCCAGAATATATGAATACAGATAGTATTTACCGTCCCTGCATACAACGTCGGGGGCATAAAGTTCCCTGTCTGTCCAGTTGGTATCAGCTTCGTGGTCGGTATCTTTTCTTGTGTGAAAGCTGTCGCCGTGGCACTGCCAGCTGTTTAAATCTGAAACCGATGCAGACCATACTTTTAATTTAAAATCACAGAACTGCTCTGATGACGCTCTGTCATGAGAGCCGTAAAGATAAACCCTGTCGCCGAACACACGAGGTTCACCGTCGGGGATATACTCCCATAAAGGTAAAAATGGATTTGGCATAAAACTTCTCCTTGTGTTATTGTTTCTGATATGCTATACTTTAAGTATAGCATATTTTTTTCTGAATTTAAAGAACTATTTCGACAATTGACAGCACATAACTGACAAATACCGGAGAGGAGGAAAAAATGATAAAGCTGCCTTTGAATATTTTCACTTCTGACGAAAGCTTTCCGTTTTTTATCCAGTACGGCGAGCATAAGGAAGACCTTTATATGCACAGCCACGAAAATTTTTCAGAGCTTGTTATCGTCTTAAGCGGAAGTGCAGAACATATAGTTGACAATGAAAATTACCGTATCAGCAAGGGCGACGTCTTTGTTATAAGCGATGAAACCGTACACGGCTATACTAATGTAAAGGATTTCCGTATATGCAACATAATGTTTGACCCGATGTTTTTCATAACCCCCGAACTTGATATAGCCGAATCTGCCGGATTTCAGGCACTTTTTTTCCTTGAGCCGCACTGTTCCAGGACAAAGCATTTTGCAAGCCGTCTGAAGCTGGATTTCAATGCATTCATTCAGATAAACCATCTTATAGAAAAGCTGTACAGGGAATACACGGAAAAACAGACCGGCTGGAAAACCATGGTGAAATCTGATTTTTTAAATTTAGCTGTTGTGCTGTCACGGCTTTATAATGTTGAAAAAATCACCGATGAAACCGGAATCATCAAACTTGCTGAGGCAATTGCATATATTGAAAAAAACTATGCAGAACCGATCTCAGTTTCCGGTCTTGCCAGGCTTTCCAACTATTCAGAGCGTCAGTTCATACGGCTTTTTAAAGAAACTCTCGGCTGTATACCCATTGACTACATAACAAATCTGCGTATGCAGAAAGCCCGTGAGCTTCTTAAAACAAGCAGTCTGCCGATAGCGGAAATCGCCTCACGCTGCGGTTATAATGACAGCAATTATTTCAGCCGTATTTTTAAAAAGCATAACGCTGAAACGCCCTCGGAATACCGGTTCAATTTCAGAAAATAGTATTTGATTTTTTATTACTGATAATGTATAATTATAGTGAACGCAAAAAATAATTTTGCGTTCACTATAATAAATTATTTTATTGCCTTGCACATCCGCTTACTTCGTAAGCTCCGTGCATATCGGCTAATAGTAAACGAAAAAAATTTTTTCGTTTACTATATTATACTGAAACTTTAATAATAAGAAAAGGAGAATTTATGGATATTGCAATTTTAATATGCTGCGCTGTGATTGTTGTATTGCTTGTTGTTTTATTGATAAAGTCCGGCAATACAGGCGCAGGACGTGATAATCAGGAGATTGAGGAACTGAAAAAGCAAATCGAATTTCTCAGTCAGAATAACGCAAACCAGAACAAGCTTTTAATGGACCAGACTGTAAGACAGAGCGAAACAATGGTAAAACAGATCTCTGTGCTGGGCGACAGTCTGCGTGATTCCCAGGACAAGCAGCAGACAAAAGCCGGCGAAACTCTCCTTAAAATCGAGGCAGAAATGGGCGGTCTGCGTAAGGAAAACCAGGAAAGCCTTGACAAAATGAACAGCATTATCACCGAAAAAATGCAGTCTACTCTTGACGACAAGCTGAACAAAGCTTTTGAAACTGTCGTAAAGAATATGTCCGAGCTTGGCAAAAGCCTTAATGACGGACAGGACAAGCAGCAAAAGGCTACAACTGAAAAGCTTACCAAATTAGAGGGCGATTTTGACAAGATAAGAACGGAGATTCTCGCCACTCTCGACAGCATCCGCCGATCCAACACCGAAAGCATGGAAAAGCTGAGAAAGGATAACCAGGACAGTCTTGACAAGATAAACAACACAGTAAACGAAAAATTGCAGAAAACCCTTGACGATAAAATCTCCAAATCCTTTGAAACGGTCAACAAGCGGCTGGCTGAGGTTTACGAGGGACTGGGCGAAATGAAAAACGTTGCCTCCGGAGTTTCGGACCTTAAAAATGTCCTCTCCAACGTCAAGACAAGAGGTATCATGGGCGAAATTCAGCTTGGTGCGATTCTTGGAGAAATTCTTGCGCCGGAACAGTACGGCGAACAGATTGCTGTTACTCCAAACGGCTCGGAAAAGGTTGATTTTGCAGTCAGACTGCCGGGTCTGGAGGACGGGGAGTGCGTTTATCTTCCAATCGACTCGAAATTTCCAGGAGATACATATTCAAATCTCCTTGCCGCTTATGAAACCGGTGATCCAAACGAGCTTAAAGCAAAAAGAACTGCCCTTGAATCCGAAATCAAGAAATGCGCAAAGAGTATTCATGATAAGTATATCGTACCTCCCTATACAACCGACTTTGCAATCATGTTTCTTCCTTTTGAGGGACTGTATGCAGAAGTAGTAAACATGGGACTTGTTGAAGTGCTCCAGAGGAATTACAAGGTCAACATTGCAGGTCCGTCAACTATGGCTGCAATGCTCAACAGTCTGCAGATGGGATTCAGAACTCTCGCAATTCAGAAAAAGAGCGGAGAGGTATGGAAGATACTGGAGGCTGCCAAAAAGGAATTCGGCAATTTTGAAAATGTACTTGTTTCAACGAGAAACCGCCTAAGGCAGGCTGACGAGGAACTTGACAAGCTTATCGGTACCCGTACAAGGGCTATAAACCGCAAGCTTCAGACAGTTTCTGCTCTGGATTCATCGGAGGAATCCGCTAAACTGCTGGAAATAAACTGATACAAAAAAAACGATAGCTTTACCCTGTTATTTCAGGAGTAAAGCTATCGTTTTGTTATCCACGAAGCATTCGCTGAATCCATACAGTTTCCAGTACATCATAAACGTGCTGGTTGGGGACTCCGGTTTTAAAATATTCGGAATTATCTCCCCCGAGCATTTTTACTGCAAATGCCCCTACTGCCCTTGAGCGTGACTGTCCGCCGTAGCAATGCACCAGCAATGTATCAACATTTTTATGTGACTGTATAAAATCAATTATCTGCTCAGCGTGTTCATCGGAAAACATTACTGCGCCCTCTACTTCCTTAACATTGTCATCAAAGTAGAGAGTCAGTACTCCCTTGCAGAATTTGTTCTCATTAAACTGAAAGCCAAATCCGCCTGTATGTGTATCCTGAATGAATATAACCGCATATGTATCCGTTTGTTCTGACATTTCTTCCTGCCCAAACGGATAAAAATGTAACATAACATATTCAAATGCACCAAAAACAGACTTTACAAGCACACGTTTCATAAATTTTCTCCTGTAATCTGATAATTCATCATTCACTCTGAACCATGAAAAGAAAAATCGGGCTTCATAAAACGAAACCCGATATGTATGGTCGAGGTGACGGGACTTGAACCCACGGCCTCTGCGTCCCGAACGCAGCGCTCTACCAAACTGAGCCACACCTCGATAGCATTAATATTATATCATATTTCTATTGATTTGTAAAGGGGTATTTTCAAAAAAATTCAAATTTATTCATTTTCTTTGTCGAACAGCTTTTTTAAGAATGGAATGGTCATACCTCCAAAAGCATTTCCCACCGCAACTGTAAGAATATACAATGCCCCTTTAAGACATGGATAAGCGGCAAAAAGGTAAAAGCAATCCGCAACGGAATGATTAAATCCGCAAAGGATAAAAACCATAACAGGCAAAACTGTTCCGAATACTGCTGAGGTATCATACCCTCTCTTTCTGCATATTCTTCCGTTTTCCACAGCTATATACATAAGCATACCGCAGAAAAAGCCAAGAATTATCTGGCTTAAAAGGCTGTCAGCCATTTTAATGTTCATGACTGAAACTGCTTTTTCGTGAATGCTGCTGTTCAGATGAGTCAGTAAAACTGCTCCGGCTGTAAGCGCTGTACCGCAGATATTTCCGAGCAGAGTTACAGCAACCTCTTTTATGTAAGCAAGAGGTTTTTCGGGAATATAGCCAACCTTGCCGGTGTAAAGCGAAAATCCGGACTGAATTATTGTAAACAGTCCAAGACTGAACAAAAAAGCACCGATATACTTATTTTCAACTGAAAGATAAACAATCCCGCCTGTCCCGATAAGAATACCCGATATTACAGATTTTGCAAATACACTTTTAAAAGATTCTCCCGGCATATCTAATCCCCTTGACAATTCGTTATAATCGCCTTTTAGTTAAGGCAACACCGCACAATTAGCGGCTGTCGCCTTTGCCGCACATCTGCTTGCAGATTTCTCGTCATATCACACAAAAATCTCTTGACATACGCCAGTATGCCTGCGAGCTTTTTATGCAATCTGACAAAAAATCTGACTGCGCATCTGTACGACAATAATTGTGCGGTATTGCCTTAACGAAAAAATATTTTTTCGTTTACTATTTGCCGATATGCACGAAGCTTACGAAGTAAGCGGATGTGCAAGGCAATAAAATAAAATATTATAGTGAATGCAAAATTATTTTTTGCATTCGCTATAATTATACTCCTGTTCGACTGGTATGTCAAGCCTGATTACATTTATTAAATTGTTTTGCCTTTACTTTTTTCGCATTTTATTATATAATAATAGTCAGAAACTGATTTTTTGGGAGATTGATTATGCCGCAGAAAAAGCGAAAAAAATCTAAAGTAAGATATGACAGAATTATCTCAGTAATAGTAATTATGATTCTTGCCATATATGCCGGAAAGCAGCTTTTTAAAAGCAATTCTGAAAAAGATATTCCTGTTTCAGCTCCGGAGGCAGAAGTGCCGTTTGAGCCTGTTATATACTTGAGTCCGTCAAACCAGACAGATAACCCCTATGCTGCCGGAAATACAACAGAGGCAGAAGTTATGAGGAATGTAAGCGAAAGCGTAAAAAAATATCTTGAACAAAACGGTGTTACTGTTTATGTTGCAGAACCTGATTTTTCCCTCCAGGAAAAAATCGATTTTGCCAATGAAAATAATGTTACTGCCCACGTTGCGATACACTCAAATGCCGGCGGCGACAGCGGCGGAGGAGAGGGTACTGAGTGTTTCTACAACCCTAAAGTTCTGGGCAGCAAGGTGCTTGCGGAATATATTTACAGCAGAGTTTCCCGTCTGACACCGACCGATGACAGAGGAATGTTTGACGGTACCCAGGGTTCAGCTTATCTGTATGAAGTTGCAACCTCTGAAGTCCCGAACTGTCTTATCGAGGTTGAATTTCATGACAGTATTGAACACGCTCAATGGATAATCGACCACACAGACGAGCTCGGCAAATCAATCGCAGACGGAATCATGCAGTATATCGGCTACGCTGAGGAGATGCATGAACAAAAATATACAGAAAGCAGTGAAACAGAAAATGGAGAACAAAATTAATTATCAGCGTGAACTTGAAAAGCTTATTGCTGACACTTGTACTGACGGTAAAAGACCTGTTGTACTGCTCCACAGCTGCTGCGGTCCGTGCAGCAGTTATGTGCTTGAATATCTGACGCAGTATTTTGATATACTGCTGTATTTCTATAATCCCAATATCCATCCGGAATCCGAGTACCTCAAACGGCTTGATGCGCAGAAAAAGGTTATTGAAAAAATGAATTTCGGAAGTACTGTCTGCCTTATCGAAGGAGATTATCTGCCGGACGAGTTTTTCAGTACGGTAAAAGGACTTGAAAACGAACCGGAGGGCGGAAAGCGCTGTGAAAAGTGCATTGACCTGCGAATAAGGAAAGCGGCATACGCTGCTAAAAAATATAATGCTGACTTTTTCGCCACTACACTTACAGTCAGTCCCCACAAAAATGCTTTATACATCAACAAGACCGGAAAGGAAACTGAAAAGGAATACGGTGTGTCATACCTCATTTCAGATTTCAAAAAGAAAAACGGCTATAAGCGTTCCATAGAGCTTTGCCGTGAATATGATATATACCGTCAGAACTACTGCGGCTGTGTTTTCAGTTTTCGGAATTCTGAAGAAAATGAATTTTAATAATAAGTAAGTTATTTTGTTGCGTGTACTTAATTTAAAAGTTTCGCCAGCCTTTTCAAAGGCTGCAGGGGTTCAAAGGGGACGGCGGTCCCCTTGTCGCCCTCCGTAGAGGGCGAAACTCTCCAAAAAAAGCCGACGTTATTTTCGTAAAAAATTCAAATTATAAGTCCATATCAAGCCTTACAAGATAATGATTATCCACGGCGGCTTTTGTCATTCAACAGCGACAGCGTATTGAATGACCGCCGATAGGCGGAAAAGAACTTACGTCACGAATAAAGTAACCCTCCGAGAAATTTTCAGAGGGTCTTTTGTTTAAATTCTTAGATTTAGCCTGAATCATACCTTTAGTTTTTTGCCGCCTGACGGCGGTTCATTTAAATCGCTTTGCTCTTAAATGAATAAAGCCGCCGTGGATAAAATGGATTTTGGTTAGCTGACTTATACCGTTAATATGACTGGTTTTGCGTTCTTTAAACAGCGGCTTTTTAGAGAATTTCGCCCTCTGCGGAGGGCGACCAAGGGCGTTGCCCTTTGGAAACCCACAGCCTTTGAAAAGGCTGGCGAAACTTTTATTTCGCCGTTCGGCGGGGATAATTTGTCTTGTTCCACAAGCAAAAATCCGTATCGGAAACCCGATACGGATTTTTAATTAATCCTTCTTCAAAAGCTCACGATAAAGACTGATATAAACATCCGCGGAATTATTCCAGCTGAAATCTTCATTCATATCACGTTTGATAACCGCATTCCAGCTTCTCTTGTCCTCATAAAGCTCCTTTGCACGCATACACGCACTAAGCATATCATGAGCATTGTAAGTCTTGAACGTAAAGCCGTTACCCTTTTCACCGCCGCAGTCTCTGACAGTATCCCTCAGACCGCCTGTTTCACGGACAATAGGGACTGTACCATACCTCATGGCAATCATCTGCGCCAGACCGCATGGCTCACTCTGTGACGGCATAAGGAACATATCAGCACCAGCGTAAATCTTCCTTGAAAGCTCCGGAATAAAGCCAAGAGATACGCTTACTCTGTCCTTGTGACGCCATTCCATTTCCTTGAAAAAGTCCTCATAAACCTTTTCACCGCTGCCGAGTATCGCAAACTTGAATCCTGCTTTGATAAGGTCCTCAAAGACATATCTGATAAGGTCAATGCCCTTGTGTGAAACAAAACGTGTTACAATACCAATCAGAGGTTCTGTACCCTCCTGAAGTCCAAGTTCTTCAAGGAGCGCAGTCTTGCAGGCTTTCTTGCCTGTTATGCTCTTTGATGTGTAATTTTTAGGTATCACAGGGTCGGTTGCCGGATTGTATCCGTCAACGTCAATACCGTTCAGGATACCCGAAAGCTTGTACTGCTTTGGTCCGAGAGCTCTGTCCATGCCGTGTGAATACCACGGGTCAAGAATCTCCCACGCATAACTCGGGCTTACTGTTGTAACCTTATCCGCAGTTTCAATAGCGCCCTTCATCATGTTGATATTGCCGTCATATTCCAGCAGGCTTGTATGATACATCGGAATACCCATAACCTCGTTTAAAACTTCTTTTCCGTAGTTGCCCTGATACTGGATATTGTGAATTGTAAAGATAGTTTTAATGTTTTCATATCCCTGCTGATACTTGTAAAATACCTCGTAAAATACCGGTATCATAGCTGCCTGCCAGTCATTTGTATGAATAATATCCGGCTTGAAATCAATGCAGCGCAGCATTTCCAGAACGGCTCTTGAATAGAATACAAATCGCTCACAGTCGTCAAAGAAACCGTAAATGCCGTCACGTCCGAAATAGTATTCGTTGTCAATAAAGTAATATGTAACGCCGTTGCATATTGCTGTGAATATTCCGCAGTACTGCTTTCTCCAGGAAACGTCAACTGTTATATGGGTAAGGAAAGTCATGCTTGCACGAAACTGTGGCTTAATGGACTTGTAAAGCGGAATTACTATACGGCAGTCATGACCTTTTTGTGTAATGGCAGCCGGAAGTGAACCGGCTACATCTGCGAGTCCGCCTGACGCCACAAACGGATTAGCTTCACTTGCCGCAAATAAAATATTCAATCTTTTTTCATCCTTTCAAAACATCAAATTACAGCATTTTTTCCTATGTAAAGCGGATATGACGCAGAACCGGTCATAATCTTTTCATCGCCTATCTCAACATTCTTGTCTGTAATAACCGAGTTAATGCTGCACTTATTGCCGATAACAGTATCCTGCATGATAACGCAGTCCCTGACAACTGAATCCTTGCCTATCTTTACGCCTCTGCAAAGCACGCAGTTTTCAACCTTGCCCTCAACGACACAGCCGTCAGCAATAAGTGAATTTTTAATTTCTGATTCAAGACCGAATTTAACCGGACCGTTATCTCTTATCTTTGTATAGATAGGCGCAGACTTAATGAAAAGACCGTCCCTGTTTTCAGTGTCAAGCAGCGCCATATTTGCGTCATAATAAGCCTTGACAGAATCTATCTTTGAGAAATATCCCTTGTGCTCATAAGCCATCATCTTATATTCATTCTTCTTTGCCTGCAGGACGTCCTTGTTAAAGCTGTACTCACTTCTGCTTGCTGAGTTTATAACAATATTTTTCAGAACTTCCTTTGAAAGAATGAACATATTAAGGCACACATTGCATTCTCCGGCAATCTGAGGGTCAATCATAACATCGTTGATTCTTCCCTCTTCATTAATTCCAAGGACTGTTGCTGTCTGCTCGCTGCCGCTGTCATACGGATATTTTCCGTAGATAACTGTAATGTCTGCCTCGCTCTCCTCGTGGAAAGCAACTGCAGCCTTGTAATCAATAGTTGTTACAACGTCGCAGTCGGACATAACAACATATTCAGCGTTGGAATGCTCAACGAAATCCCATACACCGTTTAAAGCCTCAAGACGTCCTCTGTACATACCGCTGTCAACGTGGCTGAAAGGCGGGAGAAGATGAAGTCCGCCGTTTTTTCTTGAAAGGTCCCATTCTCTGCCTGAACCCAGATGGTCAAGGAGTGAGCCGTAATTGGACTTTGTAATAACGCCGACTTCCTTGATTCCGGAGTTTACCATGTTTGAAAGCGGGAAGTCGATAAGACGGTAACGTCCGCCGAAAGGAATCGAACCCATTGTTCTTTTTTTAGTAAGATCTATAACGTCAGAATCATGCATACTTGCAAAAATCAGACCTAAAACATTCTTTTTAGCACCCATTTTCTATTTTCCTCCTTAGATGTTCTTGGATATGATATCCTTAGGAAGAACTTCTGCTCCCTCTGAAATGTCAACGTTGTGTCCGACTACTGCAATACCCCATTCATCTCTGTTTTCAACAGTTTCAGGGCTTACGCCTATTCTGGCATTTTCATGTACAACGCAGTCCTCTCCGACAATTGCATACTCAACAACAGCACCGGATTTTATAACTGTACCCGGCATAACAATACTGTAATTAACGGTTGCCCCCTCTTCAATCTTAGCACCGGCAAAAATTATCGAAAAATCCACCTTACCGTTAATAGTACTTCCCTCTGCAATCATTGAGTTTTCAACCTCGGCGTTGCTGCCGATATACTGCGGAGGCATATTGCTGTTTCTTGTGTAAATCTTCCAGTCGTTGTCATAAAGGTCGAGTGGTACGCTTGGGCTTAACAGGTCCATGTTAGCTTCCCATAAGCTGTCAAGTGTACCAACGTCTTTCCAGTAACCGTCAAATGTGTATGCAAAGAGTCTTTCGTTATTCTGCAGCATTGCAGGAATAATATCCTTGCCGAAATCCTTTGAGCCTGTATTTGCATTTTCATTTTCAATCAGATATTTTTTCAGCTTCTGCCATGTGAATATGTAAATACCCATTGATGCAAGGGTTGATTCAGGCTGTTTCGGCTTTTCAGTAAACCTTACAACTCTCATCTGCTCATCACAGGTCATAATTCCCAGTCTTGTCGCTTCCTCAAGTGATACCTGCTGAACTGCAATTGTCAGATCTGCGTCATTCTTTTTATGGAAATCAAGCATTTTTGAGTAGTCCATTTTATAGATATGGTCACCGCCGAGTACAACTACATATTCCGGGTCATATCTTTCAATAAAGCTCATGTTCTGATAGATTGCGTTGGCTGTACCCTCATACCATGATGCACCGAATGATGTCTGGTAAGGCGGGAGAACGTGAACACCGCCGTGCAGTCTGTCAAGGTCCCACGGCTGACCGTTTCCGATGTAATCGTTAAGCACCAGCGGCTGATACTGTGTCAGAACTCCGACAGTATCAATACCTGAATTTGTGCAGTTTGAAAGCGGAAAGTCAATAATTCTGTATTTTCCGCCGTATGGCACAGCCGGTTTTGCCATATCCTGTGTCAGTGCGTAAAGTCTGCTTCCCTGTCCGCCGGCAAGAAGCATTGCGACACATTCCTTCTTTATATACATATCTTTCCTCCTGACTTTGCCGCTTACCCCTTAAATGCGGCAAAATTTAAATTGTTTTTATCCAAAAGCCTTAAAACAGCAGTAACGCACAAGAATGTGCGTTTGCTGTATTAAAGCGCTGAACTATCTTTTAAAACTTTGTCAGACTTTATTTTCTTCTCAGTACTGCTTTTCTTTGTTTTTGTTTTCTTCTCTTCCGTTTCAGGAATAAGCACTGTTTTCGGCTTTGGTGCCGGATAAGGCTTTAAGTAGATTACAGAAAGCGGTGCAAGGTCGAGGGAAATGCTGTCCTCAAAGCCATGCATTGCATAGGACTTTGATTTCATTGACTTTTTAGTAATACCCTCTCCGCCGAACTCAACAGCGTCCGAGCTGAACACCAGCTTGTATTCACCCTCATAAGGAACACCTATCTTGTAATCCTTTCTCTCAACCGGAACGAAGTTGCAGACTACGATAAGCTCATCGCCGTTATCATCAAATCTTCTGAACGCAATAACGCTCTGGGTGTAATCGTCATGGGAAATCCAGCTGAATCCCTGCCATGAATCGTCATTCTGCCACAGCGGCGGATTATCCAGATAAAATTTATTGAGTTTTTCCGAGAAGAGATGTATCTTCCTGTGGTTTTCCTCTTCAAGTGCCGCCCAGTCAAGCTGAGTCTGATAATTCCATTCATTTGTCTGAGCAAATTCCTGTCCCATAAAGAGCAGCTTTTTGCCCGGATGCGCCATCATGTACGCAAGAAATGCTCTGTATGAGCTGCACTTCTGTTCATATGTACCCGGCATTTTTTCAAGCATTGAGCATTTTCCGTGTACTACCTCATCATGAGAGATAGGCAGAACGTAATTTTCAGAGAAGCAGTAGAAGAACGAGAATGTCAGCTTGTCGTGGTTAAACGCCCTGTAGATAGGGTCAAGTGACATATACTGTATCATGTCGTTCATCCAGCCCATATTCCACTTGAAATTGAATCCAAGTCCGCCGATATCCGTAGGCTTTGTAACCAGCGGCCACGCTGTTGATTCCTCGGCAATCATCAGAACATCCGGATTTTTGAGGAATACTGCCTCGTTAAGATGCTTTAAAAATTCAATAGCCTCAAGGTTTTCCTTGCCGCCGTAAATGTTAGGACACCATTCGCCGTCACGCCTGTCATAGTCAAGATAAAGCATTGATGCCACAGCGTCAACTCTGATTCCGTCAATGTGGTATTCAGATATCCAGTAATTGGCGCTTGATATCAGGAAGGAGCAAACCTCTCCCCTGCCGTAGTCAAAAACTCTTGTGCCCCATGACTTATGCTCGCTTTTTCTTTCGTCAGTATATTCATAGCAGCAGGTGCCGTCAAACTCGTAAAGACCGCTTGCGTCCTTCGGGAAATGAGCCGGTACCCAGTCAAGAATAATACCTATTCCGGCATTGTGGAACATATCCACCATTCTCTTGAAATCGTCCGGTGTACCGAACCTTGAAGTCGGTGCAAAATAGCCTGTTACCTGATAACCCCATGAGCCGTCGTAAGGATATTCCGTAAGCGGCATAAGCTCAATGTGAGTATATGACATTTTTTTCATATACGGAATAATTTTCTCGGCAAAGGCAACATAGCTTAAATGATTGTCATTTTCATCAAGCATCCATGAGCCTAAATGCACCTCGTAAATATTCACAGGACTCTTATATATGATTTTTTTGGACTTTTCAGCCCGCCATTTTTCATCAGTCCACTCATACGAGCACTCATATATTTTAGACGCAGTCCCCGGTCTTGTTTCAAAATGATTTGCATACGGGTCTGATTTCAGCAGGAATTTGCCCTTCTGAGTTTCAATACAGTATTTGTATGCATCAAACTGTTCAAGACCCGAAATAAAAGTTTCCCATATTCCGTCAGCGATTTTCTCCATAGGATTTGCATTTTTATCCCACTGATTGAAATCGCCTACAACTGAAACGCTTTTCGCATTCGGAGCCCAGACACGAAAGCAATAACACTTGCTGCTTTTATTATCAACTGAATGTACACCGAAAAATTTGTAAGCTTCGCTGTTTTTACCCTGGTAGAACAGATATAACGGAAATTCGTAAGATTCCGGAATTTTACCGGTTTTTGATGTATTCATGTCAATTCCTCCTTATTACATATATTTTAACATTTTTCGGGTCACTATTCAAGCTTTTTTATGCAGTATAAATAAACTTCATAAAAATTAGATAGTTTTGATTGGTTAAATTAGTGCAAATAATACAAAGCAACAGTTTAAAAGAAATAACATTTATGCCAGGTTACACAAAAAGGAAAGATTTGTAAATATTTTATGCTCTTTCTTTTACCTCCGCCATAGCTACAGTTATGTCATCTCTGAGTGCAGCTCTGCTGTTTTTTCCGGCACTGCTGCATACATTTTCTGTTATTTCTTTCAGTTCACCGCCCTTTAAAAGTTCGTCCTTTATATAAAGGTAAAGTGATTCGTCAACACCGTCCGACAGCATAACAAGAATATTTCCTGCGTCAAAGTTACAGTCCCTTGTGAAAATCTGAGTATCCTGGATAATTCCTATAGGATTGGACGGCGAATTGAACATCATGACTGAATCGTCATATTTTATAAGGGTTGACGACGCTCCCGATTTAAAAAGAGTAAGCTCACAGGTTTCAAGGTCAATTCTTGCAATATCAAGAGTTGCAAAGCTTTCCTCCCCCGATTTTGTAAGCATGATTGAATTGAGCATTTTAACAGCACAGCCGCAGTCTATGCCCGATTTTATAAGCCTTCTGAAAAGCTTTGACACGATTGCCGAATCAAGCGCCGCCTGTTTGCCGCTGCCCATGCCGTCGGATATGAAAATATAGGCATATCCCAGACCGTCCTCAAAAAATCCCCAGCTGTCGCCGGACGGCTGATTTTCACGTGCGCTTTTCTGTGCCGCTGAAAAATCAACGCAGTAACGTGTCTTTCTGTTGAATCTCAGTCGTGTTTCACTGCCGCAGCTGACAGGTTCTGACGCCTCCATTGAAGTGTGGAACTCCTCCGAAAGAATTCCTGCAAGTTCCTCCATTGATATCTCCGGCAGCTCCTTTACATAGACCTCCGCAATAAGACGGTCGCTCCTGTTAAAATAAGCTATGGCTGTTGTAAAGGATATCTCCATACTTTCAAGAAGTCCGCAGAGGGACTGTGTCAGACTCTTGCTGTAGCTGAAATTCATTTTGTCGGAAAGGGACGAGAGAATTCCCTCAGTTGTTTCCATCTGTGTAAACAAAAAGTTTCTGCTCTCATTCAGCCTTGCGGACAGCATTTTGTTTATAGCGTCTTCCTTGCGGCATCTCATAAAGTTTTCCGCAATTTCAAATTTTCTGCTGCAATGGTCAAGTCCTCCCGGAAAGCTGTCAACCCCCGGATTGCTCTGCTTTTCAAGTCTTAAAAAACAGGCATTGGTCTTTTCATAGTTAGTTTCCCAGCAAAGCGTCTTGTTTCTGCATTTTGAGCATACTCTCTCGCTGACTTCGTTTACCGTATTGAACGGTACAGTATTTTTCTCAAGGCACTTTATGATATCCTCCACATTTCTGCGCACGTCAACAAGCGTTCCGGCAACAAAATCCATTCTCGCCTTTACAAGCTGTTCGCCGCCGTCTTCCTCGTTTTCACGGATAACCTGTCCGAACATAATAGCCTTTTCCGGAATCAGCATAAAGACGATACTGCCTAAAACTGCGTCCGCCTGCAAAAAGAACGAGGCGTCGTTCATGCCTGTAATCAGCTGACCGCAGAAATTGACCGTCAGAAAAGCCGCCGCCACGCTTACCTTGCTGTAGTCAGCGGCAAATCCGGCAGCAAATCCGGCAATTCCAAGAAACGCCGCAGGAATGCCAAGCTCAGCGGAATTTAAAAATATACCGGCTGTTGTGAGTACTCCGAAAACTACTCCCCCCGAATGTCTGAATCTCTTTGCGGCACAAAGCAAAACAGCAATTCCTGCAATTCTTCCGGCGTTGATGACTGATACATTAAGGGAGCAGAGAGCGGTAACCGCCAGCATATAGACAACTGCAACCGCCATTTCAGCCTTGCGGTCAAGCTTTAAAGGCTTATCCGCATAAATAAGTATACTTGCGTTATGTATAAAATATACCGACAATCCTGTAACAGCCGCAAGAAGAATATTTATCAGAACTGCCGACATACTTCTGTCAACAAGCAGTCCGAAGATTATACCGGAAAAGCCAAGACAGATTGCCGCAATACCAGCGCTGAACACCGCCGAATCCTCATCACGTATTATCCACTTCCCCACCGTTATCAGAAGCAGTGCACACATCACCATAGCGAAGTCGCCGATACCGCCGGACGCAAAATACGTTATCATACTCCCGGCCAGCACCGCCGCCGAATAAGCCGGAGGGACTGCCGCTGCAAGAGCGCAGTTAAGCGGTGACGGAACGCCCCCAAAGGTCGAATACGCCAGCAGCATTGACGAACCAAGTGCAATAATCATTGTCGGGACGTTAAAACTGCGTCCTCTTTTTTCAAGTACCATTTCTTTCAGCATTTTTTAACCACCTGTTTTTTATTTACTTCCCAAAGCCGTCTGCTTTTTCAGTATTCTTTTATTATAAGCTATAAGTCAGTAAATAAATGTCAATCGGCAGAATAAATTAAGGACGGGAAATGGTGGATTTATGGAAAATCAGATATTTCCCGAAAGCTCATTGGAAAACTCAATAAGCTGTTCCATTGAAAGCTGTTCGGCTCTGACGTTTCTGTCTATGCCGGTTTTGTCCATGCAGTCATAAAGCTGTTCCTTTGAAAGTCCCAGCATTGAGGAGAGAGAATTTGCCATTGTCTTTCTTCTCTGTGAAAACGCCCCTCTCACAACTCTGAAAAACAGTTCCTTGTCTTTGACCATGCTGCGGTAATGATTGTCCGGACGAATCTGTATAACAGCGGAATCAACTTTCGGCGCTGGCATAAAACTGCCCCTTGAAACGTCAAAAAGCTTTTCCGCCCTGCCGTAGAACTGCACAGCGGCAGTAACCGCCCCTGCCTGTCTTGTCCCCACCTTTGCACAGAGCCGCTGAGCCGCCTCTTTCTGCACCATAACGGTTATCGCCTCAACAGGTATCTCGCTTTCAAGCAGCAGCATTATGACCGGAGAAGTGATATAGTAAGGGAGATTGGCACATACTGCGGTTTTCATTCCGGCAAATTCAGTTTCAACAAGTTCAGTTAAATTGACCTTCATGATGTCGTCATTTATTATTTGAACATTGTCAAAATCGGAGAGTGTTTCTTCAAGCACCGGCAGAAGCCGTGAGTCTATCTCAACCGCTGTTACCTTGTCGGCACGTTTTGCAAGTTCAGCCGTAAGAGTGCCGAAACCCGTACCTATTTCAAGTATGCCGTAGCCCTCCTGTGCCAGACCGTATTCAGCAATTTTCGGGCAGACTGAGGGGTTTATGAGAAAATTCTGCCCCAGTCCCTTTGAAAAGGTGAACCCGTATTTTTCGAGCAGTTCCTTTACTACATTAATATTCGTAAGATTTTTCATATATTTTTCCTTTTTAATACAAAACTGATTGGTTTTTGTAGGGGCGACCATTGGTCGCCCGTAGATTTAATGTTTTTCAACTCGGGCGAGCAATGTTCGCCCCTACAAGAGTTATTTTTCGCAAATATCAATTTATGTAATCATTTGATTTTTACTCTTGCAAAATCCACAAAAATTATATATAATTAAATTATGATAAATCCATTTCCACGGAGGAAATTTATGAAAAGACGTGACAAAACAAATTATTATCTTGATATTGCCGAAACCGTCCTTGAACGCAGCACCTGTTTAAGAAGAAATTTCGGCGCAATAATAGTCAAAAACGACCAGATTATCTCAACCGGATACAACGGCGCTCCAAGAGGACGCATGAACTGTTCCGACGCCGGACAGTGCAGCCGTGACAAGCTGAACATTCCAAAAGGACAGCGCTATGAGCTTTGCCGTGCGGTACACGCCGAGGCTAACGCCATAATCTCCGCATCACGCTCCGACCTTATAGGCTCAGATATTTACCTTGCCTGCCATGACGCAAAGACAGGAGAAATCGACGGCAATATCGAGCCTTGCATGATGTGCAAAAGATATATCATCAATGCGGGAATATCAAGGGTTATTGTAAGAATCACCCATGACGAGTATAAAATAATCGACGTTGAAAGCTGGATAGACAACGATGAATCCATTATTCATGAGGGATACTGATACGCCGTATTCAACAATTTTATTATACCATCTTTTTACCGCTTAGTCAAAGAAATACAGCTTTTTTAACAAAGTTTTTACTGCATATTTATAGTAAACAAAAAATTTATTTTTTGTTTACTATTAGCCGATACGCACGGAGCGAACGAAGTAAGCGGATGTGCGAGGCAATAAAAATAAATAAACATAGTGAACGTAAAAATCTTTTTTGCGTTCACTATATTTTCATGCCAAACAAAAGGAAGTCCTTTTACAGACTTCCTTCAGACTGTAGAAATAGTTCATATTTAAGTATTCGGGCGAGCAATGCTCGCCCCTACGATAGCGTAAAATATGGGGTTATTTGTAGGGGCGACCATTGGTCGCCCGTTAGTTTTAAGTTTTTTAGACAAACTGAAGGACGCCCTCTCTTGCAGGGCGTCCTTTTTTCATGTTTATATAAACTTACTCATGCAGCAGTCCCAGTTCTATCTTGTATTCCGAATCAAGAGAATTCTGCTTTTCTGCAAGCTGAACATACTTGTTTACCATAGCAGTTGACTTGTCCGCAGGCTGAAGCGTTCCTGCACCGGCTATACATCCTCCCGGACAGCCCATGCCCTCCAGCAGATAGCCGTTGTATTTGCCTGCCTTTGCAAGCTGTAAAAGCTTGCGGCATTCTTTAAGTCCCTGCGCAGACGCAACCTTTATTTCACGGTCAGGGTCAAGCTTTCTGATAACGTCGGCAACAGCAGCGGCAACTCCTCCGCTGACAGCAAACTTACGTCCGGAACCGGTACCCTCGTTGAGTTCAACGTTTTCGTCATCGGAAATATCCTCAAACTTAACGTCCTTTGCCTCAAACATTCCCATAAGCTCTTCAAAGGTAAGTACAAAGTCAACGTCCGAGCGGACTGTACGTCTGCTTGCCTCCAGCTTTTTAGCGGCGCACGGTCCGATAAATGCAATATATGCGTCAGGATTTTCCTTTTTCACCATTCTTGCAGTAAGTACCATAGGAGTCATAGCCATTGAAATGTAAGGAGCGATTTCCGGGAACACCTTCTTCGCCATTACAGACCATGACGGACAGCATGATGTAGCCATAAACGGCTGGTTTGCCGGTACTTCTCTTATAAAGTCCTTTGCCTCCTCGATTGCGCAGAGGTCAGCACCTATCGCAACTTCCACAACGCTGTCAAATCCCAGACGGCGCATTGCGGCAGTCAGCTTTTCCGGAGAGGCGTTTTTGCCGAACTGTCCCACAAATGCCGGAGCAACAAGCGCAATGACTTTTTTGCCTGTTTTCATGGCGTGGATGAGCTGGAAAATCTGTCCCTTGTCAACAATCGCACCGAAAGGACAGTTTACAAGACACATTCCGCAGGAAACACACTTGTCATAATCTATCTTTGCCTTTCCGTTTTCGTCCGAGCCGATAGCGTACATTCCGCAGGCTCTTGCGCACGGTCTTTCCATTTTATTTATTGCATTATAAGGACATACACTCTGACATCTTCCGCACTTTACACATTTTGACTGGTCAATATGTGACTTTCCGTGAATAATTTCAATTGCACCCTTCGGGCATATCTCCTTGCATGGATGAGCCAGACAGCCCTGACAGCAGTCGGTTACATGATAATGCGCTTCCGGACAGGCATTGCAGGCAAAATTTATTATGTTTATAAGCGGCGGGTCGTAGTACTTTTCTGCAATTGCCGATTCGTCTATTCCCTCAGAAACGGATTCATGCTGATCAATTGGTCTGAGCGGAAGTCCGATAGCAAGACGCAGTCTTTCCTCAACGATAGCTCTCTCAAGGAAGATGGATTCACGGTAGACCGCAACCTTTCCCGGTACAATTTTATAAGGCAGGTTTACGATTTTCTCCCTGTAATCGCCGCCCTCATAGGCAAGCCTTGCAACCTCTGTAAAAACCTTTCTTCTGATATCAGTAACAGAAGAATAAACGCTTTTCATATCCATTGCTAAAATCCCCTTTCGATTATTAAAAAAGTTTTCGCCTGTAATCGTTATATATATTTTATACTCAAAATAAAAGTTTGTCAAGAGTTTAACAATGTTAAAATAACATAATATTTCAAAACAATATCATATCACGAAAAATCTTATAGCATATATTTCAAGTAGGGGCGAGCATTGCTCGCCCGAATAAAAAAACGCATAAATTCACGGTCGACCGATGGTCGCCCCTACATTGTAAATTTCCGTACATTTCAAAATATAAATCTTGATAATACGGAATATTTATGCTATAATAAATGCACAGCATTTATTAATTTTTTTAATGTCCTTGCAGATATGCAAATCAAAGATTTGCTCCCTGCATATCGGACAATTATAGCATAATCTAAAGAATATGCTATAATTGCAGCGTAAAGGAGTACTTAAAATGGCTGAATTTCTCTCTGAAAATCTTGCAACGATAATCGTTTCGCTGATACTGGCAGCAGCAATTATTCTTGTTGTCAGAAAGCTTTATAAGAACAAAAAAGCCGGAAAATCATCCTGCGGGTGCAATTGCTACGGCTGTCCGAATTCTTCTGTATGTCACAAAAACAAACAATAAGAACCTGTACCTCTATCGGTACAGGTTCTTGTTTTAAGCGTTTTCCTCTACGAGATTGCTTATCCATACACCCTTTTTAATAAGCACATACCCCACTATAACCTTGATAATATCCGCCGACTGCACTATCGCATACACCCAGAAAATCGAAAGATTCGTCAGAAAGCACAGCAGCAAAGCGACAGGCAGAGTGACAGTCCATGAATACACGCTGTCAAACAGGAATGTGACAAGGGTTTTTCCGCCGGAACGCAATGTGAAATACAAAGCATTCAAAAATCCCTGCACCGGAAAATACAGCGCAGTTATAATGATAAACCGCTGACCGTACCACTTCACCTCGCCAGACGTGTCATAAAATTCCGGAAATACTCCCGAAACTGCAATCAGCGCTGCCATAAGCACAACGCAGACCGCTCCGGTAAACCACATAAGCTTAAACGAATCCTTCTGCGCCTTTTCATACTGCGACGCACCGAGAGTCTGTCCTATCAGTATTCCAACAGCCGAACCCAGCGCCACAAATACCACATTCAGCAGATTGCAGAGTGCGTTTGAAATGTTCAGTCCGGCAACAATTTCAAGACCTCTTGTTGAGTAGCACTGAGTCAGCGCAGCCATTGCGCCAGCCCACATAAATTCGTTGAAGAATATGGGTACTCCCTTTTTTATTATCATGCCGGCAAGCTCTTTAGGAACAAGCAATGTACGGTAGATTCCCTGTAAAAATGTATGCTTTTTCTTTCTGGCAAACGCCCAGACTATAACAATAAGCATTTCAGCAAATCTTGCAAGGACTGTTGCAATGGCGGCACCCCGTACCCCAAGCTCCGGAAATCCGAAACGGCCGTAAATCAGCATATAGTTCAGGACGATATCAACAGCGACTGAGGCAAGTCCACCCACCATAGGCTTTACGCTGTCGCCGGATTCACGCAGACTACTTGCATATATCTGCGTGATAACAAAGGGAGGCAGTCCCGCAAGCATGATTGAAAGGTACTGCTTTGCATAATGCATGGTAAGTTTCGGATCAACCGTATTGCTTTCGCCGTGGAGGTACAGACCAATAAGCGTTTCGCCGCCGAATATGAATACTGCAAGTCCGGCTAAAAGCGCAATACCGCATATCCAGTGCTTCATGCGGAATGTGTTTCTGAAACCCTCTGTGTTGTTCTGTCCGAAATACTGTGCACCGTAAATTCCCGGACCGGACAGTCCGCCGAAAATTGCAAGGTTAAATACAAAAATCAGCTGTCCCACAATTGAAACAGCAGTCATAGCCTCAGTACCCAGACTTCCGACCATGACGTTGTCTATAAGGCTCACCATGTTTGTGATGCCGTTTTGTATCATCATCGGCACGGCAAGCATCAGCGCTCTTTTATATAAAGTTTTATCTCTCATTTTTTCACCTGCACTTTAAGGCAATACCGCATAATTATTGTCATACGGATGTGCGGCAAAAGCGAAAGCCGCTAACTGCCTTGTGTTTTATTTACACAGGAGAGTTCTCCTGCCCACTCAAATCCTTTTTTCGCTGCAATTACAGCAATAATTTCATTTATGACTGCCGCCGCTGCAATCGTTCCCTGAATAATTCTTGTACATTCGGGTGCGGCGTCAGCAAGAACAGATACCGCTATTCCGGTAAACACAAGGGATACCCCCGAATGAGGCAGCAGAGTAAATCCCAGATATTTCTGAACAGTTTCCGGCATACCCGTAATTTTTGCACCTGTCCTTGCGCCGAAATATTTTCCTGCACCTCTTGCCAGAATATAAATAACAGTAAACAGTCCTGCGCCAAGCACCGCATGATAGTCCAGCGGAGCGCCAAGATTCAGTATAACTATTATCATGGCAACACCAAGGTATGCGAGTTCTGTAAATGTGACAACAGCCCGTCAGAAATATCTGCCAGCCAGCCAAAAAAGATCACATTTATAATGCAGCTGATTTACTGTATTATCGGTCAGGCAGCAGGTATATATTCACTGATACTGGGAATAGGCGGTATAAGTTTTTGTGGTCACAGTTACCTTGACAAAATCACATTCGGAGCAGATTTTTACACAGAGATATACGGTGCCACAAAAGCCGCCACAAGCAGTATAGTAGCTCTGGGAGATATGATGGAAAAATTCGCAAATGCTTTTATGATATGTGCAGGTATCTTTATGTTTGCATTTTTCGGTTTAAGCCTGTTTAAAGCGATTGCAAAAAGGCAGGAAAACAAATAATAACCAAAGAGGAGAGAAAAATGACTAAGAGGAAATTTACAGCATTATTTACAGGAATTATAATGGCAGCTGCTGTCCTTAGCGGCTGCGCTTCATCAGAAGAAAATAATTCACAAACAACTGAAGAATATCAGGTAATTCAAGAAAGCGAAGTTTTTCCTGATGATCCATTATTCTACATGGCAGAAAGTAATTCTGCAGGCGGTTTACAGTTCCTTTGGGCACATAAATATATGGGAACAAAGGAAGTAAAATACTACACGCTGTATATTAAACTGTATAATGCAGTGGGCGATGAGGTGGAAGATGAAATAAAGGGCAACAGCCAGATTAAACTTAAGATGATTGGTCCGATTAACCCGGGAGAATATATGCTGGCTTTATCTTCCCAAGATCCTCTGCTGTACTGTTCTTTGTGTGATAAGATTACAATTGGGCATCTCTAAAAACTC
>DBQM01000058.1 GCA_002305725.1 Ruminococcus sp. UBA1394 | reverse complement strand
TTAACCTTTCCGCTACCTTTTTTTTATCTACTGTCACACATCTATTGTAAACCAACAATGGGTTTGAAACCGGAAAATTACGGTTTCTTGATTTTTAATGACAATAATGCTATAATAAAAAGAAACAATGTAAAATCCGGAGGTAATAAAAATGAATCCTATGTCTTTGCTTCATCTTAAATCAAAGCTGGAAAAATTCAGAACCAATCACCCTAAAGTACCTATGTTTTTCAAGGCAATATCCGGCGAAGTCGGTCTTGACAGCATAATTGAAATCAAGCTGACAACAGCGGAGGGAAAAACTATGGTAACCAATTTCAGAGTGACACAGGACGATATGGACCTGTTTTCTGAAATCAAATCACAGGTAACAAAATGAGGAATATGAATGTCTAAAAAAGAGATAATAAAAAGATATGTTTTGTTTATAATAAGCCTGTTTTTTGCGGCTTTAGGCGTTGCGATAACAAAAAGAGGAGAACTGGGAGTATCACCGATATCCTCTGTGGCGAATGTGCTCAGCTGTAAATTTTCAGCTTTGTCAATTGGAACATGGCTTATTATCTGGAACTGTGTCCTTATTGTCGGACAGGTTATAATACTCCGCAGAAAATTCCAGCTGATTCAGCTTCTCCAGGTACCGCTTTCTTTTCTGTTCGGCTATTTTACCGATTTCGGAATGTGGTGCGTGTCCTTTATACCGGTCAATGTCTATCCGGTAAAGCTTATAATGGTCGTTGCCGGCGTGGCAGTCCTTGCTTTCGGAATATCCCTTGCAGTTATTGCAGATGTTATCATGAATTCCGGAGAGGCTTTTGTAAAGGCAGTTTCGGACACGATACATAAAAATTTCGGAAACGTTAAAATAGTATTTGATATAAGCTGTGTGACCCTTTCGGTTATCCTCTCCCTTGTTCTTTTTGATTTTTCTCTTGTGGGAATAAGAGAGGGAACGATTATTTCCGCATTTCTTACCGGTACTTTCGTGAAATTCTTTACAGGACGGCTGAGCAAGCCTTTGAATCACTGTCTGTCCGAAAAGTGAAATTTATGTGTTATAGTTGACATTGTCTTGTTGTTCTGATAAAATAAAAGTACTAAGAATAAAAGGATGATGATTTTGTTCGGTTATATAAAACCATTCAAACCGTATATGCGTTTCAGCGAGTTTCAGGTTTATAACGGCTTTTACTGCGGACTCTGCAAAAATCTCGGCAAAAATTACGGTCAGCTTTACAGAATGATGCTGAGCTATGATTTTGCATTTCTGGGGATACTTTGCTGTTCCTTTAACGATAAGCCTCTGCACTTTGAACCGCAGCACTGCATTATTCATCCTTTCAGCAAAAAGCTCTGTCTGAAAGATATTGAAGTGCTTGATTTTACTGCTGCCGCCGCTGTTATTTCTGTGTATCAGAAGCTTTGCGACAGTATTTCCGATACCGGACTTATAAAATCAATTCCCTACAGACTTTTAAGACTTCTGGCAAAAAGGGGATATAAAAGAGCAATCAGAAAATATCCCGATACTGCCTCAAAGATACAGCTTGAAATGAACAGGCAGTTAAAGCTTGAAAGCGAAAACTGCACATCTATTGACTATGCCTGTGAGCCGACTGCTCAGATAATGTCCGAACTTGCCGGGAAAATTCCGGAGGACAGGGAACAGTCAGAGACATTCAGCGGATTCGGCTATCATCTGGGAAGATTTGTATATCTTGCCGACGCATATGATGACGCCGAAAAAGATTTGAAAAAGAATAATTACAACGTCCTGTTAAATTACAGCAAGGACATTAACACCGCAAAAAAACTGGCTGATGATAATATCAACATGAGCCTCAGCATGATTGCGGAATATTACAGTAAAATGAAAATAAAGCGTTTTAAGGATATTATCGACAACGTGATTTTCCTTGGACTCAAAAGCTTTTCAATGCCAAAAAAGCAGAAAAAGCAGAAAGAAATTGTTCTCTGATAAGGAGGAAATATGCTGAACCCATTTGAATATTTCGGGATTTCGCCCAACGCCTCCCGGGCCGAGCTTGACAATGCTTACCGGCAGATGAGAGAACAAAATAAATGCGACAAAAATGCCGACAGTCTGATCCGTGACATTTCTGAAAACAAGCTCAGAGAAATTGATGAGGTTTACCGTCAGGCGCTTGGCTGTATCAGCCGTGGCGAAAGAACGGCACAGCCGCCGCAGAATCCTGCCCCTGCGCCGCCTGCAAACAATTCCAATACTCAGAATCAGAATACATATAATCAGAATAATAGTCAAAAAAACGACCAGACTAATAAATATGCTGATTTTGAAAATAACTACAACAAAATAAACGCTCTCATAAACAGCAAAAATTTTTCCGCAGCTGAACATATTCTTCTTGAATATAATCTTGTGGGGTACGCAAAATGGCATTATGTTTTTGCAAGGCTCAGATTTTCCCAGGGCTGGATGAATGAGGCTCTGGATAATTACAAAAAGGCTTATGAGCTTGAACCCTATAATCAGATTTACAGGCAGTCCTATGAGAATATCTGCAATATGCGTGACGGAAAAATCAAAAAGCACAGCAATAAAGCCGCAGTCGGAATAGCCATTGGAATAGGCACATTTTACTGTTGCTGCAACGTTTCGCCGTATCTTGCAGAAACCCAGTCATGCGTGGAATGTTTAAATGAAACGGGCATAACATCAGTCTGCCTTGAACCGTGCGCAGACGGAATCAGCGCTTATTGTAATTCATTGTGTGTTGAGTGCTGCGGAGGTTGTCCGGGTTGAGAAAATAAAATTTAAAGGAGTAAAAAATGACAGACCCATATCAGATTTTAGGTATTTCCCCAGGTGCTTCGGATGACGAGGTAAAAGCGGCTTACAGAAGGCTTTCACAGCAGTATCACCCGGATTTACAGTCGGGAAACAGCGTTATGGAGGATATTGCAAATCAGAAAATGTCGGAGATAAATGCCGCTTATGATGAAATAATGAATATGAGAAGAAGCAATAGTTCTTCCGGAAATCCGTATATTGAAATAAGACGCATGATTGAAAGCGGAAACTACACAAATGCTGACAACGCCCTTGAGGGAAACCGTCAGGACACAAGTGCCGAGTGGAATTTCCTTAAAGGTACTGTCTGCCTGTCAAGAGGCTGGCTGAACGATGCCTACACCTACTACGAAAAAGCTGCACGTCTTGACCCGTCCAACAGGGAGTATCAGGCGGCATTTAATCAGATGAGAAACAAGCGTTCAGGTCAGATGTACGGAAATCCATACAACACCGGAAACAGCAAGCAGGATACTGCAAACTGCCTTTGCAATGCCTGTCAGTGTCTGATATGTGCCGACTGTCTTTGCGACTGCATATAAATTATGAATAATGTAAGTTATAAAGTCGCACTGGGCGGAATTGTTTCTTCACTATGTATGCTTTCAATGTTTGCGGTAGTAGTAATGCCGTTTCTTTATCTCACAATGCCCATGATTGCCGGTGCGCTTATCACGATTATAGCAGTTGAGGTAAACAAGTCATGGGCGTTTCTCACTTATGCGGCTGTGGGACTGCTTTCAATATTTGTTATACCAAACAAAGAGGCGTCGCTGATTTTCATTCTGCTTTTCGGTTACTACCCGATTATTAAAGAACTGATAGACAAGCTGAAATCACGTTTTTTGAGGATTGCAGTCAAGTTTGTGGTATTCAATATTGTTGCCGTTGCCGATTATTATGCTACGCTTTACATTCTCGGAATATCGGATATGACAGAGGACTTTGCCATGTTCGGCAAACTGGGAATATACATATTCTGGGCATTGTGCAATGTGATATTTTTTGTCTATGACTATGCGCTGAAAGGCTGTATTGAAGTATATGTAAAAATATTAAAGCCGAAAATTTTCGGTAAACATACAAAAAAGAAAGGCGGTTCGTAATGAACTGCCTTTTTTGTTACTAAGCCTGTTTTTCACTTTTCCTGTTATTGTAAATAAACATCAGCACAGCCGCCGCTATTATTACAGCGTATCCGATAAAGCTGTATACATCTGAAACCTGTCCGAAAACAAAGTATCCGATAACTGCTGCAAATATAATCTGTGAATAATCATAAACGGAGATTTCTTTTGCCGGTGCATGACAATATGCGGCGGTGATTGAAAACTGTCCGCCTGCTGCGGCAAGTCCTGCACATATGAGATATATTACCTGTTTAAGCTCCATTGCATGGAAGTTGAATATCAGATAGGGGAGTGTTACAACGCATGAAAAGGCTGAAAAGAAGAATACTATAAACGGTCCTTTTTCACCCCTGCTGCCAAGATGTCTTACAGTTGTATAGGCAGCACCTGCGCCCATTCCGCCGATAAAGCCAATCAGTCCCGGCAGAAACTCCATGCTTATCAGACTGGGTTTTATTATGAACATACTTCCGGCAAATGCCGCTGTGACCAGCGCTGCCTGGAAGAAAGTGATTTTTTCTCTGAGGAATATCAGTGAAAAGATAATTGCGAAAAATGGCGACATTTTGTTGAGCATTGATGCGTCAGACAGAACAAGATGGTCTATGGCGTAGAAATTGCAGAGTATGCCGAGAGTACCGGCAATTGAGCGTATCAGATGGAATTTAAGATTACCCTTTTGCCAGTGCATCGGAATGTGGTTTTTCTTCAGGATAATGAAAGCAAAAATCATTGCAACAAAGTTTCTGAAAAAGCTTTTCTGAATTGTCGGCAAATCTCCGGAAAGCCTTACAAAAGTGTTCATAAGCGCAAAGCAGAAAGCAGAGAGGATAATATAAATCACACCGAGATATTTCTTTTTCATTTTCACCATTCCTTAATTATATGTAAATAACGTAAAATCAGCGGTAAATACATTAGCCGCTGATTACTCTGTATAGTTTATTTTATCTTACAATATATGAATTGTAGCCCATGTTTTTAAACGCCTCAATTGCAACAGTTTTATCTGAAACAGAAAGGTTTTTGCCTGTGATTTCCGGTATAAATGAGGTCTTGTAAATATATGTTTCTGCAATATCGCAGACTTTTTCGACCTTTTCAGCTGTGCTCATGCCAGAAAAATTAACTGTTTCACTTCCGTATTTTACCTTTCCTGTGAAATCATCAAGATTTATTTCAAGGACTGTCTTGTCAGTTTCAAGCATGATAGGTTGAAAAACTTCACAGGTTCCCTCAAACATTTCTTTTGCGGAAATTTCAATCCACATTTCACTGTTTTTTGAATCCGCAGCGGCTGCCGTTTTGTTTACGATATTCATTAAATCAAGGTATCTGTTTTCGTTTGTGACCGGTTCGCCGATAGCGTCAAGACCGATTCGGCTGAACTGAGGATATTCAACGTCCGTTGCTATGATATATTCAAAACCGGCTGAGGCAATTTCTGTGGTAAGTGAGGAAAGATATGTACCTGTTGAGGACGCAGACGGCGAGAGCCATGCTTTACCGCCTTTCTTTTCGTTATCGTCATACCAGAGCTTTCCTGTATCTTTGTACACAAATCCGGAGGACTTGTCCGCTTTTGGATAGAGATTGTCATTTAAGGTGTTGAGGGACGCCGCAGGCTTGTAGCCGCGTTCTCTGACAGCCTTTATAATGTCGCTTATCTCTATTTCGGAACACACATCTGCCATTATTGCTCCCTCGTTGACAGAATTGTAATTGAGCTTTCCGCCGCTGATTTTAAGCGGTATAACAGCTGTGTTGTAGGAGTCGCCTATTCTGTCAAGCATTCTTTCAAGGGTTTCAAGGTCTTTTATTTCAGTTTCCTGGAGCCAGTATGCCTTAATTGTATTTTCATCAGAAACGTCATCAGAGGGTACTGAAAGCTCGTCTAAGTCAAGCAGATAGGAAGAATCGTTTTTTGCCTCTCCTACTTTGCCGAAAGGCTTTGCAACACTATAACCTATCAGTGCAAAAAAGGAAACCAGCAAAGCTGAAAAAAGAACAGTTGAAAGTGTTCTGAAAATATGAAAATCTCTTTTTCTTTTATATACGTTTTGTTTTTTTCTCATTTTTTTCTCCAGAATAGTCCATACACTAATTTATTTTTTCTGTATATAATATTAGTAATGCTCAAATGCGAAACTATAAGACAAAGGGGGAACTGATTTAATGAAAATTGAAAAGCTGAGTGAATGCTCAGTAAAGATAATACTGACCGGAAAAGACCTTTCAGATTACGGTATCAGATATGACAGCTGGGACAGCCAGAGCGCAGCCGGATTTCTTCTTTCCGTATCAGATGAAATAAAGGAAAAAACCGGTGCTGATATAACCAGCGAAAAGCTTTATGTGGAAATATTTTCACGCATAAACAACTGTCTGATATTTGTTTCGTTTCCGCCGAAAAGTACCCGCAGAATCCGGAAAGAGCAGATAGTCTGCACATTTCCGGATTTTGAATCTCTGAAAAGCTTCTGCCGGAAAATTTATGATGAATTTCCGGAAATGATATACTCAGACAGTCTTTATTACAGTCCCTGTACTCTCCGGCTTATATTTGAGATTCCCTCAGAATACCGGGAATTTGTTGAGGATTCAGCAGGGGAAGGGACTGTTTCAGAATATGACGCTGTTATGCGGGCGTCAACCCGTGAATATTATGTCTGTGCCGAGTCTTGTAATGCAGTTGAAAAGATTGTGACTTTTTAAAAGCGTATTTTGTCAACTGCGTCCTTCATTGATTCGGCTTTGAAAAGATAGTTTCCGGCAACAAGAATGTCAGCACCTGCGTCAGCAGCCTCGGCGGCGGTTTTGTCGTTGATTCCGCCGTCAACCTGTATTGTCACATCAAGCTTGTTTTCGGAAATATATTTTTTTGCCTGACGGATTTTGTCAGTCATTTCTGTTATATATGACTGTCCGCCGAATCCCGGTTCAACAGTCATGATAAGCAGCATGTCAATTTTGTCAAGATAAGGTACAGCTTTTTCAAAAGGCGTACCCGGTTTTACTGAAAGTCCGGCTTTGACGCCACTGTTTTTTATGGCGGTTATTACTTTTTCCGGGTCATCATCGCTTTCAAGATGAAAAGTGATGATATCTGCTCCCGACTTTGCGAATCTTTCCGCATATTTCAGGGGTGAGGCTATCATAAGATGAACGTCAAGACAGATGTCTGTGTATTTTTTCACAGCCTCCAGCACCGGAAAGCCAAAAGAAATATTGTTTACGAATATGCCGTCCATAACGTCAAAATGCAGCATATCCGAACCGCTTTCCTCAACTTTTTTTATTTCTTCTTTCAGATTAAGAAGGTCAGCACTCAGAATTGATGCAGACACATAATTTTTCATTCCAAACTCCAATTATTCTCCAAATTTACAATACCACTCTTTATTATATAATATTCTGGTCTGACCGTCAACCTTTTGAGGAAAATTATCCTATAAACTCACGGATAAGGGAAGTTTCCGGCACATTTGTTTCGCTCAGAGGAAGAATAAACTCAAAAAAGGGCATCTCTAAAAACCCCCTA
>DBQM01000036.1 GCA_002305725.1 Ruminococcus sp. UBA1394 | reverse complement strand
CATCAAAATGGACGTATCGAGCCACGTTGAGTGTGTGATTTTGATGTCAAGGGATAAGGCGTAAAATCTCCGAATTTACGCCGTTTTCCGAGTGTTGTACCTTATGGCGCAGTCGAGAAAATACCCCTTTTACGTGTCTCCGGAAAAACATCAACGGTCTGAAAATGGCTGACAACAAATACACGCATGAATACTGCAAATACGGAGAATTAACAGGCACAATGGTGGGAATCACCTGTGCTGACAGAGTAAAGCATCAGCATTACGCAGATTTTGATTTTTTTGATTATCAGGCAGACGAATCCTCAGATATACCAAGAATTTAAAACTCAGGGCAGCAGATTTTTTGCTGCCCTGAGAATTGCTTTTATTACAGCTTTTGATATGACAGAGTTTCCATGATGTAACCTATCGGACAAATCCGTCATATACTGAAATGAAATAGCATATATTTCAAATTAACTTGAAAGGAGTTTTCAGTAGTGACAAATTTGTCGGACTATCCGAAGCAAACATTTGTCAGAACTTTTGATATAGAAGCAATATCTGTTCCTATCGTATATAACAAATACGGCGACCATGACCCAAATGGTATGCTTTATGTACTGCGAAAGGATTCGGAACATATTCAGCGAAAGGCAGAAGAGTATTTTGAAATGGACCCTCCTCAGCCTTACCGGGAAGTACAGCCGCTTGTTATCAGAGCCAATGCAGGAGATGAAATTCACATTAATTTCTATAACAGCCTTGGCAGACGAGCGTCTATGCACGTTCAGGGGCTGCGGTATGATGTTCTGACTTCGGATGGTGCAAATGTAGGAAACAATCCTGATACCACAACTGACGATTTTATTCAGTATGTGTGGTATGCGGAAAAAGAGGGCGTTTATCTGTTCTCAGATTTAGGAGATGCAAGAAGCAGTGAGGACGGGACTAATGTTCACGGACTTTTCGGTGCAATAATCGTTGAAAAGCCTCAGTCCAGCTGGTTTGACCCTGTTACAGGCGAGGAAACTGAAAGCGGACTCTTTGCGGATATTTACAATCCGGTTCATCCGTCTTTCCGTGAATATGCAGTTTTCTTCCATGATGAGCTTGAAATAAAAAACAAGGACGGTCAGCAGCCGGTTGACCCTCATACAGGTCTGCCCAACGGAACAACAGGTATAAGCTACCGCAGCGAACCTATGCGAAACAGACCTCCTCTTGATGAGATGCATCATGTTGTGACGGGCGAAGATATTTCCATGAGTTCATGGCCGTACGGTGACCCTGCACCGCCGATTTTAAGGGTATACGCAGGTGACCCGGCAAAAATCAGACTGATTCACGGCGGTATCAAGGAAACCCATGTCTTTCATCTGCACAATCATCAGTGGAAACTTGAACCGGAAGACCCGAAATCCACGATAATTGATTCCATTTCAATCAGTCCGCAGGAATGCTTTACGCTGGATATTCTGTATGGTGCAGGAAGTCTTACCCGAACAATCGGAGATGTTATTTTTCACTGTCATCTCTATCCCCATTTTCACGAGGGAATGTGGACGTTATGGCGTATTTTCGACAGACTGGAAGACGGAACAGGGGAACTGCCTGACGGTACGCCGATTGAACGGCTTATGCCGCTGAAAGACCGTCCGTGTCCGCCGGAAAAGGATAGACTTCACCCCGGATATCCGAATTTTATAAATGGAGAACCCGGTGAACGTCCGCTTCAGCCGCCATTGGGTATTCTGGATAAGGACGGTGAAAATGTTATTGAGCCAACACCTCCTGAAGAAGAAAATTTTGTGACGGAATTTGTTCCCGGTGCATTGTATTCAGAAACCTGTCCCTGCAAATGTCCGAAAGATGTCAGAGTGTTTGAACTTGCTGTTGTACAGGCGAAAATCACCTATAACCGTTACGGCTGGCATGATCCGCAGGGCAGATTTTTTGTTCTGAAAGAGGAGATTGAGCGTCATGGAACGCTTGAAAATTATCTGGAAAAAGTAAACAGCGGAAAAATCCGTCCGGAACCACTTGTTATCCGTGCGAATGCAGGTGACTGTGTTGAAATCAGACTTACCAATCTGCTGCCCGAGTTTATTGAAGCAAATGAATTTCAGCTTAAAACACTGACTGATATTGTGGGATTTCATATTCACCTTGTGAAGTTTGATGCCATTGTGTCGGACGGTGCGGCAAACGGCTGGAACAATATTGCAGGTGCAAGGAAATACGAAACACTGATAGAGCGGTTCTTTGCCAACGAGGAACTGAATACAGTATTCTTCCATGACCACCTTTTTGCAAATTCTCATCAGCAGCATGGTATGTTCGGCGCATTGCTTGTTGAACCGGCAGGTTCTGTATTTCTGAACCCAAAGAACGGCAGACCTCTGAAAAGCGGAGCAAACGCTGTTATAAAGAAAGCTAACGGTGAATCCTACCGTGAATTTGCCATGTTCGTTCATGACTTTGCATTACTGTTTGATAAGGACGGAAAGCCATTGAATCCGCCGGAACACCCCGGTTCTGATGATGACCCGGGAGTTATGGGAATAAGCTATCGCTGCGAGCCTATGCGGGAGCGTCTGAAAAAGAAAAATGACCCGTCCCACATTTTCAGTTCACGAAAATACGGCGACCCTGCAACACCCATACTGGAAACCTATCCCGGCGACCCTATGGTAATTCGTCTGCTTGACGGTGCTCACGAGGAACAGCACGCATTCAATATCAATGGTATGTCATGGCGAAAGGAAATTACCGACCCTGTTTCACCCATTGTTGCAGAACAGACCATAGGTATTTCAGAGGCTTTCAATATCCGTGTTGACGAGTATTATGGTGCGGGAGATTATCTGTATTATTTCGGCGGCATTGATGATTTATGGCTCGGTCTGTGGGGCATTATAAGAGCGCATCGCTGTCGTCAGAAGCATCTGCTGCCTCTTTGCAATCATAACAAGCCTGTGCCGTTTCCGGAATATCCGCCGGAGGGGGCTAAGGTACGCAGGTTTGAAGTTGCCGCAATTCAGACGGATATTGAATATAACCGCTATGGTGACCATGACCCTGAGGGTATGCTGTTTGTTCCTCTTGAACAGGCGGAAGATGTAAAGTGCGGACGAAAAAAGCCGTCACCTTTGATACTCCGTGCAAACGCAGGGGAGTGGATAGAGGTCACGCTTCACAATATGTTTGACAAACCTGTGTTGTATCATGACTATCCGTCTGTGCCGCTGGATATGGAGCATTGTCCGTCTGACAGAGTTTCGCTGAGTCCGCAGTTTCTGAAACGCTGTCCGGTATGTGACGCTGGCGTAAACGTGGGTTACAACAAGCCGGAACAGACTGCCGCTCCCGGTGAATGTATCAGATATCTGTGGTATGCGGATAAAGAATACGGCACCTGTATGCTCAGTTCCTTTGGCGACCTGCGCAATCACCGGTATCACGGCTTGTTCGGAGCAATTATAATAGAACCTCCTGCCGCAAAGCATTACAGCAGTTTCACCAGCAGAAAAGAAAGTTTCAGCGAACAGGCGGTTATTACTGCACCGGGTGTGAAAACGTTCCGGGAATTTGTTCTGTTTGCGCATAATGGAATCCGTCTGCTGGATAACGAAGGCAATCTGATAAAAACTGCACAGCAGAGCGAAGATACCGGGCACGGAGAAGTTGACCATGAGGACACAGGCGAAAAGGGTTATAACTACCGTTCTGAGCGCTTTTTCAACAGGCTGAAACGAGTTCCTGTTATCAGTAAGGTGTTTAGTTCAAAAGCTCACGGCGACCCTGCAACGCCGCTTTTGCAGGCATATACAGGTGAGCGTGTCATTATCCGTTATCTCATGCCGGCAGATAAACCGAGAAATATCAGCTTTGTACTGCACGGTCATAACTGGCTTGCACAGCCTGATGACCCGTTTTCCACACGAATTTCCGTACAGGGCGCAGTAAGTGTGGGCGGTGTTTACAACATTGAGCTTGAAAATGGTGCATCTGAATATCCGGGAGATTATTTGTATCGTTCCGGTTCGCTTAAATGGGACGTGGAATCCGGAATGTGGGGAATTTTCCGTGTGATGAAAAAGGGAATCCGCTATTGCTGTGAGTGTGCCTGCCGCACATTCGGTAACTGGTGGGAGAAAAAATGGTTTGATAAATATCAATGATTGTAAAAAAATATTGGCGCATTTGATGATTCCGGAGGAGGAAGTCCTGGCTTAGTTAGACTAAACTGTTTTTTAGGTGCTCATATAATTGCTTTTTACTGTCTCAACAAATCTGAGCACATCCTCCGGTGCATCAAAGCTGTAAAGCAGACCATAAGGGATGCTGTAGTCCCAGTTTACCGGAACGGAAACAATTCCGGGGTGAACTTCCTGCCAGCATTCAATTGTCAGCAGAACCTTTCCGGTTTCCGCACAGCGGTTGAAGACAGATAAATCGTAAAACTGCGGCGTGTCCTCAATGCAAATTTCCGGATGATGCCTTTGCAGGTCATTGCGGATAAAATCGTTCACCCCCGAATCTCCCTGCTTTACCATAATAAGCGTTTCGCCGTATAGGTCTACAAGGTCTATGCGGCTTTTTTTCGCAAGATGATGCTCCCTGGACACCGCAATCATTTTCTGATATCGACCCAGCGGAAGAAAATTACAGCGGGAAAGCCACGCTTTTGAATCGCATACGCCAATCAGAAAGTCAAACTTTTTTCCCAGTTTCTCTATTTCCGAAAGTATCCCCTCATGATTATCTTCAAATGGGACAAGATGCAGCTTATACTCGGAGAAATCCTTGTTTACACGATACCAGATATCCATAAAGGGCTTTGCAGGATTCAGCAGTGATGTGCCGACGCAAAAGGTAGTATCGTTTGCATGAACACTTGCCTTTGCTTCCGCAATGGATTTCCGGGAAAAGTCTGTCATAAACTTAGCATTCCGGTATATTATCTCACCGGCAGAAGTCAGCCGTACACCCGAAGGAGTGCGTTCGATCAGTTTCAGCTCAAGGTGACTTTCCAGTGCATTCATCTGCTTCATAATGGCTGTGGGAGAGATATACAGCTGCTGCGATGCTTTTGTAAAGCTGCCGCAGTCAGCAACTGCGATAAACGTATCAAGCATATGGTTATACATACTCAGCCTCCGTATAGTATCAACTAATAGTTTATACTATAATAACATATCGGATATTCCATGTCAAGCTGTCATGTGATATAATACAGACAGAAAAAATACGGAGGAATACATATGTCAGATAAACTTGTGGCATTTTATTCGAGAGCAGACGAAAACTATGTAAGCGGTATGATAAAGACGCTGGATATCGGCAATACGGAAATTGCAGCCGGTATTATCGCAGAGTTGACAGATGCAGACACATTCAAAATCGAACAGGCACAGCCTTATTCCAAAAACTACAACGAATGTATTGCACAGGCACAGGCTGACCAGAATCGCAATTCCCGTCCGGAGCTGATAGCTTATCCGGAAACGCTGGAACAATACAGCGTGATATATCTCGGTTTTCCTAATTACTGGGGTACAATGCCAATGGCGGTATTTACTTTTCTGGAGCATTCTGATTTCAGCGGAAAGATTATCAAACCCTTCTGCACACACGAGGGCAGCGGTCTGGGCGGCAGCGTAAACGATATCAAAAAACTCTGTCCGGATGCAAATGTGGAAACAGGACTTGCCATTCGGGGCGGAAGTGTGAAAATGTCAGAGACAGAGATTGAAAAATGGGTTTAAGGAGGAAAAGGAACATGAAAGAACTGAGTGTATTCCCCACAGGCAGTACAAACGAAGCTTTTGCACAGTATTTTATCGGTCAGAGTTATCTGAATATGCTTTCCACGGAGCAGGTATCCATTGGGAACGTGACTTTTGAACCGGGCTGCCGGAACAACTGGCATATCCACCATGCAGACAAAGGAGGCGGACAGATGCTGCTTGTTACCGCCGGAAACGGCTGGTATCAGGAATGGGGAAAGCCTGCCAGAAAACTGAATCCCGGAGATGTGGTGCATATTCCTGCAAATGTCAAGCACTGGCACGGCGCAGCGGCAGATTCCTGGTTTCAGCATCTGGCAATAGAGGTGCCAGGCGAAAACAGCGAGACTCAGTGGTGTGAACCAGTTTCCAATGAAGAATACGAAAAACTGAAGTGAGGAAGAATAAATGAAAAACGTATTGATTATTTCGGCAAGTCCGAGAAAAGGCGGTAATTCCGACACACTATGCGACCGTTTTGCACAGGGGGCAGAAGAAAGCGGTCACAAGGCAGAAAAGGTATTCCTTGCAGCTGAAAATATCGGGTACTGCCGTGGCTGCGGTGTGTGTAATTCAACACACAAATGCGTACAGAAAGACGATATGGCAGAGATACTTGACAAAATGGTTGATGCAGATGTGATAGTACTGGCAACGCCTGTATATTTCTACTCCATGGACGGACAGATGAAAACCTTTATTGACCGTACTGTGCCAAGATATACGGAAATCAGCAACAAGGATTTCTATTTTATCATGACAGCGGCAGATACTCAAAAGGCAAATCTGGAACGGACAATGGAAGCGTTCCGTGGGTTTACGGAGGACTGTCTTGACGGAGCAAGAGAAGCAGGTATTATTTATGGTACAGGTGCATGGCAAGTGGGGGAAATCCAGTCTACGCCGGCGTATGTACAGGCTTATGAAATGGGAAGGAGCATTTGAATATGGAATATGTAACATTGAATAACGGTGTTAAGATGCCGAAGCTCGGCTATGGCGTGTATCAGATTGACCCGGCGGAAGCGGAAAGATGTGTCCTTGATGCGATTTCTGTGGGATACCGTTCCATTGATACGGCGCAGGCTTACGGCAACGAAGAGGGCGTAGGAAATGCAATCGTAAAGTGCGGCGTACCTCGTGAGGAACTGTTCATAACTACAAAAGTATGGATAAGCAATGCAGGATATGAAAAAGCAAAAGCGTCTATTGAAGAATCCCTGCGCAAGCTGAAAACGGACTATATCGACCTGCTGTTGATTCACCAGCCATTCAGCGACTATTACGGAACCTATCGTGCCATGGAAGAGGCATACAAGGCAGGCAAGGTGAAAGCTATCGGCGTGTCCAACTTCTATCCGGACAGGTTTATTGACATTCACCATTTTGCAGATATCAAGCCGGCGGTCAATCAGGTGGAAACTCATGTGTTCCATCAGCAGAAGACTGCAAAGGAATATCTCAAAAAGTGCGGCGCTCAGATTGAGTCATGGGGACCTTTTGCAGAGGGAAAAAATGACTACTTCAACAATCCTGTTTTAAAGGAAATCGGTACAAAGTACGGGAAATCAGCGGCACAGGTCGCTTTGCGTTTCCTGCTGCAGAGCGATGTAGTTGTTATTCCGAAATCCACTCATAAGGAACGCATGGAGGAGAATTTCAGCGTTTTCGACTTTACTCTGACAGCAGATGAAATGGCGGCCATTGAAGTACTGGACGGCGGTGAAAGTCTGTTTTTCTCCCATTATGACCCGAAAATCGTGGAATGGTTTATGACAATAGCATAAAAATACCTTACTGATAATTTTATGAACTGATCTACAGTGCAGTATCGTGCAGCGCCTCTTTACAATATTTTTTGTTTGGCCTATACCTATATGAGATATTATGAAAAAACATATAATCTTGACATGGAAAAGGAAATGATATATAATGTTAGTCAGGTCATATGGCCTGATTATACATTATTTTTAGGAGATTGCTGTTTGAAGAAAAACAACACCTTGGAGATTGTAGCATAACCGGGAGGTTTGCGTAAATACAGTCTCGCACAAACCTCCCAGCATTGCAGTCAACAATCATCAGGAGGAAAAAACAATGAATAAAAATGACTATATCATTCGCTTGGAAAGAAAAGAAGAATACCGTGAAGTGGAAAACCTCGTAAGAGAATCATTCTGGAACGTTTACTGTCCGGGCTGCCTTGAGCATTATGTTCTGAATCAGCTCAGAAATGACCCGGATTTCGTGCCGGAACTGGATTTTGTTATGGAGAAAAACGGTGTGCTTATCGGTCAGAACATTTTTATGAGAGCCGTTATCAAATCCGATGACGGCAGAGATATTCCCATTATGACCATGGGACCTGTCTGCATTGCGCCGGAATACAAAAGACAGGGCTACGGCAAGATTCTGCTTGACTACTCATTGGAAAAAGCAGCAGAACTTGGCTGCGCAGCTGTTTGTTTTGAGGGCAATATTGATTTTTACGGCAAAAGCGGATTTCATTTTGCAAGTGAGTACGGCATTCGTTATCACGGACTGCCGGAAGGAGAGGACTCCTCATTCTTTCTGTGCCGGGAACTGATACCGGGATATCTTGATGGAATAACCGGAGAGTATGCCACACCGCAGGGATATTTTGTGGATGAAGCAGAAGCGGAGGAATTTGACAAAGCTTTTCCTGTTAAGGAAAAACTGAAACTTCCGGGTCAGATTTTCTGAGTGAATAATTAAAGCAGTTCCTCTGTCAGATAAAGACAGAGGGACTGTTCTTTGTTATACTGCCTTAGTATATTTTGTAAAGATTAAGTAATTCTTGTTGACTTTTCCATATTAGATAGTGTATAATATTATAATAGTATGTTATTAAAATAATGATTTTAATATGTGTGATAAAAGATTTATGACAAAACTTATGATATAAACTAAAATTCAGGAGATGACAACGGGCAATGAATAAAATGGAATACCTTTCAAAGCTCAGGGACTGCCTTTCTGCGCTTCCTCCAAAAGAACGCGATGCGGCAGTAAAGTATTACGATGATTTGTTCACAGACGCAGGAGAGATAAATGAACAGTCTGTTATTTCTGGTCTTGGTTCGCCGCAGCGCCTTGCACATACCATTTTAAATGACAATAATGGTATTTCATATGAACTCAGCAAAACCAGAAAAGAAGTAAAAGCAGTAAAAAAGAAACTGTCATCCCGTCAGACAGCCCTGGCTGTTTTTCTTATTATACTTACTTCGCCTGTATGGGGCGGTATTCTGCTCGGGATTCTTGGCGTGATTCTTGGTATATTTGCAGCCGGAGTAGTTTCCCTTATCGCATTTGTTACAGGCGGTATTGTTTTATTGTGTATGGGTGCTGCATATATTGCAAGGACTGTTTCGATAGCACTTGTTCTTGCAGGAACAGGAATTTCGCTCATAAGCCTTGCGTTTCTGCTTTTTACGCCTGTCATGAACCTTGTTTTTCTTCTGATAAAGCTTATTATTAAAGGCTGTATCAGGCTTTTAAACAAAATCCTCGGAAAAACGGAGGTCAATGCATAATGAATAAAAGAATCTGGAAATATCTTGTCCCGTCACTGACTCTTGCGGCTGGAATTGCAATTGCCGCAGCCGGTTTTTCCATGGGTGCAAAAGAAGCTTATACTCAGCAGCTTAATCTTACAAATATTGATTCTGTGATTCCGACAGAGGGAGTTGCAAGCCTTAATATTGAGGTGGGGTATGCTGATTTTGAAATCACAGCCTCCAATGATGTTGACGGAATTGAACTTTCCGCTGAAAACATTTCGAGAGATTATCTGAAATACTCTACATATAACAATATCCTTAATCTGAAATATTCAATAAATAAGTGGTATGAAATCTCGTCTGTACCAACACTTTCAAAAAAATCGAGTAAAATCAGAATTACTGTCCCGGCGGATATTGCACTGCAGGATATACAGATAAAATCCGGAATCGGCGAAATGACCGTCAATTACCTTTCAGCAGAAAATATCTATATTGACTGCGGACTTGGTCAGAACACTCTGAGCACACTTAATGCTGACTATATTGAAATAAACGGCAGCGCCGGAGATACCTATGCTGAAAATCTTACTTCTGATCATATTTATGTGGTAGGAAAAAGCGGAAACACCAGTATGCTTAATTTCCAGACTGATAAGGCTGAATTTACCGGCGGGACCGGAGATGTTTCCGTTTCAGGTGTTATTAAAGGTGACAGTAGAATAAAATGCGGTATGGGAGATATCAGAGCTGATATATTCGGCAATGTTAACGATTACTCGCTTTACATTCCAAAAGGAGAAGCTGAAATTAACGGAAAGAAAATGACCGGTCAGACCGAAGGAAAACACAACATGGATATTGTGACCGGTATTGGTGATGTTGAAATAAATTTCAGACAATAGCCTGTGTAAAGCCGCTTCCTGCGACCATAAATGCGTTTTTTGAAATATAGTTCTTTGAAAAATATAGTAAAAAAAGTATTGACAAAATGCAATAATTATGGTTTAATAAAAAGTAGGAAGAGGTGAAGCATATATTATGAAAATCCAGGAGAACTTAAAGCGTGGTATGACAGAACTTCTTATTCTGCATCTTCTCAAGCAGGAGGATATGTATGGCTACCAGATGACTCAGGAGTTTGAAAAGAGAAGTGAAGGTCTTTTCATTCTGAAAGAAGGTACTATGTACCCGAGTCTTTACAGACTGATTGAGAAAGGCATGATCTCTGATCATAAGGAGCTTATCGGTAAGAGAAGAACAAGAGTTTATTACCACATTGAAGATGCCGGAAGAGAGTATTTTGATCAGATTTATGAGGAATATCTTTCTATCACAGACGGTATTCAGAAAATTCTTAATTACAAAGAAAATTAAAACTTAAAGGCAGCTGTAATTTAACAGCTGCCTTTCTTTTTATACAAATTCCTGGTTCATATTACCCATAAATATTCCGGTTCTTTTAACGCTGATATCCTGTATGTCATTTCCGCAGAATTCTTCAAAGAGGTCGGTGAGCAGGGAAGGGTTAAGATTCTTTTCAGTACCGGCAGGAAAAACTGCATTTACTTCAAATCGTCCGGTGCTGATTCCCGTGTTCAGAATACTGATATCAGGCTTTAAGTCTATAAGCTTTTCTCCGCCCCTTTTGGTTTTCTTTACTGTATTGATCTGTTCCTGCGACATGAATTCATCAAATTTACGGCTCAGATTTTCGGGGTCATCCGTTTTAAAGCTTATGCGGAATGAAGCACTTTTAATTGCTGTATGCTTGTTTACCGGTGAAAAGGCTTTCACTGCTCTCAGTCCCTCCGGCATAACGGAATTAAGGCGGTCGGTTATCTCGTCAAAGGGTACTTCCTCATTGAGATTGAAATCCATTATTTCAACAGAGCTTTCGTAACCCAGCGAAAGGGGGAGAGCAAACATTATATAAATGTGGGGATTGAAGCCCTCTGTGTACCACACAGGAAGTCCGGATCGCTTAAAGGTGCGCTGCATACACCGGTTAAGGTCAAGATGGGAAATATACTTCGCTCTGCCTTTTTTCTCAAAAACAACTCTTACCTTAACCAAAGCAGGCACCTCCTATCTCTTTGCTCACTCCGCAGCCGGAACACTTGTTTCTGCAATGCTCGGTTGTCTGCGCAAGTCTTGCCTTTTTGTTTTCTCTGATGAGAAATTCCTTTGAAACGTAGTAGTCGATATGCTCCCACGGCATGATTTCGTCATATTCTCTCTTGCGGCTTGCATAAAATTCCATTTTCAGTCCGCATTCATCAAATGCCTGCTGCCACTTTTCAAAGCTGAAATGTTCGCTCCAGCTGTCAAATTTGCAGCCTTTTTTCCATGCGCTGTAAATTGCCGCACCGACTTTTCTGTCGCCCCTTGCAAGTACTGCTTCAAGAATACTTGTAGACGGGTCATGCCAGCTTGCTTTTATCTTTTTAGATGTGATAGAATGCATAAGCACTTCCTGTTTATGCATGATTTCTTCCAGTGTTGCCTGAGGTTCAAACTCAAACGGAGTAAAAGGCTTGGGGACGAAAGTTGCCGTACTTATGGAAACCTGAACACCTCTGCCCTTTGGTCTTTCGGGTATGCTGTAATAAAGGTCAACGACTTTCTGGGCAAGCTGGGTTATTCCCTCGATGTCCTCGTCGGTTTCAGTAGGGAGTCCCATCATAAAATAAAGCTTTACGTTTGTGTAACCGCCCTCAAAGGCTGTGCGGCAGGTTCTCATTACCTCGTCTTCGGTAACGTTTTTGTTTATGACATCTCTCAGACGCTGAGTACCGGCTTCCGGCGCAAAGGTAAGTCCGCTTTTTCTTACCTTTTTTATCTCGTCCATCAGTTCCTTTGAAAAGTTGTCCACTCTCAGAGAGGGGAGGGAAAGGTTGATGTGTTCCTTTTCAGTGTAGGGGATAAGACCTGTAAGTATGCCGCTGATTTCTGAGTGGTCGGAGGTACTGAGGGAGGCAAGAGAAAGTTCTTCATATCCGGTATTTTCGCAGAGTGACTTTGCTTCATTGCAGACAGTTTCAGCAGTCTTTTCTCTGAAAGGACGGTAAAGGAATCCAGCCTGGCAGAATCTGCAACCTCTTATACAGCCTCTCAGAACCTCAACAGACGCTCTGTCATGGACGATTTCAGTCATTGGTACTACAAATTCGTCCGGATAGAAAACCTTGTCGAAGTCCTTTATTATTCTCTTTTTTACAACAGGTGAAACACCGTCAGGATGGGTAATTGCCTTTACTGTACCGTCCTCATTATATGAAACATCATAAAGTGACGGTACATAAATCCCCTCAATTTCAGCGGCTTTGCGCAGAAATTCCTTTTTTGACGCACCCTCGGATTTCATCTGTTTGTACAGGTCCATAAGTTCAAGATTGACTTCCTCGCCCTCGCCCAGTATGAAAATATCAAAAAAGTCAGCAAGTGGTTCCGGATTGCAGACGCATGGCCCGCCGGCAACAATGATATTCATAAGCCTGTCATCTCTTTCGGACGCAAGCACCGGTATTCCGGCAAGGTCAAGCATATTCAGTACATTGGTATATGAAAGCTCATACTGCATTGTAAATCCGATAAAATCAAATTCGCTCAGAGGGTCAAGGCTTTCCAGCGCATAAAGCGGGATCTGATTTTCACGCATAAGCTTTTCAAAATCGACTCCCGGAGCAAACACACGCTCACACCAGTAATCCTCCCTTTTGTTAATAAGCGAGTACAGGATTTTCATTCCGAGATGGGACATACCTATGTCATATGTGTCCGGAAAACAGAATGCAAAACGCACGCTCACATCTTCTCTGTTTTTAATAATGCTCCCCGGTTCTCCTCCGATATATCTTGCCGGTTTCTGAACGGAGAGGAGCAGACTTTCAATTTTTTCTTTAAGCATATTAAAAAAATCCTTTTCTTATTGGTATTTCTTATTTTACTATACTTTTTGAGAAAAATCAAGGAGTTTACAATAAAGTGATAAAATCAGTCCGTATACCACCGTACCGTCATTTATATTTTTCCTTAATTTTTTTGCTTTTATCGCATAATACCTAAAAAATTCCCACAAAAAATGTCATAATTGGAAACAACTTGAAGATATCAAAAATCCCTTGCTTTTTTATTTTGAGCATGATATAATTAATAACAGTTATGAGATATCCGGTTTCGGAACATCTTGTAACAACGCATTTATACCCTTTTCAGGCGTATCCTGAAATTCGCTATATATCAGCTATTGCTAACTCTGTGCGATGCTGGTTAACACATGATAAATCTGCAATAGCGTAAATATTGTAATTTATTTTATTATGTCGTCGGTTAGCAGGTATAAACTTGTGGTCTAAAATTATAGTGAACGAAAAAAGATTTTTACGTTCACTATATTTGTTTATTTCTATCGCCTCGCACATCCGCTTACT
>DBQM01000038.1 GCA_002305725.1 Ruminococcus sp. UBA1394 | reverse complement strand
ATGATTGACAAACTTACATTTTTTGAATTTTTTTGAAATTATTTTTTGAGCGTTCTAACTTCGTCCGGCGTAAACTGATATTTCTTTCCGCAGAAGTGACATTCAACGTCGATACTGTCCATTTCCTCCGCCATTTTTTCCAGCTCTTCATTGCCAAGTCCGGCAAGAATCCTTTCAGTACGCTCCCTTGAACAGTCGCATTTATATACCGCCTCTGTGCTGTCAAGGATATTCGGTTCAAGACCGTCCAGCAGCATAAGGGCAATTTCCTCGGGTGATTTTTTGCTGAACAGGTCAGTAACTGATTTTATCCCAGATACATTCTTTTCGATAGCGGCAATACAGTTTTCATCTGCAAAAGGCAGCAGCTGTACCAGAAAGCCTCCGGCGCATTTTACTGTAAGGTCAGGATTTACCAATACTCCAAGTCCGCAGACAGTAGGCACCTGCTCGCTTGCAACGAAATAATTTGCAATGTCCTCCCCTATTTCGCCGGAAACTATCGGTACTGTTCCGGAATAAGGCTCTTTTAGTCCTAAGTCTTTTGAAACTGTCAGTGTACCGTCTGTGCCGACTGCTCCGGCAACGTCAAGCTTTCCCACGCTGTTGAGAGGTATCTCCACCACCGGATTCTGAACATAGCTTTTAACATTGCCCATGCCGTCAGAAACTGCTATCAGAACGCCGGCAGGACCGTTTCCGTCAAGTTTAAGGCTGAGAGAATCGTCCTTTCCTTTAAGACCATAACCCATTAAAGATGCGGCTATGGTAAGACGTCCCAGGGCAGCTGTTACAACTGCGCTTGTTTTGTGTATTTTTTCCATTTCACTTACAATATCGGCAGCGTCAAGTGCCATTGATACAGCGGACGCGTCCTTTGTAATTGCTCTTTTTAAAATTCCCATTTTGTTTTATCTCCATTCAGCACGGCTTTCTGACTGCAAAAACTGCTCTCTGAGTAGTATCGCAGACCGGTTTTTCGCTGTCGCCGTCGCAGCACATAAGTATCTCAAAGCCGGTTTCTTTCAGGGCGTTTTCCACATCATTCAGCGGATAGGCATTTTCGCAGAAGCTTTCCTCATATCTTCTGTACACATCGTTTTCCGGCACGAAGAAGTCAAGCTCTATCTTAACACGGCTGTTTTCGCAGCTGTTCTGCCACACGCAGTAGACATCATCGGTATCATAGATAAAAGTGTTATCGCCCAGTATCATTTTATGCTTATATTCCGTATTTATGTCAAAAATAAAAAGTCCGCCCGGCTCACAGAAAAGGAATACCTTTTCAAAGACACGTTTCACGTCCTCAAAGCTGTCAAGGTGGTTAAGACTGTCGAGGGCGCAGACTGTCACATCAATAGTGCCGAACATATCGAGTTCACGCATATCCTGGCATAGATACTGTATATTCCGTCCGCTGTCAAACTTCTTCTCCATTGCAATTCCCAGCATTTCCGGAGAATTGTCAACAGCAATCACGTCATAGCCCAGAGCGTCCATCTGCTCTGAAAGACTTCCCGTACCGCAGGCGAGGTCGAGAAGAATACCTCCCTGCTTTCCGCCGTATTTTCTGACAACAGAATCAAAATACTGCGCCCTTTTGGCATAATCGATATTGCTTGTAAGAGTATCGTAAAACTGTGCAAAAATACCGTATGCCTTACTCATTCTTTTTCTTTTCCTTCATTCTGCTGAAAACGATATCATAACCGTCGCAGCCATAGTTGAGGGAACGGTTTACACGGCTGATTGTGGCAGTACTCGCACCGGTTGCGCCCACAATATCGTTATAAACATGGTGTTCGCTGAGCATTTTTGCAACCTGAAGGCGCTGGGAAAGTGCTTTAAGTTCAAGGACAGTACACAGGTCCTCAAAAAAAGCATAGCATTCCTCTCTTGTTTCAAGACACAGTACAGCGTCAAACAGGTCGTCCATTGCTTTATCCTTTAATTTATCGTTCACAGGCTAATCCTCCGTTTACTTTAATACTTATATTTTAGCACATTACAATTTAAAAGTAAAGAGTGTTAAAGTAAAAAATCGCCGTCCGTGCTGTAAAATCAGCAGCGGACGGGAAATCACTCACATTTTTTATTTTTCTGTTTATCGCACAAAATCCTGTTAGCGGCAATCGCCTCCATAGTATCGCCTATCTGTACAAAAATCGAAGCGGCGGCGGTGAGTTCATCAACATCTTCAAATTTTGCGGCAATCGCTGCTGCCAGGGTATTGACAGCGGTGGAAAATTCAAGATCTCTGCAAAAATTTTTCATGACAATCACCAGTACTATATTATGCGGTAAATCCGGTAACTGTTACATTTCAACTGCTTTACTCCTCGCTGTCAGCAATTTCAAAATCTATTTTTCCGCTGTTCACATTCGCTCCGGCAACCATGACACGAACCCTGTCCCCTACCGTAAAGGTGGTACTGCTGTATTCATCCGCAAGGCTGAAATATCCGTCATAGATGTAGTTACCCTCCGGCAGACTGTTTACATGAACAAGTCCCTCAATAGTGTCGGGCAGTTCAACATAAAAGCCGAACTCGGTCACACTTGAAATAAGTCCCTCGAACACTTCGCCAAGATGCTGCTGCATATACTCTGCCTTGTAGCAGTCCTCGCAGTCACGCTCAATGTTCATGGCTCTTATTTCCGTTTCCGTTGAACGCTGTGAAGCTCTCTGGACAAAACCGGAATAGCGTTTGTCAAGCCACTCCCTGTCAGCACCGTTTACGATATCCGAAAGTATTCTGTGTATTGCAAGGTCGGGATAACGTCTGATTGGAGAAGTGAAGTGGGCATAGTCTTCAAGTGCAAGACCGAAGTGTCCCTTTGGCTCCGGCTCATACTTTGCCTTTGCCATTGAACGCAAAGTCATCATGTTGACAACCGGATAAACAGGCTTGTCCTTAGCGTTTTCCAGTATCTGTGCTAAGTGCACCGGCTTTGCCTCGCTGAATGACGGTATGTCAACGTTAAGACGTCTTAAACCGTCCTTTAAATCGCTGATTTTTTCCGGCGAAGGCGACTCGTGTACACGGTAGACAAAAGGCACTTCCTTTTCTCTTGCCAGCCTTGCCGCCGCCTCGTTTGCAGTCAGCATAAACTCCTCGATAATCATTTCGCTTTTGCCTCTTGTCCTCGGCTTTACGCCCTCGCAGATGTCGTTGTTAATGATAAGCTTGCTTTCGGTGGTTTCAATTTCCGGTGCGCCACGTCTTTTGCGGTTTGCGATAAGAATATCCGCAAGCTCGTCCATGAGTTTTATGGTATCTTCCAGTCCGGAATATTTTTCTCTTATGGTATCATCAGCCGTATTATCAAGCAGACTGTTTATCTCGGAATAAACGCCCTTTACTCTTGAACGTATAACGGATTTTGCAAATTTAAAATCTTTGAGAATACCGTCCTTTGTGAGATTCATAACTGCAGAAAATGTAAGCCTGTCCTCATCGGGATTAAGGGAGCAGATACCGTTTGAAAGTTCCTTCGGCAGCATTGGTATTACCTTGTCGGCATAGTAAATGCTTGTACCCCTTTCAAGGGCTTCCTTGTCAAGAGGACTGTTTCCTCTGACATAGTGGGAAACGTCCGCAATATGAACGCCGAGAGTGTAGCCGTCAGCTGTGCGCTCAATGGAAACTGCGTCGTCAAGGTCTTTTGACTCAGCGCTGTCTATGGTGAAAATTATCTGGTCACGCAGGTCAAGCCTGTCCTTGTAATCGTCCGCCCAGACTCCGGCAGCAGCAAGCTTCTTAGCCTCGTGCAGAACATTTTCCGGAAATTCCGGCACAACGCCGCTTTCCGCAATAATAGCCTCCGAACAGCTTGACGCTCTCAGCGCACTGCCAAAGCTGAAAATTATCTTTGCCTTGTGTTCGGCATGACGGCGTCCTCTGAAAGCAATCTGCGCCAGAACCTTGTCACCTGTCTGGTACACAGTGTCACCGGGGATAATGCGGACAGGTGTTTTTGACATTGAGTCGGGGAGGAAGAACTGCGTGCCTGCGTCCTCAACAATAATACCGGAAAGATTCGCCTCAGCCGGCTGTAAAATATCAATAACCTCTCCCTCCGGACTGCCGGAACGTGACTCAATATAGTTTGCAAGAACGATATCTCCGGGCATAGCGCCGCACAGGAATTTTCCCGGAACAAAAATTTCCTCCTGTGTATCGCACTTTTCCATAAATCCGAAAGTGCGGTTAAGTCTTAAAATCTTTGCTTTGAAATAGCCGAGGACTTCAGTCCTCACAAAACCTCTTCTGCGCTCATAAATTTCGCCGGAAACTATAAGCTCATTCATAGCGTCGTTGAAGTTTTTGCTGTTGCCCTTACTGCTGCGGCATTTTGCTGCAAGCTCTTTAAGGGGAACAGGCTTTTTTCCCGATTTCAAAAGGAAAGTCAGTATCTTATTACGATAGCTCTCTGTTGAATATTTGTCGCTGGTGAAATTTTTATCATTTTTTTTACTCATACTTTTTCCTCACAATAACAAAAATCCTGTGAAATCCGGTTTTATAAAACGGAATCACAGGACGTACTTGATCTTAGTCGATAAATTTTATAACGGCATTAACAGCAATTGTAAGAATGAAAAATACAATAAGCAGAACCTTTGTGATTTTTCTGAGGATAGCCTCTTTTGTTCTGCCCTCGTTTTTCTCATAGAAAGAGTCATTCGCTCCGCCTGTGATAGCCGCTGTCATGTTCTGCTGCTGTTTGGAATCCTGAAACAGACATAAAATAACTGAAAGCAGGCAGGTAATAACCAGCAGAATACCGCCGATAATTTCAAATACATTCATTTTAAGTAATTCCTCCATTATATTATAACCTGAATTTATTTTAATTACATTAAGTATAACATATATTTCTGTAAAAATCAATAAGTTTTTTAAAATAATCTTATGTTTTTTTAAAATGAATTCCCTGTCCGTTCCGGACAGGGAATAATATTATTCTGTATTACTGCTTTCTTCAATCGGTGCAGTTTCCTCCTCCTGAACGACAGGCTTGTCAAGGCAGACTGTAACAATAAATCCGTCAGTATTATTTCCGGAAATTTCATATTCATATCCGGCAGGGACTGCAACGGAAGTCAGCGCAGTTGCAGTATCAGCGGCAAAGTAGTATATTTCATATTTTTTTCCGTCAGAATCGGTTGTTTCAAGATGTGTACCGTCATAAGGGTAAGATTTGAGTTCCTTTACATATTCTTCAAGGCAAAGTCCCTTTTCATGCATATATGATGCGTGAGCCTTTCCAACATATCTGAAATGCCACGGGCGGTATCCCTGACCGGTAATTTCGTCCTTGCCCTCCGGGAATCTGAGAATAAAGCCATACTTATAGCAGTTTTTCTCAAACCATTCATAATCGCCTGTACCGTCAAAATCAAGGCTGTTTCCCTCGTCGTCAACAACATTGAGGTCGATTGAATAGCCTGTATGATAATCGCTGAACCCCGGCTCTGAGGCACTTGACTTATCATCTGCATTGTCATAGATGGACTGCTGTTCTGAAACTGAACGGTAAGCGCTGTCAACACGGATATCCTTATGTCCGGTTTCATCAGCAAAAGCTTTGAGCATACTGTTCAGAGCTGACGCCGCCGCACTTCTTGCCTTAACGTCATTGTCAAGAACGGAGTAGCAGTCTGTGCCGTCCTTGTCCCTTACTTCAAGGACGCTTTTTAATCCGTCCTCGTCCCATTTGTATTCAGTTTCGCTGTTTACGAGAATAAGCGGTCCCTGATATACCTTGTCATTATCAAAAGCCTCTGAAACGTAGATAGACTGTCCTTCCGGGACAGAGCCCTCTGCATTCGATGAGATAACTGTATCATCGGCAGTCTTTTTCTGGTCGATACTGCTGAAATCCTTTTTCACAAATTTTATTGCAAATATTGCTGCAGCTGCAAGAAGCAAAGCAAGAGCGATATCAATCAACCGCTTTATTACATAAAGCTTTTTACCTTCCTGTTTGGTAACACCCATTTTTTTACATATCCTTTCCATATCATATTGAAAAATAACCTTCTCATAACGATATTGTACCCTTATTATAACACATCCGGATTGAAAAGAAAATACCCCATAAACAGTTTTCAGCAATTATTCACAAATCAATGTGCATAAAATCAGAAAATCCCCTGATTTTCTGCAAAAAATTATTGTATTTTACACAAATATGTGATATAATAAACGCACAGCATTTATTATATCTTATTTTAATGTCCTTGCAGATACGCAAATCAGAGATTTGCTCCCTGCATTTCGGACAATTATAAAATAAATAAAAAGGAGTAGAGGACATGGAAAATAAAAAAGAAGGATTAAAGAATTTAAAAGAATCCCTTAAAGAAAAAACCGGTATCATCGGGGAATTCAAGAAATTCATTTCAAGAGGAAACGTTCTTGATATGGCAGTCGGCGTTATTGTCGGCGGTGCGTTTACAGCTATCGTAAATTCACTTGTTGACGATATGCTCATGCCAATTATCGGAATGGTTCTTGCCGGAATAAATTTCAAGGACCTCGGCGTTACTATCCCATGGGGAAATGAGCCTTACATAAACATCGGTAACTTTCTCCAGGCGGTTATTACATTCTTTCTGACTGCTTTCTGTGTATTTATCATCGTTAAGATCATTAATTCATTCCACAAAAAAGAAGTTCAGAAACCAAAGCCTTCAAAGGAAGAACAGCTTCTGACTGAGATCCGTGACCTGTTAAAGCTTCAGGCAGGCATCACAGACGAGGAAAAGCCGGAAGAAACTGCCCAAAAGGCTGAAGAATAAAATCTGTTTCAAAGTCAGTTAAGGGGACGCTCTGCAAGAGAGAGCGTCCCCTTTTTTTATCCAAGAACAATATCTTCAATTTCCTCAGCGGCTGAAACGATAGTTTTTGCACCCTTTTTCAAAAGAAAGTCCCTTTCTCTGAATCCCCATTCAACAATTATCGAATCCATTCCGGCGTTTTCCGCAGTCTTTATATCAACATCTGAATCGCCTATGTAAACTGCATTTCCCCGGCTTACATTCAGTTTTTCCAGCACCTCATTTACAGAGTCCGGTGCAGGCTTTCTCAGAATACCGCTGCGCTCTCCGACAGCATAATCAAAAAGTCCGTCAAAATATTTTCTGCAAAGCTCCTGTACGACATCGTCGGCCTTGTTTGACACAACGGCAGTCAGACAGCCGTTTCTGCGCAAATTTTCAAGCAGTTCAATAATGCCGTCATAGGGAGCGGTTTTGTCAGCGCAGTGTACTGCGTAGTACTCCTTGAAATCGGCAAGCACTTTGTCAACAGTTTCCGAATCTGTACCCTCCGGCACTCCCCTTTCGATAAGCTTTCTTAAACCGTCACCAATAAAGCTTATTACCTCGTCCATGGTCCTTGCCGGAAAACCCGACTTTTCAAGCACATAATTAAGGCTTGCCGCAAGGTCGTCAATTGTATTCAGTATTGTTCCGTCCATATCAAAAATCGCCAGTTTGTATCTCATAATTCATTTCTCCTTTATTTATAGCCGGCAGCAGTAAATTGTAGTGCCGGTCGATTGCATTGTCACAGGCTTGATAATCACCTTTTTCAATAGCGTCAGCTATTGCCGTGTGTGCTGTCTGCAGCTGCAATTTCAGTTCATCTCCGGCTGAGAAAAGCACCTCGTCTATCCACTTGCTGTAAACCTCCGTTACAGGTTCAAGCATACTTATCCAGAACTGATTTTCAGTTGCACGAATCAGCAGAGAGTGAAACTCGCCGTCTGCCTCAGACTGTTCCGCAACGCTCTCAGCCGTCTGAAACCTTTCCAGCGCATCTGAAATTTTCTCTTTCCAGCGGCACAGACTGCCGTTTTCAATAATAGTACGGCAGACAGCCTTTTCCATATTTTTTCGGAAAGAGCTCACTTCCTCACGGGTCGTCCTTTTCAGAAGCAGCATCATTTCAACAATGCCGGAAATTGTTTTTGAAGTGTTTTCCGCAATATAATTTCCCGAACCCCTCCGGCTTTCGATTATACCCATATTTTCAAGCATTCTCAGCGCTTCACGGGTGGAATTTCGGCTTATTGAAAGCTCCTCTGAAACAGTGCGCTCCGCCGGCAGCCTGGAACCTGTCACAAGTCTGCCGTCCTTTATCATTCCGCACAGATAGTCAACCGCTTTCTGATATTCTCTTTTACTGTCCATAAAACGCCGCCTTAATAGAAATTTGCAAAAACCGACGCACCGGCAACGGTTATAATACCCGAAACAACAATCGAAAGACTGCTCATTGCGCCCTCAACTTCTCCGATTTCCATGGCTTTTGCAGTCCCGATAGCGTGTGAGGCACTTCCCAGCGCTATTCCCTTTGCCACCGGTTCGTGTATGCGGAACAGGCGGAAAATCAGCTCTGCAAATATATTTCCGGTGACACCTGTTATTATGATAACCGCCGCCGTTATGGAAACATAGCCGCCGAGTTCCTCAGAAACACCAATTCCGATTGCCGTTGTTATCGACTTCGGCAGAAAGGTCACATACTCCTCATGACTGAATCTGAATACTATCGCAAGAGAAAGAATGGTGCAGAGGCTTGTGACCACTCCGGACAGGATACCTGTTATAATGGCTTTGAAATTGTGCTTCAGCAGTTCGATTTGTTCATAAAGCGGTATTGCAAGGCAGACTGTTGCAGGGGTCAGCAGATAGCTTATATATTTTGCACCCTCATAATATTTATTGTAATCAATACCAAGTATTAATAGTACGGCAATTGTAATAATAACAGATATCAGCAGAGGATTGAGCAAGGGACTTTTAAACTTCTTTCTGAGAAGTACGCCGATACCATACGAAACAAGGCTTATGATAACGCCGAAAAATACTGAGTTTTCAAAAAAATCAGTCATCTGCATGAACCTTCTTTCTTCCTCGTCTGATAATAAACTGCGTTATTTTTCCGGAAACCGCCATTACCGCAAATGTGGAAATTATTGTCACCGCAATAAACTGAATGCATGAAGGCTTTATGACCTTCCACGATTCAAGCAGTCCCACCGCAGCAGGAATAAACATGACAGGCATTATTTCAATAAGAAATGCCCCTGTCCCCCTGACGTCCGATTTCTTTACGATTCCTGTCTCAAGGGATACAAACAGCAGAATAATTCCATAAATACTCGCCGGGACAGGCAGAGGAATGAACTTGTTAAGGAGTTCTCCCGCAAATGAAAACGCCAGTATTATGCAAAACTGCTTTATATGTTTCACAGAAATTTCCTCCATTCTGCCTCATCACAATTGGTACTACCAATTATTATAGCACCTTTTTCTGACTTGTCAATAGTCTGTGAAATTATTATCTGATTTTTTTAATAAAATAGACATACGGCAGACTTTTTCTTGTGATTCAGTACAAAAAAAGCGAAAATATGGAATATTTACCGTCATTTTGCGGGTTTTACTTAATATGAAAAGTTTGTGAAAATTTTATCTTGACTTTTTGAATTAAAGTGATATAATGTGTTAGGGTAATTTTGAGATGATTATTTTGTACATTGATTATTGCCTGCCATACCGGCTGGAGCAATAATTAATTATAGTGAACAACAAAAATAATCTGACGTTCACTATACGATAAATTTTAAATGCCTCGCACATTCGCTCACTTTCGTTCGCTACGTGCGTATCGGCAAATAGTAAACGCCAAATATATTTGTCGTTTACTATAAAAGCGCCATTTTGCTCGTCACCAGAGATGACAACCGCAAAATATGGCAAATAGATTTTGTCAGGATTTTCTTGCCAGAATCTATAAGCAGTGGAGAAAATAATTATTTCAGACTTTATCTCAAAATTTATAAAAAGGAGAGATGATCCGAAATGAAAATTTTTGATTTTCTCAATACGGGCGGCGAGTACGGATTTCTGCTTTCACTTGCGCTGATTCTGCTCAGTACAAAGCTTTTTGGTCTTGTTACAAAGCGTTTCAGACTTCCGCAGGTCGTAGGCGCTCTGCTTGCTGGTCTGATTCTTGGTCCGGCTTGTCTTGGAATACTTGAGGAGACTGACTTTATCAAAGCTATTTCCGAGCTTGGCGTTATTGTTCTTATGTTCTGTGCAGGTCTTGAGGCTGATATCAGGGAACTTGCAAAGGCGGGAAAGGCGTCATTTGTAATTGCCCTCATGGGTGTGCTTGTACCTCTTGGTGCGGGATTCGGTCTTGCATATCTTTTCAATACTGTATATACCGTCCCCCAAACCG
>DBQM01000047.1:55145-59890 GCA_002305725.1 Ruminococcus sp. UBA1394 | reverse complement strand
CCAATATCTATTGTAGCACTACACGATTTTCATTCATTGTTTTTTCCCTCACTTGTAAAAAATCCGCAAACGTGTTATACTGTTAATAAGACTGTGCTGATTTACACAGTCCGCATACATAAAAAATAAAGGAGTGCCGGTTTCATGATTGTTACTGAAAATTACCTCGGAAAAATCGTCTTTTCCACAGACTATATAAAATCAGTGGTAAGCAAAACGGTTTCAGAGTGTTTCGGGGTTGCGGGAATGAGCTGTACAAGCCTTAAAGAATATATTATCTCAAAATTTCCTGTTTTGGAAAAGGGTTTTCCGGGAACAGGTATAAAGGTTAAAATTGTTGAAAACGAAGTAAAAATCTCACTTCATATTTCCGTTGCTTACGGTACAAACATATCTGCTGTTGTAAAAAGTGTAAAAAACAAAGTGCGTTTTGCACTTGCCGAAACTGCCGGAATACCGGTTCGTTCTGTCAGCGTTTATGTTGACAATGTAAAGTGTTAGAAACTGTAACGCAGAAATTTTCCGGTTTTACAGTTTTTAGAAAGGATGGGCATACTATTGCTGACAGGTAGTATTTTAAGAGACAGTCTGATTTCAGCCGGAATCAGCATACAGAATCACAGAAAAGAAGTTGACAGGCTTAATGTTTATCCTGTCCCCGACGGCGATACGGGTACAAATATGTCGCTTACAATGAACGCCGCCGTAAAAGAGCTTGAAATGCTCGACGACAGCGTTTCTGTTTCAAAGGTCGCAGAAACTGCCGCAGGGTCGCTTCTGAGGGGTGCAAGAGGAAATTCGGGGGTTATTCTCTCCCTTATTTTCCGTGGACTTTCAAAGGGAATGAGCGGTCTTGAAAGCGCAGAATGTGCTGATATTGCAAAGGCTCTTGAACTGGGTGTTGACAGCGCCTATAAGGCGGTTATGAACCCGACAGAGGGTACAGTCCTTACCGTTTCGAGAGTAGCGGCAGAAAAGGCGGCAGAGCTTGCTGAAACGTCTGACGATTTAGCAGTATTCTGGGAACAGGTCTGCACAGCCGCACAGGAGGCGCTTGATAAAACTCCCGAACAGCTGCCGGTGCTGAAAAAAGCCGGAGTTGTTGACGCAGGAGGACAGGGACTTGTAATTATTTTCGACGCAATGCTTGAAATTTTCAGAGGCGGAAAAATTGCAGAAAGCAACGAGGAAAAGGCGGCGGCAAAAACGCTGGATATCTCTCAGCCGGACGATGACGGGGAGATAAAATATTCCTACTGCACCGAGTACATTATTGAAAGAAACAGCAATGCCGACCCGTTTATGCTGAGGGCTTACCTTGAAACAATCGGCGACTGCGTTGTTGTGGTTGACGATGAGGAGATAATCAAGGTTCATGTCCACACGGACAATCCCGGACTTGCAATCCAGAAAGCACTGGAGTTCGGACGCTTTGTTAACGACCCCAAGCCGAAAATTGAGAATATGCGCTTACAGCATGAAATGAAACTCAAAGAGGAAAAAATCGCAAAGCGTCAGCAGTTTGAGCCTGTAAAGCCGGAAAAGGAATTCGGCTTTGTTGCGGTTGCTTCCGGACACGGCATTGAGGAAATGTTCAAGGATTTAGGTGCAGACTGCGTTATCAGAGGCGGTCAGACAATGAACCCGTCAACAGACGATATTCTGAACGCAATACACGCCACTCCTGCAAGCACAGTATTTGTTCTGCCAAACAACAAAAACATCATAATGGCGGCAGAGCAGACCAAAAATCTTGCAGACAGAAACGTCTGTGTACTCCCCACAAGGACAATACCGCAGGGAATTGCGGCTATGATGGCTTTTGACGAAACCGCTGATTTTTCCGAAAACCGTCTTGCAATGACAAAGGCTTTCGAGCACGTTTCAACAGGACAGATAACATTTGCGGCGAGAGATTCGGAGTATGAGGGACACAACATAAAAGAGGGCGAAATACTTGCCTCTGATAACAGCCGTCTGCTGTTTACTGAAAAGGATGTTTCAAAGGCGGCGTTCAAGCTTGTCAAAAAGATGGTGAAAGGGGATTCCTCTTTTGTTACGGTCATCTACGGCGCTGATGTTACATCAGAACAGGCTGAAAAGCTTGAGGAAACCCTCAATGCAAAGCTTGGAAACAAGGTTGATATAATGATGGTAAACGGCGGACAGCCGGTGTATTATTATCTGATATCGGTGGAATAAATTTTCGTAGGGGCGACCATCGGTCGCCCGAAATAATAAATTATGATTAAACAAACGGGCGACCAGTGGTCGCCCCTGCAAATTATTTTTCAACATTACTTATGCTGGCTGTTGAAAAAATAAATTTTCGGAGGTGTTATCATGAACAGGCTTTTCAGTCCGGTATCTGCTCTTAAAGGAGTGGGGGAGAAACGTGCGGCATATTACAAAAAGCTGGGTGTTTCCACAGTTTACGACCTGCTTTACCATCTGCCCAGAGGCTATGTGGATTTTTCCTGTCCGGTTTCTCCCGTTGACGCCCCGGTCAATGAATACTGCGTTCTGAAAGGCAGAATAGTCATGAAAATGCCCGAACAGCGTATCAGAAAGGGACTCAGTATCTTCAAGGCAAAGGCGACCGACGGTCTTAACGACTTCATGGTGGTGATATACAACAACTACTACGGCTTCAAGGCGCTCCAGACTGGTCAGGAGTACCTTTTTTACGGCAAGGTCACCGGAAATCTCCTGCGCAAGGAAATAAGCTCTCCCAGGATAGTAAAAGCGGATACAGAACCCCTTGTGCCGGTTTATCACCTTACAACGGGTCTTACCTCAGCGGCAGTACTGCAGAATATGAGAGAGGCGGTTTTAATACTGGAAAACGAGCCTTTTGACAGTATGCCTACATATCTGCTTCTTGAAAATAACCTCATAAGCCTGCCCCATGCTCTGAAAGCAATACACTTTCCGAAAAATCAGCAGGAGGCTGACGCCGCCGCAAGACGTCTTGCTTTTGACGAAATGCTGATACTCCAGCTGGGAATGTTAATGCTGAAAGAAAAAAGCCGGAAGAGTACTCCATGCGTTATGGACGAAAAAACGGATATAAGCGCATTTTTTGAAAGTCTGCCCTTTGAAATGACAGGCGCACAGCAAAACTGCGTAAAGGAAATTTCTGCGGATTTATGCTCCGGAAGTCCTATGAACCGTCTTTTGCAGGGTGACGTGGGAAGCGGAAAGACTGCTGTTGCGGCGGCGGCTTGCTACTTTGCCTTTAAAAACGGCTACCAGTCTGCGCTGATGGCGCCTACGGAGATTTTAGCGGTACAGCATTACAAAACCTTAAACGGATTTTTAGAGCCGCTGGGAGTGAAAACAGTCCTGCTGACAGGTTCAATGACCGCAAAGGAAAAACGTGAGGTGAAAAAACAGCTTTCCGACGGTTCGGCGGCTGTGGCGGTGGGTACTCATGCCATAATTCAGAAAGACGTGGAGTTTGTTTCACTGGGACTTGTCATAACCGATGAACAGCACCGTTTTGGCGTTGCGCAGAGGGCGGCACTTGCGGGAAAGGGAAAAAGTCCCCACAAGCTTGTAATGTCGGCAACACCTATTCCGAGGACGCTGGCGCTTATCATTTACGGCGACCTTGACATATCGGTCATCAATGAAATGCCAAAAGGAAGAATACCGGTTAAAACCTACGCAGTCACCGGAAAACTGAGAAAGCGTGCATTTAATTTTATAAAGAAACAGCTTGACGAGGGCAGGCAGGCTTACATAGTGTGTCCTGTTATCGAGGACAGCGAAACTGATATGCTTGCGGCGAAAAGTTACGCTGAAAAGGCTAAGGGCGAGGATTTCGCCGATTATACTGTAGGACTGCTCCACGGAAAAATGAAAGCTGCCGAAAAGGAACAGGTCATGACGGATTTTAAGGATAAGAAAATTGACGTTCTGATTTGTACAACTGTTGTGGAAGTCGGGGTTGACGTCCCGAATGCGTCGGTAATGATGATTGAAAATGCGGAGCGTTTCGGTCTTTCCCAGCTTCACCAGCTGAGAGGACGTGTGGGACGAGGCAGCTTTGAGAGCCATTGTATTCTGGTGACCGACAACACCGGCGAGGAATGTGTCCGCAGAATGAAGATAATGAGCAGTACCTCGGACGGCTTTAAGATTTCCGAGGAGGATCTGAAACTGCGAGGACCGGGAGATTTCTTCGGAAACCGTCAGCACGGTCTGCCGCCGCTTAAAATGGCAGAGCTTGCCGGAAATATGGAACTTGTAAACGATACAAGGAAAATCGCCGAGAGAATCCTCAGAGATGACCCTAAGCTTGAAAAAACTGAAAACAGAGGACTGCATACAGATATGCTCAGACTTTTTGAGAAAGATGTTGTAGGGTAGGTGTATTTTCTTGTTTCCAGGCAAAGACTTCTGGGTATATACCTGGTGATTCATATAATTCGGGCGGGCAATGCCCGCCCCTACATAATAAACTGTCCAGCTGGAAACAAAACGATACCGTTTAGTAGGGGCGACCATTGGTCGCCCGTCAGCATATTTTTAACTTTTAAGGGCATAAAATGAACTGTTTCAAAAATTTTTTTCGTCTTAAAACGACGTTTTTACGCCCTTTGCAGACTTTTTTGAAAAAAATCCAAAAAAAAATTGAAAAAAGGGGTTGACATTTAAGTTAAGCTGTGGTAAAATAATTAAGTCGCTGGGAGATACGGCGATAGCGAATAAGTGAAGTGGGAGCATAGCTCAGCTGGGAG
>DBQM01000047.1:42820-55138 GCA_002305725.1 Ruminococcus sp. UBA1394 | reverse complement strand
GGTTAGAACGCTAGCCTGTCACGCTAGAGGTCGTGGGTTCGACTCCCATCCAGGTCGCCATTTTGGCTTTTATGCCTCTGTAGCTCAGTCGGTAGAGCAGGGGACTGAAAATCCCCGTGTCGATGGTTCGATTCCGTCCGGAGGCACCAGAATGCGGATTTAGCTCATCTGGTAGAGCGCCACCTTGCCAAGGTGGAGGTAGCGAGTTCGAGCCTCGTAATCCGCTCCATTTCGCTGGGGAAATATTCTTGGCGTACGATAAATCCTAAGACAACAGTCTTAGGATTTTTTTATTATACTGTGAATATTATTTTGGGACGACGTTATGGCGTACCGGAAATTATTGTATTTGTAGGGGACGGCGCCCACGACGTCCCTTTGATTTTCTGTATGGCTGCCGGTCGTGCCTCAAAGAAACATATACCATAAAATGAACAACGAATTGTCTGGTCTGGTCACGGACAAAGGAGTATATATGGATGAAACATACATGAAAGCCGCACTTGCGGAGGCGGAGAAAGCCGCTCAAATCGGCGAAGTACCCGTTGGAGCTATAATCGTCAGAAAAAAGGACGGCGAAATCGTCGGCAGAGGGTATAACAGGCGTGAAACCGACAAAAATCCGCTGGCACACGCCGAAATTGCGGCTATCCGTGAGGCGTCGGAAAAACTGGGCGGCTGGCGGCTTGTTGACTGCGAAATGTACGTTACCCTTGAACCCTGCCCAATGTGCTGCGGTGCGATAATCAATTCACGGCTTGAAAGGGTGGTTTACGGGGCGTCGGATTATAAGTCGGGCTCTGTGGAATCAGTTCAGAAAATGTTTGAACTGCCTTATAATCACAAGCCGGAGGTGGTTTCGGGGGTACTGGAAAAGGAATGCTCCGAAATGCTCTCGGAATTTTTCAGACATCTGAGAGAGAAAAAGAAAGGGTGCAGAAAATGAAAATATACAATGTGAAAATCAAAACAATGACCGGAAAAGATATCGAAAACGGCTATATCGAATCTGAGGACGGAAAAATCAAAGCCGTCTGCGAGGGTACTCCCGACAGCGTTTCAGACAGCGATATTGACGGCAGAGGCGGACTTCTTCTGCCAGGCTTCATAGACGCCCACACACACCTTGGCATAATCGAAAACGGCATTGATTTTGAGGGTGACGACTGCAACGAGGCGACCGACCCATTTACTCCCCAGCTGCGTGTTATAGACGGTATAAATCCCCTTGACCGCTGTTTTTCCGAGGCTGTTTCAAGGGGAATAACCTGTGCCGTTATTGCACCGGGAAGTGCAAATCCATGCGGCGGAGAGATAATTGCCGCTAAAACGTCCGGCAGACGCATTGACGATATGCTGGTGAAAACTGTGGGAATAAAGTTTGCACTTGGCGAGAACCCCAAACGTGTCTACAATGACAGGGACGAAACCCCCGTTACAAGAATGGCAACAGCGGCGGTGATAAGAGAGGGACTTGCAAAGGCGAAACGCTATCTTGATGACCTTAACGAGTATGAAAACGACAGCGAAAACGCAGATATGCCGGAATATGACATAAAATGCGAGGCGCTTGTACCGCTGCTGAAAAAGGAGATATGCGCTCATTTTCATTGTCACCGTGCCGACGATATTTTTACGGCACTGCGCATTTCAAAGGAATTTGACATAAAGCCTGTTATCATTCACGCAACTGAGGGACACCTCATTGCTGATATTCTTGGAAAAGAGGGTGTGACCGCCGTTGCAGGCCCGATTTTATGCGACCGCTGCAAGCCGGAAATGAAGTCGCTGGAAATAGAAAATGCGGCAGTACTTGCGAAAAACGGCGTAAAGACCGCAATCTGCACCGACCACACCGTTATCCCTATACAGTATCTTCCTCTGTCGGCGGCAATTGCAGTCAAGGGCGGAATGGAATTCGAGGACGCCCTTAAATCAATCACCTGCAATGCGGCAGAGGCGGCAGGAATAGCCGACAGGACAGGCAGTATCGAACCCGGCAAGGACGCCGATTTTCAGCTTTATCCAAACGGTGCAAATCCTCTTGATGTTATGTCAGAACCGGTGCTTGTGGCTGTGGAGGGCAAAATTGTGAAGAACGCTTTTTAAGTGTTGGACTTTCTTTTCGGCGAAAAGAAACAAAAGCTGGGTTATGTTCATTTCTTTGACTGCACAAAGAAACGAACCAAAGAAATGCACCCACTCAGACGCCGTGCGCGGCTTGTGCAGCTTGCGCTGCAAATCACTGCAATTTGGTCAGTAAACTAAACTGCTTTGTTTAAACTGACTACACCATAATTGCAGTTAAAGTCGTTCTATTATAATAAAAGCCTGAGTTAACTTTAATTGGTTAGAAATAAAACTAAAAGAATCAGTTAAAAGACTAACAAAATAATGTTTATTATCCGCTTTAATAAGGTTAGCGCAATAAGTCGGCAATTATGAGTCACCAAGTATGTACCGACCCAGCTGAGTCTGGTAACAAAATACAAGTGATTTGCCGCCTCTGGCGGCATGGCAGTCCGGCGGCAGCCGGTGCATTTCTTTGGTTCGTTTCTTGTTGCAAGACAAGAAATGAACAATACGTTTCACAATGCCTATTGACCTTGTATGTTAAACATGATAAAATAAACAGGGAGGAAAAGTAAATGGTTGAGTTTGGAAATGACTGGGACGAGCTTTTAAAGGACGAATTCAAAAAGGAATACTACTTAAAGCTCAGACAGTTTCTCATAAAGGAATATCACTCACAGAGAATTTTCCCGGGTATGTACGATATTTTCAATGCATTCAAATACACTTCCTTTGAAAATGTCAAGGCGGTCATAATTGGTCAGGACCCTTACCACGGAGTCGGACAGGCACACGGTCTTTGCTTTTCTGTGAAAAAAGGTGTTGCACCGCCGCCCTCACTTGTGAATATTTTCAGGGAAATAAAAAGCGATGTGGGCATTGACAATACCGGAAAGCACGGGGAACTTACAAAATGGGCGAAAAATGGTGTACTGCTTCTGAATAACGTGCTGACAGTCCGTGAGGGCTGTGCAAACAGCCATAAGGGTATGGGCTGGGAGGAGTTTACCGACGATGTTATAAGACTGCTCAACACCCGTGAAAAGCCAATGGTATTTCTGTTGTGGGGCGCAAATGCAAGGGCAAAGAAAAAGCTTGTCACCAATCAGGCGCACCTTGTTTTAGAGTGTGCACATCCGAGTCCGCTTTCGGCTTATAACGGATTTTTCGGGTGCAGACATTTTTCAAAGGCAAACGAATTTCTGAAGAATAACGGAATTGAAGAGATAGACTGGAGTATTGATTAAATGAAAATAAGAGATATGTTTGAAAAAGGGACAGTTTTTTCCTTTGAGATTTTTCCGCCGAAAAAGACTGCTCCTGTTGAAATAATTTACAACACACTTGAAGAACTGAAAGACTTAAAGCCAGATTTCATAAGCGTTACATACGGCGCAGGGGGAAGCAACAACAGCGTTTCAACCTGTGAAATTGCGCATACTATAAAGGAAAAGTACGGCATTGAACCGGCGGCGCATCTGCCGTGCATTAACTATACAAAGGACGAGATAACCGCCATTTTAAAGGATTTTGAGCAGCACGGTATTGAAAATATCCTTGCTCTGAGAGGCGACATAAATCCGGATATACCGCCGAAAAAGGAGTTTAAGTACGCAAGCGAGCTTGTTGAATTTATAAAAACAAAGGGCGATTTTGACATTGCCGGTGCCTGCTATCCGGAGGGACACGTTGACACGCCGGACATGGTTCAGGACGTGCTGAACTTAAAGAAAAAGGTCGATGCCGGAGCGTCACACCTTATTTCACAGCTTTTCTTTGACAACCAGTATTTTTATTCCTTTGTGGAAAAAGCAAAAATTGCCGGTATCAACGTGCCGATAGAGGCGGGAATCATGCCGGTTACAAACAAGAAGTCAATTGAGCGCATGGTTTCAATGTGCGGTGCAAGCCTGCCGCCTAAATTTGCAAAGATGATGCAGAGGTATGAAAACAATCCGGAGGCTTTAAGGGACGCCGGAATCGCCTACGCCATAGACCAGATAGTTGACCTTGTTTCAAACGGCATTGACGGTATACACCTTTACACAATGAACAATGCCTACGTTGCAAGACGCATCAGCGAGGCTGTCGGCAATATTATAAGGGGATAAATTTCTTTTCGGCGAAAAGAAACAAAAGCGGTGGGGTATTGTTCGTTTCTTTGCTTGCCCAAAGAAACGAACCAAAGAAAGGGCATCTGCTCAAACGCCGCAGAGGGCTTGTGCGGCTTGCGCCGCAAATCACTGCTATCTGGTTAGCAAACTAAACTGCGTTGTCTAAACTGGCTTAACCATAATTGCAGCTGAAGTCGTTCTATCATAATAAAAGCCTTAGTGAACTTTAATTGGTTAGAAATAAAACAAAAGTTAGCAGTTAAAAAACTAACAAAATAATGTTTATTATCCGTTTTATCAAAGTTAGCGCATTAAGGCAGTAATTATGAATCTCCAAGTATGTACCGACCCAGCTGAGTTCAGAAACAAAATACAAGTGATTTGCCGCCTCCGGCGGCATGGCAGTCCGGCGGCAGCCGGTGCATTTCTTTGGTTCGTTTCTTGTTGCAAGACAAGAAATGAACAAACCTGCGCAGGGGCGGGCATTGCCCGCCCGAATTAAAAGAGGTGATTTACAATTCTGACTTTAAAAAGCATCAGCAGAGGAGAGGCTCTGCGGTATATGGGACAGCACGGGGAGATATCCGGCAGTCTTGAAAAGACCGTTGACGAGTGCGAGAAAAAACTGCTCTCTGCTATCCGTCCCAACTTTGTTTTCAGAGTTTTCGACATTGCTTTCGGTGAAAACGGAGTTGAGGTCTGCGGAAGCTCTCTTGTGCTGAAAGGAAACGATATAAGAAATCACCTTGAGGGATGCAGTCGTGCGGTTTTAATGTGCGCAACTCTCGGCGCAGATACGGACAGGCTTATAAGGACCGCCGAAATTACCGATATTTCCTCTGCCTTTGTTATGGACGCACTGGCGAGTGCGGCAATTGAGGACGTCTGCCGCTTAGCAGACGAGGAAATAAAAAAACAGCTGCCGGACTGCTTTTTTACATGGCGTTTTTCCCCCGGCTACGGTGATTTTCCCATTGAGATACAAAAGGACTTTCTTGAAACCCTTAACGCTCCAAAGCGTATAGGACTGTGTACCGGTGAAAACAATATACTGATACCAAGAAAATCCGTTACAGCAGTTGCCGGAATATCAGAAAATCCGGTACCGAAAAAAAGAAGAGGGTGCGCAAGCTGTAATATGGCAGAAAGCTGTGCATTCAGAAAAAGAGGTGACCATTGTGGATTTTAAGGAATTACTAAAACAGAACGCAGTTTTTCTTGACGGTGCTATGGGTACAATGCTCCAGAATGCCGGACTTGAGGCAGGTGCACCGCCGGAACTGCTAAACCTTGAAAAACCCGAGCTTATTGAAAGCATACACAGAAAATATATTGACGCAGGTTCGCAGATAGTCTACGCCAACACGTTCGGCGCAAACCGCTATAAGCTGAAAAATCACAGCGTTGAGGAAATAATCGGCGCAGGTATAAAAATTGCAAAAAAAGCCTGTGACGGCAAAGCACTTGCGGCACTTGACATAGGACCTATCGGTCAGCTTTTAGAGCCGAGCGGTACGCTGACTTTCGAGGAGGCATACGACATTTTCAGAGAGCAGATAATCGCCGGACGTGAGGCGGACGTTATTGTTTTTGAAACCATGACCGACCTTTATGAATTGAAAGCCGCAGTCCTTGCGGCAAAGGAAAACAGCGATAAACCTATAATCTGCACCATGACCTTTGAGGAAAACTACAGAACCTTTACCGGCTGCTGCGTTTCTTCTATGGCGCTGCTTTTAAACGGTCTGGGTGTTGACGCTATGGGTATAAACTGCTCTCTCGGCCCAAAACAGCTTGCCCCTGTCTGTGAGGAGCTTTTAAAGTGGACTGACATTCCGGTAGTACTCAAACCAAACGCCGGACTGCCCGATCCTGTCACCGGAGAATACGACATAACTCCCGAAGAATTTGCGGAACAGATGAAGCTTGCGGCGGCGCATGGCGTCAAGATTTTCGGCGGTTGCTGCGGTACTACGCCGGAATATATTGCGGCACTGAAAAAGGCGGTTGACGGAGCAGTCTGTGAGAAGAAAAATGCGAAAAAACAGGCGGCTGTCTGCACTCCGTCAAAAACAGTTGTAATCAATCAGCCGAGAATTATCGGCGAGAGGATAAACCCCACAGGTAAAAAGCTTTTCAAGGAAGCACTGCGCAACAACGATATCGGCTACATTCTGAATCAGGCGATAGAGCAGATTCACGCCGGTGCAGATATACTTGACGTCAACGTGGGACTGCCGGAAATCGATGAAAAGGAAATGATGATTCGTGCCGTAAAGGAAATTCAGAGCGTTACGGATGTGCCGTTGCAGATAGATTCCACCATTCCCGAGGTACTGGAGGCGGCGCTGAGGGTTTATAACGGCAAGCCTATCGTCAATTCCGTAAACGGCGAAGAAAAATCCCTTGAAACTGTCCTGCCGCTTGTAAAGAAATACGGTGCGGCTGTTGTGGGACTTACCCTTGACCAGAACGGTATCCCTCCCAAAGCAGAGCAGAGATTTGCCATTGCTGAGAGGATTTTAAACAGGGCGCTGGAATACGGTATTCCGAAAGAGGACGTCTTCATAGACTGCCTTACCCTTACCGCCTCAGCCGAACAGGAAGCGGTAATGGAAACGCTGAAAGCCTTAAACCGTGTTAAAAATGAACTGGGACTTAAAACCGTACTGGGTGTTTCAAACATTTCCTTCGGACTGCCAAACCGACCAATGATAAACCAGAACTTCCTTACAATGGCGCTGACGTATGGTCTTGACCTGCCAATCATAAATCCGAATGTGGACGCCATGACAGGAGCAGTCAGAGCGTATAAGCTGCTGACCAATATCGACAAAAACTCAGTTGAGTTTATCGCCGCATACAACGATGCCGCACCAGCTAAACCGGCGGCAAAAAAAGAGGAGAGCAGGAGCCTTGGTTATGCGGTGGAAAACGGTCTTAAAGAGGAAAGCGCAAACGCAACAGCGGCACTTCTCAAAGACCATGAGCCGATGGAAATAGTAAATGATGTGCTTATTCCGGCGCTGGACAAGGCAGGAGCGCAGTTTGAAAAGGGTACTATCTTCCTGCCGCAGCTTATCCTTACAGCAGGTGCGGCGCAGTCGGCATTTGCGGTGATAAGAGAGAAAATGATGTCGGAAAACTCCTCACCTGTCAGCAAGGGAAAAATTGTTCTTGCAACAGTAAAAGGGGATATTCACGATATCGGAAAGAACATTGTAAAAGTTCTTCTTGAAAATTACGGCTACACCGTTATAGATCTGGGCAAGGACGTGCCGTGCGAGGAGGTTGTGAAAGCGGCTGTGGAGCATAAGGTAAAGCTTGTGGGACTGTCCGCACTTATGACCACCACCCTCAAATCCATGGAGGACACTATAAAACTTCTGCGTGAAAGCGGCGCAGACTGCAAAGTTGTTGTAGGCGGAGCAGTACTCACTCCGGAATATGCCGAAAAGATAGGCGCAGACTTTTACGCAAAGGACGCTAAGGAAACCTGTGATATTGCCAAAAGCGTGGTAGGATAAGTAAAAATATTAATATTTATGTGAAATGTTTATTAAATGTTTGTATGCAATACAGGAAAATCTTTGGCAAATTGTTAAAAAACAGTATCGCCTATTGAAAAATAGTCATTTTTATAGTATAATATTTGCATAGGAATCTCTGAAAAGAGTGATATAGTTAAACAATCAGAAAAAAATTATTCCATCACAGGTGGAGATAGGAGAGAGAATAATGGTAGCAAAACCGGAAATTGCCAGAATTAAAGAGTCGTTTATCGAAAAGCTTCAGCTTCAGTATAACGTTACCCCGGATCAGGCTTCAGACAAGCAGATATATCAGGTCCTCTCAGCAATTATTGTTGAATTTTTAAAGGGCAAGCGCCAGAAGTATATCAACAAGGTTCATTCTGACGGCAAAAAGCAGATTTATTATCTTTCAATGGAATTTCTTATGGGACGTTCCTTAAAGACAAGTCTTTACAATCTTGAAATTGTGGGCGAAGTTGAGGATATGCTGAAAGAATACGGCGTAAAGCTTGAAAACATCTATGAATATGAGCCTGACGCAGGTCTTGGAAACGGCGGTCTGGGAAGACTTGCTGCCTGCTACCTTGACGCTCTTGCAACACAGGCATATCCGGCAATGGGCCATTCAATCTGTTATGAATACGGTATCTTCAAGCAGAAGCTGGAGGACGGCTGGCAGACAGAGCTTCCGGATAACTGGCTTCCTGGCGGTTCAGTATGGCTCGACCCACGTCCTGAGCTTGCAATAGATATCCATTTTGAGGGAGAACTGCATGAATACTGGGATAATCAGTATCACCACATTTCCCATGTAAATTACTCAACAGTTCAGGCTATCCCTTATGATATGTACGTTTCAGGTCATGACAGCGAGGGTGTATCAGTACTCAGACTGTGGGCTGCAAAGGCACCAAGCTTTGATATGTCAATGTTCAATCAGGGCGATTACAGTAAGGCACTGGGACAGAACGCTGCAGCAAACGCTATCTCAAAGGTACTTTATCCTAACGATAACCACCTTGAGGGCAAGGCTCTCAGACTTCGTCAGCAGTATTTCCTCTGTGCAGCAGCTGTTGGCGATATCGTAAACAATCATATGTCAGTTTACGGTACACTTGACAACCTCCACGAAAAGGTTGCTATCCATATCAACGATACTCACCCGACTCTTGCAATCCCTGAGCTTATGAGAATACTTCTCGACGACTGCGGATATACATGGGACAAGGCATGGCATATCGTTTCAAACACATTTGCTTATACAAACCATACTGTTATGGCAGAAGCTCTTGAGAAATGGGATATCAATCTCATGAACAGAATTGTTCCGAGAATCTGCTCTATCATTGTTGAGATAAACAACCGTTACTGCGCACAGCTTATGGAAAGAAACGGCGGTGACAGTGCAAAGACAACAAGAATGTCCATTATCAAGGACAATCAGATACACATGGCAACACTCTGCGTTGTTGCTTCACACAGCATTAACGGCGTTTCAAAGCTTCACTCCGAGATCATCAAGCAGTCTGTATTCCATGACGAATATATGGACACTCCGAGAAAGTTCAAGAACGTTACAAACGGTATCGCTTACAGAAGATGGCTTTATCAGTCAAATCCGGGACTTACAAATCTTCTTAAAGAGAAAATCGGCGATAAGTTCCTCCACGACGGCAGCGAGCTGAAAAAGCTTTGCGTATTTGAAAACGACAAGGCAGTCCTTGAAGACCTGATGAAGATTAAGAAGCAGAACAAGGAGCGTTTTGCAAAGTATGTTAAGCAGAACAGCGGTATTGTAATCGACACAGACAGCATTTTCGATGTACAGGTAAAGCGTCTGCACGAATACAAGCGTCAGCACCTCAACGTTATGAACATTCTTGCTGACTATGAGTATCTGCTGAACAATCCTAACGCTGACTTTGTTCCTAAGACATATATCTTTGCCGCAAAGGCTGCTCCGGGCTATTACCTTGCAAAGCAGATTATCAAGCTTATCTGGGCAATTTCCGAGGAGATCAGAAAGAATCCGAAGATCAGCAAAAAGCTTTCTGTATACTTCCTTGAGGACTACAGAGTAACACTTTCAGAGCTGCTCATGCCTGCAAGTGATATTTCAGAACAGATTTCACTCGCCGGAACAGAAGCGTCAGGTACAGGTAACATGAAGCTTATGTTAAACGGTGCTGTTACAATGGGTACACTCGACGGCGCTAACATTGAAATCAAGGACGCAGTAGGCGATGATAACATCATTATCTTCGGTATGAAAACAGAAGAGGTTAACGACCTCAAGAGAAGAGGCTACAACCCTGGTTCATACTATGAATCAAATCCTGTTATCAAGAATGCCATTGACAGAATGTACAGAGGCATCAACGGCTGCACATTCAACGAAGTCGCAAACTCCCTCAAGGACGTTGACCCTTACATGGTTCTTGCTGACTTTGATTCCTACAGAAAGGCTCAGGCTTATTCTTCAGAGTGCTATAAGAATACTGAAAAGTGGGCAAAGATGTCCCTCAACAACATAGCCGGCGCTGGTATCTTCTCAGCTGACAGAGCTGTTACAGAATACGCAAAGGATATCTGGGGACTTTAATTCCTGTTATAAAAAATCTGGAGGATCTGAAATCAGCAGATCCCCTTTAATTGTGAAAAAAATAAGTTGGAGTGACTAATGAAAAAGATTTATGACAGCTGGAACACAAAATATAAAAAGCCGTTCGGCGCAATAAAAAAGGGTGAACCCTGCGAATTCCGCATAAGACTGCCAAAGGATACAGTCCTTGACTTTCCCCCTGTGCCTGTTATGGTCATTTTCAGAACAGGCTACAAGGAAACCTTTCTTTCAATGAACCTTGAAAAAGAAGATGATGACGGAAAGGTCTACATGGCGACCTATGTGCCGAAACACGCCGGAGTGCACTACTATTACTTCTTCTACAAGCAGAACGGTACAAGAAATTACATAAAGAAAACAGCCTGCCATGAAAGCAGTATAAATTTCGGCGACCTTTATCAGCTGACGGTCTACGAAAAGGAATTTGAAACGCCGGATTTCCTAAAGGGTGGTATCATGTACCAGATTTTCCCTGACCGTTTCTACAAAAGCGGCAAGCAGCACGAGAATGTACCCGAAGACAGAGTTATGAGGGAAAACTGGGAGGACACTCCCTACTACCGCCCCGACGAAAACGGTCATGTCTGGAACAACGACTATTTCGGCGGTGACCTTGACGGAATTGCGCAGAAGCTGCCTTATCTGAAAAGTCTGGGAGTTACCTGCATATACTTAAACCCGATTTTTGAATCCCATGAAAACCACAGATACAACACGGCGAATTACCGCAAAGTAGACCCGCTGCTGGGTACAAACAACGACTTCAAAGCGCTTTGTGCAGAGGCGAAAAGGTTCGGGATATCAGTTATTCTGGACGGAGTTTTCTCCCATACCGGTGCTGACAGCATCTATTTCAACAAATTCAACCGCTATGACAGCGTAGGCGCTTATAATTCAAAGGACAGCGAATTTTTCCCGTGGTACACTTTCTATGAGTATCCGGACAAATACGAGGAATGGTGGGGAATAGACACTCTGCCAAACGTACAGGAAAACAACAGGGAATACACCGAATATATCTGCGGTGACGGAGGAGTGCTTGACTACTGGATAAGCCTTGGTGCTGCCGGATACCGTCTTGACGTTGCCGACGAACTGCCGGACGAATTTCTTGACAATCTCAACAGGTGCGTTAAAAAGCACGGCAGAGAGAAGATAATCATAGGCGAGGTCTGGGAGGACGCTTCCAACAAGGAAAGCTACGGCGTAAGAAGACGCTACCTGCTGGGAAGTCAGCTTGATTCCGTTATGAACTATCCTTTCCGTTCGGCTATTATGAATTATGTCATGGGCGGAAGTGCCTACGATTTCAGAAACAGCATCATGACCATCGTTGAAAACTATCCAAAGCCGACAGTTGACGTGCTTATGAACAGTATTTCAACTCACGACATTGAAAGAGCCATAAACGTTTTGGGCGGCGAAAGCTGCGAGGGCAAGGACAAGGACTGGATGTGCAACCGCTGGCTCACCAATGAGGAGTATGAACTGGGCAGAAACAGAATGAAAGTTGCAATGGCATTGCAGTATTTTCTGCCGGGAGTGCCGTGTATTTACTACGGTGACGAGGCAGGACTCCAGGGTTACAAGGACCCGTTCAACCGCCGCTGTTACCCATGGGGCAAAGAGGACAAGGAGCTGATTGAATACACAAAGCTGCTTGCAAGAATCAGAAATTCCTCAAAGGTTTTCAGAGACGGAACGCTGAAATTTCTTTACATGGACGATAACGTAATAGCCTTTTCAAGAGCGAGAAATAACCGCAGAAAAGCCGTTATTATCTTCATAAACCGTTCCGGACAGCAGCAGATAATAGACAACTCAAAAATGGAGGACAGGCTTTGTCCGTATTACAATACTCTTTACGGTAATGTAACCTACGGCGAACGGCTTGTACTTGACCCGTACAGCTTTGTTGCATTTAAAGTTGAGCTGCCGCTTGACAGGATATAGGCAACACCGCACAATTAACGGC
>DBQM01000047.1:0-42766 GCA_002305725.1 Ruminococcus sp. UBA1394 | reverse complement strand
CGCATCTGCACGACAATAATTGTGCGGTATTGCCTATAAAAAATTGCCGCACGAAAAGTGCGGCATTCATTTTTTATTCAATATTGGTTTATTATGTAGGGGGCGACCATTGGTCGCCCGTTATTTTTAGCAAAGAAGTGAATACACACTCACTTTGCGTATATTTCCATATCCTTCTGAATCTTCTTTGCGATACCCAGCGGACCGCCCTCGCATATTAAGGTAAAGGTGGAGTTCTTTTTATATTTCGGGTAACGCTCGTTGTAAAGCTCTTCAAGCTGTGCTCGTGTACGGCTTGCGGCTATGGGGCGGTTCGGGTCACCGGAAATGCGCTGATAGCAGGTGATAAACGGAACGTCAAGGAATACCACAACGCCGTTTTTGCGGGCGATTTCACCGTTTACATCGCTGAGCATTGCCCCTCCTCCGCAGGAAACAACGCCGTTAAAACTGCCGAGTTCTTCAATGAGTTCGGTCTCCATTTTTCTGAAATGGGGTTCGCCGTACTTGTCAAAAATTTCGGGTATGGTCATTCCGGCTTTTTCAACAATAAGCTCGTCCATATCGCAGTAGCCGCAGCCGCATATCTCAGCAAGCTTTTTGCCGACAGTGGTCTTTCCGCAGCCCATAAATCCGCATAAAAATACAGTCATCTCTGTACGCTCCTTTATTTGAAAATCAGATATACATACTCTTTTCCTTTTTCTTCTGTAACATAAGCCGCAGTTTCATGAAGAACATTGCCGCTTTCCTGTTTGTAATAGTAACAGATAAGGTTTTCATCGGTTATGTCACTCCCAAACCATTTGCTGTAAACAGGCAGTGTGTAAACGGAATCTATTATAAGATCATAGATTTGCGGCTGATTACGTCCTATGGCATACGATTCGCTTATATTTTCCCGAAGAACCGTCCTTGAGTTTTTAAAATCGCCACATTTCAGTTGAAATCTTTTTCCGTTCTGCTCAAATTCAAGAATTTCCGCCGATTCCGGAATTTCAATGCCAACAGTTTCTTTAACAAGTTCCCGTATACTCTGGTTGTCCGGATGATTTGTTGTTTGTCTTTTAAGTATGGGAGTTATCCATATTTGCGTTATGAAAATAAGAATGATTCCTATTAGTGAAAACAGTATTCTTTTCATTTAAAATCCCTGTCAACGATTTCAACAGCCTCAGCAATGATTTTGCTTATCTGTTCGTCGGAATAGCTGTCACCGTCCCAGATTTCGTGTGCAGTAACCGCCTGAAGAACCAGCATTGACATACCGCCCACAGCTAAGATACCCTTTTCCTCGGCAATAGTGATAAGCTTTGTTTTTGTGGGGTTGTAGATTGCGTCGAAAACCGCCTTGCAGCTGCCGATAACCTCTTCGCTTACCGGACAGGCGTCAACCTTCGGGTACATACCAACAGGTGTAGCATTGATAAGCAGATCAAATTCGCCGGAAATTCCGTCCATCATGACTGTTTTTATCTGAACGCCGGCTTTCTCCTTAACCTCATTCACAAGGGTATCCGCCATTTCCTGTGCCTCGGGAATAATAGCCATAGTGATATCAGCGCCGTGTCTTGCCGCCTCAATAGCCATCATTCTGCCGACACCGCCGCAGCCTAAGAGCAGTACTTTTCCCCCGAGATTTTTTTCCGGTACTGAACGCAGAAAGCCGTCGCAGTCTGTATTGTAGCCGGTAAGCTTGCCATCTTTGCGGCAGATGCAGTTTACGGAATTGTAACGCTGTGCGCTTTCGTCAAGACAGTCGAGGAAGTCGATAACGGGAACTTTGTGGGGGATAGTGACGTTCAGACCGCTTGCGGATTCAAGGAGTACCGGTAGTTTCGACTGCATTTCCTCCGGTGAGATATCTTCCAGTGTGTATTCAGCAGTTCTGCCGGATTCCTCAAAAAGACGCTTATGTATAAAAGGGGACATGGAGTGTCCGAGAGGGTGACCGATTAAAGCATATTTTTTCATAGTAACCTCCTGTAAGCTATGTAGGGGCGACCATTGGTCGCCCGTCAATCCTAAACCGGGCGAGCAATGCTCGCCTCTACAAAAGACTATAATTTACAAAATTGATTTCCGTGGCGTTTGATTGTAGGGGATTTACTTGTTTTACTTTTCAAGCGCCTTTTCAAGCGTCTTTGCGTCCTCAATATTTACAGCGTTTACGCCTTTGAGAGTTTTCTTTACAAGTCCTGTCAGAACCTTGTTAGGACCAAGCTCAACAAAGTTTTCGATACCGCTTTCCTGCATAGCCGCAAGCTCAGATGTAAACCTTACCGGTGAAACCATGTGTTTTGCAAGCATTGACGGAATGTCGGAAAAGTCGGTAAGCTCAGTACCCAGTACATTTGAATAGAACGGTACGCACGGCGCATTGAACTTGATGTCCTTGATTTCCTCGTAAAATTCCTTTGCCGCACCCTCCATAAGCTTTGAGTGGAACGCCGCTGAAACTTTCAGCTGTACTGCTCTTGCGCCTGCCTCAGCAAATGCCGCAGCTGCCTTTTCTGCCGCCGCTTTTTCGCCTGCAATGACTGTCTGAGCCGGTGAATTGTAGTTTACCGGTACAACGTAGCCCTCGGTCTGCTCGCATATCTTCTCGATTTCTTCCGGAGTCATTTTCATGATTGCGTACATTGCGCCCTCGGTTTCCTTACCAGCCTTGTCCATTGCGGCGGCTCTTGCCTTGATTACTCTGAAAGCGTCCTCTAAGGAGAGCATACCTGTTGCCGCCATTGCCGCATATTCACCCAGTGAGTGACCAGCGGCGGCGTCGAATGAAAGACCGTTTTTCTTTGCAACTTCAAAGCAGAGAATTGACATTGCCATGATTGCCGGCTGTGAATTGCAGGTCTGAGCAAGTTCTTCCTCGCTGCCCTCAAAGGTAAGCTTTGCAAGGTCATAGCTTAAAATCTCCGAGCCTTTTTCGTAGATGTACGCAAATTCAGGGTTTGCGTCTAAAAGCTCCTTGCCCATGCCCGGGTACTGTGAACCCTGTCCGGAAAATAAAAATGCTGTTTTTGCCATAATTACTATCTCCAATCACTTAAATTTTAATGTTGAATCTGCACAATTTTTAAGTTGTAAATTTGTGCAAACTGCGGTATTTTATTTTGAGCGTCACAAAATAACAATTATTACATTGCAAAAAACTTTAAAATAGATTACAATGAAATATGATTGATTTCAGATTTACTGCGAAATCATTAAGGTAAAACACCTTAGGAAACACTGATTAAATCTGCAAGCAAGGTGCGTGCCAAGCCGCAAGGCGTGATTTGATCAGTGCTTCCTTAATATAACTATACCACAAAATTGAGGATATGACAACTTTTAAGGAGGAATTTTTTTGCCGGGAATCAGAATTTTAGGGACTGGCAGTTATCAGCCCCAGAAAAAAGTAGTGAACGAGGACTTCACATCATTTATTGAAACAAGCGACGAGTGGATAACAACGAGAACGGGTATGAAGGAACGCTTTGTTTCAAACGGCGAGCCGACATGGTTCATGGGCTCACAGGCGGCAAAGGAGGCAATTGCTTCTGCGGGGATTTCTCCGGAGGATATAGGCATTATTATCGACACAAGCGTTTCGCCGGATTACTACACACCGTCAATGTCCTGTATGGTTCAGCGTGAAATTGGTGCTGTAAACGCTATGACTATTGATGTAAACTGTGCCTGTGCAGGATGTGTTTACGCTATAGATATGGCAAAGCGCTATCTCCAGACGGACGAGAATATGAAGTACGCTCTTGTTGTTGCCAACGAGAACCTCACAAAAATCACCGACTACACAGACAGAAGCACCTGTGTGCTTTTCGGTGACGGTGCGGCGGCAGTTGTAATTGAGAGAGCAGACGACGGTCTTTATTCAAGCTACTTAGGCGCAGACGGAAACGGTGCAAAGTATCTTTTCGCACGTTCAATTCCGCCGGCAAATGCATTCATGACAGGAGAGGGCAGAGTTGACGACGGTTTCCCTGAATCCAATTCACACTACCTCTATCAGGACGGCAGAGAGGTTTACAAGTTTGCCACAAAGGCACTGCCTAACGCACTTACAAAGGCAGCTGAAAAAATAGACTTTGACTTAAACGAGCTTGACGTTATCATACCTCATCAGGCTAACGTCAGAATAATCGAAACCGCCGCAAAGAATCTTGGAATATCAATGGACAAATTCTTTGTAAACCTTGACAAACACGCCAATACATCAAGTGCGTCAATTCCGATTGCCCTTGACGAGGCTTTAAAAGCCGGAAAAATCAAAAAGGGCGATAAGGTAGGACTGGTAGGCTTCGGCGCAGGTCTTACATTCGGCGCAATCATATTTGAGTTTTAAGAAAGAGGAAAAGACATGACAACAAAGATTACTGAACTTCTGGGTATCAAGTACCCTATTATACAGGGCGGTATGGCATGGATTGCTGAAAGCACCCTTGCTGCCGCAGTTTCCAACGCAGGCGGTCTCGGACTCATTGCCGGCGGTTCTGCGCCTATCGACTATCTGCGCGACCAGATAAGAAAGACAAAGGAGCTGACTGACAAGCCTTTCGGCGTAAACATCATGCTCATGTCCCCTAACGCTGAGGACCTTGCAAAGCTTGTTATTGAGGAGGAAGTTCCGGTTGTAACAACAGGTGCCGGAAATCCGGGCAAGTTCATGGAGGCATGGAAAGCTGCCGGAATCAAGGTTATTCCGGTTATACCGTCAGTTGCACTTGCAAAGAGAATGGAAAGAGCCGGAGCAGACGCTGTTGTTGCAGAGGGTACTGAGTCCGGCGGTCATATCGGCGAAAACACTACAATGTGCCTTGTGCCGCAGGTGGTTGACGCAGTTGAGATACCGGTTATTGCGGCCGGAGGAATTGCTGACGGCAGAGGTATTGCGGCTTCATTTATGCTTGGTGCAGAGGGCGTTCAGGTGGGAACACGTTTCTTGGCGTCTGAGGAGTGTCAGATTCACCCCACATACAAGCAGCTTGTTGTTGACGCAAAGGACACAGACAACGTGGTAACAGGCAGAACAACAGGTCACCCATGCAGAAACGTAAAGACAAAGTTTGCGAAAAACCTTGCGGCCGGCGAATTCAAGGGTACTATCACACCGGACGAGTTTGAGGAGATAACTCTCGGCTCACTGAGAAAAGCGGTACAGGACGGCAACCTTGAAGAGGGTTCATTCCTCTGCGGACTTATTGCCGGAATGGTAAACGAGGTTAAGCCTTGTAAGGATATTATCGAGGAAATGTTTGCTCAGGCTGAAAAACTGCTGAACAAATAAATGATACAGATTTTTAAATATCCGTTTGTTTCAAGAAGTGAAATAGGTAAAAAGGTTCTTGTCAGAATGATTCCTGCCCTTTTGCTGCTAATGCTTTCAATGGTTCCGCTGTTCGTTTTTATTGGAAATGATTCTCAGGCGAACCGTGACACGGTCAGAAAGGTTACGTCACAGGAAACAGAAATATCAGCAATTGCGGTGTTCATAGTGTTTTTGCTGTGCGTAGTCTATATCAGCATAGTCGGCATAAAAGAATCGGGAAAATTCATGAGGAATTTTACAGGCTGGGCGTATTATAAGGGAACGCTTTATAATATAACCGCAGTTGTTCCGAGGTCGCATTCAAACACTTCCAGCCGGGGCATGAGAAGAATCATGAATTCACAGGACGGTGCAATGGATTTTTTAAACGACCATTACACGCTGAAAAAACTTCTTGACGGGGAGATTGGAAATAAAAGGATTCTGGTATATGAGGTCAGGGAACTGACTTTGCTCAGAGAAAACAAAAATGGTGTAAAGGTTCTTTTGCCGGAGGGCAGAAAACTGATGATTTATAAAAACATGACAGATTATGAAACTCTTATGAGTATCATTTATGGTATACAGAAATAAACAGGAGGTAACTGAAAATGGCAACAGCTTTAGTGACAGGCTCATCAAGAGGAATCGGCGCCGCTATTGCGCTGAGACTTGCAGATGACGGCTTTGATATTGCCCTTAACGATTTAAACGAGGATATGTTTAAAGATAACGATATAGTTGAAAAAATCAGAGAAAAGGGCGTTAAGTGCGAGTATTTCTGCGCTGACGTTTCCGACTATGCACAGTGCGAGGAAATGGTAAACGCCGTTAAGGAAAAATTCGGCGGACTTGATGTACTTGTTAACAACGCAGGTATCACAAGGGACGGTCTTATGGCGAGAATGTCAGAGGAACAGTATGACTCTGTTATCAACGTAAACCAGAAGAGCGTTTTCAACATGATGAAACACGCCGGTAAAATAATGATGAAGCAGAGAAGCGGAAAGATAATAAACGTTGCCTCTGTTGCCGGACTGTACGGCAATCCGGGACAGATTAACTACTCCGCCTCAAAGGCTGCAATTGTCGGCATGACAAAGACAATTGCAAAGGAACTCGGTTCAAGAGGAATCAATGTAAACGCAGTCGCACCGGGATTTATCAATACTCCTATGACCGACAAGCTTACAGAGGAGCAGAGAAACGCAATGCTTAACCTTATCGCTATGAAGCGCTACGGACTGCCGGAGGAAATCGCAGGCGTTGTTTCGTTCCTGGCGTCAAAGGATTCAAGCTACGTTACAGGACAGGTCATTGAAATTTCCGGCGGACTTTCAATGTAAATCAGAGAAAAGGAATGATAAAATGAGCAGAAGAGTTGTAATTACAGGACTTGGTACAATAAATCCCCTCGGAAACAACGTTCAGGAATTCTGGGAGGGCGTTAAGGCAAACAAGCTGGGAATCGCAAAGGTTGAACAGTTTGATACAAAGGATATCGGCGTAAGCGTTGCCGGAGAGGTAAAGAACTTCGAGCCGACTGACTTTATTGATAAAAAGGAAGCCAAGAGAATGGAGCGTTTCACACAGTTTGCAGTTGTTGCGGCAGATGAAGCGCTTAAAGACAGCGGTTCTGATTTCAGGGACGTTGACCCTTACAGAGCAGGCGTTATAATCGGCTGCGGTATCGGCGGAATTGGTCTTACACTCAGCGAATACGAGAAATTCTTAAACAAGGGACCTAACAGGGTTTCACCTTTCTACGTTCCTATGATGATAGGCAATATGGCGGCTGGGCAGGTTTCCATGAAAACCGGCTTTAAGGGTGACAACTTCTCAACAGTTACAGCCTGTGCATCGGGTACTCACGCAATCGGCGAGTCTTTCAGAAAAATCAAGGACGGCTATCTTGATGTGGCACTGTGCGGCGGTACTGAATCAACAGTATTGCAGTTCACACTTGCAGGCTTTAACAACATGAAAGCGCTGTCCAAGACAGAAGACCCGGCAAGAGCGTCAATTCCTTTCGACAAGGAAAGAAACGGCTTTGTACTGGGCGAGGGCTGCGGTATGCTGGTGCTTGAGGAGTATGAACACGCAAAGGCAAGAGGCGCTGAGATCTACGCAGAGCTTGCCGGTTACGGCGCAACCTGTGACGCATACCACATCACTTCTCCAGACCCCGAGGGTGAGGGCGCAGCTGCCGCAATGAGAAACGCATATACAGAAGCTGGTCTTAAACCGGAAGAAGTAACATATATTAATGCACACGGTACATCAACAGGTCTTAACGACAAGTATGAAACAATCGCAATAAAGAAAGCGCTGGGTGACGCTGCAAAGACAGTGAAGATCAACTCCACAAAGTCCATGATAGGACACCTTTTAGGTGCAGCAGGCGGCGTTGAGGCTGTGGTTACTGCGCTGAGTATCAAGAATGACTTCATTCACAGGACAATAGGCTATAAAACTCCCGACGAGGAATGCGACCTTGATTACTGTGTTGAGAGCAACGTTGAAATGCCTGTTAATGCGGCACTTTCAAATTCTCTCGGCTTCGGCGGACACAATGCGACTATCTGTATGAAAAAGGTTACTGATTAAGGAGAACAACTATGAGCGAAAATATGATTGCGTGTAATCTTACCTTTGACGAAATCAACAAGCTTGCTGACAAGGTTGAAAACGGCAAGCTTTCAAAGATAAAGATTAAAAACGGCGACTGCGAGGTAGTTATTGAAAAGGAAAACAAGATGCCTCCTCCGCCTCCGCCGATGATGCCCGGCGTACCAGCCGCTGCTCCGTCAGCCGCTGTTGCAGTTGCTGCGGCAGAGGTACAGACAAGTGAACCGGCAGCTGAAAAAATCAGCGGAAACGTTGTTAAAGCGCCTATTGTCGGCACATACTATTCAAAGCCGGGTCCTGACAAGGCTCCTTTTGTGGAAGTGGGCAGTACAGTCAAAAAGGGCGACGTGCTTATGATAATCGAGTCAATGAAGCTTATGAACGAGGTTCAGAGTGAATTTGACGGCGTTGTTAAGGAAATACTGGTTTCAGACGGTACGGCTGTGGAATTTGATCAGCCAATAATGATTATAGAATAAGGGGGATAAAAATGGCTGAAGTTGTTTACAATAAAGAGCAGATAATGGAAATCATTCCCCACCGTGACCCCTTTCTCCTTATCGACGAGATAAACGAGATCGAACCGGGCAAAAGGGCAGTCGCAACAAAATATATAAAGGAAGATGATTTCTGGTTTAAGGGACATTTTCCGGAATATCCTGTAACACCGGGCGTTCTGATGATTGAAATGCTGGCACAGGCTGGCTGTGTTGCAATGCTGGTACTGCCGGAAAACAAGGGCAAGCTGGGACTTTTCGCCGGAATTGACAAGGCGAAGTTCAAAAGACAGGTTGTTCCGGGGGATACTTTAAGACTTGAAGTTGAGATTATCAAGGTAAAAGGTCCTGTCGGCGTAGGAAAGGCTGTTGCCACGGTTGACGGACAAAAGGCAGTTTCTGCGGAAATTACATTTGCCATAAAGTGAAAGGTGAACGACTGAAATGTTTAAAAAGGTACTGATCGCCAACCGAGGCGAAATTGCCGTAAGAATCATAAGAGCCTGCCGTGAACTGGGAATACGCTGTGTTGCGGTTTATTCAACTGCCGACAGAAACGCACTTCATGCCCAGATAGCCGACGAGGCGGTGTGCATAGGTCCTGCCGATACAAAGGACAGCTATCTCAACATGAAAGCGATTATTACTGCCTGTGAGATAACAGGCTGTGACGCCGTTCACCCCGGTTTCGGTTTTCTTTCTGAAAATGCGGCATTTGCAAGAATGTGCAGAAAATGCAATATAGAATTTATAGGACCCTCTCCGGAATCCATTGAAATGCTGGGCGACAAGGCTAATGCCAAGGAGTCCATGAAAAAAGCCGGAGTACCTGTTATACCGGGTTCAGACGGCGCTGTGAGAACCGTTGAGGAGGCGCAGAAGGCGGCTGAGAAGATTGGCTTCCCTCTGCTTGTAAAGGCGTCAGCCGGCGGCGGAGGACGTGGAATACGCATGGTCGAATCCATGGATCAGCTTGCTTCGCAGATTACAGCGGCACAGTCCGAGGCGAAAAGCTTTTTCGGTGACGACGCCGTTTACATGGAACGCTTTGTCAAGAACCCAAGACACGTTGAAATACAGATTCTTGCCGACAAACAGGGAAATGTTATACATTTAGGCGAGCGTGACTGCAGTATGCAGCGCAGAAACCAGAAAGTTCTGGAGGAAAGCCCGAGCCCTGTCATGACAGACGAGCTGAGAGCAAAAATGGGCGAAGCTGCGGTAAAGGCGGCAAAGGTCTGCGGTTACTACAATGCAGGTACGATAGAATTCCTTGTTGAAAACGGCAAGGACTTCTACTTCATGGAAATGAATACAAGAATACAGGTTGAACATCCGGTTACTGAATTTGTAACAGGCGTTGACCTTGTAAAAGCACAGATTAAAATTGCTGCCGGACTTCCTCTTGACTACACACAGGAGGATATCCAGATTAAGGGTCACGCAATTGAGTGCCGTATAAACGCTGAAAATCCCAAGCTCAACTTCCGTCCCTCACCGGGAAAAATCATTGCACTGCATACTCCCGGCGGTCCCGGAATAAGAATAGATTCAGCGGCATATCAGGGATATACGATTTCCCCGTACTACGATTCAATGATAGCAAAGCTCATTGTCTACGCTCCCACAAGGGAAGAGGCAATCATGAAAATGAAATGGGCGCTTTCTGAATTTATCGTTGAGGGAATTGACACAAACATAGACTTCCAGCTTGCGCTTATAAAGTGCGATGCTTTTGAAAGCGGCGAATACAGCAACCGTTTTCTTGATACATTTAAATTTGATGAATAGAAAGGCGGCGGATAAAAAATGTTAGAGGATCTTTTCAAGGTCGTTACAACAAGATTCAACGGCAGCGAGAAAACTGAAACAAAATCTGCCGCAGAAAGCAACAATATTCCCGACGACCTGCTTTTTAAGTGTCCGAGATGCCGCAATGTGGTTTTTGAGGACGAAATAAAGGCTATGAACATGGTTTGTCCGGCGTGTAACTACCACGCAAGGCTTACCGCACAGGAGCGTCTGAAAATTACTGTTGACAAGGGTACGTTCAGAGAAATCGACGCAGGAATGAAGAGCAAGAACCCCATAGACTTCCCCGGCTACGAGGAAAAACAGCAGCAGCTGCGTGAAAAGACAGGTCTTAACGACGCTGTAATCACTGGCGAGGCTGAAATCAGGGGTATTCCTGTTGTTATCGGTATCATGGATTCAAGATTCATGATGGCGTCAATGGGCAGCGTTGTTGGCGAAAAGCTGACAAGAGCCTTTGAGTATGCCACAAGAAATAAAATGCCTGTGATACTGTTTACAGCCTCCGGCGGCGCAAGAATGCAGGAGGGTATCATCTCCCTTATGCAGATGGCAAAGACCTCCGGCGCAGTTTCAAGGCATGACGATGCAGGACAGCTTTATATAACAGTCCTCACAGACCCTACCACAGGCGGTGTCACAGCCTCCTTTGCGTCACTGGGCGACATCATAATCGCAGAGCCGAAAGCACTTGTGGGTTTTGCCGGCAGACGTGTTATTGAGGGTACTATCAAGCAGAGGCTTCCGGACGATTTTCAGCTGGCGGAATTTCTGCTTGAAAAGGGATTTATCGACATGATAGTTGAAAGGCGCAAAATGAGGAGCGTGCTTTCCCATATTATGAAGCTGCACGGCTATCTGCCTGAAAAGGAGGGACGCTGATATGAACACAAAAACTCCGTGGGAAAGACAGGAGATACTGCGTGACAAGAACCGTCCCACTATAAACGACTATATCCCGCTTATATTCGACGAGTTTTACGAAATGCACGGCGACAGGTATTACGGCGATGACGCTGCGATACTGGGCGGAATTGCCCGTCTGGACGACATTCCGGTAACGGTTATAGCCGAGGTCAAGGGCAGAAATCTCAACGAGAACAAGAAAACCAATTTTGCCATGCCTCACCCCGAGGGTTACAGAAAGGCTTTAAGACTTGCAAAGCAGGCTGAGAAGTTCCACAGACCTGTTATCTGCTTTATCGACACTCCCGGCGCATTCTGCGGCGTTGAGGCTGAGGAAAGAGGACAGGGCGAGGCTATAGCTAAAAACATAATGGAATTTATGCGTCTGAGAACCCCTGTAACTTCTGTTGTACTGGGCGAGGGCGGCAGCGGCGGTGCGCTTGCATTAGGAGTGTGCGACAGGCTGGCTATGCTTGAAAACGCTCTTTATTCCGTTATTTCACCGAGAGGCTGTGCAAGCATACTCTGGAAGGACGCCGGCAGGGAAAAGGAAGCCTGTGAAATTCTGAGAATTACTGCTGAAGATATGCTTGAAATGGGTGTCGCAGAGGCGGTCATTGAGGAGCCGAACGGCAGCGCTCACTACGATTTAGATAAAATTGCAGAAAATATTAAAGAATTTTTGTCAGATACTATAAGAGAAAATTTGCAAAAAGATATTGACATTTTGCTCGAAGCAAGGTACACTAAGTTTAGAAAAATCGGTGAGTACACCGAACAGTAAAAATCCACAAAAGCTATATTGGCGAAAAACGCCTTTATATAAATATTAGACAATGGAGGAAAGAATAAGATGGTTTTTGACAAGGTAAAAGAACTTATTGTTGACCAGCTTGATGTTGAAGAAGATGCTGTAAAGATGGAGTCAGTTATTATTGACGATCTGGGTGCTGATTCACTTGATGTTGTTGATCTGGTTATGTCAATTGAAGAAGAATTTGATATGGAAATTCCGGATGAAGCTGTTGAGAAGATCAAGACAGTCGGCGACATTGTAAGCTACATTGAGAGCAATCAGTAATCAATGAACCACTTATAAAATAGAAGAAACTGCTGCACATTTCATGCGGCAGTTTCTTTTTGTAATGCTTTGCAGGGGCGACCATTGGTCGCTCGTTAATCTGAATTTTTCCGATAAGTTGCGGGCGAGCAATGCTCGCCCCTACAGAATACTGTTCAGCCGGAAACAAAATGATACCATAAAATGAACAACGAATTGTCCTGTGCGGTCACGCACCGCCGTCCCCTGCAATGAAAAATCAGAGAATGAGTTTTGCAATATTGCTTATAAGTGCGCACAGCACAACGCCAAAGGCAGTCGGGAGAATTACTGCGGCGGCTGTCCATTTCAGACTGCCTGTTTCCTTTTTTATGGTAAGACAGGTTGTGGAACAGGGGAAATGGAAAAGAATAAAAATTATGGTGCAGAGGGCGGTTACCCACGTCCAGCCGTTGTCTGTGAGGATAGTACGCATAACGTCGGTGCTCTCGGTTTCAATCAGCATTCCGGAAGAGGTGTAGGACATCAGAATTATGGGTATCACGATTTCATTCGCCGGAAAACCCAGTATGAACGCCAGCAGGATTTCACCGTCCATGCCCAGAAACCTGCCCGGAGCGTCAAGGAATGAGGCAAGGTGCATAAGTATCGTATCTCCGCCGACAGATGTGTTTGCAAGCAGCCATATCACCAGTCCTGCCGGCGCCGCAACTGCACAGGCTCTGCCCAGAACGAAAATAGTCCTGTCGAAAATGGAACGGACTATTACTTTTCCTATCTGTGGCTTGCGGTAGGGGGGAAGTTCAAGGGTGAAAGCGGAGGGTACGCCATTTAAGACCGTGACTGAGAGAATCCAGGACGCAAGCAGTGTCGCCCCAACTCCTGCCACTATAACTGCAAGGAGAATGAGCGCAGAGGTGACAGAGCCGCCTATACCGGTGACAGAGGCAGTAAAAAACATGGTGATAAGGGAGATAAGAGAGGGGAAACGCCCGTTGCAGGGGACGAAATTGTTTGTGAGTATGGCTATAAGCCGTTCCCTTGGTGAATCAATAATGCGGCAGCCTGTAACTCCGGCGGCATTGCAGCCAAGTCCCATGCACATTGTGAGAGCCTGTTTTCCACAGGCGTTGGCACGGCGGAACTGGCGGTCGAGGTTAAACGCTGCACGGGGGAGATAGCCTAAGTCCTCAAGGAGCGTGAAAAGCGGAAAGAAAATTGCCATAGGCGGCAGCATTACCGAAACCACCCATGCAAGCACACGGTAAACGCCGTTGACGGCAAGGTCGGTGACAGTCGGGTGGCAGTTTACGAAATTGAGAAAGTCCTCAAGCTTTCCGCCGAGATAAAAAAGACCGTCCGACAAAAGCTTTGAGGGGTAATTCGCCCCGACTATAGTTATCCAGAAAACCATGCCGAGAATACCCAGCATTATGGGAATACCGAAAACACGGCTTGTCAGAATGCGGTCAATTCTGCGGTCACGCTCGTAGTAGCTGTCGTTTTTGAAAGACACCGCCGCCCCTGCTGTTTCCTCTGCCGAGTGGATTATGCAGGAAATAATCTCGTCGCTGATACTCTGGGAAGTGTAGTTTTTCCGTGCCAGCGCCTCACGGCAGACATTAAGCGTACCGAAAATCTCCTCCTCGATATCATTTCCGAGAAAGCTGTTTATGGAGTCGGTAAGCTTTTCGTTTCGGTCAATAAGCTTTATCGCCGTCCACCTTGCAGGCAGTCTGCCGGCTGTAAAGGGTTCAAGCTTTGCGGCAACTCTTGATATCTCCTCTTCAAGCTGACGGCTGTATGAGGGCAGATATGCGCTGTCGGGCGGATTTTCAATAACCTGCTGTACTGCGTCCATAAGCTGGTCAAGCCCCTTTTCATCTCTTGCGGTCACGCCCACAACGGGTATCCCAAGAATCTCTGAAAGCCTTTGTGTATCAATGCTGATACCCTTTTTTTCAGCCTCGTCAAGCAGATTTATGCAGAGGACTGTCTTAGGCGTGATTTCCAGAGTCTGGAGCAGAAGATTAAGGTTTCTTTCAAGACAGGTACCGTCGCACACTACAATAACAGCGTCCGGCATACCAAAGCAGATAAAATCCCGTGCGGCTTCTTCTTCAGCGGAGTGCGCCATAAGGGAGTATGTACCGGGGAGGTCGGCGAGAATGTACTTTTTTCCCTTGTGTTCACAACGTCCGGCGGCGTTTGAAACGGTCTTGCCCGCCCAGTTTCCTGTATGCTGTTTCATTCCGGTGAGAGCGTTGAAAACTGTGGATTTTCCCACGTTGGGATTTCCTGCAAGTGCAATAAGAAATTCTCCGTTATTTTTTTGGGGAATACTGCCCTGACTGGCTCTTTTTCCCGTTGACTGTGAAGTTAGTCCCATATTTTCCTCCTTGATTTGTTGTTCGTTATATTAATAATATGAGGAATATGGTATGTCCGATACATTTTCTTTGTATGCACAAAGAAACAAAAGCTTTTTGTGGGGGGACTTTCTTTGACCACACAAAGAAACAAAGTGCGAGGGTATATTTACTTTCTTTGCTCGCACAAAGAAAGTAACAAAGAAATGCGCCCACTCATACGCCGTGGGTAGCTTGTGCAGCGGTAGCTGCAAATCACTGCAATATTGTTAGTGAACTTTAATTGGTTAGTAATTGCTGAAGGTTGATAGTTAGTGGAAGATAGACAGTGAAATACTAACCAAATAATGTTTATTATCCGCTTTGGTAAAGAAGGTGCATTAAGGTTGTAATTGTGAATCTCCAGGTATGTACCGACCCAGCTGAGTCCGGAAACAAGATACAAGTGATTTGCCGCCTCCGGCGGCATGGCAGTCCGGCGGCAGCCGGTGCATTTCTTTGGTTGGTTTCTTTGTGCAAGCAAAGAAATGAACAATACCCACCGTTTTGTAAAGGCAAAAATAGTTTTTGCAAAGCTTTTTTCAAAAAAGCTGAAACCAAATAGCAGACCTTAACGTCTAATTAACAGAAACAAAGCTTTGGTTCGGAAAAAAGGAGGCGTTGAAATGAATGCGAATACGCTCGTGAAAAGGGCGAAAAACGGCGATCCGGACGCTTTTGTGGAACTTATGGAGCAGAACAAGTCCGCAATGTATAAAACAGCTGTTTCCATACTCCACAATGACGCTGACGCAGCGGACGCAATACAGGACGCTGTTTTGTCCTGCTGGAAGAATATCGGCAAGCTAAGACAGGATAAGTACTTCAAAACGTGGCTTACAAGGATACTGATAAACTGCTGTAAGGACATTATCCGGAAAAACGGCAACACAGTATACATTGAAAGCTATGACGGCATTGACACAGGCTCTGACACAAGCCTTTCAGACAGGGGTATAAAGGAAAGCTTTGAGGGTTTAAGCGATAACTACCGCCTTATCCTCACTCTCTATTACACCCAGGGCATGACCATAAAGGAAATTTCAGAGCTGCTTGATATGAAGGAAAACACTGTCAAGACCAGACTTTCAAGAGGGCGTGCGGAGTTTAAAATGATTTACACAGACAGGGAGGCAGTTTCGGTATGAAAAACGAAAAGGATTTTTTTGATAATACAGCAGTTCCGGAAATTGTCAGCAGAAAATGCAATGAGGCTTATGAGATAATATATAAAGAATGTGAACAAAAGAATAAAAATAGAGCAGAAATCAGCAGTTATACTGCGGTTTCAGAAAAAAACAAGCCGGAGGAAGTGGTTTTTGAAAACTGCGAACAGGATAATAAGGGGAAAAAGAGGATTGCTATCAAAAGGTTCGGGGCGATTGCGGCTTGTGTGGCAGTACTTGCCGGAATCACAATACCTGCTGTGTCGGAGTATGCACCGTCCATTAAGAGCGCATTCGGCATTGCAAGTGAGGAAACAGACAGTATTGCCCCGACAGAAGAAAGTATTGCAAAAGAGAATATTTTGTCTTTAGAGGACAAAAGGTGGGAAGACAGCCAGTGCGCCGATATTGAAATACAGAATGTCTGCTGCGACGAAAGCCGCCTTGCAGTCTATCTTGCGCTTACTCCAAAGGATGAACAGCTTAAAAATCTCACTGGAGTTCAGACAAAGTGTACCGTAAAAATTGACGGCAAGGACGTTGTTGAAGAAACAGAGGAACTGTATACAGGCTTTACAGCCGACGTGGACGGCAATTATTACACCCGTCTTTACTATACAAACCTTGACATCAGGGAAGGTTCAGAACTGCAGATTCATATCTATGACATTCAGGGCGTAAACGGACTGGTTCAGAACTGGGTAGATAATGATGAAATATCGGGTGCATATATGCCGGAAACTACCGAAGTTTTATCCGGCGACTTTGTATTTGAAAGAAAGCTGACGCCGGACACAAGCAATAACAGAACCTATGAGGTAGTTGAAACCCAGAACGGTATTACCCTTGAAAGCATTGTTGTTACTCCTTTTGACACAACTGTTTATATAAACGGTCTTGACTACAGTATCTATGATTTCGGGGTAAAAGACCAGGACGGAAATGAACTTGAGTGTTACGGGGCATTAAGTGACGATTACGGTGAACAGTTTATCGGTTCTGTCTATAATACACCGCTTAAAACTGCAACAGCGCTTTATGTTGAGGTATTCAGACTTGACCAGGATGATTTTCCGGTAGACTATGTATTTGAAGTGCCGATAGAGAAAGGCTTTGATGAAAAGTGTATTGTTGAACCTGACTTTGGCGAGCCAACCTTAAATCCGCCTATGGAAGAAGTAGAGGCAGATTATGAAAGCGTATTGCAGGAGCAGTATGACGAGGCAATGGAAAAGGCTGTGTACGAACCTGTTGGTACGACTATACCGCTGCTTTATGACAACTACCTGTTAAATGTAAGGATAACCGGAAGTGAAGTCGGAGAAATTTCTGATTATGACATTGATTCTGAGTATATACAGCGTTATGAAGACCTGTGCGGCGGCATAGATGACGCAAAGCTGCTGCTTGTGACCTATGAGGTTGAGAACACCATAAATGTGGAAAGGGATATGTATTTCTGCGGTTTTGAAATGGTTTCAAAGGATTTAAGATCAGGCAGTGACTGGACTGTAATTCCGTCTGACCCCGAATACATTTCATACACGGAAAACGGCGGAAAGAGCCTTTACAAATACACCTTTGCGCCCTATGAAACCAAGACCATAACTTACGGCTATATAGTGCCCGAAAGTGAGATTGAAACCGGGTACTGTGCCTTTGCAGTTGAAAACGAAATCGGCTCAGGATTCATGCCCGAAAAGTTAATTGACGGAACTGCAAAGCTTTATGAGATAGAATAGTTCTTGACATTTTTGTTATCTGTGGTATAATAAGAATATAAAAAGGGTGTCTGCGATAAGCGGTTCTTCCCTCAGTGGTTTATATTAAAAATAACCGCCAGCTTTGGGAGAGAGGGCGGTTATTTCTTTTTTTGTATTGTTGTTAAGCTTTATTATTTCAATAATTACAAGAAGTAATGTAAGTATTTCCATAGTACTCATAGCAACTCACCCCCGTTTCCGAGGGAAAGATAAGAACCGCCTGCCGTTATTCAGACACCCATGGCTTTATTATAGCATACACGACTTTTTTCGTCAAATTGATTTAACTTGACATCTGACAAAAATGTGGTATAATAAGAATATAAAAAGGGTGTCTGCGATAAGCGGTTCTTCCCTCAGAGTTATTTATAAGTTAAAAATAACCGCCGATTTTTGGAAGGATTGGGCGGTTATTTCTTTTTTGTATTGTTGTTAAGCTTTATTATTTCAATAATTACAAGAAGTAATGTAAGTATTTCCATAGTACTCATAGCAACTCACCCCCGTTTCCGAGGGAAAGATAAGAACCGCCTGCCGTTATTCAGACACCCATGGTTTTATTATAGCATACAGGGATTTTTTCGTCAAATACCAATATTTTTTTCAATTTTTGTAGGGGCGACCATTGGTCGCCCGTTGATTTATGCGTTTTTTCAATTCAGACGAGCAATGTTCACCCCTACAAGCAGAACGCATTGTACAAAAACATTGCGTTATTTTGTGCAACATGACAAATTACAAAAAACCGCTTGACATTTCAGAAAGAACCGTGTATAATAATAAAGCTGTTTGACGAAAGACAGCATAAACGAGAATGAACGAGGCGTAACTCAGTTTGGTAGAGTGCTTGGTTTGGGACCAAGATGCCGCAGGTTCAAGTCCTGTCGCCTCGACCATTTTCTTTAAGCAGTTTAAAATAACTTGAAAAAATCTCAAAAAAAGACTTGACAAGTTTAAAAAACTGTGATATAATAATTAAGCATTCTAAACAAAGATGCTGGTGTAGCTCAGTTGGTNNAGAGCAGCTGATTTGTAATCAGCAGGTCGGGGGTTCGAGTCCGTCCACCAGCTCCATTATCTGCCGGCAATAGTCGGCGGAATTTTTATGGGAGAATTCCCGAGTGGCCAAAGGGGGCAGACTGTAAATCTGTTGCTTTCAGCTTCGATGGTTCGAATCCATCTTCTCCCACCAATATTTGTCCTGCATATTAATGCAGGACATTTTTTATGCAATGAAAAAAACGCTCTTTAAACAAAATGTTTTATGCTATGTTGAGTGTTTTAGGGGGATTTAATGGTAAAAGCTGAAATGGTTTATAACCTTGATGATTTCAGAATGCTTTCAAGAAAGGCGGCATGGATTGCCCGCCTGAGGATACCCATTATGCTGGTGTCAATAGCGGCGGCGGTTCTTGTGATGTTCCTGCTGCTGACAAACACAGAATACAAGTACTTTCTTTTCACAGCGTTTGTCATACTGATTGCCGGAATGCTTTTGTACACAAAATGGTATGTGGATTTTCCCGAAAAGAATTACCGAAAAATCCGTGCATTAAACGGAGATATCCCGGATATGTACACTTTCGACAGCGAAACCATGACGGTTTCATTTTCGTCCGCCGGCAGATGCAGTGTTCAGAAATATAAATATGAATACTGTGTTCAGTGTATTGAAACAGAAAATCATTTCTTTATTTATACTTCACGCTATTATTTGGAAATAATAAGAAAGGATTCTTTCACAGAGGGTACTGCCGAAGATTTGCGGACAATTCTGAAAGAAAAGCTTGGAAACAGGTATATTCTGAAAAGAGGAGGCAAATAATGGCGAAGGCAGTTATGAACTATACTGTTGAGGATATGAAAGCATTAATTAGTGACTCTGGTTACAAGGGGTTATTCATTTACATTGTAATAATTCTTGCCCGACCTCCGGCTGCCGGCTTTTCAATTTCCGGCTTTGGTTATTCATTTACATTGTAATAATTCTTGCTTGTGTGGGTATTTCTTTGTCTTCTATGTTTATTGCTTTAGAAGACGGGGCAAAGCTTTCAGAAACATCATACTCTTTGTTTCAAATAGTTATTGCAATCGGATTCATAGTATATGTTTTAATTCACAGATATGTTATTATGCCGAAAAATAATCTAAAAAAAATAAAATCAAAATACGGCGAAAATCCTGTTCATTTTGATTTTGAAGAAAAGTATTTTACGGTGAATGTTGAAAATGGTGCAAATTCACAAAACATCAGTATAGGATATGATAGGTTGATAAAAGCTAAGGAAGTAAAGGACTGCTTTTTTCTGTATACTGACAAACGGCACGCCTATGCAATAAGAAAATCAGCTTTTGTTACGGGCAGTCCGGAGGATTTAAGCGTATATATGAAAAAAGCGCTTGGAAAAAAATTTATAATCAGATTATAAATTAACATAGATAAATATTCTGAATTTTCAGGAGGAATTTAAAATGGTAAGAGAAGATTTAAGAAACATTGCGATTATCGCCCACGTTGACCACGGTAAAACTACTCTCGTTGACGAAATGCTCAAACAGGGTGGCGCATTCAGAGAAAACCAGGTCGTTGCTGAAAGAGTTATGGACAACAACGATATTGAGCGTGAGAGAGGTATCACTATCCTTGCGAAGAACACTTCCGTATGCTACAAGGGAACAAAAATCAACATCATCGACACTCCGGGACACGCTGACTTCGGCGGCGAGGTTGAGCGAGTTCTCAGCATGGTTGACGGTGTACTGCTCCTTGTTGACGCCGCAGAGGGTGCTATGCCTCAGACAAGATTCGTGCTTTCAAAGGCGCTTGAAATGAACCACAAGATAATCATTGTAGTAAATAAAATCGACCGCCCGGACGCACGTCTTGATGAAATAGGCGACGAGGTTCTCGAACTTCTCCTTGACCTTGACGCCAACGAGGAACAGCTTGAAAGCCCGATACTTTTCTGCTCGGGCAGGGCGGGTACTGCCTCACTCAGCCAGTACGAAGCCGGCACAGACCTTATTCCTCTCTTTGACACTATCATAAACTATATTGAACCGCCGCAGGGTGACGAAAACGGTCCTTTCCAGATGCTTGTTTCCTCTATCGACTATAACGAGTATGTGGGCAGAATCGGTATCGGACGTATTCAGAGAGGTTCTGTCAAGGTTAATCAGAATGTTGCGGTATGCAATCATCAGAATCCGGACAAGAAAATCAATAACGCAAAGCTTGTTTCACTTCTTCAGATAGAAGGACTTCAGAGAGTTCCTGCGGAAACTGCACAGGTGGGCGATATTGTGTGGGTAAGCGGTATCGAGGGTATCACTATCGGCGATACTATCTGTGCAACTGACTGCGTTGAGCCGATTGAGTTTACAAAAATCAGCGAACCGACTGTTGAAATGACATTCTCAGTAAACGATTCACCGTTTGCCGGAAAAGAGGGCAAGTTTGTAACCTCACGTCAGCTGAGAGAAAGACTTTTCAAAGAAACCTTAAAGGACGTTTCCCTTCGTGTTGAGGAAACCGACAACACCGATGCTTTCAGAGTTGCCGGCAGAGGTGAAATGCACCTTTCAATCCTTATCGAGAACATGAGAAGAGAGGGATATGAGCTTTCAGTTTCCACACCGAGAGTACTTTTCAAGGAGGACGAAAACGGCAAGAAGCTTGAGCCTGTTGAAAGACTTGTTATCGACGTGCCGGAGGAATGTGTCGGTTCTGTTATGGAGAAGATGGGTACACGAAAGGCAGATATGATTGAAATGCACCCGCAGGGCTCAAGAATGAAGCTTGAATTTCTTATTCCGGCAAGAGGACTTTTCGGCTACAAGAGTGAGTTTCTGACTGATACAAAGGGCGAGGGAATCATGTCCAGCGTGTTCGACAGCTACCAGCCGTATAAGGGCGAAATCCCGAGAAGAAACACAGGTTCTCTTGTTTCCTTTGAAACAGGCGAGGCTGTAACCTACGGTCTTTACAACGCACAGGAGAGAGGACAGCTGTTTATCGGCGCAGGCACTCCGGTTTATGAGGGTATGATAGTAGGTGCGTCACCGAAAACAGAGGATCTGGTTGTAAATGTCTGCAAGAAAAAGCATCTGACAAATACCCGTGCAAGCGGTTCTGACGATGCACTGAGACTTGTACCTCCAAGACGTCTGAGCCTTGAGGACAGTCTGGAGTTTTTAGCGGACGATGAGCTTCTTGAGGTTACACCGGAGAATATCCGTATCAGAAAGAGAATTCTGAGCAATACACAGAGAGCAAAGAACAGAGCAAAACAGTGATAAAGACTGCTGTACCGGATGGTGCAGCAGTTTTTGCATTTTTAACGAACAACATGGAAATCAATTGTTCTGGGTAGGGGCGACCATTGGTCGCCCGGAAACTTATGCGTTTTATTACCCGGGCGAGCAATGCTCGCCCCTACAAAATACTATATTTCACAGAAATTGATTTCTACGAACGAACAAACTTTTCTGTTTACAAATCCGCAGTTTTGTGTTAAAATTAAAGTGAAGAATTATACGGAAATACTGAACGGGAGATGAGAACATGAAACGTAAAACTGCTGTACTTGTCGCCGCAGCAATAATGACCGGCTCGGTATCGCCGGTAAATGCGTCTGCGCAGGACGCTCCGGCTATATACATAAATGCCGGCTACGGCGCTGAGTGCGAAACAACGGAAATTGAAGTGAATATCAGAAACAATACGGGAATGTCCGCTTTTTCCATTGAGGTGGACTATGACCCCCGTGCCCTGTATTTTATGGACGCCGAACAGGGTGACGCTCTTAACGGAGGAACGTTTTACTGCAACAGCGATTACTCGGACAATGCCATAAGACTTGTCTGGTCGGACAGCAGAAACCAGACGGCTGACGGAACAGCCGCAGTTCTGAAATTCAGACCGTCTTACGGTACGGCGGAAACCGAGACCCCTGTGACGCTCGGCTATTCGGTAATAGCTGATGATCTGAGTGAGGCGGAATTTGAAAAGTCTGACGGAAGTCTTAAAATTGCCAGGGAAATAAAAAGGGGAGATGTCAACGACGACGGTAAAGTGTGCGTTTCGGACGTGGTTTCGCTGAATATGTATCTCCTTAACGCAAAAGAAGATGCACTTTCATATACCTGCCAGGCGAATGCTGAAGTTAATGGCGACAAGGCTGTGACAGCTGAAGACAGCGCAATGATTTTGAATTATGTCTGCATGATAATAAAGGAGTTATAAATGAAAGCCGGAAAATTGTGTATCAGAGCAGTATCCTTTCTGCTTTCAGCGGCAATGCTGCTTCCTCTTTGCTGTGTTAAGGCGGGGAGCGCTATGAAAGCCGGACAGGACTGCATTGACCTTATCAAAGAGGCTGAGGGATTCAGCCAGTATAAATACTGGGATTACAGCCAGTGGACTATCGGTTACGGAACAGGCGTCGGCGCTGACGAATACCCCGACGGCATCACCGAAAAGGAAGCCGAACAGCTGCTGAAAGACGCTATCGGTACATACGAGGACTATGTAAACAAATTTGCCGATAAATATGATATCGAACTGAAACAGAACCAGTTTGACGCCCTTGTGTCGCTTTCCTACAATATGGGCAATATCTGGAGTGTTTACGACGATTTCGACCTTAAAAACTATCTTATTGACGGTTCGGAAAAGCACAGCTTTCTTGAAATCGCAAAGGGATTCGGCGAATGGAGAAAAGCCGGAGGAAGTGTTCTGCAGGGACTTGTAAACCGCCGTGAAGAAGAAACAAAGCTTTTCCTTTCGGACAGAACCGACAGCAAGTCGGAAATATGGAGAGTCAACACCGAAAGCGGTATCAATCTGAGAGAGGACGCCGGAACGTCTGCTGAAAAATCGGGCTTTCTGATGTATAACACCATATACGAAGTGACCGAAAAGAAAATGTGCGACGGAAGCCTGTGGGGCAAGACCTATGCCGACGGTAAAGAGCAGTGGTGCGTGCTGGACTTTTCAAAGTACATGGTGGGCGGTCCTATCGACTATGAGGGCGGCAGCGAAAATACCGGAAAATCGGAAAAATGGCGCATAACCTCTGAAAACGGCGTAAATCTTCGTGAGGGACCGGGTCTTGGCTACAAGTCCCTCGGCGTACTGGACTACAAAACTGAATTTACCGTTACAAATACAGTTGAGGCGGACGAGCATATATGGGGCAAGACAAAGTATGACAACAAGGACGGCTGGGTCGCTCTTACCTATGCTGAAAGAGTAAGCGACCAGGAATTTGAGGCGGCTGTTCTTACGGAAATATACATTAAGTCGGAGCCTGAAAAGACGAAGTACCACGAGGGCGATATGCTGTCCCTTGAGGGAATCGAGGTTGTGGCAAAATACAGCGACGGTACTGAAAAAACAGTTACTGACTTTACCGTTGACGGCTATCAGCCGACAGCCGGAGAGTATGACGTGGTAGTAACCTACATGGAGAAAACGGCGAAATTCAAGGTTACAGTTTCAGAAAAACAGCTGAAAAAAATTGAAATTACAACGCCTCCCACAAAGACAGTCTACAAACAGGGCGAGGCGCTTGATACAACAGGCATGGTAGTTGAGGCGGTATATGACAATGAGAGCCGTGAGGAGATTACTGATTATTCAGTAGGCGAACTGGATTCAACAGCCGGAACGAAAACGATTCCGGTCGAATATAAAAGCTTTAAGGCGTATTTCGTTGTGGAAGTTTCCGAAAAGCAGATGACCAAGCTTGTTATAACAAGACTTCCGGACAAAACGGAATACGTTCTCGGTCAGCAGCTTGACCTTACCGGAATGATAGTGTATGCATATTTCGACAACGGCAGCAAAAACCAGGTGACTGCATATTCATTTGACGGATTTAATCCGCAGATCGAGGGTGTTCAGACAATAACTATCGCCTATAACGGATTCCGCCAGAGCTTTGATGTTACTGTCAGCGAGCCGGATATGTATGAGCTTCCGGGTGACGTGAATGATGACGGCGTGAGGGATATTTTCGACCTTGTTCTGCTCAACAGGTTTATCAACGAGGGCAGAGAGGAATTTCCGTCGGAAAGAGTGTACCTTGCCGACATAAACGGCGACGGACTTTACGACCAGAAAGATATTGACGCACTCAGCAGAATCGTTTCGGAACAATAAGGAGATTGCTATGCTAAAAGGACTGCTTGACAATAAAACCTGTGCTGAATGCAGGATATGCTGCGGTTTTGACAATACAGACCTGTGGGAAATGCCGGTCATGAATGAGAAGACCGCCCGAAAACTGAAAGAACTCAGACCGGATACACGCTTTACAGACTGCGGCGGCAGTTATGTGACTGACGCCGGAGAGCTTTCTGACGATGAACTCTTTTACTGTCCCGCCCTTGACCATGAAAAAGGCTGTATTCTGGGTGAGGACAAGCCCTTTGACTGCCGTATCTGGCCTTTCAGAGTCATGGAAACCGGGGATAAACGTTTTCGCATGATAACGGTTTCGCCGGTTTGTCCGGAGATTTTTGACCGTCCGCTCTCTCAGTTGTCGGAATTTGTAAAAGAAAAGCTTGAAAATACGGTGTTTGAGTATGCTGAAAAGAATCCTGAAACAGTAAAAAAATATATAAAAGGCTATCCGATTCTTGCAATCAGAAAACAAAAATAACTAAAAGGTTACGAATTTATTAAACGTTTTAGGCAATGTATACAATTCGTTGCACATCGAATACAACAAAATGGAGAAAACGCCGTAAATAGTTGACATAGCAGGAAAATGGTGGTATACTATAACCATAGCAAAGGCATTGATGCTAAAACTGCTATAGCAAATCATACGAATATAAACCAGTTTTAAAAACACATTTTTGGCAAACTTATTGAAAAGTAAGGACGCAAAGCTAAGGGTCTAACCCGTTTTTTCATCAGAAACGGTATGATTGCCAGTTGCACAATGATCTATGATTATTGTTTACGGGTGCTTCACCGCACTCAAATCAAAAATCATACGTCCCAAACAATGAGATTGCCCTTGAAATTTTGAAAGAAGGGCTAATTATGAAAAAAACTACATTAAGAAGACTGTCTGCATTATTCGCAACAGCTGTTATGGCTGTTTCATGCAGCACAATGAGATTATCCGCACAGTCAGGTACAGCTTCCATCACATTAACTGATGCTACATCAGTTGCCGGCAAATTCGTTACTGTTGACCTTATGGCTAACACAGGTAACCTTTGCGCAGGCTACAACATCGACGTTGCTTTCGACAGCGATCTTGAACTGAAAAAGGTTGAAGGCGTTGTTTCAAGCTGCCAGATCGATAACGTTGTTTCATTAGTTAATTTCACAGGAACATATTTCAAGGATGATACAGTTCTTTCAACTTTAACATTCGAGATTCCTGAGGACGCTGAAGAAGGCGAAGAATTTGACGTTAGAATCCAGACTATCACAAACTTCTGTACAGACAGCTGTGAATTTGAGAATGTTGTTATCAACAACAGCACAATCAAGGTTCTGGAAAGCGCAAAGGCTGTTACAAACTACATGGTTTATGTTGAAGAAGGCAATACAACATCTACTGAAGTTGCTCTCAGAGGCGACGCTAACGGCGATGGTAAGGTTGACCTTTATGACGCTATTCTTGTTACAAGAAGAATGATGTCTATGGAAAAATTCAACAAGAAGCAGGATTTCTTTGCTAACGTTAACGAAGACGGAGCAGTTGACCTTTATGACGCTATCGGTATCTGCAGGTACGGTATGGCTTCTGACAAGGCTAATGCTTGGGGAGAAATCATTTCTAAATGAGTGTTTGGTTAAAGAAAGACGCTAATAACGTCTTTCTTTATTTTTAAAAATTAACTGATAATGGTTACTGGTTGTTATTGCATATTTCACAGCTGGTGTGTGAAAAGTTTGTGAATTCTTATTGAAAACGGTTGACATTACAGAAAAAATATATTATAATTAGGTTGTGAACACAGAAAGAATATACTTTTTGATGTTTATATATAACACATTTGAAATTGATTTGGAGGATTTTACAATGAAGAAATTTATTTGTTCAGTTTGCGGTTATGTATATGAGGGCGAGGCTGCTCCGGAATCATGTCCACAGTGCAAGGCACCTGCTTCAAAGTTCACAGAGGCTAAGGAAACAGCAGGCATGGCATGGGCTGACCAGCACGTTGTAGGCGTTGCAAAGGGTGTTGACCCGGAAATCATTGAAGGTTTAAGAGAAAACTTCAACGGCGAATGTTCAGAAGTTGGTATGTATCTTGCAATGGCAAGAGTTGCTCACAGAGAAGGCTATCCGGAAATCGGTCTTTACTGGGAAAAGGCTGCTTACGAAGAAGCTGAGCACGCTGCAAAGTTTGCTGAACTCCTCGGCGAAGTTGTAACAGATTCAACAAAGAAGAACCTTGAAATGAGAGTTATGGCTGAAAACGGCGCTTGTGAAGGCAAGAAGAAGCTTGCTGCAAGAGCTAAGGAACTCAACCTCGACGCTATCCACGATACTGTACATGAAATGGCTAAGGACGAGGCTCGTCACGGCTGTGCATTTGAAGGTCTTCTCAAGAGATACTTCGGTTAATCAGATATATTAACACTTCTTCATACACTAAAAAACATCGCTCTGTTGCTTGCAGGACGATGTTTTTTTTGCCGATATGATTTTGCTTGCGTATATTGCTGAAAAATGATATAATTATTGTAACAAATAGACACAAAATATTTTGAGGAATATTTCTATGGAAGAAATTTTTGAGATAATATTGGAAGTGGTCCTGGAAATAATAGGCGATGCGGTTGACTCCAAAAGATGCGCTAAATATGTAAAAGTTATTTTAGTCTGCATAGGTATCGCAGTTTTGGCAGGAGTGGTGGCTTTTTTAGTTGTAATGGCTGTTCGCAGAAATGAATCAGAACCTGTTATGTTGGCGGCAGCTTACATTGTGATAGTGGGAATTTGGGTAATATGCGAAGTTAAAAAACATAAAAAGAAGTAAATTTATAATTAAAATCCTCCCATAACACAGGGAGGATTTTTCATTCATTCAGCTATTCACTTTTTGGGAATCTCTTTGCATGAACAACAGCCGTGACAGTCAGAACACTTTCCGCCGCAGAGAGATTTACCCGATCTCTTATCCTTATACATCTGCCTTGCCGCAAGAAACAGAACCGCTGCGACAATCAGACCGATTATAAACGTAGCCATAGTAACCCTCCATTACGCACTGACTTTTACTGCTGATTTAAGGTGACTGCTCTCTCTGTACGGTCTGACAAGCATATAGATGATAAACGCCGCAACTGCCGCTGCAAAGATAAGCCCGATAATGTTTGCATTGCCTGTGAAGAGGAGTCCGAACTGGTAAACAATAAGGGAAACAGCGTAGGCAAACACACACTGATAAGCTATCGCAAAAGCAGTCCATTTCGGATTGTTCATCTCACGTCTGATAGCGCCCATTGCCGCAAAGCACGGTGCGCAGAGAAGGTTGAACACAAGGAAGGAATAACCCGAAAGTGCGGTGAAACTTGCTGTCATAAGACCCCATATCTCGTCACCATTTTCTGAAATTTCGCCGCCAAAGTGGAACAGCGTACCGAATGTGGCAACAACATTTTCTTTGGCGATAAGTCCGGTAACCGCGGCAACGGCAGCTTTCCAGTCACCCCAGCCGAGTGGTGCGAAAATGGGCGCAATAATGCCGCCTATCTTTGCAAGGACGGAGTTGTCAAGCTCATCTGTCATACCGAAACTGCCGTTTTCAATGCCGAAGCTTTGCAGGAACCAAAGTACCACAGTTGAAAGAAGAATTATCGTTCCCGCTTTTTTGATAAAGGACCAGCCACGCTCCCACATTGAACGGAGAACATTGCTAACGGTGGGAAGATGATATGCGGGAAGTTCCATTACAAAGGGGGCAGGGTCGCCAGAAAACATTTTTGTCTTTTTGAGCATGATTCCCGAAATGATGATAGCTGCCATTCCGATGAAATATGCGGAGGTCGCAACCCAGCCTGCATTATTAAAAAGTGCGCCTGCTATAAGTCCGATAATGGGGAGTTTTGCACCGCACGGAATAAACGTTGTCGTCATGATAGTCATGCGTCGGTCACGGTCATTTTCGATAGTACGGCTTGCCATAACAGCAGGTACACCGCAGCCTGTGCCGATAAGCATTGGGATAAAGGATTTACCCGAAAGTCCGAATTTTCTGAATATCCTGTCCATTACGAATGCAATCCTTGCCATATATCCGCACGACTCAAGAAATGCAAGGAAGATAAACAGCACAAGCATCTGTGGAACAAATCCCAGAACTGCACCCACACCGCCGATAATGCCATCAACCACAAGTCCTGTCAGCCAGTCCGCACATCCAACACCTTCAAGTATGGAACGTGCTCCGGGAATTATCCACTCACCAAAGAAAACATCGTTTGTCCAGTCGGTAGCCCAGCCGCCTACGGTCGTTATGGAAACATAGTAGACAATAAACACAACCGCCGCAAAAATCGGCAGAGCAAGCCAGCGGTTTGTTACAATCTTGTCAATTTTGTCTGAAACCGTCAAACCGCCCTTGTTCTTCTTTTTAAGACAGTTTTTGATGATAGAGGCAATGTATATGTAACGCTCGTTTGTGATAATGCTTTCGCTGTCGTCGTCCATTTCCTTTTCAGCGGCGGCAATGTCAGCCTCAATGTGATTTTTCACCTCGTCTGAGATGCTGAGAGTTTCATAAACTTTTTCGTCACGCTCAAATAATTTTACAGCGTACCATCTCTGCTGTTCCTCCGGAATGTCGTGAAGTACTGCCTCTTCAATATGGGCAATGGCGTGTTCGGCACAGCCGCAGAATTCGTGCTTCGGAACTGTTATCGCACGGGAAACCGCCGCCTCGACTGCCGCATCTGCCGCCTCTTTTATGCCCGTACCTTTTAGGGCTGAAATTTCCACAACCGGACATCCGAGCGCCTCTGAAAGCTGTTCTGTATTGATTTTGTCACCGTTTTTGCGTACAACGTCCATCATATTAAGCGCACACACAACCGGAATGCCAAGCTCTGTGAGCTGAGTTGTGAGATAAAGGTTTCTTTCAAGATTCGTGCCGTCAATGATATTGAGAATGGCGTCCGGACGTTCGTTTATAAGATAATTTCTCGCCACAACTTCTTCAAGAGTGTAGGGCGAAAGGGAGTAGATACCCGGAAGGTCGGTGATTATAACATCTTTGTGACCTTTCAGTTTTCCTTCTTTCTTTTCAACGGTAACGCCCGGCCAGTTTCCCACAAACTGATTAGAACCTGTCAGAGCATTGAAAAGCGTTGTTTTGCCTGCGTTCGGATTTCCCGCAAGCGCAATTTTAATTTCCATATCAATAATCCTTTCTTGTGTTAGTCGAAGCTAACCTATACCTGAAAAATTATAGTGTTTCAATCATTTCCGCATCAGCTTTTCTGAGCGAAAGCTCATATCCACGGACAGTTACTTCGATTGGGTCGCCTAAAGGTGCAACCTTCCGGACGAAAATTTCCGTACCCTTTGTTATACCCATGTCCATGATTCTGCGTTTTACTGCCCCTTCGCCGTTCAGTTTTTTCACCGTTACGGCTGAACCAATTCTGGCATCTTTAAGTGTTGACATTTTTATCCCTCCATATAATATTCATCATGCAAAATCGAATAATAAAGTCTGTCATAATACTGTCCGTCGATAAAAAAGTAATCACGAAGCGCACCCTCATAGGTAAAGCCGGACTTTTCAATCACTCTTTTTGACGGGAGATTGTTTTCTCTGCAACAGATTTGTATCTTGTGAAGCTCAGCCCTTTCAAAACCGAATCTGATGACAGCTTTTGTGGCTTCCGAAGCATATCCCCGACGCTGAAAATCAACGCCGATGCAGTATTCAATTTCTGCAAAATGATTTTTTTGGTCTAACAGAAAAAACGCAATCTGACCGATACAGCAGTTGCTTTTCTTATCAATAACTGCCCAGCGATAGTAATCATTGCTGTCATAGGACGAAATATATTTATCCAGAAGACCGTTAACTTCTTCCACAGTGGAATACACCGGCTCGCCGTATGAATGCTGTACCCGCTTATCTGCAACCCAGTATCTCAGCATATCAGAGCAGTCGCTGCGGACAAATCTTCGCAGCAGAAGCCGTTCAGTTTCAATATTTTCTGTACCCACACTTCTCATTTTATATCACCTCACACCATGATTTTGCACGCCATTTCCTTTGAAACGGCAACCCGTGAATCCTTCACGTTAACAATTACGTTACCGCCGATCTCGCTGATAACAGTAACTGTCCCGCCGGCAACAAACCCCAGATTTTCAAGGAATTTTTTTGTATCAGGGTTTCCGCCGATTTTTTTGATAATATTTTCCTCGCCTGTATCTGCAAGTGTAAGAGGCATCATAAATCCACTCCCTTTTATGTTAGATATAGCTAACGCAATAGCAAATAAATAACGGTTAGTGTGTCCTAACCGTTATTTATTGTACTTCATATCAAATTGATTGTCAAGGAGTTCCGGGCAATAAATATGCCCGAAAATAAATTTTTGTAAATATCCACAAATTTACAGGTTAGCTCTGGCTGACTATGTAACAAATGCGCATGATAAATGTTAGATTAAGCTAACTATAAGTTAAAAATTCAGCCGCAATACTGTTCAAGAACGCTTTTCAGTGCGCTTGCACTTGCGCTGTGAACCCTTGCAACAGGAATATCATGTCTGCGGGATTTCTGATTGACACGGCTCACCATTTTGTGGGAACAGGTATTTGTAAAAACCACCATCAGATCCGGATTCCCGAGTTTGTTTTCAAAATCGGACGGCATCTGCGTAAATACTTTTGCCTTGCAGTTATAGGACTGGCATATGTCCTTGTAGCGTGTAGCCATTCTGTCGTTTCCGCCTATTACAACTACGCTCATTTTTTCACCTTCTTTCAATTAGCGATTGCTAACTGGAAATAGTATATCAAAAATATAACAGTTTGTCAAGGGGGAATTTGTGGTATTATCTGTAAGCGGACTGTAACTGCAAAAAATCTCCCCGCACCATGCAGTACGGGGAGGATTGCTTATTATGCTTTCAGTTTAAAAAACTGATAATTACTTGTTAGCAATAGCAGCCTGTGCAGGTGGAGTATTAGGGATAAGTTTTTGGCAAACAACGGATTATCGCGGATTTCCACAGGTAAATTCAAAGAATTATCCTCTGATATATGTAAAAAATCGGGGGCTCCCGAAGGAGTCCCCATAATTTCGCCGTCAATCGAAATTACAGGGCATCTCTTATTTCCGTCAACGCTGATATTCATATCTGTGTTGGCATTTTTATTATAGCTGAAATTCCATATAAAGCGGTTATTTTCAACCAATATAGAATTTACGATTTCGTTAAAGAGGTCGGAAGAATATTCAGGTGAACTCATATCCACCATTCCTGCGAGAGCCTGAGAAACTGCTGCCATATCACACATACAGTTTTCAAAGAGTTCCTGTTGTTCTCCACATCTTGCTTTTTCGTCCTTGAACTTCTGTAAGTCCGCAGAATAGGTTGCTTTAAACTCAGCAAATTCTTCCTTACTAATCTGACCGTCAGTAAAAAGGTCAATAAGATTTTTCAGCTTCTTTTCAGCCTTGTCAATCTGAGCGTCAAGGAACAATTCGCTGTGCTGAGTATTGTTTCGTGTTGCGTCGGTATAATACTTCTTAATGTATTCAAGGGCAATCATCAAATCCTCTTTGCGATTTTTCCAAGCTTCATTTAAGAAGTATTTTGCCATCATTTCCATTTTCCAATCGGTAACGGAATGTTCGTTACAGTATCCGTCTGTTTCAAGTCCCATCTTCTCACGCTGAGAAGCCTTACCGTTATTCACCTGATTGTAGCAGACGTAATTGTATGACACAACACCGTCTTTGTTTTTGTGATAACGGTTTTTCCTAAAAGATGAACCACAAGAGCAGCGTAACTTCTTTACCCAAATGTCTCTGGAAGTACGGTTGCTCTTTTTCTTTTCCTCGCCGTTCTCAACAAGCGTGGTTTTACGCTTTTCTTTGAGGATAGCTTGACATCTGTCCCATTGTTCTTCGGTAATAATCGGCTCAAAATCGCCCTTGACATATTCATAGGTATCTCTGTCAAGATTATGGATACGCTTCTGTTCAAGGTAATTATTGCTGTACGACTTGTTATAGCCGATATATCCCTTATAAGTTGCGTTTTGCAGGATACGACCTACATTGTGGCAAGTCCATTTTGTAGTACCTGTTGCAGTAAGGCGTTTACGCTCCATTAAAATCTTTGCGATTTTCAGCGTTCCGTAGCCTTCTTCGTAAAGGTCGTATATCATACGGACTGTTTCTGCCTGTTCGGGATTGATGGTATAGGTCTCGCCGGGTTTTCTGTCGTAGCCTAAGATGTTGCCGCTACCGTAAAGCTGTTTATTTGCACGGCTGATACGCTGACCTGCACGGACACGCTCGGAAACCTTTCGGCTTTCTTCCTGAGCGAGCGTTGCCATAATTGTCAAACGAAGCTCTCCATCACCGTCCATAGTCCAGATATTATCGTCAACGAAGAAAACTTCAATTCCACGCCCCTTTAATGCACGGGTATGGGTAAGTGTGTCAACGGTATTTCTTGCGAAACGGCACACCTCACGGGTAACGATAAGGTCAAACATACCTTTTTCTGCGTCTGCAATCATTCTCATAAACGAAGGTCTTTTCTTTGCCTGAGTACCTGTGATACCCTCGTCTATGTATCTGCCTACGACTTCCCAATTCGGAAAACGCTTTGCAGTATCTTCATACCATTGCATTTGATTTTCAAGTGCCGAGAGCTGTGCTTCGTGTTCTGTTGATACTCGTCCATAAAATACGACCTTTCTTGGTCTGTTTTTATCGAGAAAAAGCGGATTTGTTCCGTAATACATAATATGTCCTCCTTTGGCTTTAAGCCATATATTCTCTGAGTTCGTGTTTTACAATTTTATCAAAGGTTTCCTGATTGATAAGTTCGTGCTTGAGCAGAACTTTCAGAGCCACCCATATACCAAAATTGCGTTCAATTTGTGTTGCATTTGTCATTTCTATCTCTCCTTACATTTTAGCACTTTAAAGCGTAAATGTCAAGAGTGTTTCCTGACTTTCGCTCAGTGCGAGGTTGTGCCTACTTTGGGTAGGCTATGTAAAAAGGGCAGCTCTTTAAGAACTGCCCAACTGAATGGAGGTATTGCCAAGAAAAAAGAAGTCAACGATTGATAATATTGAGGATATTTTCAAATTCCTCGTCATTTATTTCAATCCCGTATTTCTTAACAAGCATATCTGCAATGTCGCAAGTCTTTTCAATAACCTCGTCAAGCTCAATCATAGCTTTTTCAATTGTAATTTTCTCAACAATAATAACTTTTTTATTCATATATATTAACCTCTTTCTTATATTAAGCTGATTGGCGTTCGTTTAACGGAACAATACCAAGTTCCTTTAAAAACTCATAAATGAATTTTTTGCCCTTCTGTGTCCAATACGTTACCGTAATTGTTTCAGCACCATATTTCAGCACCTTTGTCCGAGTATATCCCATATCGAGATATTCACGGTTGATTGCCCACGATTTGCCGACGGGGTGCTGAATACCGAAGCCGTGAAGCAAGCCATTTAGCTTTTGAGCTGTCAAGCCGTAATCTTCGGCAATCAGGCTTATCGGAATAAGTTCCTCGCTGTCAAGCACACTGTCATAATAAGAAGCTTTTGGCTCCAAGACCTCAACACGCTTTTCAAGAAGTTCGTTTGTTGTACTCAACAGCTCGTTTGCTTCTCGTGTAACTGTCATTAACCTTTCAAGAGAGTCGCACTCCTTTTGAAGCTGTTTAACACGGAGCTTTTCTTTTTTTAGTTCTGTGAAAAGTTTTTCCGCTTCGGAAGTGTCGCCCGTAACCCGTGCCAATGCTTCTTCTGTAAGATAAGCACCGTATTTCCTGATTGACGGAAGCACCTCATCAAAAATCCATTTTTCAAATATTTCAGCGGATGGAAGTTTGCTATGCGATATAAGTCTGTAAAGATTTCCTTCTGAAATGAAGTTTGCTGATTGTTTTCTGCCTATGTTGTCGATGAGGTGGTGTTTTACCACCCCATCAACACGGCAGTGCATTTTCAAGGCGTTTACGCTATCTTTATAGCCTAACGCCTTTGTCACATCTTTACCACAAAAGAAGATTTTACCTTCACACTCATAAGTTCGAATAGCACCGAACTGTTCATTTTCAAAAATCCTGATTTCGTTATTCATCTTCATTTCCTCCAACATTCTTGTTAATTCCAACGCTTACCGCCATAGCCTTATCGACCTCAGTGAGCGTTTTGTCGCTTATGCGGCACAGCAATTTGCCGAGCCTTGACTTGTCGATGACCTGAACTTGTTCACAAAGCACCATCGAATTTTTATAAAGATGATTGCTTTCAATAGGAACGTGAACAGGCAGGAATTTCTTTTTCGTTGACGAAGTAATCGGAGCAACGATTGTTGTTGGACTGTACTTGTTACCGACATCGTTCTGCAAAATCAACACGGGGCGTTTGCCTCGCTGTTCACAGCCTTTGCCGGTAAGCTTAGCTAAGTAAATTTGTCCTCTTAAAACCTTCTGAGTTGTTACCATTGGTGGATTTTCCTTCCTTTATTTTATTCATAGTGAATAACTATGTATAGAAGGAAGCAGGCTGACTTTACAATCAACCTGCAAACCCTGTAATCGTATGTATCCGTCATACTTGTCCACGACACCCCTGACGGAACAACTGTGAATTAAATCACAGCATAGGGAACAACTCAAGCCAGCCACTCGCTAAAGCAGCTTCATAGGACTCTCACCTCAACCCATTCTTATGGAGAAGCCGTTACCTTTCGGTCTGAACGGAAGTATCATTATACCTCTTGCTTGTCTTGGCGTAATAGGAGCTACCTATTATTTTAAAGTAGTAGTTCTCGCTCCGTCGATATTGATAATCTCAGGTGCAGTGCCTAACGAATTCGGTCAAAACCAATGCTTTTGTCGTTGCCTGCGATACCTTGAAATGTATCATTAACATCGTGGCGTACTCTTTTTGTCGCTTACACTTTCGTGCAACAAGAGGAACGTAACTTGAGAGTTGTTATTTAATTTTCAATGTACTGTCAGAGCTATCTCTTTCGTCGGGATGGCTTGCTAACCATCTCTTGTAGAAATTAACCCTTTCACTCATTGCCATTTTTGAAGCGTTTTTAGAGGGTGTTTTTGAAAATTTCTCAAAATATTTTTTGATTTTATTTTTTGCTGCATAAATGCTCTCTGAAATTACCCTCTGACAGCAACCTTCCAAGCGAGCGATTTCTTCCTGTTTCATACCTTTAATTACATATAAGTACAGCCTTCTTCTCTGTTTCTCTGAAAGAATAGAAAGCAATTCATCAACCCCTTCGCTCAACGCTTCATCTTCCTCTGTCCTAAGCATAGTATCAAGGCAACCTTCGGAATAACCCAAGTCCATTTCTTCAAGGCTGTCATAACTTACATCTTTTCTTGATGTTCTGCGGGTCTGATTTTCCTGACTGTGATAATCTCTGTCAGAAAAAGTTTTCCAAGTGCGGAAAGCAAGCTCATCGCCATTAAAATCGTCAACGGTAATTTCTCTTACCTTTCCGTTTGCGAAGCGGTAAACGATAGCCTCGCTATTTGCATTGTTGATAGCGTAATCTGTGTAATTGTATTCTCTCATTTAAGTATCCTCCTGAAAATTTGATTTTGATTGTTCTGGTCGAAAGTCAAAACCAAAGTTCAGGGATACCTTGCGATTGCTTCGCTGTAATGGTATTTCATCTGTCTGCTCCTTTTTGGGGCAACAAAAAAAGACCTACGGATAAAATCCGTAAGTCCTCAGTTGTGCCGACTTGAATTAGCCGACAGATTTCGGGCATAAAAAATAGCCCTGCCGCATTTTAAGCGACAAGGCTATCTAAACCCATATTCAATTTTTAAGGCGTATGCCAAAGCATATAATCTGCCAGCATACTAATTGTAACATATTGAAACTCCAAAGTCACTACCAAAACACTCCCAAATAACTCCCACTTTACTCCCACGCTGACAAGTCATCGTGATTATATTTAATTAAAAATTCATTTGATAAATTCGGGAATTGTTTTATGATTGTATCTCTCAACATATTAAGTAAATTTATACATCGTTCATAATGTTTACTTTTCACTCTCGCTTCAATACTTTGACATAATGAGCATATTCTTTTGAGATTCTTTTCAAGTTCATTGTTTATGGCAGAGTTATTATAATAGTGTTTACAAACATCAATTGTTTTCTGTGCAGTCTGTCTTACCGTAGTAATTGTTTGAGTGAAATAATTTATTTCTGATATATGTTTTTCAATTTCAGTGTCGGTATTGAATAGAAGTTTGACCCACTCTTCATAGCTAAATTTATCTTCGCTAATCCCAATACATTCTTGTGTAGCCAGCACCACCTCTGATAAAATATCTTCGCATTCGTCACTCAATTCTGATAATAATCTTTCTGCAATCAATTTGTCATTGTCACGCTGTTTCTTTGTATTTGCTTTATCTATTATAAAAGATGAAATCACAGTTGCCAATAAACTGTATCCAACATTTTTAGGAATATCTCCTTCGTAACCATCAGCCAAATTGCCAATTACTATAAAAACAGCTGATATTACAAATATAACAATATATATTCCCATAGGTGTTGATACATCGAATAAATTCTTTAACTTTAACTTCATAATACATCCTCCTATCTTATTTTGTTTGCTTCAATAACATCACCTAACATATTTAGGTATTGACTTTTAAGTTCACAAGGCTCAACAATTTGTACCTTTGTGCCAAACTGGAACAGCCATCCAAAAAACGGTTCAGGGTGTTCGGTTTTAATTTGCACAAATACAGTAAAGTGGTTTTCACCGTCGGGAGCAATAATGATATTTTTACCGAAACGGTCAATTACGGGATTTATCAAAGACTTGTCAAATCTGAGTTTGACTTCCTCAGACTCACCGCTGAACATTGAAAACGTAGAATTAAGATATTGTGACAGTTTAAAGCCTTCGGGATATTTTTCGGCAAGGTCGTCAAGAATTTCTACATTTTCCATACGGTCAACACGGAAATTTGATACGCTGTCATATTTTTCATAGTATGCTACAAGATAATAACGCTCATCATCCCACGCAAAAGCATAAGGGGAACAAGTGCGAATGCCGTCACGGTATTTCTTCTGCTTCTTTAAATCATAATCGAAATAATCAAAAGCTATCTTTTTTCGTTCCGCAATAGCACGATGAATAGTATCTACATTTATGTAAATACGTTCGTTGAAAGCTTTAACACGGTCAGCAACAAAAACCTGTCGCTGTATCTGCTTTGCTTCGTATACGCTTGTGAGCTGTTGCAGTTTTTTCAAAAGTTCTGCTGATTTCTTTTCTGTCAGAAAGCGTGAAGAAGAAACTGCGTCAGCAAGAAGTTTGAGTTCGGGAAGTTCAAATTCACGATTAACAACATAGTATCCTGCACCGTGACCTCGTTCTGACACAATATCCATTCCAAAAGTTTTTAATGCTTCTATATCTTCATAGAGAGCTTTTCGTCCTGCGGTAATGCCATAGAGTTTAAGCTGTGAGATTATCTCAGGCATAGTTATACTATGTTCTTCATCGGAACGCTCCAGTAGTATTTTGTGTAAGTACAAAATCTTCAAACGCTGATTTGCGTTTTTTACCTTGTTGTCCATAATTGATTTCCTCTTGTAAATCAGCTTCCAAGAAAATCTGCTCTTGGAACATACGAGAGATTGAAGCCATAACCTCTGTTGTTCATATCCTTCATTTTTATCAAAAGCAGTTCGTGAGGAACTTTGAGCATACGAGCTACCTGTTCACTTGTATAGCGTTGCCTCGCAAGAGAACATACCTCGTCATCATCAAGTAAAATATTAGCCGCAAATATATTTGCTTCCATTTCAGGCTTTGAAGTCATATCAAAAAGACTGAATTCCTGAAATTCATTTGTAGCAAGATGTCTGTGTAACAGGTGATGCCCGATTTCGTGAGAAAGAACGACTTTCTCCATTACCTCATCAAGCGTATCACTTAACACAATAAAGGGACAGCGTTTGACAAGAAAGTATACTCCTTTCAAATCGTCAAATGTGTCATATTTAAGTCTTATGCCGAGCTGTTCAGCAAGTTCATAAGGGTCGTTTGTTCTCATTCTCTTCATTAAATTCTGAGTGAAGTCATAAATACGGTCACTTAACATATCTCACCAACCTTTCGAGCTGTAAATCCATTCTCCTTTATTATAACACAAAGTAATGTATCATTTTCAGGACATTTGGATATCGGTTATTCGTTATCGTCGGTTTTGTTGTCGTTGTTCTTCCTATATTTTTTCGGGGTATATTTCTTGTTTATAATCTTGGCTTCAAAGTACGCCTCCTGAATTGCTTCAAGCACACGAGCCTTATCATTTTCGCTTAACTGTCCGCCCGAAAACAGAGCAGTTGCGTTTTTCACGAGTTCTTCCGCATCCCTTTTTCCTCTTGAACCATATTTTTCGTGAGCTTCAATAACGAAATAATCTTCATCACTCAAAATTGCCTTTTCGTCAATTTCAAGAGCTTCGGCAATTTTAGCTATTGTATCCATTTTCGGAGTTCGTGTGCCTAACTCATAGTTTTGAATTGAGCGAGTAGTAACGCCAACTTTATCAGCAAGTTCAGCCTGAGTTAATCCCTTCAATCTTCGTAATTTTGCAAGTCTTTCATTCAGTTCCATTATGAAACCTCCCTACAAGATGTTCGTGTTTAACGAACAAAATTTCATATTTCCTATTGACATCTGTTCGTCTATAGGGTATAATACAAGTGTACCGTTTGTTCGTGTTTATTATATCACAACACGAAACCTTTGTCAATAGGTTTTTGAAATTCGACTTAAACTGATTTTTTTGTAGGAGGTATTTTTATGGCAATCTTAATGTTGAAGTGTGACAAGAATAAAGCAAAAGCTATGAAATCACTTCTCGGACTTTATCGTCGTGTGCTTCACAATGTAAATAACAAGATTTACTATCTGGACGAACTTACATACACGACAAGTCGCAAACATCTTACTGACCTTGTAGGTTCACTCGTCGAGTATGAAACAAATGTAAACACGAACACTTTCTACGACACGCTATATTCCAGCCACAAGAGCCTTACACTTCTGGACGTTCTTGATAAAACCATTGAAATAGTAGCTCTGTACCCTGACAATGGGAGGATATATTTTGAAATTCTCAGTCGCTACTATTTTGAGGAATATCAATACAGGCACGACGAGATTATCGAAATCCTTGAAATGTCAAGTTCCAACTATTATCGCTATTTCAACCAAGCCATTGCTTGCTTTTATATGCACTTAATACCTATCCTGAATGCAAATAAATATGACTTTGATGAAGAAGTCGCATTGAATAAATGTTGCTGATTTCATCGAAAAAACCGTTCTAAATGGAGAACGGTCTTTGAAAAAGTTGTTCAAGCACTGCGGTGCGGGGAGTTGACAGCAAGCATATGATTTGTGGTCTCACTCCGCCTTTTTTAAAGAAAAAGTCAATCGTTACAAATCAGAATTTCATTCATTTTTTCATCAAGAAAAACTTCCGAAATTCGCTTGCTGGGAATTCCCAGACCCTTTTAAATGCGGCACTACTGCCTTAGTTTTATGCAAACAAATTCTCATTTGCAGGGAGGATATACTTATGGGAAAAAGAACAAGAGATATTCCAATTAAATTCTATGTTACCGCCGAAGAAAAGGCGGCTCTTAAAAAGAGAATGGAACTTATCGGGCTGAAAAATATGTCTACTTTTCTCCGCAAATTAGCACTTGACGGCTATCTGCTTAATGTTGATATGAGCTGTTTCGACAAAGCTCTTGAAGATATACACGGAGTAAGCAAGAATATAAATCAGATTGCAAAACGCATAAATTCTACGGACAACATTTATGCAGAGGATATGCGACAGCTCAAACAAAAGCAGGAGGAAATATGGCAATTACTAAAATCCATCCTATCACAACTACCTTAACCAAAGCTCTGAATTATATTCAGAACCCGAAGAAAACTGACGGCACTTTGCTCGTTGACGGTTACGGTTGTGTTCCCGAAACTGCTTATCAGCAATTTATGAGAACGAAAGAAAAAGTTGATAAGAAGGACGGATACCTTGCATTTCATCTTATACAATCTTTCTCGCCGGGTGAAGTCGATTATGAAACTGCTCACAAGATTGGAATTGAACTTGCCGATAAAGTTTTCAAAGGAAGATTTCAATATGTCATTGCTACTCACATTGATAGGGGCAATGTCCATAATCACATCATTGCAAATTCTGTCAGCTTCAAAGACTTTGGAAAATACAATAGCAGTCCGAACAGTTATTATTTTATTCGACGGACAAGTGATATGCTTTGCAAGGAATATGGATTGTCTGTTGTTGCCGAGCCGAAGGATAAAGGCAAGTCCCATTATGAACATTCGCTCGACAAGAAGGGGCAGAGTTGGAAGTCCTTGCTTCGTCAGAACATCGACAGATGTATCATTAAAGCAAGAGATTGGGACGAGTTTCTTTTGCTTATGCAGAGAGAAAAATACGAAATCAAATCGGGCAAGCATATTTCTTTTCGTGCCGAAGGACAGGAACGCTTTACCCGTTCTAAAACTCTTGGAGCAGACTACACTGAAGAACAAATCCGTAACCGAATTACTGGCGGTAAGCGTATCGAAATCGAAAACACTCAGAGAGTTTCACTTATCATTGACATTGAAAATGCGATGAAAGAACGGCAGAGAAATCCCGAAGCATATAAGCGTTGGGCTACGCTTCAAAATCTTAAAACTATGGCTAACACGGTAAACTATCTGACCGAGCATAATCTTCTTGACTATGACAAGCTATCGGAGAAAACCGAAACATTAAGAGAGAACTACAACGGCACTCGCAGTCGTATTAAGGAGATTGAGAAACGCTTAAAAACCATTGAAGAAGATATACACAACATCGACGATTATCGTAAAACTAAGCCGATAGCTGACAAACTTGAAACTGTTGTTTTCAAGGAGCGTTATCGCAAAGAACACGAAGCAGATTTGATTATCTTTAGTGCTTCCGAAAAGTATCTGAAGAAAAGATTTAATGGTGGTAAAGCTCCTTTGATTAAGGAACTCCGTGCTGAGCAGAAAGCTCTCCAAACTGAAAAAGACAAACTCTATGAAAGCTACTATTCTGAAAAATCGGAACTCTCCGAATTGCAGACAATGAAGAAAAACATTGATATGATTTTGGGCAGAGATACAAGTCAGGAACAGGAGCGTTCAAAGAAACGTTTGGGAGAACTTGAATAAAAAAAGAACGACAGACAATGTAGAAATTTTACAAAGTCTGTCGTTTTACTTTTTAATCGTGCTTTTTATTGATGATGTTATCTGAGAATAGTGAAGCGTTAATCAGGTCTGCGGGAGTAACCTCCAATGCGTCGGCAATGTCGTACAGCACTTCAAGAGAAAAGCTGTTGGCGGTATTAGGTGCTTCAATTACACTAAGCAAAGAACGACTTATACCTGCCTTCTCTGCAAGCTTCTCTTGTGACATACCACGCACTTTTCTAAGCGAGGAAATCGCAATACCCAACTGAATAAATCTATCACGATTTTTGAAAGAAACCTCTTTTCTCATAAGCTGTCCTCCATAAAAATCTTCTGATTTTATTATATCTCTTTCGGATGATTTAATCAGTACCACAAGAAAAGCACTTGACTTACTTGTGAGACAATGTTATAATTTTTATAGCAAACTCCTTTGAAATAAGACATTTGCTCACTTCTTGAAAGATCAAACCAAAATGAAAAGCCAAAGCTACAACGCAGAAGTAGTTTTGGCTGAAATTTTATAATTAATTGTCCTGAAAATGATACATCACTCTTGATATAATTAAATTATAAACTATACATCGGAGGTATTCTTATGAAACGTAAACCCTTGTCTTTATTGGTACTTTTGCTTTCTGCTTCGCTTGCGTTTTCAGGTTGTGAGCTTGATACAA
>DBQM01000010.1 GCA_002305725.1 Ruminococcus sp. UBA1394 | reverse complement strand
TATGATATAATTACAATATATGCACAAAATATGAAAGGTAAACTGCAATGAGAATATATAAAGAAAATAACCGTCTTGTAATCGCAAACGGCAAATCACAGGTCTGGATTGAACCATGGGGAGAGAGTTCTCTCCGTGTCCGCATGACTAATGAACCGGAAATGGACAGTCATGACTGGGCGCTTTGCGAACCTGTGAAGGAGTGCAGAGCTGTATTCCGTGAGGAAACTGTTGATACGACTGACCCGTGGTACAAAGACGAAAAATACAGTCAGTACCATCAGACCGGTACAAATCATTACATAACAAACGGTAAGATAACTGCAAAGGTTTCGTTTGAGGGAGCAATAAGCTTTTACAATCAGAAAGGCGAACTGCTGACAGAGGAATACTGGAGAAACCGCAACAGAATCAACCGTTACTGTGTTCCGCTGAGGATTGATGCAAGAGAGCTGAAATCCTATGCCGGTTCAACTGACTATGAACTGACCGCAAGATTTGAGGCTTTTGACGACGAAAAAATTTTCGGAATGGGACAGTATCAGGAAAAGCATCTTAATAAAAAGGGTGCGGTTTTAGAACTTGCACACAGGAACAGTCAGGCGAGTGTGCCGTTTATGATTTCAAGCAGGGGTTATGGTTTCCTCTGGAACAATCCTGCAATAGGCACAGCCTCATTCGGAACAAATAAAACTGAATGGTACGCAAAAAGCACCAAAAAGCTTGACTATTTCATAACTGCCGGAGATACTCCCGCAGAAATCGAGGAAAATTATACTGCCGCAACAGGCAGAGCTCCGAGAATGCCGGAATATGGTCTTGGCTACTGGCAGTGCAAGCTGAGATACAGAAACCAGCAGGAAATACTTGACGTTGCAAGAAAACATAAACAGCTTGGTTTGCCTATGGACGCAATTGTGGTTGACTTTTTCCACTGGACAATGCAGGGTGACTTTAAATTTGAACCTCGTGACTGGCCTGACCCGGAGGGAATGGTAAAGGAGCTTAAGGAACTCGGAATTGAAACTGTAGTTTCTGTCTGGCCGACCATTGATGAAAGAAGCGAAAATTTCGGAGAAATGGCGGATAAGGGATATCTGGTAAATGCCGACAGGGGAAACGGACTTCACATGACATGGATGGGAAATACTGTTTTCTATGACGCAACCAATCCTGGTGCACAGAAATTTGTATGGGAAAAATGCCGTGAAAATTACTTTAAATACGGAATCCGCTGTTACTGGCTTGATGAGGCAGAACCGGAGTATGGTCCATACGATTTTGATAATTACCGCTATTATGCCGGTCCTGCACTTCAATGCACCAACATTTATCCGCTGATGTATGCCAAGGGATTTTATGACGGACTGAAATCTGAGGGCGAAACTGAGATTTTAAGCCTTGTAAGATGCGCATGGGCAGGCAGCCAGAAATATGGTGTCCTTACATGGTCGGGAGATATTCATTCTTCGTTCAGGGCAATGAGAGAACAGCTGCAGGCAGGACTTAATATGTCTGTTGCCGGAATACCGTGGTGGACATCGGATATCGGCGGATTTCTCGGCGGTGATATATCAGATGAAAAATTCCGTGAACTGCTGGTGAGATGGTTTGAATGGGGCGCATTCTGTCCTGTTTTCCGTATGCATGGCGAACGTTCTCCGTGGCATGAGCGTGAGGAAGAATTTATTAACGGAGTAAGACAGCTTACTTCCGGGCAGGATAATGAAGTATGGAGTTTTGGCGAGGATAATTTTGAAATACTCAAAAAATATCTTTTTGTCAGAGAACGTCTGCGCCCGTATATAAGAGAGTGTATGGACAAGGCAAGCAGCTGCGGTATGCCTGTAATGCGTCCGCTGTTCTTTGACTTTTACAATGACAGCAAGGCGTGGGAAACAGAAGATGAGTATATGTTCGGACCTGATATACTGGTAGCACCTGTTATGGAAGAAAATGTTTCAGAGAGAACGGTTTATCTGCCGGAGGGCGCAGAGTGGACAGATGCAAATACAAAGAAAGTCTATAAGGGCGGTCAGACTGTTACTGTCCCTGCCCCGATAGATATTATACCTGTGTTTGTAAGAGACGGCAGAGAGCTTTCTGTATATGAATAATAGACCGAAAAACGAATGATTATATAATGCATTTTGTTAAAAGTGATGATATATATGTCATATTTCACTAAAAGCAATAGATTGATTAGTGCAATTTGTAGTAAATGGATATTGCTATTTATAAAGAAATTATGATATACTATTATTATTGACAAAAAAGAATAGGACGGAAACCTGAATGGAAAAAAATTTATTGGCGGAAAAAATGCTTCAGCTTTTATTAAAACGCAGATATGCCTGCTGTTTTAATTATATGGCTGAAAGTGATGAATTTACTTATGACGGTAATTTTGACAAAGAAATTCTTTTTTCTGAAACTTGTGATCCTGTCAGATCAATGCTTGCAAGTTCAAATGTTGCGGACAGCGGAAAACAGGCTCTTTCAGAGTACTATTCAAGATTCAGAGGAATGCTTGGTATTCATTCCAAACCTGAATATCTTGAAGTGCTGATTCATGTGAAATTTGAACAGAATGGAGAATATATCCCTGTTTGTATTGCATTGAACGGTGAATGCACAGAGGAAGGAATTTTGGCAGGCTATTCCGGCTATATTGTTTCAATTGCAGGTGCGGCAAAACAGATTCAGAAAGATGCCTCAAATGCAGTGAAAAAAGCGCCGTTTTCTGTTCCGGATGCCATGAAAATTATCAATTCATCTGAAAAATCTGCGATTATTCAGTTTGATATAAGAAACTTCAAGAACATAAATCAGACTTATGGCGAAGAAACCGGAGACAGGATTCTTGAATATATTGCAGCTAATCTCAAAGACGCATGGGGACGAGAGTCTGTTACCTGCCGTCTTGGTGCGGATATTTTCAATATTTTTACCGCCTATGACAATGAAGAAGAACTTGAAATGAGAATGGGGCTTGTTGCAGACAAGCTTCAGAGCTATAAAAATATATCATATAAATTTTATTTCGGTGTATATTTTGTAACTGACAAATCACTCCCGCTTCGCAAAATGACCGATTATGCGGCGCTTGCAAGGAAAAACGGACGTGATAATGTATTCAACACTGTTAACTATTATACAGAGCAGTTCTCAAAGATGATAGATAATCGTCATGAGATAGAAAAGGAAATGGAAAATGCTCTTGAAACGGGACAGTTCAAGGTATATCTCCAGCCGAAAGTCAGAATTTCTGACGCAAAGATAGTAGGCGCCGAAGCGCTTGTAAGATGGATTCATCCGGAAAAGGGTATTATACCTCCGAACGAGTTTATTCCGGTTTTTGAGAAGAACGGCTTTATCCAGAAGCTTGACCATTATATGCACAGACAGGTCTGCGCACTTATCAGAAAATGGATTGACATGGGACTTGAACCTGTTCCGATATCCGCAAATGTATCTCAGGTTTATCTTAATACAAGCCTTCCGGAAAAAATTCTGGAAGTTATAAATGAATATGATATTCCGATAGACCTGTTCCAGATTGAAATTACCGAAACCTATGAAAACCGTCAGGTTGAGATATGCATTGACGAGTTTAAAAAGCGTGGCTTCACTCTGCTTATGGACGATTTCGGTTCGGGTTATTCATCTCTCAATACATTGAGCAACACAAGATTTGATGTGATAAAGCTTGACAGAGGTTTCCTCGGCAGCTATCTGCTCAATGACCGCTGCAAGAAGGTTGTGACCCATACAATAGCAATGGCAAACGATATCGGTCTGGGACTCGTAGCCGAAGGCGTTGAAACACAGGAACAGGCTGTTTTTCTTGATGACAGCGGCTGCAAATGTGCACAAGGATTTTTGTATTCAAGACCAGTACCTGTAACTGATTTTGAAAAAATGGTATACGGTACCCGTGTTACAGTATAAAAAATTCCTTAAAAAACCATAACAGGATATCAAGATATTTGAATATTTCCTCAGAATTAACAAATAATACATTATGCTCAATAACAGCTGCAAGCAGGCAGTTAATTGAAAAATGGAGGAAATATATAGATATGAAAGCTACTGGTATTGTAAGACGAATCGACGATCTGGGAAGAGTTGTAATCCCTAAGGAAATAAGAAGAACAATGAGGATACGTGAGGGTGACCCCTTACAGAAATCATTGACACAGGAATACAGATTCTGCAGTGCTATGCAGGATATTGCGGAAAGGCTACATATACCTGAGAATAAAGACTGATTATTGTTCAAAGAACAGCCAACTGGTGCTATATTAAGTTGCAGCAGTTGGCTGACTTTTTATATGCAGTATGTCATACGTTTTTTAGATTTGCAGGCATACAATTAAAACATTTATTATACAGATATGGATATACCTGAATACTATGCTTTTTTCTCTAATCTTATGAGAACAATTTCTAAGTTTGGCTGTAAACACATTTAATGATATGATTATTATGCAATAAAAAATATGAAAGAAGATATAAGATGAATAAAAGCAAGATTATTTTTTATCAGGTCATCTTGCATTGGTATGTTATCTGATGCATGATATTCCTGGA
>DBQM01000004.1 GCA_002305725.1 Ruminococcus sp. UBA1394 | reverse complement strand
TTCAAGTCCTTCTGCCCCTGCCATGATAAGAAACCTGTATCAAGCGCAAGCCGCATAGATACGGGTTTTTCGTTTATTGGGGTTGCATTTAAAACAGCATTTTTGCAGTTTGAACTGCGTAAAAAACATTTGAAATCACACGAGAAAATGGTGGTACAATGTTCATTAGCCTGCTTTCATAACGGGAGCGGGTTTATTTTTTTATGTTGAAATTTATAAATTAGTGTGATATACTAAATATATCAAATAACAGGAGGAAGTATACTATGCCATTTATAAATGTTAAAACAAACACTTCAGTTTCTGCTGAAAAGGAAACATCAATCAAGTCAGCGTTAGGTAAGGCAATTACAGCAATTCCGGGTAAGTCAGAGAACTGGCTTATGGTGGGCATTGAGCCTGAACATATTCTCTATTTTCAAGGTGACAATGCACCTGCCGCTATGGTTGAGGTAAGCGTTTACGGACAGTCAAACCCGTCTGCATTTTCTTCACTTACAGAAAAAATCTGCACAATTCTTAATGAACAGCTTTCCATTGAACCGTCCAGAATTTATGTTAAGTATACAGCGACGCAGGACTGGGGCTGGAACGGTTCAAACTTCTGATGGGGGAGTTGTAGTCAGTTGACAAATCGGAATTTGCAGGGGGCTGTTCAGATTTTCTTTTCGTTTTGTGAAAAGTTCAATGTTATTTTCAGCTTTTTATGATAGAATGACACTATAGCAAACTTGGAATTTTACAGCTGCGGCTGTTTCAGAAAGGACTGTTTATTATGAAATCTTACCGCTTTTTCTCCTGCTTATGTGCTGTTGCTCTCCTGCTAAGTGCTTCCGGCTGCGGCAATCAGGATACTGAATCATCAGAGGCAGACGCTCCTGCTGTAACTCTGGAATCTGACGAATCCGCCTCTGACAGCTATTCTGCCATGGTCGTTACCTCCTCCGGTACAAAGAATACAACAATTTCTTCTGTTAGCACGAATGTCTCCGGCAGCAGCCAGAAATCCGCTTCCACAGGCAATACCACCCAGACAACCGCTCAGAACAACACCTCTGCCGGCGGAAATTCTGCTTACAACAATTCAGTCGGTCAGAACAATGCTTCACAGAACAACAATAACTCGGGCGGCGTTTCGCAGAACAACAACAGCTCGGGCAGCGTTTCACAGAACAATAACAGCTCCGGCGGCGCTTCTCAGAACAACAGCAGTAATTCCGGCAGCAATCAGAACTCTTCCGGAAACTCCGGCGGCAGTACAAATAATACCAACAATAATCAGAACACAGCGCCAAAGATAACTACTGCGGCTCCGGAAGCAACAGAACCTCCGGTAGTGGATGAAACAATCTACATTGCTCTGAACGGAAGCAGCGCACAGGTCAGCGATTCAAATGCGGTTTCTGTCAGCGGCAGCGTGATTACCATTCTGCAGGAAGGACGCTATGAGGTTTCCGGTACTCTGAATGACGGTCAGATTGTGGTTAACGCCGGAAAGGAAAGCAAGGTCAATCTTCATCTGAACGGCGCTGGCATCACCTGTTCTACGGCTGCACCTCTGTATGTATACAGCGCAGACACCTGTGTTCTGCATCTGGACAGCGGTTCCACCAACTATATTCAGGATACTGCGGGCAACAGCCAGTCTTCTGCCATTCTCAGCAAGGACGATCTGACTATCAAGGGCGAGGGTGCCCTTACTGTCATCGGCAATGTAAAGCACGCAATCAAAGGCAGCAATGATGTGAAGATCAAAAGCGGTTCTCTGACCGTATCCGCTGTAAGCACCGCCATTTACGGCGAGGACAGCGTTCAGATCTCCGGCGGTACAATTATTATTCCTGCCTGCAAGGACGCTATCAAAGCCAGCAATATGGAAGAAGCTGAAAAAGGCTTTGTCACCGTTGACGGCGGCTATATTGATGTGCAGAACGCCGCAGGAAACGGTATTGAAGCTATTACCGGCGTTACCCTCAGCGGCTGCACGGTGAATGTTCATTCCGCCAAAAAAGCCATAAACTGTGACTATCAGTCCATTGCGGAAGGCTGTCTTATTACCTATTGATTCAGAGCGTGTCTTATATCTGATAAAAAGAGTGCTGTTCTCCATGATTACCGGAGACGGCATTCTTTTTTTCTGCACACAGGTATTTATGTCATATTATGAAAAACAAATAAAATCCGCCGTAATGTTATGAAAAGATTCTGCTTTACCCGTTTTATTGACATTTCCCTGTGAATAGAGTATAATTAGTGTGTAACATTTTATGTAAAATTTTCTTACAAAAGCAGGAGGAATGTTTATGACGAAAGCAATAAAAAGATCAGCCGCATTTTTGTCGGCGGTCGCAATGGTCATGGCTATGCTGCTATATTTCCCGGGCGGAATGTTCAGCACCTACTTCGGACTTAAAGCAAGTGCGGAGGGAATCACACTAACAGAGCCGCAAAAAGACGGCAATGGTGTGTATCAGATAGGAACAGCGGAGGAGCTTTACTGGTTTGCGGCTTGTGTAAACGGTACTGACGGCGTAACACAGAACACATCAGCAAACGCAGTTCTCACGGCGGATATTACCGTGAACACAGGTGATGTTGCAGGCTATAACGGTACAAAGGCAACAGGCTGGAAAGACTGGACACCTGTCGGTAACTATGATAACCAATACACAGGCACATTTGACGGAAAGAATCACACCATAAGCGGACTGTATTTCAATAATACAAGTACAGATTATGTCGGCTTATTCGGCTATGTAGGAGAAAGTGGCAGTGTTTTAAATGTCGGCGTTGTGGATTCTTATTTCAATGGTGAAAAGTATGTCGGCGGCGTGTGCGGATACAATGAAGGCACAATCACCAGCTGCTATAATACAGGAGAAGTCTCTGTAAGCGGTAGTTATGCTTACGTCGGCGGTGTGTGCGGATATAATTACTCTGGCACAATCTCAAACTGCTATAACACAGGCACAGTCAGCGGAACAGATGATGATGCTTTCGTTGGCGGCGTGTGCGGATGGAATAACGATGGCACAATTGAAAACTGCTATAACACAGGAGCAGTCAGCGGAACAGGTAATAATGCTTACGTCGGCGGTGTGTGCGGAAATAATTGTGCATATATTGGAACAGCAACAATCAAAAACTGCTATAACACAGGCACAGTCAGTGCAACAGGTGAATATTGTGTTGTCGGCGGCGTCTGCGGATATAATGAAGGCGGCACAATCACAAAATGCTATTATCTTAATACCACAGCAGAAAAAGGCGTTGGTAGTACTGAATCAGACACAGAGGAGCAAGCCGAAAGCAAAACCTCAGACGAAATGCACACAGCAGAGTTCTGCACACTTATCACTTATCATTCTCAATTTACAAATGGATTCTGTGGTCTTTGCGGCGGATATGAGCCTGCAACACTGACAACAGACAAATATGACATTGACGGTGACACCACAAAAGACACAGTTTACGAAATCGGCAACGCAGGTCAGCTTTACTGGTTTGCGGATAAGGTAAATAACGAGAACGGTACATACGGAAGTGCAAACGCAGTTCTCACAGCGGATATTACCGTAAATGAGGGCGTGTTAAAGCCTGACGGCACTCTTAACAGCGGAAGCTTCACAAGCTGGACGCCTATCGGCTGGTATGATAACGCTGCCAGTGTTGAATATTCATACACCGGTACATTTGACGGAAACGGAAAGACTGTAAGCGGATTGTATTTTAATGATACAAGTACAGACTCTGTCGGATTATTCGGTTTTTTCAATGGCACAGTAAAAAATGTAGGAGTTGCTGATTCCTATTTCAATGGTTCTTCCGAAGTTGGTGGCGTGTGCGGAAGTAATTTTAGCACAATCACAAACTGCTATAACACAGGCTCTGTCAGCGGAAATGACATTGTCGGCGGTGTGTGCGGAGAGAATAACCAAGGTGCAATCATAAACTGCTATTGTCTTGTAGATAAAGCATACGAAAACGGTGGTAAAATCGAAGAACAGTTCAACAGCGGCGAGGTGGCTTATCTCCTTTCACAGGGCTGTACAGTAGGCGGTACCACTTATAAAGGCGATGTCTGGGGACAGACCATAAACACAGACGATTACCCTGTTTTAGGCGGCAAAAAAGTCCTTGCAAACAGCGATAATACAAAATTTGCAAATGATGTTATGATTTACGGTCAGAACGCCGCCCTTGACGGTACTATTGACTACAATATCTACGTTGCCGCTGATGATAATTACGAATGGTCGGCAAAAATTGACGGTGAGCCAGTTGATAAGCCTGAAAAGACAGACGGAATTTATAAGTTTACCTGCAAAGTTGCCGCAAAGGATATGGCAAAGAATATTGAATTCTATATTAACGAAAACGTCAAGGCAACGGTTTCTGTTAAGAAGTATCTTGATAACTTAAATACAAGTGGTAATACAACACTTACAGAGCTTGTTACAGCTATGGAAACATACGGCACTGCCGCAGATAAATTTTTCAGTAATGGTACTGTTGAGGCACCGGCTGAGGAAGTTACAGCCGATGACCTCAGCGCTTATACATTTACAAATAATGATGCACCGGAGGGTATCAGCTACTACGGTTCAAGCCTTATCCTTAAATCCGAAACAACAATAAGACACTATTTCCAGCTTGAAGAAGGAAAGAATATCGAAAACTTTAAATTTTATGTCAATGGTGTCGAAGTACCAAAAGTAGAAAAACAGGGCTATTACTACATTGACATTGAAAATATCAGCGCAGATGAGCTTGGTACAGCGCATACTGTAAAAATCAACGAAACAACGGTGATAAGCAATTACAGCGCTCTGAGCTATGCTGAGACTGTACTGAGCAGCGAGACGGCAAACGATAATCTGAAAAATCTCGTAAAGACGCTTTATCTGTATAATCTGAATGCAAAGACATACAGCACAACTGGAGGAGGCAACTGATGAAAGAAAAATACTTTGAGGCTGAAATGGAAATCGTGGAGTTTGAATCCGAGGACGTTATTACTACAAGTCTTGAACAAGACGAAACTCCGATAATGTAAAATCAGATAAAACGAAAAACAGGCACTGCATTTTTGCGGTGCTTGTTTTCAGGGAGGAAAAATGAAGAAAATCGTACTGGCATTCGTGGCGGTATCGCTTTTGCTTACCGGCTGTTCTGATGACGGGAAAGAAGATTCAGCGGTAAGTATTGACAGCGTTTCATCGGCTGTGGAGATGCCTGTGACTGAAAGCACAGCGACCGGAACAACGCAGACAGCTTCCGACACAACGCAGACAGCTTCCGACACAGCAGAGCAGTCGGAAATGCATAATGTGACAGACCAAAACTCTGCTGAAAACAAAAGCGGCAATGACGGAGCAGGTAATGTTTCACAAGTCGTCGGACAGGATATATCAGAGGATACAACAATATCAGACGGTGAACTGCCCGTTGCAGGCGGTGATGACAAAACAGTACCGGAAAATGAGGAAAGCAAGCCGCCTGTAACAACTGCTCCCTCGTCAGAGGTGAAAACTCAGACTGCCACAACAGTTTCCACAGCAGCTCCGGTATTCGGGGAGAATCATCAGACAGTCACAACGACAAAAAAATCCGGAGGCGTTATTGAACTGCCGATAATTCCGGTGAATTGAATCCAGGCTTTCCCATATTTATAGAAATATTGACAATTATACTTTTGTATGGTATACTATTATAATACAAAGATAAAGATATTTTTTTAAAATTCGGGAGGCATAGTAATGGGTAAAAAATTATTGGCGGCAGTAATTACGGGAAGTTTGTTCTTTACATTCACAGCCGGATACACCTGCGCTGAAAAAACGGTTTCCGCACTAAGCATTATTGCTACGGTCAAAAACGTTTCGGTTGAAAAAGATGTGATTGCTGTTGGCGAAAGTGTACAGCTGGAATTTGAATGGAGTACCGGTGCAAAACAGGAACTGTTCTTCACTTCAAATGATGAAAGCGTTGCCACAGTAGACCAGGACGGTATTGTTACAGGCATCGGAAACGGTACTGCTGAAATTACAGTATCACATTCAAATTATGGTTCCGACAAAACAATAACCATCACGGTTTCCGAGAATGTGAGAGAAAGCGTCTGCTACAACACATCTGAACTTACCCTCGGCACTAAGCTTTACAAATATGACAAGCTTCATTATGACGGAAAAAATATCGGTATGGGTATAAATATTGTCAATGACAAGGGCGGTTATGACCTTGCATGGCCGTCGGAAGAAGACTATATCCTGCCATTTGACGCAGAACTGGTTGGTATTGACGGTCTTACCATATATCTTGCACCGGAGCTTGAAAACGTTAAATACATCGACGGAAGAACTCTCTCAGTCGGTGATGTCATTGATACAAGTTCACATCTGCTTTGTTATGATTACCATATCAACAAATGTGTATTCCCAGTTTTTCTGCCTGAATATTATGAAAAATATATTGGTGAGGGCGAAATAAGGGTAAAGGATATAGACCACGAAAATAAGACCATTACTCTTGAGGCGGTAAAGGAAAATGCTGAGAAAGGCGATGTAAACGGTGACGGAAGTTTCAGCGTTGCTGATGTGGTTGAATTCCAGAAATGGCTGAGTGCACCTGATACAAATGGCGCTTATCTGGATACTGCGGATTTCAATAGTGACGGCAGACTTGATGTATTCGACCTTTGTCTGATGAAACGTAAATTAATCAATACAGTATCAGAGGATATATAGAGTTTACAGAATAACAATACAATCAGAACATCCGCAGGCACATATATTCACTATAAAAGTCCGTATTAAGCAAATACGGACTTTTTTATTAAAGAGACAGACGCCGTCCCTGTGAAAGAAATTGAGCACCGGAAAATAAATTTTAAAAAAAGGTATTGACTCTCCCCTTAGGGTATGCTCTAAAATAGAAAATGTGGAAAGGAGATGACATCAGATGCTCAAAATCGGTGAGTTTTCAAAGCTGTCGCACCTGACAGTCAAAGCGCTGAGGTTTTATGAAAAAAAGGGACTTCTGATACCCGAAACTGTCGATGAATGGACAGGTTATCGTTTTTATGAAACCCGACAGCTGGAGGACGCAGCAAAAATAAAAGCATACAGACAGCTTGATTTATCCATTGATGAGATAAAGGCTATTATGAGCGGTGCGGACGCAAAGGTGATTTTTGCAGAAAAAGCCGTGGCTCTGCAGTCGCAGAGGGAAGAAATTGATGTCCGTCTTTCCATAATAAAATCTATTCTGGAGGATGTAAATATGAAGTATCAGGTAACAGTAAAGGAAATCCCGTCAGCAATTGTTTATTATGCGGAAACAACCCTTGAAAAATATTCGGACGCAATGCAGTTTATTCCGATGTGCGGAGAGGAATGCAGAAAGCTTAACCCTGATCTGAAGTGTACCAATCCGCCTTATGAATTCTGCGAGTATCTCGACGGCGAGTACAGGGAAACGAATATCCGTATCCGTCACAGCGAGGCTGTGGAAAAAACGGGCAGGGAAAGTGAGCTGATAAAGTTCCGTGAAATTCCCGTAACAAAGGTTTTAAGCATTTTCCATAAGGGCGCTTATGAGCAGATTGGCGAGGCATACGCATTTATTATGAAATATGCAGAGGATAACGGCTATAAGCCGGCAGGTCTTGCAAGAGAATGCTATATCGACGGTATCTGGAACAAGGAGTCGGTCGATGAATGGCTGACAGAAATTCAGCTGCCGATAGAATAAGGCGGTACACAGGCTTACACATTGTTCTGATGTGTAAGCCTTTTTGTGTTTAAGCACTATATATTGCTCCCCCAATTAACTACTGAATTTTCTGCTTGCTCTAAAGCTGAAATCTTACGTCAGAAAAACTTGCAATACGCCAGTATTCCTGCGTTTTTCTTCCTTAGCTTTCAACTTTATCCCTGCGCATAAATTTTCAATAGTTAAGGCAATAATAAGGGACGGAATTATGACCTCCCGGAAGAAAAATAACAATTGACACGGATTTCGTTGTCTGATATAATTATTTTACAGGCAGCACGGAACTGATATGAGGAGGGGAGAATGGGAAAATTTATTTTTACGATTGCGGAAAAAACCATTGAGGTAAACTGTATTTATGAGGAGGCGGCAACTCTCTGCAAGGATTACATATCAGACGGTACACCGGATTTCTCGGTGACAGTCAAGCAGGAGGATATTGACTTTGAACGGAAAAAATCCGAGGCAGAGGACATAAAAGAGGGAAAGCCGGTGCGCAGTTTTCCGGACAGCTATCTTGAAACGCTGTCGATATACCGCAAGATATGCGATAAACTGGTTGAATCGGATATAATCCTGTTTCACGGTTCGGTTATTGCCGTTGACGGTGAGGGTTACCTTTTCACCGCAAAAAGCGGTACCGGAAAATCTACCCATACAAGACTCTGGAGAGAGTATTTCGGAGAACGTGCCGTTATGGTCAATGATGACAAGCCTCTGATTAAAGTTTCGGAAAATGATGCAACTGTTTTTGGAACTCCCTGGGACGGGAAACACCGGCTCAGTACAAATATAGGCGTACCCCTTAAAGCAATATGCATACTGGAGCGTGGACAGGAAAACCATATTGAAAAAATCAGCTGTTCAGCAGCTTATCCGATGCTTGTGCAGCAGGTCAACAGACCAGCCGGTGCGCTCAAAATGCAGAAAACACTGCAGATCATTGACAGCCTTGCTGAAACAGCCGGACTTTACAGGCTGAGCTGCAACATGGATATCAGTGCGGCAGAGGTTGCATACAACGGTATGAATAAGTAACTTACATCAATCAGGAGGACAAAATGAAACTTAAAGACGGATTTATAACACATGAAACAGGCGATGAACAGATAATGGTATCAGCCGGAGAAACAAAATTCAGCGGACTTGTAAAGAGCAATGCAACAGCAGCGTTTATAGTCAACTGTCTTAAAGAAGATACAACTGAAAAGGAAATCGTCGAAAAAATGCTTGAAAAGTATGACGCACCGGAGAATGTTATTTCGGCAGATGTAAAAAAGATTCTTGATAAACTGAGAAGTATTGGTGCGCTTGATGAATAAGACGACCTATGAGGAATATCTTGAAAAATACGGGGAACTTATATACACAAATGTTGGCGTGAGTATGCTGCCTATGCTCAGGCAGGGACGTGACGTTTTTACTGTGAAGAAGAAAACGGAAGAACGCTGCCGTAAATATGATGTTGTGCTGTACAGACGCCCCCCGAATCACTATGTACTTCACAGGATAGTTAAGGTTCGTGAAAATGATTATGTCATCTGCGGGGATAACTGCATGAATCTGGAATATGGCATAAAAGACGAGGATATTATAGGTGTACTTGAAGAATTTGTCAGAAAAGGACATAAGATTTCAGCTGATAACTTCCTTTACAGGAGTTATTCTGTTATATGGTGTGCAATTTTTCCGATAAGACGAATACTTATGAAAATTAAGGCTAAGTTCAAAGGACTAAAAAAATGAAGAATTCCGCTTTGAAATGGCTCAGTAATGTCACGGGCAAAAAGAAAATTTACATAGTAATACTCCTTGTCATTCAGGCGGCACTCGGTGTCAGTTCGGTTATATATGCTCTTTTTCTGAGAAATATTATTGATGCGGCTGTTGAAAAAAATGAAAAGTACTTTTTTCTGTTTCTGCTGCTTCTGACTGGTATTGTGCTTTTTCAGATAGCTATGCGTTCAGTTGTAAGATTTCTTGAGGAATACTCCAGAAGTACTTTTGAAAATCTTCTTAAAGGAAAACTTTTTAGTAATCTGCTCAGAAAAAACTATGGGTCAGTAACGGCAGTACACTCGGGGGAATGGCTTAACAGGCTTACCTCTGATACGGTCGTTATCGCAAACGGACTTGTTGAGATTATTCCGGGAATTGCCGGAATGGCGGTTAAAATGACAGGTGCGCTTGTAACGATTCTGGCGCTGGAGCCGGGATTTGCATATATAATATTTCCGGGCGGCGCTGCGCTTATCTTTCTGACATATGCTTTCAGAAAACGTCTGAAAAGGCTTCACAAAAAAATACAGGAAAAGGACGGAAAGCTTCGTGTTTTCATGCAGGAAAGACTTGGGAGTCTGATGATAGTCCGTTCCTTTGCGGCTCAGAGCAAAACCGAAGATGAGTGCAGTGAAAAAATGGCTGAACATAAGGCGGCACGAATGAAGCGCAACCATTTTTCCAATATCTGCAATATCGGATTTGCGGCGGCAATGAACGGAATGTATCTCCTCGGGGTCTGCTACTTCGGCTACGGAATTTTGAAAGGTACGGTTTCCTACGGTACTCTTATGGCAGTTTTGCAGCTTATAAATCAGATTCAGGCGCCGTTTGCGAATATTTCAGGATATCTTCCGAAATTTTATGCCATGACTGCCAGCGCAGAACGTGTTATGGAAACGGAAAGCTTTGAGGATGACTGCTGCGGTGATGTCAGAACAAAATCTGAGGTACATGAGTTCTATGAAACAAGGCTTAAGGGTATCGGTTTTGAAAATGCCGGTTTTACTTATCTTCCGCCGGATGAATCAGCGGACAGGACTAAAATGCCGGTGGTACTGAAAAATGTCAGCATTGAGATAAAAAAGGGTGAATATATTGCGTTTACGGGTCACTCCGGCTGCGGAAAATCCACACTTTTAAAGCTTATGATGTGCCTCTATCCGCTTGACGAGGGTGAGCGGTATCTGCTGACTGATGATAATCAGAAAATCCCCCTTACAAGTGAATGGCACAGGCTTTTTGCTTACGTCCCGCAGGGAAATTACCTTATGAGCGGTACTATCCGGGAGGTTGTGGCGTTTGCAGACAGTTCACATATGTCTGATAACAATGCTGTTTACAGCGCATTGAGGATAGCCTGTGCAGAGGAATTTGTAAACGAGCTTGAAAACGGTATTGACACTTTCCTCGGAGAACAGGGCAAGGGACTTTCAGAGGGACAGATGCAGAGAATTGCCATTGCAAGAGCTGTTTTTTCAGACAGTCCTGTGCTTATTCTTGACGAGGCAACAAGCTCACTTGACGAGCAGACAGAAAGAAAGGTCATAGAAAATCTGAAAAAAATGACGGATAAAACTGTTCTTATAATAACTCACCGTCCGGCAGCACTTGAAATATGCGACAGAATTTTCGAGTTTTCCGAAAGCGGTATAAAGACAATAAAAAAAGACTTATAAATTATAATTGAGCCACTCATTAATTGAGTGGCTTATTTTTGTCGTTTTACCGTTCAGTTCTCACAATGATATTGGTTTGCCGCAGTATAATAAACGTCCGGCAGCAGGATTCAAAGCGATATTAACAACAGACATTCCGGCTGTAATATTAGTTATTTTTTCTTTAGGGTAAATCGACCTGTTTGTCAATAGGGCAATGTGCCATAATTATTATATATGATATTGAATATAATATTGGCAAAGGAGCTTTAAGAACATGTACCGGATAAAAGAAACAAGAAAAGAACGTGGATTTACCCAGCTGCAGGTTCAGATGAAAACAGGAATAGACCAGAGCGACTATTCCAAAATCGAAAGGGGGATACGTTACCCCACAATTGAACAGGTTACAAGACTTGCAGTCCTGTTCGGCACAAGTATAGATTATCTTGTGGGGATAACGGACGAAAAAAATCCCTATCCGCCAAACAGGGACAGGGAAAAGCATATTCTGTAAAGGTAAAAAAATAACCCGGAATCTGATTCCGGGCATTTAATTAAAATGAGAGAAAATAAATATGTGTAGAACAAAAGAAAGGAGACAACAAAACGAGTGTAAAATAATTCATGAATTATTTTATCACTGTAGTTATTATACACTAAATTGCGATAATCGTCAACAAAAAATCGGATTTTTTTTGATTTTCAAGTGAATTTTGTAATTTTCACCAATATTTCACACAAAAGATTATACAATTTTAATGGTGAAACCGTCACTTTTTCTGATATTTTGTTGTTTTTTGACGAATAATGCCTGCGCAAATATCAGTACTTAACATTATTAAGAAGACTTCCCGACTTTTTCCCGTTCAGCGAAATCCCTGTTTTAACGTTATTTTTATGAGGATTTTGACAAAAAAGTACTTTACAAAACTGCACCGATATGTTATTATTATATAGTAAAGTTATATGTCTTCATGTAACTAAAAATTTTTTTTAACATTAATCAGGAGGACTATTGCCAATGGCAAGAAAAATGAAAACCATGGACGGTAATAACGCTGCTGCATGGGTGTCATACCCATTTACAGAACTCGCAGCTATTTATCCTATCACACCGTCATCACCAATGGCCGAAGTTACAGACCAATGGTCCGCAAAAGATAAGAAGAATTTATTCGGACAGCCTGTTCAGGTTGTTGAAATGCAGTCCGAAGCTGGTGCAGCCGGTGCTGTTCACGGCTCTCTCGCTGCCGGTGCTCTCACAACTACATACACAGCATCACAGGGTCTTCTCCTTATGATCCCTAATATGTACAAGATCGCCGGAGAACTGCTTCCTTCAGTTATCCACGTTTCAGCACGTTGTGTATCTTCACACGCTCTGAACATTTTCGGTGACCATTCCGATATCTACGCTTGCCGTCAGACAGGCTATGCAATGCTCTGTTCATCAAACCCACAGGAAATCATGGACCTCGGCGCTGTTGCTCACCTTGCAACAATCAAGGGCAGAGTTCCGTTTATCCACTTCTTTGATGGTTTCAGAACATCTCACGAAATTCAGAAGATTGAAACATGGGACGACGCTGACCTTCTCGATATGCTCGATATGGACGCTGTTCAGAGATTCCGTGACGAAGCTCTCAATCCTGAGCACCCTGTATTAAGAGGTACTGCTCAGAACCCTGATATCTTCTTCCAGGCAAGAGAAGCCTGCAACCCTTACTACGACGCTATGCCTGCAATCGTTGAAGAATACATGGGCAAGGTTAACGCTAAGCTCGGTACAGACTACAAGCTCTTCAACTACTACGGTGCAGCTGACGCAGAACACATCATTATCGCTATGGGTTCTGTTAACGATACAATTGAGGAAACTATCGACTACTTAAATGCTAACGGCGGCAAGTATGGTCTTGTTAAGGTAAGACTTTACAGACCTTTCGTTGCTGACAAGCTTGTTGAAGCTATTCCGGACAGCGTAAAGAGAATCTCAGTTCTCGACAGAACTAAGGAACCAGGCTCACTGGGCGAACCTCTTTACCTCGACGTTGTTGCTGCTCTCAAGGGCACTAAGTTCAACGACGTTCCTGTGTTCACAGGCAGATATGGTCTTGGTTCAAAGGATACAACTCCGGAACAGATCATCGCTGTATTCAAGAACACAGAAAAGCCAAGATTCACAATCGGTATCAACGATGATGTTACAAACCTTTCACTTGATATCAAGGAAAGCCCTGATACTGCTCCTGCAGGTACAACATCATGTAAGTTCTGGGGTCTTGGTTCAGACGGTACAGTAGGCGCTAACAAGAACTCTATCAAGATTATCGGCGACCATACTGACCTCTACGCTCAGGCTTACTTCGCTTATGACTCAAAGAAGTCCGGCGGTGTTACAATTTCTCACCTCCGTTTCGGTAAGACACCAATCAAGTCAACATACCTTATCAACAAGGCTGATTTCGTTGCCTGTCACAACCAGAGCTATATCGACAAGTACGATATGGTTTCTGACATCAAGCCGGGCGGTACATTCCTTCTTAACACAATCTGGGATATGGAAGGCCTTGAAAAGCACCTCCCTGGACAGGTTAAGAGATATCTCGCACAGAACAACATCAATTTCTATACAATCAACGGCGTTAAGCTTGGTGAAGAAACAGGAATGGGTACAAGAATCAACACAATTCTCCAGTCTGCATTCTTCAAGCTCGCTAACATCATTCCTTTCGAGGACGCTGTAAAGTACATGAAGGCTGCTGCTGAGGCTTCATACAGCAAGAAGGGACAGGATATCGTTGAAAAGAACTGGAACGCTATTGACGCTGGTCACCAGAACATCGTAAAGATCGACATCCCTGCTTCATGGGCAGACGCTGCTGATACTCAGATGGGTATGGCTCACGTTACAAGCGATAACAAGGCTCTTGAAAACTATGTAAACAACATTCAGATTCCATGTAATGCACAGAAGGGTGATTCACTCCCTGTTTCAACATTCAAGGACGCTGCTGACGGTACATTCCCGCAGGGCTCTGCTGCATTTGAAAAGAGAGGTATCGCAGTTAAGGTTCCTGAGTGGATTCCTGAAAACTGTATCCAGTGTAACCAGTGTTCTTACGTTTGTCCGCACGCTGTTATCAGACCGGTTGCACTTTCTGCTGACGAGGCTGCTGCTGCACCTGCCGGCATGAAGATGGCTGATTTCAAGCCTGCAATGGACGGACTCAAGTTCGCTATGACAGTTTCTGCACTTGACTGTACAGGCTGCGGTTCATGTGCTAACGTATGTCCTGCTAAGAACAAGGCTCTCGTAATGCAGCCTCTGGAATCACAGCTGGGCGAACAGGATAAGTTTGCTTACGGTCTTACAATCGACGAAAAGCCGGCAGTTGCTGAAAAGTTCAAGGCAACAACAGTCAAGGGCTCACAGTTCAGACAGCCAATGCTGGAATTCTCGGGCGCTTGCGCAGGCTGCGGCGAAACACCTTATGCAAAGCTTATCACACAGCTCTTCGGCGACAGAATGTACATTGCCAACGCAACAGGCTGTTCTTCAATCTGGGGCGGTTCTGCACCTTCAACTCCTTACACATTCAACAAGGAAGGCAAGGGTCCTGCATGGTCCAACTCACTCTTCGAGGACAACGCCGAATTCGGTTACGGTATGTTCTTAGGTCAGAAGACTCTCAGAAACAGAGTTATCGCTAAGGTTAAGGCATTAAATGAAACAACAGACAATGCTGACGTTAAGGCAGCAATTGCTGAATATCTCGATACACTTGAAGACGGAAACGCTAACACACCTGCTACAAACAAGCTGGTTGCTGCACTTGAGGCTTGCGGCTGCGACGCTGCAAAGGATATCCTCGCTTCAAAGGATTATCTGAGAAAGAAGTCACAGTGGATCTTCGGTGGTGACGGCTGGGCTTATGATATCGGTTTCGGCGGTCTCGACCACGTTATCGCTTCCGGTCAGGATGTAAACATCTTCGTATTCGATACAGAAGTTTACTCCAACACAGGCGGTCAGTCATCAAAGTCAACTCCTACAGGCGCTATTGCACAGTTTGCTGCTGCCGGTAAGGAAGTTAAGAAGAAGGATCTGGCTGGTATCGCAATGAGCTATGGCTACGTTTACGTTGCTCACATTGCTATGGGTGCTGATATGAATCAGTGTATCAAGGCTATTGCAGAGGCTGAGGCTTACAACGGTCCGTCAATCATTATCGGTTACGCTCCATGTATCAACCATGGTATCAAGACTGGTATGGGTACTTCTATGGCAGAAGAAAAGAAGGCTGTTCAGGCAGGTTACTGGCACCTTTACAGATACAACCCGACTCTCAAGGCAGAGGGCAAGAACCCATTCATCATGGATTCAAAGGCTCCTAATACTGACGAATACAAGAACTTCCTTATGGGTGAGGTTCGTTACAATGCACTTGCCCGTCAGAACCCTGAGAGAGCAGAAAAGCTCTTCGACAAGGCTCTTGCAAATGCTAAGGACAGATATGATTATCTGACAAGACTTTCAAAGCTTTACGGTGAAGAAGCTTAATCAGCACAGCTGATAAACTTTAAGATGCGAAAGGAAGTACCGCAGAACAATGCGGGAGGTCCAGAACATACAAAAGAGACTGCTGCAGTACACGCAGCAGTCTCACTTTTTTTGTAAAAAATCCGTTTTTAGTGAAAGGCAAGGTATATTTTGGGTAGGGGACGGCGCCCACGACGTCCCTCCGATTTTCTGTTTTGCTACCGGTCGGGCCTCAAAGAAACACATACCATAAGATGAACAACGAATTGTCCTCCCGGGTCACCGGGCGGGCTGTCGAGGGCGCCAGCCCCTACAGAATTTTATTGTTTTAACCACAGAATTTTCAAAAATTGATTTGCATTTAAATGGCTATATTATTCACTCAGTTTTTCATAGATGTTGACAGCGTCATAGATATGCAGCGGTTCTGTGTAATGCGAACCCGGCGCACCGGTCGTTACAAGTGTGTACAGAGTACCGTCAACCTCGGCAAGGGAGGCAAGGCAAAGTCCTGCCTCGTCCGTATATCCTGTTTTTCCGCCAAGTATTCTTCCGCCGGTGATGTAGGACGAATCCATTGCGGAGAACATTGTGCTGTAAAGGGTTATTCCGTCGGGGTGCTCGTCGGTTTCTGTGTAATAGCTCTGAGATGTGAATATCTCATAAAATGTATCGTTTTCAAGTGCGTATCTCAGCAAAAGAGATATGTCGGCAGCTGTTGAATAGTGGTCATAGTTGTGGAATCCGCAGACATTGGTGAAATTCGTGTCATTCATGCCAAGCTCCTGCGCCTTTTCGTTCATAAGCTGTACGAAATCCCATTCACTTCCGCTGACATAATTTGCAAGAGTAAGGCAGCATTCCGCTCCGGAGCTTAAAAGCGCACCGTAAAGCAAATCCCTGTAGCTTACTTCCTCATAGGCCAAAAATCCGGCTGTTGCACCGTTTTCAGCATTGACCTGGTCGAATACACCACCGGTTATCATGATAGTTTCGTCAATGTCGTAAACATTTTCGATGGCAACGATAGCCGTCATAATTTTGGTGAGTGACGCCGGATATATCCTCTCAAACTGGTTCTGTGAAAAAATCTCATTACCGTCAAGGTCGGTCAGCAAAGCAGTTTCGCTTTCAATTTCCATGTAATCGAAATTAAAGGTGCGTGCAGTGGTTTCCGGCTCGGTCGGGGGTTCTGTGGGCGGTTCGGTAGTGGATTCGGTTTCACTCTCCACAGAGTCAGACTGCGATATGCCGGCAGAGGCAGTACTGCTGTTATTTCTCTTTTGCAGCAGCGTAACGCCACCTAAAATTATAAGCAGCAGCAATAAAATAACAAAAAGCCAGAGAGCAACTCCTCCGGCAGAATTCGATTCCTTTTTCATTCTTTTCCCTCAAAATATCAAATTTCTCTATTATATTTTAACATATCGTCCGGCTTACGTCAAGGGACAGGGATAGTCAAATCAAAAAGTTTATGAAGTGATTGAAATTATACTTGGTTTTTGTTATAATATTGGTAATAAGTCGGTTTTGTTTATTACAAAATTTTAAATCAGGTGATAACAATGAATAAGCAACAACATATGATTGACTATATAAATAAAGAATTTGGAATAACCATTTCAAAAAAAATTGGCTTCTTTTATTCTTAATCCGTCAAGGATTGAGACATTAAACAATAAAGCACTGAAAGAAATTGTAATTGAATATGCTCCAATTTATAACCGAGCAAGATGGATTCTTGATGGTCCGTCTGAAATGGGTCAAATAGCTTATTTCAGTCTTTCTCTTATATGCCGGATAACAAATAAACCCGAATTACAAGCGATTATGGGGATTTTGGAAGAACGATAAGAACACATTTTATAAAAACCAAGCCGGTGCAAACGCACCGGCTTTAATCTTATTTAGCAGCATTAACTGCTGATTCAACAATTTTCTTGAAATACCATGAGTTATTTTTTCTGTCAAGGAGTCCGAACTCTTCTTTAGTGCCGTTGTCCCAGATAAAGCAGGTAATACCTCTCTGCTTTGCAGCCTTTATGTAGTATTCCATGTAGCTTGCACGGACATCGTCGTTGCCCTTGTTTGTAGCACCGCATTCTCCGATTATAACCGGAACGCCCTTGTCAATGAAGTATTTCTTTACCAGGTCAAATCCCTTGTCAAGCTCTTTCTTGTCAGCGTCGCTGCCCCAGTCAGACCTTGAATCTTCATTTCCGGCGAAGTCCCATGGAGAATAATAGTGTATTGAAACGATTATTCTGTCGTCGTCCGGGACTTTAACGTCCTTGATACCTGTTTCGTCCATAGCGGCAGCGTGGGCAGTAATTATAAGCGAACGAGTGGCATTGTTTCCGCCAGACTTTCTTACAGTATCAACAAAAGCCGCAAACAGATTGTTGATAACCTCACGTTCTTCCGCAGTACCGCAGGTCCATTCATTTTCGCCGCCGATAATTCTCGGCTCGTTCATACCCTCAAAGAGAAGATGATAGTCATAGTCCTTGAAGCGTTCGGAAAGCTGTTCCCATATCTTCACAAGCTTTTCCTTTACCTTTGCTTCGTCAGCCTTGCTCGGATTCAGCCATGTGTAATCGTCATGGTGAACGTTGATGATAGCATACATATCGTTGTCAATAACATAGTCAACAACCTCGTTTACTCTGTTAAGCCATGCCTCGTCGATTTTGTCACCGTTCATATGCTCGTTCCAGGTGACAGGTATTCTGACAGCGTTAAAGCCTGCCGCCTTGACAGTATCAATCATTTTCTTTGTTGTTTTAGGATTGCCCCATGCTGTTTCAAAATCGTCAACTTCCCATGTGATGTTGTAGCAGTTGAGAGTGTTGCCGAGGTTCCAGCCGATTTTCATGTCCTTTACGATATCAGCGGAGCTTTTGACGTCTGAGCTTTCCTCTTTTTTGTTGTTTTCCTTTGGCACTTCTGCGTCAGCGTTGGCATCAGCAGCCGGAGCAGAACCGCTGCTGTACTTTACAGTTACTGATTCAAGGGTTACGGACTCCTGTTTGCTCCACCAGTAGCCGAGCATAACTTCGCCGTCTGATTTGATATATTCCTTTATCTCGTCCGGAACAAGCCAGTAGAGAGTACAACTGTCGGAATTTGTCATAACAGCGACGTTGCCGCTCTGATACCAGCCTTTGTCCGTCTTGTCGGGACAGGAATCGTCAACAGAGATACCGAATGCACCGGCATATTTCTGGAGCTCACCGCCTGCCTTTATTTTGAATTCAAAGTACTGCGGAGTGTCGTCCTCACCAATCATGTCTGAAAGCGGCAGTTTTGCAGTCTTATCGCTTTCGCTGCCATATTTTAAAGTCTTGTTTGGTTCAATGGTCTTTGTACCGTCAACAGGGATTTAAGCGGTAGTTGAGTAGTTGCAGATTATGCTTGAAAGCCTTAACTTCTGAAGTCCGCCCCACCAGTAGCCGATTTCAATGTAACCCTTGTCGCTTATGTTTACATAGTCCTTTATATCTCCCGGAACGTCCCACTTCACTTCAAGATAAGCGCTGTTTACGTCCATTTCAAAGTCGTCCGACTGATACCAGCCGTCATCGGTTGCCGCCTTGCAGGAATTGTCAACGGAAATTCCGCAGGCACCCTTATAGCTGCTGATATTTGACGAGCCGTCCTCAGCATAGAAGACAAACACAAATGAGTCAATTTTGTCCCCCGGCTTTGCAAATTCGCTGAGCTTTGCCTTGTAGGTCTTGTTGCCGTCATGGTCGAGTATTTCGTTGATGTCGCTCTTTTCACTGTCCATTGAAAAACTTACTGTTTCAGTAGGACTTATGTGGAGTGTGGTTGTTATAACAGTTGTTTCAGCCTCAGTCGGCGCCTCGGTCACAGGAGCAGTTGTTTCTGCCTCTGTCACAGCCTCCGTTGCAGAGGATTCCTCCGGCTTGTCATCATCGCCTTTAAGAATGAATGCCGTAACAACTCCGGCAAGCGCTAAAATTATGACCGCCATAACGGCGATTACAATTTTAAGGGCTTTGTTGTTCTTTTTTTCTTCCATTTCCTTAATTCTCCTTTTTGTTGTTATAGAATAATTATATCGTGAATCAGCAGATTTGTAAAGACGAAAATGATACAAAATTACAAAAAAAGCCCCTCTGCGAAACGCAAAGGGGTTGTAAAAATAAGAGAGTGACATAATTAGAGGAGATGAAATTATAAAACAATCTTATCAACTGCTTTTAACCTCAGCCGGTCTTTCAACCGACAAGTATATTATGCCTTCTGTTTGTGATAAAATTATGATATTAAGGTGAACATCTCTGAAAAAGCACGGATAAAACCGGTGAACTTTTAAGAAGTCAGCCGCTGATTATGCGCTGTTGCCTTAAACAAAAAATCCGGTTATCAGCGCAGTACCCGACGCCGCAAGGGCTACGACTATCAGCGGAAGGTCGAAATATGCCAGTATTACGGCAACAACCGTTCCTGTCGCCGCTGTTATGACATTTCCTGTGCAGTAAAATATTGCCGGAATAGTCATTGCGCTGAGTACGGCATAGGGGATATAGTAAAGGAAACTGCGGAAAAAGCGTGACTTTATCTTTCGCCGGAAAAATGTAAAGGGTATCATGCGTATAAGGTATGTGACCCCTGCCATGACCGCTATGTATATTATAAGGCTCATTTTTCATCTTCCTCCCCGTCATTTACCGGAAACAGCAGTGCTCCTGCCGCAGACGCCGCCACAGCGCTGATTATTACTGCGAATCCGCCGGAAACCGCAGTTATAAGATATCTGAACAATATGCTTATGCCTGCTGCAATCACCACGACTGTAAGCACCTTTTTCGACTTCCTTGACGGCGGAATTATTATGGCGATAAACATTCCGTAAAGCACGATTCCCATGGCGTCGGTCAGAGATTTCGGCAGAAGCTGTCCTGCGGCGGCTCCGAGGAACGTACCCGAAACCCAGCCGATAAATGAAACCAATATAAGTCCTGCCATGTATAATGGTGAAAGCTTTTCCGGCTGAGCTGAGGCTACTGCAAAAATCTCGTCGGTTATTCCGTAGGAAACCGCAAGCCGCTGGGGCAGCTTAAAGGACTTGTCAAGCTTTTGTGAAAGCGAAAGCGCCATGAGGGCATATCGTATATTTATAGTAAGCTGAGTGAGTATCATTTCAATTATAGTACCGCCTGCGGCTATAATCGTAACCCCTGCCGCCTGACCGGCAGAAGTAAGGTTAAGTGCTGATATCAGAACCGCCGCAGATACCGGCAGTCCTGCTTTTACTGCCATAATTCCAAAGCCGAACGAAACAGAAAGATATCCCAGCATTATGGGGACACCATGTGACATTCCTTTTACAAACTGCGATTTCAATTGACTTCAGACCTTTCCATTTTTCATTTTTCGGCACACTTTTCTAATGATACCATATTTTTGGCGGAAATGCAATTGCGATAGTCTGAAAAATATTTCTTGCGATAGTCTGAAAAATATTTCTGCATCTTGAATTTTAATATAAATTATGTTATACTTTTTTATGTATCAAATCACGCAGTTAAATCGAAAGGAACTGTTAATGAAATGATAAAGGAAAAAACAGTGTGTTTTACAGGACACCGTCCGGAAAAGCTTCCCGGGTACGGCGAAATAAACAACAATCTGCTGAGTATGATAAAAAGTATGCTTTATTACCGTATTTATGTTGCGGCGGAGTCCGGCTATAAATACTTTATTTCGGGGCTTGCAAGAGGAGTTGACCTCTGGGCGGCTGATTCCGTTTTAGATATAAAGAAAAAGTTCCCGGATATAAAGCTTGTCTGTGCAAAGCCATATCCGGAGCACGGAGGTACATTCAAGGGCGAGGACCTGTGGACTCTCAATAACGTGCTGGAGAAAGCCGACGAGATAATCTGTGTTTCTGACAGCTATTCAAGGAACTGCTACAAAGCAAGAAACTGTTTTATGGTTGACAATTCTTCCCGCCTTATAGCAGTTGTTGATGATTACCGCAGCGGGACAGGTCAGACTATTGCTTATGCAAGGAAAAAAGGACTGGAGCTTTCCGTTATAAAGGTTTCAGATATTTCTGCGGCGGCAGGATATGTTGAGAAAAAATCACAGATTTTATTGGATTGATTGGTTAAAATGACGATTGACAAATCAGTCTGTCCGTCAGCCGGAAAACTTTCAACCTTTTCCACATAGTTTTCAACATTTTGAATATTGAAAGCCAAAAATGAATAACAGTATGTTTTAAGACTGAAAGGAGATAAAAAATGAAAAAGAAAAAATCCGGAAGTATTGCAATTCCGTTTCTGCTGACATTCCTTATATCCCTTATTATTATCGGCGGTATTGCAATGATTATTTACGACAAGATCGACAGCGAAAGCTCATCTCTGCTGACTATGACCAACGAAGCAGGCGCTCTGTCCGACAGCGACAGCCATACGATACTCTTTGTTCTTGACCTCAGCGATTCAATAGATGATTCAGAAGACGAGGAAGAGGAAGAAGACACCGACGAGGAAAGCTCAGAGGACGAGGAAACCTATGACTGGGAAGAAACCGGCGATGATGAGGAAAAAGAGGTAAAAGCTGAGCCTTATACATTCATGATAATGCGTTCTATGCCTGTTCACAAGCAGATAGTGTTTATCGGTCTGCCGGACAATATGCTTGCAGGTCAGCAGAATAAGTCGCTTACTGAAATTTATGAATCCGGCGGCGGTGCAGATGTAAAAGCTGCTGCGGAATTTTCTCTGGAAATACCTATTGACAGATACATGGTCTTTGATTCCGAATCATTCCAGAAGCTCTGTAATATAATGGGCGGTGTAAACTTTGCCGTACCGGGCAATATCGAGGGATTCAAGAAGTCTGACGGTCTGCAGTATCTCTCACCGGATCAGATCGAAAAGATAGTAAGCTACGGCGGTTTTGGCGGCGGAGAAATACAGCGTATCTCAACCGCAGCGTCACTTATTACCGCTATGACCAATCAGACAAGCGGCGCAAGAATTGCTGATAACCTTGACAATACGTTTGAAGTAATGGTGAATGCAACTGATACCGATATTTCTGCACTTGATTATCAGCAGGAAAAATATGCGGTCAAATTCCTTATGAAATACAGCGACCCGAATGATGATGAAACTGTTTCCGACCGTGCAAAATTCATAACACCGTCCGGTACACAGACTTCTGACAAATTTATCCTTGACACGTCATTTATTGACGATATAGCACAGTATTTTGTGGTTGAAACAACATCACCTCAGCAGGAAGAAACCTTACAGCCAATGATTCCTGAAACGGAGGCTCAGAGCGATGCTGAATAATATTTTCGATTCCCACGGGCATTATACTGACTCTGCCTTTGACGCTGACCGTGATGAACTGCTGAAATCACTTCTGCAGAAAGGCGTAAGCAATATTGTAACTGTCGGCTCGTCCATGGAGGATTCGTACAGATGTGTTGAAATTGCGGAGAAGTATGATTATGTGTACGCCGCCTGTGGAGTGCATCCGGAGGCAGAGGCTGAAACTCCGGACAATTTCACAGACGGGCTGGAAAAGCTGCTGGGAAAATCACCGAAAATAAAGGCTCTCGGCGAAATCGGTCTGGACTACCACTATGAAAATTACAACAGGGAGCGTCAGATAAAGCTTTTTACCGCTCAGCTTGAACTTGCAGATTCGCTGGGACTTCCTGTTATAGTCCACTCACGAAACGCAAATGAGGATACTATGGAAATACTCAGAAAGTATCGTCCAAAGGGAGTTGTTCACTGTTTCAGCGGTTCGGCGGAAACGGCAAAAGAGGTAATTTCTCTTGGTATGTACATAAGCTTTACAGGAGTGCTGACCTTTAAAAATGCAAAAAAAGCTCTCAAAGCCCTTGCAGAAGTACCGGCTGACAGGCTTATGCTTGAAACGGACTGTCCCTACATGGCGCCGGAGCCTTTCAGAGGACAGCGCTGTGACAGCAGCATGATTGCAAAAACGGCAGAAAAGGCAGCAGAAATCAAAGGTATGAGCGTGCAGGAAATGCTGGATATCACCAACTGCAATGCTCATGAGTTTTTCGGGATAAATTAAGCATGGTGAGATTCAGAAAACGTCATAAGCTGGGTTTTGCGCTGATTATAATTCTGGCTGTTTTTTATATTGTAGCTGTGCTCTGGTATAACGGCATAATCTGGTTCAATACGCCCTCAAAGAAAAAATATCCGGTAAGGGGAGTGGATGTGTCCTCATATCAGGGGACGATAGACTGGAAAAAGCTTGAATCGCAGGATGTAAGCTTTGCGTTTATCAAAGCCACTGAGGGCAGCGGATATACGGACGAATACTTTGCGGAAAATTATAAAAATTCCGCTGAAACGGATATAAGAGTGGGAGCGTACCATTTCTTCAGCTTTGACAGTCCGGGGAAAACCCAGGCGGAAAATTTTATAAAGGCTGTGGAAAAAAGAGAGGGTATGCTGCCGCCGGTAATCGACGTTGAGTACTACAACGGCAACGGCAGCAATCCGCCGGACGAGGACAAGGCAAGGCAGAATCTGCATGACCTCATCTCTGCGCTTTATGAGTATTACGGTATGAATCCGGTTATCTACGCAACGGACGTTACATACAACCGGTACATAAAAAATCATTTTGAAGAAAATGATATATGGATAAGGAGTATTTTCACAAAGGCGGAGCTTTCGGACGGCAGAGAGTGGACATTCTGGCAGTACTGCAACAGAGGACGTCTTGAGGGTTATGACGGAATAGAAAAGTTTATTGACCTCAATGTATTCAACGGTACAAAAGAGGAATTTGAAAATTATATGGGTTAAATCGAAGGGTGAAATGTAAGTATCATGCATTTCACCCACATTTTTCACTTTATTTTCTTTCCGGCTTTAAAAATCTCCCATAAAAGACGGATATAATGTAATCATACCAAAAAGGAAATAATATTTATGGTATATAGAAGGTTTACTGCCTGTCCTGAAGAGCCAGTGTGCACGGTGTCTAAAAAGGCAGACCAAAAATTCCGCCTGTTTGGGGCGTTAATATAAATAAGAACATGATTCCTCCTTTGTTATGTTCAAAAAAATTCCGGCTTTGCGTTTCAAGCCGGAATTTTTTTGATTAAAGTATTCGGCATTCAGCTGCGGCATTGTTAAGTGCTGACTGCCGGTTGAGGTCCTTACGAGTCTGTCGCTTCAATAAGCTTGTCGTTTGGCCTGAAAAGCAGAGAAATGCACCATATTGCTGAAATTGCAACAATAATATAAATCGCTCTGCTTATGATGGAATCAGTCCCTCCGAAGAGCCATGCAACAAGGTCGAAACGGAAAATGCCTACCAGACCCCAGTTAATTCCGCCGATTATCAGCAGAATCAATGCGAGTTTGTCCCACATATTCTACACCTCGTTTCTCAGAACATTTTCATGTTCATGGCTTTAGTATTTTCAGATTTTTCTGAATTATTCGTTTTTTGTTATGTAAATTTTAGAAACAAAAAACGGGCGACCAATGGTCGCCCCTACAAATAAACCCATATTTTCGCAGTCGCAGAGTTGAGCATTGCTTGCCCGGATATTTGAAAAAGGGACGCCCTTTTTAAGCGTCCCTTAAATAATTAATTCCAGAAACAAATCAGATCTTCCAAAGCATAAATGATATTCGGGTGAGGAGCAGAAGCTCCGGAGCTGTAAACTGAAACCAGTTCCAGAACAGAAATCATAATAGTTGCTATAGAGATAACTGAAAAGATACATACGCTTTTTCCTGCGGCTGAAGGTGTTTCGCAAAGCTTCTGATTAGTGTCAAGGATAATCCAGACTGAAAGCATTACAAGTACAGGCAGAATATCGCATACATAGCTTAAAATAACGCCGCCCATGCAGAAATCAAGCCATGCCAGCAAAACTGCAAGTACTATCATGAATGCATAGGTATAACGTTTGATGCAGTCATCATTGTAAATGAATTTTGTACCCTTTTTCCGTCTGAACTGATAAAGGAAAAACGGAAGTATTGCAACGCCTGCAAAAATAAGCGGATACATAAGTGCGCCGTGTGAGGAATCGCCGTAAATATACCTGCCAAAGCCGGAAATTTCAGTGTATGAAGATTTGAAAAACGGGAATACTTTCATCATTTCAAATGGCTGGAAGAAATAATAGATTATCGCATAAGGCAGAGATGAAAGCGTTGTTACATTTGCATGAACGTCGCTGACTGTAAGCTGATAAACCGCTCCGAATTCAAAAGGAGAGTCAAATCTTGCATAGTTATAAGCCATTATTCCGGCAACGCCTGCAATAACAGGTACCATAAATGACGCCGCCTGGGATATCTTCTCTTTGATTTTAAGCTCTTTGCTGAAGATGATTCCGAGAAATGCCGGTGCAAGAATCAGTGCGCTCAGCGCTCTTGTTGGTCTTGAGGCAACACAGAGTACAAATGCAATACCGGAAACTGCAAAGAAAATATATTTCCAGACAGCCTTTTTACGATTGCACGCCTCAAATCCTGCCCACAGACACAGATAAAGGAAACACGAACCGGCAGCGCCCGGCAGAGTGTAAAGGCTCGAACACGCTGTAAGGAAATAGCCGCCCGAGGCAAAGCACGCCGCCGTCATTGTAAGTATGAGCAGGAGCAGGTTTGGCTTTTTGATGTATTTCTTTACAAAAGCGAGTATAGCCATGCAGAGGAAAATCATCGAAAGCGCTGAAAAGAAAATATTAGATATGTTAAGGGTAGGCAGCTTGCCTGTTATCTTATAAAAAGGATAATAAAATGTCAGTACCGGAGCAATGCCGTAATAGGAATAATATTTTCCGTTATAGAACGCTCTGTCCCATTCATACCAGACCCCGAGCATTGACCTCTTTGTAGTGTCATAAGGATTGTTCATCTGAACAAGTTCCTGAGGAGGTTCAATGTCAAGGCTGACCTGACCTTTCTGACAGGCGTCAAACATCTGAACAAACGGGTCAGATGTGCTGATGTCAGCGGCCTTATAGTCAATAAGCTTCTGATCCGGCTGATAATGGGCAAACACTCCTGCTGCACATAAAAGTATCACAGCGCCCACTAAAATATTCTGTTTCCATGAACGGCAGCTGTAGACTGTCTTATACAGCTCAAAAGTAACTACAGCGCATATCGCCGCAATAAAAGCAAACAGCGCAATAAATCTTATATCAGAAAATCTGAAAGGCAGCGCTGTGCTGAAAATGCAGGAGGAAACAGTAACAGGTTCATTTACGTCTGACAGGGTTATTTTTACTTCATGGAGCTTCTGGAAGGTGTTAAAGGAAAACTCTGCAATTCCGCCGTCCGACGTGGTGTATTTCTGTCCGATATTGATAAAAGTCTGGGATAAATTCTCGTCTGTTATGTCAGCGGAGCAAAGAATGCTTTTATCCCCGCCTCTGAAATCAAGTCCAACAGCATTGATATTTTCAGAGGATACATTAAAAATAACGCTTCCGTCACCGCTGAAAATAACTTCTGAATCGGTTATCTGAACAGTATCCGGTGTTTCAGTCTGTGCTGAACTGTAATCAGCCAGAAACTTTTCAGAGTCAGATGTAATGCTCTTGAAGTTGAAAATAAAGAACTCTGCAATGAACACCGCCAGCGCTGCAGCGCCGGTTCTGAAAGCGAACTTTTTCAGTTTTTCACGGGAAACAAAGCGTGAACCCACAAAACCGAAATATGCCGCCAGGGACAATATCACAAGTGAAACTGCTGACGGCGCTGACTCGCAGTCAACGAAAGAGTTCAGAATTATTCCGCAGAGTATAAAAAATGCAATTGACGCCCCAAGAAAAATACCGCTTGCTTTGAGAATCTTGTTTCTCTGACTTTTAAGGCACGGCAGCAGAATCAGGACCAGGGCTGATACTATAATGAAAACTGCGGCTGTGACAGCCGGTATTAATATACTCATAGCATTCTCCCTTAGTTATTCTTTTCCTCGTGATACTCTTTTTCAGTATTTACATTCCAGATATTGCTCTTGTCTTTTATACCGCCTGTAATATTCTTTACGGTTTCAAAGGCTGTGACCATTGAATGGTCCATATTGTTATAACGGTGCTGACCGTTTCTGCCAACGCAGAAGAGATTTTCAATAGTGTTGAGGTAATCAATAAGCTTGTCCATTTCGTCGTATGTATCGAAATATGCAGGATAGGCTTTCTTTACCTTTTCCATATGGGTATCGAGAACTTCATCACGGCTTGAAATAAGTCCGAGCTTTATCATTTCATCAACGCCGAATTCTGAAAATTCCTCTTCTGTCATATTCCAGAATTCGTCGCCTTCATTTACGAAGTATTCAAGTCCTATCCATACTGTATTCTCAAGGTCTTTGACAAGATACGGAGACCAGTTGTTATAAAGCTGGAATCTGCCTACCTTAACACGTCTGTCCTGAACGTATACCCAGCAATCCGGAACGATATTGCCGACTGTTTTCATATCGGTCTTGTTTTCAAGGTTAAGCTTCGGGATAAGAACGCCCAGGGTCATATAGTCACGATAGGGGAGACCTGCCGCAATTCTTGCAGCGTCTTCCGGAACGTCATTCATTCCGGCTACAAGATCCCTTACAGGCATTGAGGAAATGACATAATCGCCGTTTAAAACTGTTTCCTTTCCGTCTTTTACATATGTAACGCCCGTCAGACGATTACCGTCCTTATGGAGCTTTTTAACAGATGCATTCATTATTATTTTTCCGCCCAGCTTTTCAAATTCCTGAGCAGTTGTTTCCCAGAGCTGACCGGGACCGAACTTAGGATATTTGAATTCCTCGATAAGTGAAGTATTAACCTTGCGGTTCTTGACTTTGAAAAGCTTTCCGAAAAAGTCCTTGATAATGCCTACAATGGAAAGTCCTTTGGTACGCTGAGCACCCCATGAAGCGTCGATTTCACTTGGGTGTCTGCCCCAGAGGTTTTCAGTATAATATTCAAAAAACATTGAATAGAGCTTCTTTCCGAAGCAGTTTATGTAGAAGTTTTCAAGATTGGTTTCAGGACGTTTGTGGAAGACAGAAGCGAGATAGCTGAAACCTACCTTCATGGTTGTAAAGAAACCGAAATTTTTGATGGTTTCAGGCTTTAAGGATACCGGATAGTCATAAAACTTGTCATCAAAAAGGATACGGGAAACACGATGTCTTGTAAGCATAACACGATCTGTGGATTCCGGATCAGGTCCGTTGTCAGTCAGCGGGACGCTTCTGTCAAGAAGAATATCGTCAAAACTCGGCTTGCCCTGCATAGGGAGCATCTCATTCCACCATTGATTGACCTCCGGCATTTTGGAGAAGAAGCGGTGTCCGCCCATGTCCATGCGATTGCCCTTATATTTTACGGTCTTTGAAATACCGCCTATTTCATTTGTTTCCTCAAGTACGGTTACACTATACTTGTCCGGAGCCTGTTTCATAAGCTCATAGGCAGCGGTAAGTCCGGCAGGACCGGCACCAATTACAATAACATTTTCCATTTGTTTCTCCTTTTATTTTGAATAAAGAACAATTTTTCTTGCGACATAATTAAAAATAAGTACTATCAGAGCCACAACGATTTTAGCTATGTACCTGTTTATGCTGAAAACCCAGCTTGTGCAGACAAGCATCAGCAGTACATTCAGCACCCAGCCGATAATTCCGATTATAGTGTACCCGATAAATTCTCCTTTGACTGAGCCGTACTTTGAATCCTCGGTAAATACGAACTTTTTTGAAAGAAGAAAGTTGACTATCAGTCCGCAGATAAAGCCGACGGTTGTTGCGGCTGCTGTTATAAAATCGCTTTTGCCCAGCAGCAGACAGGTGACAGAAAAAGCACCGTAATCAACAACAAAGGCTATTCCGCCGACAAAGCAGTAACGAAAAAACTTTATGAATCCGTTTTCGGTCGGCTCAAAAAACAGTGCCCTGAATTTCAGACCAAACAGCAGCTGAAATAATTCCTTCACCCAATCACGCCTTTCATAAAATAAATATAATCTATAAATAAAATCTATAACTTATATATTATATCAAAAATAACATATAATTGCAAGTAAGCTGAAATATTACCAGTTTTTTTAGTGCTTTTCAACAATTGTTTATGCTGCTTTTTGTGGAAATAAGATATCCGGAGGAAAGTAAAAAATCAGGCAGTCACACAGTATGACTGCCTGTCTGAAATTGATTATTGTGGCAGAAGTGTTTTTGCAATACCGATTGCGTCATACAGATCTACCTTGCCGTCATCATTGTAATCTGCAAGAGCCAGTTCAGATTCATTAAATGGCTTTATGTTCAGAATATGCTTTGAAATTGCGATAACATCATAAAGATTTATATTGTCGTCCATATTCGGGTCGCCTTTCTGATATACCGGCTCTGTTACTGTTACCTTGCATTCGTAGGTAATGCCGTCAAGAACTGCGGTTACAGTTGCTGTACCGACTGATTTCGGAGTTAATTGTCCATCAGACTGAACAGTCACAACTGATTCATTGTCCGAAGTCCATTCTGCGTTGTCATCGTATACTGAATCACCCTTAAAACCATTATACCAGCTGTCATCATAAGGGTCAGTGATATTAAGATTGTATATGTCTTTTTTATTTACCGGCAGACTTAATTCGGATTCTGAAAGCTGTAAATCTGTGCTGAACTGGTCACTTACTTCAACAGTATAGATGTAGGTGGTTGAATTGAAAAGAGAGTGTACATATGCTTTTGAAGTACCGTTTTCAAGCCCTTCAACAACATAGTTGAATGTACCTAATTCACTTGCTCTCAGACTGATAACTGAATCATCATCAGCGCTGCTGGCGATTATTTCAAAATCCAGAGTGTCTTTAAGATTTTTTATACCGCCTTTTCTGACCTGAACTGTTCCCATGTCAACAGGCTTGAAATCTTCATAAACTGAAGGGTCGATTTCGGCTGATACATGCACGGAAGAAATGCTCATTAAAAGCATTGCAGCTGTTGTTACTGCTGAGAAAATTTTTCTGAATTTTTTCATAAGAATACCTCCTGTTACTTTTTGAAATGTTAAAAATGCACAACCGGTTTACCCTTTCACTTATACAGAGTGGTCTTTTTCCGGTTTTGTCCACGCTTTTTTGAAAAAAATTCATATTTTTATTATAAATTAAGATATTTCCTTTTTCAAGCTGAAAACTGTACAAATCTCATAACGATTTATTGTCTGAAATAACAAAAGACGCAGAATATTAACATCCTTTGAACCGGGCAAAACAAAAACAGACTAAAAAATATAAAATTCGTGCCAAATCCCGATTTATAGTTTACAATTTTTAACCGGCATGATATAATAAGTATAAGTGACACTGCATAGTGCCTTTTCTGACAAAATCATACCGGAGGACGCTGAATGTTTGCAAAAATTAACAGTCTTGGACTTTTCGGACTTAACGCTTTTAGAGTTGACGTTGAAATAGAAATAAGCAGGGGTATACCTGTTTTTGATATTGTCGGACTTCCCGATATAGTAGTAAAGGAAAGCCGTGAGCGCATAAAAGCCTCCATGCGCAGCTGTGATTTTGAATTTCCTGTGGCGAGGGTAATGGTCAATCTTGCACCGGCAGGTACAAGAAAAAGCGGTTCTGTTCACGATATGGCGATTTTTATGGCTGTTATGAAAGCGGCAGGGTATATAGATGCAGGTCTTGAAGATGTGTGCTTTATCGGTGAGCTGTCCTTAAACGGCAGTCTGCGCCCGGTTGACGGCGTTCTGCCTATGGTACTGCTTGCTAAGGAAGAGGGCATGAAAGCGGTTTTTGTACCCGAAGAAAACGCCTTTGAGGCGTCTGTTGCAGACGGTATTGAGATTTACGGCGTTTCAGATATAAAACAGCTTGTTGAACACTTCACAGGAAAACGGAAAATTTCTGTTTCCGAGCGTTTTATCCCATCTCCCGACAAGACGGAATATCAGCTTGATTTTGCCGACGTAAAAGGGCAGGGGACTGCAAAGGCGGCTCTGGAAATTGCAGCTGCCGGCGGACACAATGCGCTCCTTATCGGAACACCGGGAAGCGGAAAGAGTATGCTTGCAAAGAGAATGCCGTCAATTCTGCCGGACATGACCTTTGAGGAATCCATTGAAACCACCAAAATACACTCGATTTCCGGAATGCTCGACCCGAAATCTCCCCTTGTGACAACACGTCCGTTCCGTTCTCCCCACCACACAATTTCCTCTGCCGGACTTGCCGGAGGAGGCTCTGTTCCAAGGCCGGGGGAAATATCCATAGCGCATAACGGTCTGCTGTTTTTGGACGAGCTTGCGGAATTTGACCGCAGGACACTTGAAATTCTTCGTCAGCCTCTGGAGGACGGAAAAGTAACTATATCAAGGGCGGCAGGTACTGTTGTCTATCCGGCGTCGATTATGCTGATAGCGGCAATGAACCCGTGTCCCTGCGGATATTACGGACACCCAAGCGGAAGATGCCGCTGCAGTCACAAGCAGGTTGCGGCTTATCTTTCAAAGATTTCCGGTCCTATGCTTGACAGGTTTGATCTGCATATTGAGGTCGCACCCGTTGAGTTCAATGACATTTCCTCTGACAAAAAGGAGGAATCCTCGGCGGAAATCAGAAAGAGAGTTTCTGCGGCAAGGGATATTCAGAACGAGCGCTTTAAGGGTACTCCAATAAACTGCAATGCAAAAATAACTCCCGACAGGCTGAATACTTTCTGTCCTATGGACGATAAGGCAAAGGCGTTTATCGGAAAAGCTTTCGACAGGCTCGGACTTTCCGCAAGAGCCTATGACAGAATACTCAAAGTTGCGAGAACTATTGCCGATTTAAACGGCAGTGAAAAAATAGAAAAAGAACACATATCAGCCGCAATACAGTTTCGCAGTCTTGACAGAAAATACTGGAGCGGCGAAGAACAAAAGTGAGAATTCGTTTTCATACGCGATTTATTTTCTATGAGAACAACAGTAAAATAAAGAAAGGCAGCAAAATTTATGAAACCAATTGTAAAAAAGTTTTCGGGATTTTTCAGACGGCTTGACAAAACCCTGCTTATCCTTGTAACCATCTGTTCAGTAATAAGCGTGATACTGCTCTACTCGCTGTACAAAAACGGCATAGGCGATTTAGACCGCAGTTACTATATAACCCAGCTTATTTCGATGCTCCTCGGTATCGGGGCGTGTCTTGTTGTGGCGTCCATTGATTACCACACTCTTTCAAAGCTGTGGTTTCTGTATGCGCCGATAGCACTTGCCCTTGTCCTGCTTACCTTTACCCCTTTGGGAATCCAGCGAGCCGGTGCGGACGACAGGGCGTGGCTCAACCTCGGCTTTATGACTATGCAGCCCTCAGAGGTTTTAAAGCTTGCTTTTACGCTTACATTTTCCTTTCACCTTTCAAAAGATGCTGAAAATATAAACCGTCCTCTGCATCTGCTGTTTATAATTATCCACGGTGCAGTCCCAATCGGACTTATAGTACTGCAGGGTGACTACGGTACGGCTCTTATTTTCATTATGATGTTTGTGGTCATGCTGTTTTCAGCCGGACTTTCCTTTAAGTACATCATTGCAGCGGCTGTTGTTACTCCGCCGGTTATCTACATTTTGTGGAACTACGTTCTGCAGTCCCTCCACAAGAACCGTATTCTCGTCCTCATTCGCCCCGGAACAGACCCTATGGGACTGGAATACCAGCAGAATCTGGGTCTTGCCTCTCTCGGTGCAGGCGGACTTTTCGGAAAGGGTCTTTTCAATAACAAGGACTATGTTGAAGTACCGGAAATACACAACGACTTTATTTTTGCGTATGTGGGACAGGCGTTCGGATTTATCGGCGCAATTGCGGTTATAATACTGCTGACATACATATGCTTAAAAATCCTCTCCGACAGCCGCAGCGCCATGGACAAGCAGGGAAAGCTTATCTGCCTTGGTACGTTTGCTATGATTTTTACCCATTGCTTTATGAATATCGGAATGGTACTGAAAGTCATGCCGGTTATCGGTATTCCGCTGCCGTTTTTCAGCGCCGGAGGTACTGCTCTTGTAAGTATGTATGTTGCCATTGGTCTGGTGCTCAGCTGCTGTACCCACAACACTAAAAAATACAGAATGTTCTATGATGATTAAGGATATACAATGAATAATAAGGAATTGATTGAAAAAATAGCCGCCACTCATGAGGCGACGGCAGAAGAACTTATTGCGGTAATGGAAAGCACGGAAAATGACGATTTTCTCTTTGAGTGTGCCGACCGCATAAGACGTGAAATTTACGGGACTGACGTTTACATCAGAGGACTTGTTGAGTTTACAAACTACTGCAAAAACAACTGTTTTTACTGCGGAATCCGGCGTGACAACAGAAATGTTGAGCGCTACCGACTTACAGAGCAGGAAATATACGAGTGCTGCGACGAGGGGTATTCTCTCGGTTTCAGAACGTTTGTCATGCAGGGCGGAGAGGACAACCATTATTCTGATGAAATGCTCTGCCGGATAGTGAGCAATATAAAGAAAAAATACCCCGACTGCGCTGTGACTCTTTCTCTCGGAGAGCGTTCTGAGGAAAGCTACAGGCGGCTTTATGAAAGCGGTGCGGACAGGTATCTTTTAAGGCATGAAACGGCGACAGCGGAGCATTACGCAAAACTGCACCCGGAAGAAATGTCCTTTGAAAACAGAATGAAGTGTCTTGAAACGCTGAAAAAAATCGGTTTTCAGACAGGCGCAGGATTTATGGTGGGTTCGCCTTATCAGACAAGGGAAAATCTTGCCGCCGACCTGCTTTTCATAAAAAAGCTGAAACCGGAAATGGTAGGAATAGGACCTTTTATTCCGCATAAGGACACTCCTTTCAAGGACTGCGAACAGGGAACTCTGCGTGACACTCTCGTCATGGTTGCGCTGACAAGACTTCTTCTCCCTCATGCCCTTATACCGTCCACAACGGCGCTGGGTACTATCCACCCGCAGGGACGTGAACTTGGACTTAAAGCCGGAGCAAACGTTGTAATGCCGAATCTTTCCCCGACACGTTTCAGAAAGCTTTACGCTCTCTACGACAACAAGATATGTACCGGTGACGAATCGGCGCAGTGCAGAAAATGCCTTGAGGGACGTGTTTCCTCTGCCGGATATAAAATCGTTACAGACAGGGGGGATTTCCGTGCTTAATGAGTTTTCAAGGACTGAACTTCTGCTTGGTGCAGAGGGCATGGAAAAGCTGAAAAATTCCCATGTTGCTGTTTTCGGTATCGGGGGAGTAGGCTCTTATATTGCCGAGGCGCTGGCAAGGTGCGGTGTGGGAAAGCTTACCCTTATCGACAACGATACCGTTGCGGTTACAAACTTAAACCGTCAGCTTATTGCCCTGCATTCAACAATCGGCATGAAAAAAACTGAAGCGGCAAAGGCAAGGATACTTGACATAAATCCAGCCGCACAGGTTACGGCGCTGGACTGCTTTTATACGGGTACAGAGGTGGATTTAAGCGGTTTTGACTACATTGCCGACGCAATTGACACAGTTTCCTCAAAGCTTGCACTTATTGAAAATGCCTATAAGCTTAATGTACCCTTAATTTCCTCAATGGGTACGGGCAATAAACTTGACCCTGCAAAGCTTACGGTGACGGATATATACAAAACGGAAATGTGTCCCCTTGCCAAAGTCATGCGCTATGAGCTGAAAAGGCGGAATGTCAGAAAGCTGAAAGTCGTCTATTCCACCGAAAAACCCAGGGAGCACAAGGCGGAAAGTGAGGAAATCACGGCAAAGCGCAAAACTATCGGAAGCGTTTCCTTTGTACCGTCTGTGGCAGGACTTATTATTGCAGGGGAAATTGTGAGGGATATTGTATGAATATAGTTAAAATAGAAGAAGACAAGAAAAAATATATGGATCTGCTGATTCTTGCAGACGAACAGGAAAGCATGATTGACCGTTATCTTGAAAGGGGTACTATGTACGCTCTGGATGATAATGGAGTTAAAGCAGTCTGCGTTGTAACTGATGAGGGAAACGGCGTAATGGAAATCAAGAATATAGCGGTTGCGCCTGAATATCAGCACAGAGGTTACGGCAGAAAGCTTATTGATTTTCTTGTCAGTGAATATAAAGATAAGTACAGCATTTTACAGGTCGGAACAGGTGACAGCCCGTTAACCGTTCCGTTTTATGAAAAATGCGGATTTGAAAAATCACATACCGTAAAAAATTTCTTTACAGATAATTATGACCACCCCATTTTTGAATGCGGAAAGCAATTGATTGACATGATTTACTTTAAATTGAGTCTTTAACAAAAAACAGTTGCAATTTTCCCGAAAAAATGGCATAATTATAATAGCCAATATCACTTTAAGTTAGGAGTTAAAAATGGAACATCAGCTTTGTTTAATTTTAAATTTCGGCGGACAGTATAACCAGCTTATTGCAAGAAGAGTCCGTGAATGCGGTGTATACTGCGAAGTTAAACCCTACAACAAGATAACAATTGAGGAAATAAAAGCGCTTGCGCCGTCAGGAATCATTTTCACAGGCGGTCCGAACAGCGTTTACGGCGAAAAAGCACCTACTGTTTCCAGAGAAATATTTGAACTCGGAATACCTGTGCTTGGAATCTGCTACGGTTCACAGCTTATGGCTCATGTACTGGGCGGAAAGGTTTCAACCTGTATAACAAGCGAATACGGAAAAACAGAAACCACTTACGACAAAAGCTGTACACTGTTTTCAGCAATAAAGGATATGCCGGAAAAAGCGGTTTCATGGATGAGCCACACAGACTTTATTTCAGAGCTTCCGGAGGGATTCACAGCTGTTGCTCATACTGAACACTGTCCTGTGGCGGCTATGGAAAACAAGGAGAAAAAGCTTTATGCAGTGCAGTTCCATCCGGAAGTAAACCATACTGAATACGGACTTGGCATGATAGACAGCTTTCTGAAAAATGTCTGCGGCTGTACAGGCGACTGGACTATGGAAAACTATGCTGAAACAGCTATCCGTGATATCAGAAAAAAAGTCGGGGACGGAAAGGTTCTTCTGGCACTCTCCGGCGGTGTGGATTCATCTGTTCTTGCGGCACTTCTTTCAAAGGCAGTTGGCAGACAGCTTACCTGTATTTTCGTTGACCACGGCTTTATGCGTAAAAACGAGGGTGACGAAGTTGAAGAGGCTTTCAGAAACTGGGATATCAACTTTGTAAGAGTAAATGCAAAAGACAGATTTATGGAAAAGCTTAACGGGGTTTCCGACCCGGAGGCAAAGAGAAAGATAATCGGCGAAGAATTTATCCGTGTATTTGAGGCTGAGGCTAAAAAGATAGGCAAGGTGGATTACTTTGCACAGGGTACGATTTATCCGGACGTAATTGAAAGCGGCGACGATGATGAAGCGGCAGTTATCAAGTCACACCACAACGTAGGCGGACTGCCGGACTATGTTGACTTCAAGGAAATCATCGAACCGCTGAGAATGCTTTTCAAGGACGAAACAAGAAAGCTTGGACAGGAGCTTGGTCTTTCTGAAACTCTTGTATGGCGTCAGCCGTTCCCGGGTCCGGGTCTTGCAATCAGAATTATCGGTGAGATCACAAACGAAAAGCTTGAAATTCTTCAGGACGCTGACTGGATTTTCCGTGAGGAAATTGCAAAGGCGGGTCTTGACAGAAGTATTCACCAGTATTTCGCAGTACTGACAGATATGCGTTCCGTAGGCGTTATGGGCGATTTCAGAACATACGATTATACTCTTGCCCTCAGAGGTGTTACCACAACTGATTTCATGACCGCTGATTTTGCAAGGATTCCTTATGAAGTGCTTGAAACCTGTTCAAGAAGAATTGTAAATGAAGTAAAATCCATTAACAGAGTTGTGTATGATATTACTACAAAGCCGCCGGCAACTATTGAGTGGGAATAATACCATTTCAGGTATAAACGGCGCAGGTATGCAGTTCGCAGCACTTATAAAATGCTGCTGATACTATTTTGATACTAAAAATATCCCTGACCGTATTTGAACTGACCCAAAAAATCAGACAAAGATTCAAAGAATAATTTAAGCAAAGCGACCAAGAGAAATCTTGGTCGCTATTGTTATGCAGCAATTTTCCTGTATTCGACAGGTGACAAGGCATCAAGCTTAAGTTTGATGCGTTTGTTATTGTACCAGTCAATGTACTCTGTAAGCTCTGAAATGAAATATTCAACGGATGAAAACTCCTGTAAATAAAGCAGTTCTGTCTTTAATAAACTGAAAAAGTTTTCAGCACAGGCATTCTCAGGACAGTTTCCTTTGCGGGACATACTCTGCCTTATCCACTTATCTTCAAGCAATTTCTGGTAGTGCTTGTGCTGACGCCCCGTTGCTTTGCGACCTCTGCACTCTATGCAGAAGCCTTTTTTCCTTAAGGGAGCATTTCATTTTCATTTTACGGGGAACAATTTAGATTTATACAGTCTGCAAATGCACGATAACCGATTTCCGTTACACATTCCGGAATATCAATTTTCACCAGTTTTTCGCAGCTGCTGAAACGCTTTACAGTATTGTCTTAAATTAAATCATATTTTTCATAAACTTTACATGAAGCGGATAGCAAAATTTACACATATATTTTAGAATTAAATAAGTATAACTCTAAGGAGTAAACTCAATGAAGAAATCTTATGTTATTGATACCAATGTACTTATCCAGCCGCCTTATGCAATTGAATGTTTTGAAGAAAATGAATTTATAATTCTTGAAAGAACCAATGGACTCAGTTATGCAGCTAAATATATGAAAGACAGTCTATTTTACTGGAAAGTTACTCTTTTGGCAAATGAATGTGAGCATTCTGAACTTGCTCCTGATGCTGTTAAAAGATTAAATATTTAATCGTTCAAAAATCGGAGGGGCCAGTATGAAGAAATCTTTTTTAGTACAACTGTTTACGGCTATAATTCTTCCTTCATTTATTCTGTGCGGATGCAGTATTGCCGGAAACGGAGACTCTGCTGATGCACGTTACAGCGGAAAATTCAATGGGGAAACCATAAAAATACTTTCCGGTTCTGAAAACAAGGAGCTTTCTGACATTCTTGATGAGTGTGCAGATGAAACCGGTGTTACCATTGAAATGACCTATCAGGGTTCTGTGGATATTATGCATACACTTCAATCCGGTGCAGAAGAATACGATGCTGTGTGGCCGGCATCAAGCCTGTGGATATCACTGGGTGATACTGCACATAAGGTGAAATATAATACATCTGTCTATACTACACCGGTCGTGTTTGGTATTCGCAGATCTCTTGCACAACAGCTTGGATTTGTAGGCACAGAAGTTTCTGTCGGTGACATTTCAGATGCGATACAGACCGGTCAGCTGTCTTTCTGCATGACAAGTGCTACTCAGTCCAATTCCGGAGCCAGCGCTTACATCGGATTTCTGTATGCGCTGCTTGGAAAGACGGATACGTTAACAGAAAGCGACCTGGAAAGCGAGAGCCTGAAACGTGATATCTCCCGGCTGCTTTCGGGAATTGATCGCAGCTCCGGCAGTTCAGACTGGCTTAAGGATATGTTCCTTGCCGGAAATTTTGATGCTATGGTCAACTATGAGTGCCTGATAATTGACGCAAATCAGGAACTTGTTTCTCAGGGCAGAGAACCGCTATATGCTGTTTATCCATACGATGGTCTGAGCATTGCTGACTCTCCGCTGGGCTATGTGGATCATGGTGACGCAGAAAAACAGGAGGCTTTTCAGGCGGTACAGGAATATCTGCTGTCAGAAGATGTTCAGAATGAAATTCAGAAAACAGGCAGGCGTACCGGATTTGAAGGTATTTCGGAAGAAAATATGGATATTTTTAATGCAGACTGGGGCATTGATACACAGCGAATCCTCTCGCCCATCACCATGCCCTCTGAACAGGTGCTGAAAAAAGCACTTAATTTATACCAGACAGAATTCCGGAAACCGTCATTAAATGTGTATTGTCTGGATTTTTCCGGCAGTATGACCGGAGAAGGAAATGAACAGCTGGAGGAAGCTATGGCGCAGATTCTCATACAGGAAAATGCAGAGAGAAATATGCTTCAGGCGGACAGGGACGAAGTGAATATTATCATAACTTTTTCAGGTGATATCCGGAATGTATACACAGCAGAAAGCGCAGATGCCGGCAGTCTTGAACGGCTTTATGAACAGGTAAGCCGCGAAGAGACTGAGGGCGGAACAGATATGTATGCCGCTTTAAAAAAAGGAATGGAAATTCTATCGGAATATGAAAATCTGAATGACTATACACCTGCAATCATACTTATGAGTGACGGTGAGTCAGTCACTGCGTCACAGCCGGAATTCACCGAATGCTATCAGGAACTCGGTCTGGATATTCCCATATTTTCTATAATGTTCGGAGATGCAGATTCCTCCCAGATGGACGCACTTGCATCGCTTACCAATGCACGCGTTTTTGACGGACGTACAGATCTCGTTTCTGCATTCCGAAGTGTGAAAGGATATAACTGATTTGGAAAAACACAAACAAAAGGAAGTTGCAGCAAGTTTATTGTCTGGTCTGCTGGCGGGGGGATTATTTCTTGCTCTGCTGTTCCTGTTTCACTGGAATTTTATTGTGGATATGGTTCTGTCAATCGGTGCTTTCTTCGGATTGTCACTGCTTTTAAAGCCAAAGCGAAAAATTGGCAAGATAAGTATTGATATGCTGCCGGAGGGTGAAACAATGAGCCGGCAGCTGGAGGAAGCCCGGAAGGATTTTCACTGCATTGAACAAGCCATGGAGCAGATCTGTGAACCGGCAGTCAGACAGGAAACACAGCGGCTGAAAGAAACTGCCCAAAATATTCTTGCGTATCTTGAAAACCACCCTGAAAAAATCAGGTCTGCACGACAATTTATTGACTATTATCAGGAAACTGCCTCTTCTTTGCTGAAAAAATATATCGAACTGCAGGACACTCAGCTAAGAACAGACGATGTTATTCAGCTGCAGAGCAACACCTTAAAGGCAATCGGAACGCTGAATACGGCTTTTGAAGAACAGTTTCAGAAACTCATGCGCAGTGAAATGACAGATATGGAGGCAGAAATCCGCCTTCTGGAGCAGACGGTTAAAATGGAGAATGGAATATGAAAACAAAGCTAATTGGTATTGCTGTACTGCTTTCAGTTATACTTGCAGGAGGCGGATACTATTTCTATCGAAGTCAGACCTCAGATAAAATTAATACAGAACAATGACCGTATGCTTGTGGACAAAATTCAGACAGCGATTTTAAATACCATTCCAATTTGGAAAAGCCAGTTCATAATTGCCATGGGGCTTTCCAATCAGCAAAAGGTTCTGCAGATGCAGCGAGAAATTACAGATACTACAAATGCCATGCTGGTAAAGAATGCGGAGCTTTTGAAAAGCAATACCATTGAAACTGCAAATAAAGCCAACCGGGGTATTGTGGATCTGGAAACGCTTCAAACCGTCAATCAGAATCTTATCAGCACTATTGAAGAAACGATTCAGATACAGAAAGCAGGCAGAGAAAAGCGTAAGGCTGCTGAAACGGAACTGTTACGCATTGAGGACGAACTGAAACAGAAATTACTGGAAATCCGTGAATAATAACACACAAGCAATCTCTGGAATGTAAAAATAACTTTACATAGATTTTACATTAATTTGACTTCAGATTTCACAAGCATGATTTATAATTATAATGCATTATAATATTTTAATGAAGTTATTGGAGGAAAATTATGAACGAAAATGTCAAAATAATTTTCGGACTTGTCGGCGGACTTGCCATGTTCCTTTATGGAATGAACAGTATGAGTGACGCATTGCAGAAAGCGGCAGGGGAGAAAATGAAAAAGGTCCTGAGCTTTCTGACAAAAAATCCGCTGATGGGTGCCCTTGCAGGAGCGCTTGTTACTGCTGTTTTACAAAGCAGTTCAGCAACCACAGTAATGGTAATAGGATTTGTCAGCGCAGGACTTATGACTCTGCCGCAGGCTATCTCAGTTATTTTCGGAGCCAATATCGGTACTACTATGACCGCTCAGCTGATGGCATTCAAAATAAGCAACTACATATATCCGATTATTTTTGTCGGATTTATTTTGTATTTTGTCAGCAAAAAGGAAAAGGTCAAAAACATAGGAATGGTAATATTCTCTTTTGGTCTGCTTTTTGAAGGTATTGAAATTATGGGCACAGTTATGAAGCCGCTGGCAGGCAGCCCTGTGTTTACCGACCTTATGGGGAAGGTATCGGAGATTCCTGTGCTTGGTATCGTGCTGGGTGCAGTTATGACCGTTGTTGTACAGAGCAGTTCGGCTACTATTGCTGTACTTCAGAATTTTGCCTCTCAGGCAGTTCCCGGCGGAACTGACAGTGTTATCGGTCTGGCTGGTGCTATTCCTATTCTGCTGGGAGACAATATCGGTACAACTATCACAGCCCTGCTTGCATCAATCGGTCAGTCCAAAAACGCAAAGCGTACAGCTGTTGCTCACAGCGCTTTCAATATCAGCGGCAGTATTCTTTTTGCATTCCTTATTCCTGTACTTACAAAGTTTGTGCAGTTTATTTCACCTAAGGGAAATGAAGTGGACGTTATTGCAAGACAGATTGCAAATGCCCACACTACCTTTAATATAGCCTGTACGGTTATCTGGCTGCCTCTTATTCCGATAATGGTAAAAATAGTAATGTTTATTGTAAGGGGAGAGGATAAAAACACTCCTGCGGTTTCAAAGCCAAGATTCCTTGATGAAAAGCTTATAGGTCAGCCTGTTGCGGCAATGTTTCTTGTATCTGAGGAGATAAGACGTCTGTCTGAATTTGCCGCAAAACTGCTCAACAAGACAAGAAACCTTTTTAACAGTAATAATTCAGCCGAGGTACGCACGGAGTTCAGCAATGAGTATGGCACTGTAAAAAGTCTCCATGACAGTATTTCTTCTTATATAACCAAAATGCTTTCAAGCGGAAATCTCACAGAGGCACAGTCAGAACAGACAGCCGGACTATTGTTTGTAACAAACAATATTGAAAGAATTTCCGACCGCTGCTTTGATATGTCTGAGATGCTGAATAACCTTTCCGGCAGAAAAAAAGTACTGTCCAAATCGGCAGTTTCTGAACTTGGAGAGTGCTTTGATATTGCGGACGAGCTTTTTGAAAAGGCAATGATAACAGTGGAAAACGGCGACGAGGACGCAGTTAAAAAGGTTTCAAAGGGAAAGGGTAAAATGCGCAAAACTCAGAAAAAGTTAAGCAAAGCCCATCTTTCAAGAGTGAAAAAGAAGGACTGCGACGCTGCTCTTACTCCCGATTATGCCGAAATACTTCACAGTCTTGACAGGATTGCGGATAACTGCATAGGTATTACCGAGGAGGCAATGGATAATATTTCATTTGTCAATCTCAGGGCTGAGGCCCAGTCTGATAATGAAAATATTCCCGGAGGTGTGGAATGCGTAAGCGTCTGATTTTAAGCATTACTCTTTGTGCCTCACTTTTACTTTCAGGCTGCGGTTCGGGAAATAGTATGCCGGATTTGTCGGGAATGGGGGATATAACAGTTATTTCCCGTGAGGAAGGTTCGGGAACAAGAAACGAATTTGAAAATATTATCGGAACAAGTTCACAGGGAACAGATAATGTTGCATTATCCACCGACGAGGTTTCGGAAATGATATCTGATGATGTAAATGCTCTGGGATATACCGCATACAGTACAGCCGAGCTGTCAGAAACTGTTAAGGCAGTTTCAGTAAACGGAATTGCTCTGACTGAGGAAACAGTCAGCAGCGGCAAGTATCCTTTATGCCGAAATTATTATCTTGCATACAGCGGAGAACTATCTGACGCAGAAACTGATTTTCTTGCGTATGTAATGAGCGCAGGACAGGCTGTTGCTGATGATGAATGTGTTGCAGTAAAGAAAAGCAGCAGTTTTTTATCTGATAAATCGTCTGGAAATATTAAAATCTGCGGGTCCACATCAATGGCTCTTCTCATCGAAAAAATGGCAGAGGACTACCATAGCTATAACCCCAACGTTGTTATTGAAGTAACAGCAACCGACTCCTCAGACGGATTAAATTCGGCAATAATAGGGGAATGTGACCTTGCCATGTCATCAAGGGAATTAGCTGATTATGAAAATGAGCTGCTTACCAAAAAAGCTGTGGCAAGGGACGGTATCGCAGTTATTGTGAATACTGAAAACCCGGTCAATGATCTTTCTGAAAAACAGATAAAACAAATTTATGATAATAATGCACAGAAATGGAGCGATTTGAAATGAACAAAGCTGAAAACAGTTTAATATGAACAAGGAAATATTCTGGCTGAAAATCCGGAGGATTATCTTCAAATCCTCCGGATTTCTGATTTTAACGCAATTATAGTGCAACAGGACATAACTACGGTGATGACGGACATTGTACAAAATGCGGCAGGTATCAGTCTTTCAGACCCTGCTAACTATCATTGATATTTCCTGCATATCCGGCATAACTTTCAATGCCCCTTTTCTGGTAGTAATAAGAGAAGCTCCTGCATTTGCAAAACGCAAAAGTTCTGTCAGTCGGGATTCATTGAGGGAGTCAAAATCATGTTCAAGAATATAGTTCAGAGCACAGCCAAAGAAAGTATCTCCTGCACCTGTTTTTTCAACAGTTTTCACACTGTAAACAGGTGCTTTTGCCTTTGCGGTCCTGGTGTAAGCACAGCTTCCGTCACCGCCGAGAGTTATAAATATCAGCCTGATGTTCTTATACTTTTCCATAAGCTGTAAAGCTGCTTTGTCGTAGTCAGAATGACCAAGAAGAAATTCAATCTCATTATCCGATATTTTCAGAATATTGCATTTTGACAGACCGTACTCTATTTCAGTTTTCGCATCATCAAGGCTTTTCCAGAGCGGCTCACGAAGATTGGGGTCAAATGAGAGCAATGCTCCGCTTTCGATTGCTGTATCTATGGCAAACCTTGTGGCTTCACGAACTCCCTCATGAGTTGATGAAAGTGTTCCGAAGTGAAATATTTTTGAATTCCTTATTATATCGGCATTTACTTCAGCCTTTGTCAGCATCATATCTGCGCCCGGATTGCGTATAAAGCTGAACTCTCTTTCACCGCCTGCAAGTGTATGAACAAAAGCAAGAGTAGTCGGAATATTTTTATCCATAACAAGTCCGTCGGTACATATCCCTACGCCTTTTACGGCATCGGAAAGCTGTCTGCCAAACATATCATCACCGACCTTGCCGATAAAAGCAGTTTTCTTTCCAAGCTTTGAAAGCATTGCGAGCACGTTGCATGGCGCTCCGCCCGGATTGGCTTCAAATAAAGGATTTCCGCTTTCGCCTGAACCGTTTTCGGTAAAATCTATCAGCAGTTCACCCAGTGCGGTAACATCAATTTTTTTCATTTCAGTTCACCTCATTCAATCGTATAATCATAGTTTGTCAGATTGGCATTAAGCGTGAGAGAATGTTCACCGAAAGTTCTTGTAATAGTCAGCATATCTCCCTCTGATACCACCTCGATAGCTCCTTCAAGAGAAAATGCAGGGTGGGTATTTCGCAGTATCATCAGCTCTTTCAGTTTCTTAACTACCGGACGGCTCTGCTCCTGCTCAACTTCCTCCACAGAATAATAGCGGCGGTTGATGTCACGTCCGTTTTTGGTACGTTCCATTAAGTCAATATCATTGCTGCCTGCAAGCATTCCAACATAGTATACCTGCGGAATACCCGGTGCAAAAAACTGTATCGCACGGGCAAGCAGATACGCTTTATCATTGTTTCCAAGTGCAGAATAATACGTTGTGTTGACCTGATAGATGTCAAGATTATTGTAAGCCTCGGAACTGTATATTTTCTTCACATTTGCTCCCCGACTGTACATCTGCTCCTTTACAGTTTCCACAGCTTCATCAGGCAGAAGATCCTTTACATCAACGATACCGATACCGTCATGTGTATCAAGTGTTGTAAACTGTTTCATCGGACACATTTCAAGCCAGTTTTTCAGATATTGTCCGTCATGATTGTAAAGTGCATGGAGCGTCAGTACCGGCAGAGCAAAATCATATATCCAGAAGCCCTTATCAGCTATTTTCATCGGAATGGTGTAATGCTCATGTATCTCAGGAAGTATCTCTACGTTTTCCTTTTTAACAATGCTTTCAATGTCATAGAGAAGCTCCCAGATATCAGGCTCAATAAAGAAACAGCTTGTGTCCGGCTTTTTCACAGCATAAGCAAATGCGTCAAGTCTTATAACTGATGCACCATGTCTGCACATTGAAAGCAGGGTATCCTTAATAAACTTTTTGGTGGTATCCGTACTGATGTCAAGGTCAATCTGTTCTTCGCAGAATGTACACCATACCTTGTCTCTGCTGCCGTCTGCAAAAGTAACATCAATATACGGTGCTCTCGGCTTACGCTTATAGATTAAATCTGTCTGTTCCGGCGTTGGTTCACCCTTTTCCCAGAATTTGCTGTATCGGATAAACATATCCCTGTATTCAGATTTTTCCTTGTTCTGAACAAAGTCTTTGAAATACTCAGAGCTTGCTGAAATGTGGTTTACCATAAAATCAAACATCAGATAATAATCCTTGCTGAGTTTTTCAATATCAGAAAAATCACCGAATTTTTCATCAACCTTATCATAGCACATCGGTGCAAATCCACGGTCGGCTGATGACGGGAAGAACGGGAGTATATGAACTCCGCCGATTGCCTTCTTATAGTGCCTGTTCAGAACTTCGTACAGCTCTTTCAGATTGTTTCCCATACTGTCAGCATAGGTGATAAGCATGATTTTATTTTCCAGTTTCATATTACACCTCTTTGGGACTATACAGTAAATATCCTGCACCTGTTATTTCATCAGATAAACCATATACAACACTGCTGAGTACATACTCGCCGTTGTTTACAAATACTTCTATAAGATTGCTGTCAACATATATCTCCAGTTCATAGCCCTCATGGATAAGCGGAGTTTCCGCAGTAAGCCTGAAATTATCCCTGTCTCCAAATACAGCCGAGCGGTCGGTGTAAATTCTGTCCTGTTCACGCCTTATGATATATCCTCCGATATTGATGCTTTCGCCGTTGTGAAGTGAGGTTTTCACCATAAATCCGGAACTGTCTGCCTGTGACGGTGAAGTGATTTCTTTTGTAAAGCTGTTTTTTATGTTCGGGTGAGGTCTGAAATATATGTGATTATTTTTCACTTCGACAACTCTCGGAATGCACATCATTCCGTTCCATTCGCCGTTTACGGCTTCGGGCATTCTTGCCCATGCAATGATAACACGGTTTCCCTCCATGTCAGCGGTGCTCTGGGGAGCGTAAAGGTCGAGTCCGCAGTCGAAAAGCTGATAATTTTCGGAAAGCTCCATTTTTCCTGTACTTTCATCAAACGAGGAAAACATACATACCGGAGCAGAATCGTATTCCTTTCCGTCCTTGAAAAATCCCATTGGCGAAAATACAGTTATACCTGTGCCGTTAACTTCAAAATAATCCGGACATTCCCACATCCAGCCGAAATTTTCTTTTTCGGCATAATTCAGATAAGACCAGTTTTCAAGGTCGTCGCTTTTATAGAAAAGAAGTCGTCCTGTCATATCAACTGTACTGCCTGTCACCATATACCACGCATCTTTTCCACGCCACACTTTCGGGTCACGGGTATGTGTCATGCTTCCGACAGTTTTTTCATCTATCGGCGGTATAATGGTTTTCTTATCCGAAACATTATCAAATGTCATACCGTTTTCAGAAGTTATCATAAGCTGTGCCGAAATAAAGTCATCATTCAGACAATGGTTAATATTTTCCGGGTCTTCCTCCGTATAATTTACACCTGTGTAGAAAATATGCATTTTGCCGTTATGTTCTATTGCGCTGCCTGAAAAACAGCCGCTTCTGTCATGCTTTTTGGACGGATAAAGGGCAATGCCTTTATCCTCCCAGTTTACAAGGTCCTGGCTTACAGCGTGTCCCCAGTGCATTCTGCCCCACTGAACAGAATACGGAAAGCACTGATAAAACAAGTGATACTGTCCCTTGTACCATATAAAACCATTGGGGTCATTTATCCAGCAATTCGGTGCTTTTAAATGAATTTTCTGCATAGCGTCCTCCTGTTAAAAAAGACTTTCTTCCGTCTGCCTGTCAAAGAAATGAATTCTTGAAGGAATAAACACGAATTCAATTTCGTCGCCTGCCTGGCTTATCTCATATTTTGATACTCTTGCAACTGAGGCAGTACCTCCGAAGCTGAAATACAGATTGTTTTCATTTCCCATAACTTCAATGCTGTCTACTGTTGCAGACATTTTATTATTCTTGTAAAGGTCAAGGTTCTGCGGGTCAAGCTTTATATCCTCTCCTCTGATTCCCAGTATCATTTCGCCCTGTCTGCCGGCAAGCTTTGAAATAACGGAATCCGGAAGCTTGATACTGTTTCCGTTTTCAAATGTAACAGTATCTCCCTTGACATTAACATTGTAGAAATTCATCTGAGGTGAACCGATAAAGCCTGCCACAAATTTATTTGCGGGGTGTTCATACAGTTCCATAGGCTTGCCTACCTGCTGTATAACGCCGTCTTTCATAATGACAATGCGGTCTGCCATGGTCATTGCTTCAACCTGGTCGTGTGTAACGTAAATTGTTGTACTGCCAAGCTGACGATGCAGCTTGCTTATCTCACTTCTCATGCTTACTCTGAGCTTTGCATCAAGATTGGAAAGGGGTTCGTCCATAAGGAAAAGCTTCTGGTCCTTAACAATAGCACGTCCGAGGGCAACTCTCTGACGCTGACCGCCCGAAAGATTCTTAGGCTTTCTGTATCTGTATTCGGAAAGTCCCAGAATATCAATTGCCCAGTCAACCTTTTTCTTTATTTCATCAGCCGGAACTTTCATATTTTTCAGACCGTATGAAATATTCTTTTCAACAGTCATGTGAGGATAAAGAGCATAGTTCTGAAATACCATGGAAATCCCTCTGTCTCTCGGCAGAACTGTATTCATGCGTTTTCCGTCAATATAGAAATCTCCGCTTGTGATTTCCTCAAAGCCTGCTATCATTCGGAGAGTGGTGGACTTGCCGCAGCCGGACGGTCCTACAAAGGCAATAAACTCGCCATCTTCTATTGAAAGATTGAAATCTGTAACAGAATTTTTTTCAGCACCTGCATACTTCTTGCAGACATTTTTCAGCTCGATAAAACTCATAATTTAGCCCTCCTTGGAACCTGTTGATACTACACCCTCCACAATCTGTTTGGAGAAAAGTGAGTAAATGATAATAACCGGAATTGTAATAAGTGTTATAACCGCAAGAGTCTGACCCATTGTGGTGTTATCGTTTGATGTGATGGAATTAAGACCTATCTGTGCAGTTAAAAGGTCGCTTGATGTGAATACAAGTGACGGCCAGAGGTAATCGTTCCATACGTTAAGGAAAGTAAATACGCTTACTGTTGCAACAACTGTCTTTGACATGGGCAGAACCATTGTGAAGAAGTATTTCACAGGATTGCAGTGGTCAAGCTGTGCAGCCTCCCACACATCATCAGGCAGACTTACGAAAACCTGTCTGAAAAGGAAGATGTTGAAAGGATTGACTATCATAGGAAGAACATATCCGAATACTGTATTAAGAAGTCCCATTTTTGAAACAAACATGAAGTTGATTGTGATGATAGTTTCTGTCGGAATAATCATAAGCATCATGATTATTGCCAGCCATCTTTCACGGAACGGGAATTTGATTTTAGCAAGGGCATAACCTGCAAGTCCGTTTACTATTACTCCCGAAACAATAAGTATTGCAGCATAGAATAAAGTGTTGAGCATATAGCGTACAAAGCTTGTATTGAAAAGAATAGCCTTATAATTATCAAAAAAGTTTTCATTCAAAGCAGGGGGAATAAAAGCGCTTGCTGAGTTCATGTCAGCGGTAATGGCTGCGTCAGGCTTGAATGAATTTGCAAGCATCCATATTACAGGGAACAGGAAAAAAAGCGACATTACAAGCATTACTGCAACAAGAATACCATTAAAGATTTTTTGCTTTTTTGTTTTCATGTTTACCCTCCTTGTCCTTAGTAAGAATCGTCTGAATAATCGTAAGTATAACAACAAATACGGTAAATACAATTGCCATTGCAGACGCAAGACCGATTTCCCAGTTGACAGTACCAGTTTCGTAAATGTCATAAACTATTGTGTAGGTTGAATGTGATGGTCCGCCGCCTGTCATTACCATAGGCTGAACTATCATTCTGAATGCGCCGATTGTAACTGTTATAAAGACAAATACGCAAAGCGGTTTCAGCTCGGGAAGAGTGATATTTCTGAATTTGCTCCATGCACTTGCGTGATCCATTTCTGCCGCTTCATAAAGTGCGGGATTTATTGCCTGCAAGCCGCCGAGGAAAATTATCATCTGATAGCCAACGCCCTGCCATACGCTCATAAAAGCAATAGATGGAAGTGCCTGATTCGCACCGTAAATGAACGGCTGCGGGTCGATTCCGAAATTTGAAAGGATAGTATTGAGAATACCCTCAGGGCTGTATATCTGCATCCAGAGGTTTGAAACTACCGCAAGTGACATTACAACCGGAATAAAGAATGCGACTTTGAAATAACGCTTGCAGACCGTGACCTTGTTGATAAGGAGCGCCAGACCCAATGCTCCGAGCGTCTGTAACGGAACAATTATCAGAACGAATTTTACAGTATTAAAAAATGCCGTTGTGAATAATTCATCTTTGAAAATCGTACTGAAATTCTCCAGTCCTACGAAATGTGTAAGGTCGGGGTTCAGTGCAAAATAATCAGTAAAACTGTAAATAAGGGTGAGTATCATCGGAATGAACAGGAAAATCGTCATCAGAACCAGCGCCGGTCCGAAAAATGCCATTCCAAGGATAGAATTAGATTTATTTTTCATGTTATCTTATGTAACGCCTGAGCTTAGCGTTTATCCTTTCTACAGATTTATCCATTTCATCTTCCGCATTTTTGCCGCTTAAACCTACGTCCTCAAGAACCTGCTGGAAAGATGTGCTGACCTGCGGATAAACAGGTGTTTTCGGTCTTGGGTGACCGTAATCTCTTAACTGCTCATATAATGCCTTATAGTTTTCATCTTCTTCAAATGTTGTGATCTGTTCGTATGCGGCATAGGTTGACGGCATACTCTTTGTGTTTTCGTAAAGAAGAATACCGCTTTCAACTCCGCTCATCCATTTTACAAGTTCTGTCGCACCGTCAATGTTTTTCGTTTTCGATGTTGCCGCATAAGCCCATGAGCCGGTAGGAGTATATCTTCCTCCGTCCCAGTTATCGCTGACTATGTATGGTGCAACACCGAGGTCAATATCGCTGTAGCTCTGATAAATGGTGTTTACTTCCCATGCACCGTCAAATTTAAATGCTGCACGTCCGCTTTCAAATAAATTTTCAATAGGCGTTGCGGACATATATTTCTTTTCAACAAGTCCCCTGAAATACTTAAACACCTCTGCATTCTTATCTGAATTGAAGTATCCGTCTGCCGTAAGTCCGTCATCACTTATAAGGTCTCCGCCGTTTGACCAGATAAACGGAGCGTAATAGTAAATGCTTGCTTCTCCAACGGGGAATGTCATATCAAGAGGATAACCGTTTTTGCTGTCCATTATAGTTTTGAGCTGTTCAAGAATATCGAGAAATTCGGAGAATGTCCATGGATTGTCCTTGTCAGGGACTTCAATTCCTGCCTCTGCAAGAATGGATTTGTTGTAGTAAAGTCCCACGCTTGATTCCATTGCACCCAGGGCATACAGCTTTTCATCAACTGTGCCTTGTTCAATAATAGAATCAAGATAAGCTCCTTTTTCCTCATCACTAAGCTCTGCAAGAGGCTGGATAATTCCGTTTGCGGCGTATGCTGAAATATTCGGACCGTCAACTGTTATAACATCTGGAAGGTCGCCGGACATTACTGATGCGTTAATCTTGTCGGAATAACCGCCTCCGCTGTCGTTTCTTGGAATAAATTCGATGTCTGCAAAATAAGTGCCGTTATATTTTTCATTGAAGCTTTCTACTGATTTCTTATAGGCTTCTCCTTCGGGAGTATCTTCAATCGTATGCACCCACATACTGAGATACTGTTCTCCTTCGTCATAACCCAGCACATCACCGGGCTGTACTGTTTTATCGCAGCCTGTAAATGATACTGTGCTGACTAAAACCGAAAGAGCTGTCAAAAACAATGGTAGCTTTTTCATGGCTGTTTACCTCCGTTCTTTATAAGTAACCGGTTACTTTACTGATTACATGATACCATTTAACCGGTTATTTGTCAATGGATTTTTGCGTATTTGTAGCAAATTATAAAATGAAAGAAGCTTTTTTGTGCATCTCTACAAAACCAGTTACTTTACCGATAACTTTGTTGATTTCAGATTAGTGTAGTGATATAATAAATGCAAAGCATTTATTATACTTATTTTAACGCCCTTGCAGATACGCAAATCAGAGATTTGCTCCCTGCATATCGGGCAATTATATCAAAAATCTTCGATTTTATGATATTGTTGCCCCTATTCGG
>DBQM01000042.1 GCA_002305725.1 Ruminococcus sp. UBA1394 | reverse complement strand
TGCATATATTGTAATTATATCATAAAATCAAAGATTTTTGATATAATTGCCCGATATGCAGGAAGCAAAGCCTGCTTTGCGTATCTGCAAGGGCTTTATAATAAATTATAATAAATGCTGTGCATTTATTATATCATATTTCCGGTATAAATTGCAATAAAAATAACCGATAAATTCAACTTGTAATTGAATTTTTATCAGGACATTTCTATTATATCAAAGGTTTTTCTTAATCGGTCGATATCACGGTCGTAATACAGATCTTCAATTTCAATATCATAAAGTTTAAGCAGCGCCATAACAGGATAAGTTTCTCTGCCGCTTTCAAACGGAGAAGCACCCTTTCCGGTTTCCCATCTTCTTAAAACTGACGGCGGAATGCCTATTTCTTCAGCGGCTTCAGTCAATGCAAAACCTCTGCTTTTTCTTGCCTCCGAGAGTTTTTTACAATCAATTCTCATTATACCTTCACCTCTTTTTTTAAAGTGCTCATCTGATTGTTTTTGCAGGTAAATATATTTAACAATTTAATTATACACCATAATCCGACAAAAGTCAATATATTTTATCAAGTTTATAAAAAATTTACATTTTATAGTTAATATTGACAAAAAATGCCCTTTCCTACACAATTGCAGGAAAGGACGTTTTTTTAAATAAACTGTTCAGTTTCGCACTTTTTAGGACGAGACATAAGCTTGCCTAAAGAATCCTTGACGTTTCCGTTGTTGAAAAGCACTTCATTCAATTGCTCGGTTATAGGCATTGAAACTCCCATTTTCTGAGCAAGCTCAAGGGCAACCTTACAGCAGTTATATCCCTCGACTGTTCCGACAATCTTTACAGCCTCCTGAGGACTTACCCCCTGCCCTATGAGTATTCCGGCACGGCGGTTTCTGCTGTGCATACTTGTACAGGTAACGATTAAATCTCCGATTCCTGTCAGTCCGCTGAATGTAGACGGAGATGCACCCATTGCAACGCCAAGTCTGCCTATTTCCGTGATACCCCTTGTCATAAGCGCTGCCTTTGTATTGTCGCCGTAATTAAGACCGTCACATATTCCGGCGCATACTGCAATAATATTTTTCAGTGCACCGCCGATTTCACAGCCGACAACGTCTTTGTTTATATAAATTCTGAACACATTGCTGCTCATAATATCCTGTATATACGCCGCAGCCTCCTCGTTATCAGACGCCGCAACAACAGTTGTAGGCACTCCTCTTGCAACCTCCTCCGCATGAGATGGTCCGGAGAGAATGACAACAGGCGACTGTGGAATCTCCTCGCTTATAACGTCGCTTATAAGCTTGTGAGTACCCGTTTCAAGTCCCTTGCTTGTGTTCACCACTATCATTTCGGGAGTTACAAAAGGAGCCGCTTTTTTCACAACATCTCTTACATAAGGAGAAGGAATACCCAGCAGCACGACCTTACTGCCGCTGATGCAGGAAATATCCGGACAAAGCTTAACGCTTTCCGGAATCTTTACTCCCGGCAGCTTTACCTTATGCTCACCGTCTTTTCTGATTTCATCAAGCTCTTTTTCAAATGCCGACCAGACCGTTATATCGTGCCCTAATCTGTCAAGCATTACCGCAAGGCTTAATCCAAAGCCGCCGGAGCCTAAAATCGTAATTTTAGCCATTGTATCATTCCTCCTTCTTTTTAAATGAAAATTTGTTTTCAGTACCGTTTTTCAGTCTTTCAATATTTGACCTGTGCATATATATTACAAGCAGACAAATCGGAAGTGTAAGAGCGGTATGTAGCAAAGTAATATTCATAGGGACTTTTTCGGCAAAATACCGCATAAAAAATGTCACAAAAGGACAAAGCGCAGAGGCTGTTATTGATGATACAGAAACATAGTGGGTTATTATCAGCATTACCGCAAAAATCAGAATAAGTATTCCGAACACAGCAGGGTCAATAACAAGGAATACCGAAACCCCTACCAGTACGCCCTTTCCGCCCTTAAAACCGTAATAGACAGGAAAAATGTGACCGATTACAGCGAACAGTCCGGCTATATAGCCGATATATCGTATATCGCTGTCCGCACCTATTCCGGCGTCAAGCAGAGTACAAACAAATTTACAGATAAATACTGCAACTACACCTTTTAAAAGGTCACCCAGAAGTGTAATAAGAGCCGGAAGTTTTCCGAAGCAGCGCAGGGTGTTTGTAAGCCCTGCATTGCCGCTGCCGAATTTTCTTATGTCCTCCCCTTTCATAAGCCTTACGGTTATGATTGAGGAATTGCAGCTGCCGAGAAGATACGATATGACAGCTGAGATAACAATTGCAAAAATATATTTCACCATGTCAGCACCTTATTTATCCTTGTCGTTTCTTTCTCTGATAACAAATCTCACAGGAGTACCCGAAAGACCAAATGTCGCCCTTATCTGATTTTCAAGATACCTTTGATATGAAAAATGGAACAGGTCGGCACGGTTGACAAAGGTTACAAAGGTCGGCGGTTTGGTTGACGCCTGGGTCATGTAGTAGATTTTAAGACGTCTGCCCTTGTCCGACGGCGGCTGAACTCTTGTAGTAGCATATGCAAGAACATCGTTGAGCATACCTGTGGAAATTCTGATTGAATTCTGCTCACTGACATATTTTATCATCTCAAAAAGCTTGTTGATTCGCTGACCGGTCTTTGCGGAAATGAAAATAAACGGCACATAAGACATAAAGCTGAAATCATTTTCAAGCTTTGTCTGGTACTCTTTCATGGTATTATCGTTCTTTTCTATCGCATCCCACTTATTTACAGCAACTATGGAAGCCTTTCCCTGTTCGTGGGCATATCCTGCAATCTTTGAATCCTGTTCAGTAAAACCTACCTCTGCATCAATAACGATAACGCAGACATCCGCCCTGTCTACTGCCATATAGGCACGCAGTACGCTGTAATGCTCGATTTTTTCATTTACCTTTGATTTTTTTCTTATTCCGGCTGTGTCAATGAACACGAATTTGCCGTATTCATTTTCAATAACACTGTCTGTTGCGTCACGGGTAGTTCCGGCGATATCCGAAACAATCGCCCTTTCCTCACCGGAAATTTTATTGACAAGAGAGGATTTTCCAACATTTGGCTTGCCGATAACAGCAACCTTGATATATTCCTCGTCATAATCCTCCGTTTTATCCTCCGGAAAATATTTAAAGATCTCGTCAAGCAGGTCACCTGTTCCATGACCGTGCTGAGAAGAAATCGGGAACGGTTCTCCCAGCCCCAGATTATAAAATTCATAAAGCTCAACCGGCGGTTCGCCGAGGGTATCGCATTTATTTACCGCAAGAACTACAGGCTTTCCGCTTTTCAGAAGCATAGCCGCAACGTCCTGGTCACTTGCAGTAACGCCGCACCTGATATCAGTAACAAGCACGATAACATCTGCTCTTTCTATGGCAAGCTCTGCCTGTCTTCTCATCTGTGCAAGAATAACGTCATCGGAATCCGGCTCGATACCTCCGGTATCAACTACCATAAATTCTCTTGCACGCCATTCACATTTTGAGTAAATTCTGTCCCTTGTAACGCCGGGAGTATCCTCAACTATTGAAAGCCGCTGACCAATAAGCTTATTGAAAAGCGTTGATTTTCCAACATTAGGACGTCCGACAACGGCAACAACTGGTAAAGACATAATTCCATCTCCTTCCTAACAGACAACTCCTGTCAAAGCGTCGAAAAGTTCAAAGCCGTCATTGTTTACCGACGTAACTTTGACGTTAAGCTCTCTTTCGACATCTTCAACGGTCAGATCATCAAGAAAAATATTGCTGTCACGCATAAGCATTGACGACGAAATAAGCAGTTCATCGCCTAAATCCACACCTTTAAGCTGGCTTATCAGATCCTTTGCCGTAATAAGACCGGTGACAGTTATAGTTTCCCCGAAAAAATCATTTCTTATCTTGTAAACATCACATTTTAAATTCTTTACATGACTTTCCGCTTTCTGAGCAAGCTCAAGCATATTTTTATAGGCAGAATATCCCGTTGCTATGGAAACACGCCTTGGCTCAATTTCCTCGTCAAAAAGCTTCATTGCCGATTCAAACTCATCATTGAGAGAACGCAGCATTCCGACACCGTTTTCATACTGCGGGTATTCCTCATAATATTCAGCGTCGGGCAGCCTCCTTTCAGCAATCAGATAAAATTCATCTGACGGGAAAACCAGACGTGTGTCATACTGTTCAAGAAATCTCTGCTGAAATTCACCAATAAGGTCAATTGCTGCCGAGGCGGATTCCTTGTTAAAAAGTTCAAGCGGGTAAAGATTCTCTCTGAACTTTGAAAGTCCCACCGGCACAACCGCAACGCTCTGAATGTTCGGCATCATGCTGCCCAGATCGGTAAGAGTTCTTCGCAGCTCGTCACCGTCATTCAGTCCGGGGCAGAGTACAATCTGACAATTCAGCTTTATTCCGGCATCAGTCATCTGTCTCAGATATTTTAAAGTTTCTCCGGCAAATCGGTTGTTCATCATTTTGCATCTGAGTTCTGGATTGGTAGTATGAACCGACACATTTATATTGAGTTTCATTTTTATGATCCTGTCAATATCATGCTGTTTAAGATTTGTCAGAGTAACATAATTTCCCTGTAAAAAAGAAAGGCGTGCGTCATCATCTTTAAAGTAAAGAGTTTCACGCATATCCGGCGGCATCTGGTCAATAAAGCAGAAAACGCATTTGTTATGACAGGACTTCTTGTTGTCCATAAGGAAGCTTTCAAATTCAAGCCCCAGATCGTCATACTCGCCTTTTCTTATATTCACCTCGAAATTTTCGTCATCACGCTTTAAAACAAGTTTAAGCCTGGATTCAGCCGCATAAAACATATAGTCAAGAACATCGTCAATAATATTGTCATTTATCGAAATAAGGCAATCTCCCTTTTGTAAATCAGACCTGCTTGCAGGAGAATGCTTTGCAACACCTTTTATCTCAACCATAGCTTTTACCTTTCATTTAAAATAAAAGGAGAGAAGGATTTTGCTCCTCCTCTCCTCCTTGCAGAGCATTACTCGGCATCCATCTTGATAACCTCAACGCCCTTGTAGAATCCGCAATTCTTGCAAACCTTATGTGGAGCTTTTAACTCACCACAATTATCACATCTGCTGAATGCAGGTGCATCAAGCTTCCATACTGCTGAACGTCTTTTATCACGTCTTGCCTTGGAAGTTTTTCTCTTTGGTACAGCCATTCCGGCACCTCCTTAAAGCTTTCAAGCTCAGTTTTTTTGGCAATTACACCCGGACTCGTTCAGATCACAGCCGCAGACAGGACACAGTCCTGCACAGTCATCAGAACAAAGCATTTTTGTCGGCAGTGACAAAAGAAGGTCCGAAAGAGCAATCTCATTTACATCGACCCTGTCATTTTCGGCAACAATATATTCATCATTATCCGAATTGACATTTTTTACAACAATGCGCTTAAAATCAAAGGAATAATCTCTTTTGAGTTCTTTAAGGCATCTGTCGCAGACGATATTTAATGTAAACTTTACGGAATAATCCAAATGGACAACATCGGCACGATTATAGAAACAGCCGGAAACTGCAACATCACCATCAAATGAATAGCTGTCATTCTCAGGAAATTCAGAGCCTGGAATTGTAGAATCAAATTCCTGCTTCATTCCGACAGTATTGAAAATGCGCCTTAAATCTGCAACCATAGTGTTTATTCCCCTTTAAGCATCACAAATTATATTATATACAAAATTGCTGATATTGTCAATAGTTTTTTTATCAGTCAACAAATTTTGTAACGCTTGCAGGCATTTCTTCGTTATCAGCAGAAACTGTGAACACGATCTGTGTATCATCACCTGTCAGCTTGTCAAGCTTGTCAAGCATAATACCGAATTCGTCAAGGTCAGCACCGCCGATTTTAAGAATTGAATCAACAAAGATTTCCTTGATATCGTAGTTTCCGGCAAGCATACCAGCTACGAAACCATAGAAAGCATCATATCCGGAAATATTGAAACGTTCAGCGTCAACAAGTCTTACCTTGTAGCTGATATCGTATGTAAGCTTTGCGCCCTTTTCAACGCAGATCAGATCACCGTTTGTTGATTTTACTGATTCATTAATCATATCAATAAGAATCTTAGTTTTTCCTGTACCCTTCTTACCTGTTATAAGCTTAATCATTTATAAACTCCTTCCGTCATGCGAATGACTTATTTTTGCTGTATATCATAATGCATTTCAACAACGTGAATGTTATTGAGTTTCCATTATTAACCTAATTTTGCCTCAAGTTCTTCCTTGCGGTCTTCATAGCCCGGCTTGCCGAGAAGTGCAAACATATTTGACTTGTAGCTCTCAACGCCCGGCTGGTTGAACGGATTTACACCCAGAACATAACCTGATACTGCACATGCCTTTTCAAAGAAATAGATCATGTATCCAAGATTTTCTTCGTTTATTTCATCAAGTTCCAGAATGATGTTAGGAACTCCGCCCTCTGTGTGAGCAAGAACTGTTCCCTCAAATGCCTTTCTGTTTACAACAGACATATTCTGGTTTGTGAGGAAGTTAAGTCCGTCAAGATTTTCAGCATCGTTTTCAAGGAAAAGATCCTGCTTTGGCTTCTTTATGTCAACAACAGTTTCAAACATTACTCTTGAACCGTCCTGAATGAACTGTCCCATTGAGTGCAGGTCGGTTGAGAATACAACTGATGCAGGGAAGATGCCCTTGTTGTCTTTGCCTTCGCTCTCGCCGAAAAGCTGCTTGTACCACTCTGACATCATGCAGAATGCAGGGTCGTATGAAACCATGAGTTCAACTGCCTTGCCCTTGCGGTGAAGAATATTTCTCAGTGCGGCATACTTGTAGCAGTCGTTATTGTCAAAATCAGCCATAAATGCTTCTCTTGCCTGTGCAGCACCCTTCATAAGTGCGTCAATGTCACAGCCTGCAACAGCAATCGGGAGAAGTCCTACGGCTGTCAGAACTGAGAAACGTCCGCCTACATCGTCAGGAATAACGAATGTTTCGTAGCCCTCTGTATCTGCAAGGCTCTTTAAAGTTCCCTTTGCCTTGTCAGTTGTGCAGAAAATTCTGTCCTTTGCGCCGTCACGGCCGTACTTGTCTTCAACAAGCTTTTTGAAAATTCTGAAAGCAAGAGCAGGTTCTGTTGTTGTACCTGACTTTGAAATTACATTGACTGCAATATCTCTGCCCTCACATATTGAAAGTACTTCCTGAAGATATGTCGGGTTGATGTTGTTTCCTACATAATAAATATCAGGAGTATCCTTTTTCATATTGTTATAGAACGGGGATTTGAGCAGTTCGATTGCTGCTCTTGCACCAAGGTAAGAACCGCCGATACCGATAACGATGAGCACGTCAGCAGTCTTCTTTATTTTTTCAGCGGCAGCCTTGATTCTTGCAAATTCTTCTTTATCATAATCTACAGGCAGATCCAGCCAGCCAAGAAAATCATTTCCAAGACCAGTTCTGTCATGAAGAACCTTTGCAGCGGCCTCAACCTGTGATTTAATACCGGTCATTTCATCTTCATTAACAAATTTTGCTACATACTTGCTGTTAAGCTTTAAAGACATTTTAAGTTTCCTCCAGACAACAATGAAAAAAGCCGTCAGGGCATATTTCTCATTTCATATTCTTACTCTTAACATTTTACTATATTTCTGTCAACTTTTCAAGGCAAAACTTGATTATTGTTTAGTTGATACAGTTTTGTCTTCTATTATTTGTATAAATTGTGCAAAAATACACAAATTGAACTTTTAAATGATATTTTTTCTACTGATTCTTCTGTAATCAAATCAGTTTCATAAAGCAGAGTATCACCGTTATAAAACCCGACACACCCTATCTTCTGCCCCTTTTTCACAGGAGCATCAAGATATTCCGGCATAAAAACCACAGTACTGATTTCGCCGCCGCTTTCCGGGACAACAAGTCCCTCAAGACTTCCGGCTGTTATGCTTACTGCCCGGTCAAGACCGCCTCTTACAGTTATCGGCTTGATAAATTCGCCCGAAAAGGACGGTGTAGTCACCTTAAAATAAGCAAATCCGTCCGCCATGAGCGATTTTCCGACTGAAAACCGTTCATTCTCGTCAGCACAACCTAAAACTACTGCAATGTATTTCTTTCCGTCACGCTCCGCAGCCATGGCAAGACAATAGCCGGATTTTTCCGAATGAGAAGCTTTCAGTCCGGTTATTCCGTCATACGTTCTGACAAGTTTATTTTCATTTACAACCTCAGTCTGCCCGTTTCTCACGTCGTCTATCCATGTATTCATAAAAGGATAAAGAAAATCGTGTTTCAGAAGTTCACGGCAAAGCAGCGCAATATCGTAAGCTGTGGAATACTGACCGTCGCAGTCATATCCGGCAGCATTTCTGAAAACTGTGTTCCTCATACCCAGTTCGAATGCCCTTGCGTTCATCATACCCACAAATTCTTCCTCTGTGCCGCCGATTTCCTCGGCAATCACCATTGAAGCGTCATTTGCGTTGCCGATAATGATTGATTTCAGCAGTTCCTCAACAGTTATGTTTTCTCCTGCCATAAGCCACACAACAGCGCCTTTCTGGGAGTTGGCGTTTGAGCTTGCAGTCAGCACACTGTCCATGGAAAGATTTCCGCATTCTATTTCCTCTGCAGCAAGCAGAACAGTCATAAGCTTATTAAGGGTACCCTGTGCCGTCCTGTCATAGCCTCCGCTGTGTTTTATGACTGTGCCTGTTTCTGCCTCCATAAGCAGAGTTTTCATTTCGTATTGGGGTACAGATTCCTCAGCATATACGCTGAAAACCATACAGCAGGCCATAACAGCAGCTGCAAAGAGACGGAATAATTTTTTTACCATGTTTACCACCATATATTATAGGCAACACCGCACAATTAGCAGCTATCGCTTTTGCCACACATCTGCTTGCAGATTTCCCGTCATATCACACAAAAATTTCTTGACATACGCCAGTATGCCTGCGAAATTTTTATGCAATCCGGGGGGCGA
>DBQM01000049.1 GCA_002305725.1 Ruminococcus sp. UBA1394 | reverse complement strand
ACACATCTATTGTAAACCAACATATGGCGAATAAATAAGTTCTGATTTTATATTGAAAAAAGTATAAAGATGTGCTAAAATTATAAGAGTGTAAAAAACGTTTTGCCGTTTTTCGAAAAACGGCACGGTATAATACCGGAATGGAGAAATAAATGAAATATTTGGTAGTACTTTATGATGGAATGGCAGATTATCCGGTTGAAGAACTTGGAAATAAAACACCTCTTGAAGCGGCAGTATGTCCCAATATGGACAAACTGGCAAAAACTGCACTTGTAGGAACAATAAAAACAGTAGCTGACGGACTCAAACCGGGAAGTGACGTTGCAAACCTGTCAGTTCTTGGATATAACCCTTCTGACTGCTATACAGGCCGTTCACCTCTGGAGGCAGGCAGCATCGGCATTGACATGAAGGATACAGATGTGTCACTCCGCTGCAATCTGGTAACGCTTTCAGACGAGCCTGAGTATGCTGACAAAACAATTCTTGACTACTGCGCTGATGATATTTCAACTGAAGAGGCTGCAAAGCTTATTGAATATCTGGCAGAAAATCTCAATAGTGATGAATTTAAATTTTACAGCGGCGTAAGCTACCGTCACTGCCTTATATGGAATAACGGTACTCTTGATATCGGAACACTTACCCCGCCGCACGACATAACAGGCAAACCAATAAAGGAATATGTCCCTTCACATCAGAATGCACAGAAACTTTATGACCTTATGAAAAAGTCTTATGACCTGCTTAAAGATCACCCTGTAAATAAGGCAAGAGTTGAAAAGGGACTTCGTCCTGCAAACAGTATCTGGCTCTGGGGAGAGGGCGTAAGAGCAAATCTGGAGAATTTCAAAGAGAAATTCGGAGTTAAGGCGTCAATGATATCAGCTGTTGACCTCCTCAAAGGAATTGGCAAGTTTGCCGGAATGAATGTTGTTGAAGTTGAAGGTGCAACCGGCTACATAGATACTAATTTTGACGGTAAAGCAGAGGCTGCTGTAAACGAGTTCAAGAATGGACAGGATTTTGTCTATATCCATGTGGAAGCACCGGATGAATGCGGTCACAGACATGAGATTCAGAATAAGGTAAAGGCTATTGAGCTTATTGACGAGCATATTTTAGGACCGGTTTCCGAATATCTTGCATCAACAGGTGAAACCTTTAAGATCCTTATAACACCGGACCATGCAACTCCGCTTTCACTTAAAACTCACACAAATGACCCGGTACCATTTATGATTTATAACAGTGCTGACAGCAAAAAAGGTGTTGAAACCTTTAATGAGAAAACCGCTGCTGAAACAGGTTTGTTTGTTGAAACAGGGCACAGCATCATGAACAAGTTTATTAATGAATAATTATTCAGAACAGGTACTTATAAAAAATAAGTACCTGTTTTTTCTGCTTTGTGTACTAAATATCAGCTGATAATTTGTGCAGTATGTGGAAATTTAATAAAAAAGCCATAAAACAATTGAAATTAATAAGCGAAATATGATAAAATAAATATATAAGTAACGTGATTTTTTTTGAAAGGAAAGATCTGAATGAGAAAAATTAAATTTGCCAAAAGGATTCTGGTGTCAGCGTTAAGTGCAGCTATGCTGCTTTCATGTACTGCAGTAAGCACTTTAAGTCCTGCGGTTGTTACAGCGGCTGACGGACATGATTACGCTGAAGCGCTTGAACTTTCACTTTATTTTTATGATGCAAACCAGTGCGGAAGCAATGTCGATGATAATCCTCTGACATGGAGAGGCAACTGTCATACTTATGACGCTGAGGCATCACTTGACAATGCACAGGGACTTTCATCAGCCTCCAAATCAGCTATCATGGCGCAGAACGGCGGTTCAAATAAGGTTGACGTTTCGGGCGGATATCATGATGCCGGTGACCATATCAAGTTTTCCATGACAATGGGATTCTCAACTGCAAGTCTGGCATGGTCATATTTTACCTATCCGGAGGCTTATAAAGAAACAGGCTGTGAAGCGCATCTTATGGATATCCTTAAAGAGTCATGCGATTATTTAATGAAAGTCACATACCTTGATGATAATAATTCTGTAATTGCATTCTGCTATCAGGTAGCGGCAGAAGGCGAGGATCACGGCACATGGACTCCTCCTGAAACTCAGACTATGACCCGTACCACATACTGGGCTGACGCTTCACATCCTTCTGCTGATGCATCAGGTGAGATGGCTGCAGCTCTGGCGTCAAGCTCACTTGCATTCAAAGATAAGGATCCTGAATACGCTGCTGAATGTCTGAAATATGCAAATGCTCTATCAGAATTTACAAAGAAATATCCGTCAGCAACTTATGACGGAGTTGGAAGTATGTATGCTTCCGGAAGTCAGAAAGATGATATTGCATGGGCAGAACTCTGGTGTGCACTTGCAAATAATGGAGGAACTCTGCCGTCATCATACACACCTACATATCAGATTACACAGAACGGCTGCTACAATGGAAGTGAATATGACTATCATCTGTATTGCTGGGATAAGGTATGGTCTGGATATGCGGCACTTCTTGCCGAAGTCGGCTATAAGCAGGACACATATCTGAATGAACTTAAATTTGAATTAAGTAACAAGGGCGGTCTTTCAACAAGCAAATACAATGCTGACGGATGGGGTGCATCACGTTATAACTGCGGACTGCAGATGGTTGCTCTGCATATTGCTGATCTTACCAATGATTCGTCTTATGCAGCCGGTGCAAAGTATCAGATGGATTTTATCCTTGGCGATAACCCTTCCGGAAAGAGCTTTTTATTAGGATACGGCAGTCAGTGGCCTACAAAAATCCACCACAGAGCGGCTAACCCTGGCAGCTTCACTGCAAATGATAATTCTGATGCCACATACACTCCTTACGGCTGTCTTGTTGGCGGACCTAATTCAAACGGTGAATATGAAGACAATAAAAATTCATACAGCTGTACAGAACCAGCACTTGACTATAACGGAGCTTTTGCGCTTGCAATTGCAGGTCTTTATACAAGGTACGGCGGAGATGTGAATGCTGCTGATGATCTGGTGAAGACTGTTTCCGAAATCGACGAAAATCATGTATTTGGTTCATGGTATCAGTCGAAGCCTGAACCTCCTGTTACAGAAGTAACAACAGAACCTGTAGTTACAACTGTCACAACAGAAGCTACAACAGAAACTACAACGGAAATTACAACTGAGATTACAACAACAGTTTCAGAAACAGAACCGGAAACAACATCAGTTCCATCTTCTGAGACAACAGAAACAACAATTGTTATCGGAACTCCTACAAAATACGGAGATGTAAATACTGATGGAAGGGTTACTGTATCAGATGTTGTAAGCATTAATATGTATCTTATCAATCAGACTGAGAATCAGTTGAATGAAGTTCAGCTTGCAAATTCTGACTGTGCAAGAGATGGTATAATTGATACTGCGGACAGCGCACTCATAATGAATTATGTTGCAATGACTGTTAGTATAGACGAACTTGGAAAATAATTAATTTTTAAGCAAAGCGTCATTGCAGCAGCAATGATGTTTTGCTGTGTTAAAAGGGGGAAACCTAAAATGAAGAAAAAGTTAATCGCTATGGCAGTTTCAGCTGTCATATCTGTAAGTGCAATGGCACAAACTGGTGTTTCCTTAGTTGAGAAGGATAATACAGTAAGTGCTGCTGAATCATCGTATAATTATGGTGAAGCGCTGCAGAAATCAATGTTTTTCTATCAGGTTCAGCAGTGCGGAGAGCTGCCTGACTGGAATGAGGTTTCATGGCGTGATGATGCTATGACCAATGATTATATACCAGGCGGCTGGTTTGATGCCGGTGACCATCTGAAATTCACTCTGACTAATGCTTACTCTGCAACAGTTCTCGGCTGGGGACTTCTCCAGTATGAAGACGGTGTAAAGTCATGCGGTGAACTTGAGGAATATAAAAATAATCTTTCATGGGCACTTGATTATCTTGTTGGCTGTGACCTTGGTGATGAAATTGTCTACATGATAGGTGACGGCGCTTTTGACCATGTGTGGTGGGGTTCTGCCGAGGTTTACATGGACAAATTTGAACTGATGAAAGGCGAAACAGAACGTCCTTATTATACCTGTAATGACAGCTGTATCGAAGCACAGATGGCTGCTGCACTTTCCGTCGGATATCTTTGCTTCAAGGATTCTGACCCGGCTAAGGCTGAGGAATACCTCACACACGCCAAAGCTTGCTTTGAACGTGCGGACAAAAACCGTTCAATAGGTGACGATTCGGCAGAAACGCCATACTATAAGATCTCTTCTTTCTATGATGACCTTTTCTTTGCAGCAAACTGGCTTTATATGGCAACAGGGGAGCAATCCTATCTTGACCTGTGCAAATCAGATTATATTCCGAATCTGGGTACAGAAGAACAGTCAACAGAGCTTAAATATACATGGGGCTACTGCTGGGACGATGTTCAGCAGGCAGGTTCTCTTCTGTACGCAATGAACACAGGCGACAGCACATGGAAGAATCAGGTCAAAAAGCACCTTGACTATTGGACAACAGGCTACGGCGGAAAACAGGTAAATTATACACCAGACGGTCTTGCATGGCTTTTTAACTGGGGTGCGTTAAGACACGCAACAACTACTGCATTTTTAGCGTATGTTGCTGTTGATGAGCTTTTTGCTGATGATGCAACTCTTGTAAAAAAATATACTGATTTTGCAGACGCACAGATGAACTACTGCTTCGGTGACAATGCCAATAATTACAGCTATGTTGTAGGTATGGGCGACACATATCCGCAGGCATGGCATCACAGAACATCAAGCGGTGCATGGAATGACAAGTGGAGCAATATTGGTCAGACAGAGGGCGAGGATGCAAAACCTCATGCACATATCCTTTATGGCGCACTTGTAGGCGGTCCTAACCAGAACGGTGAATATACAGACAAGATAGGTGAGTATCAGTATTCCGAGGTTGCCATTGACTATAATGCCGGATATACTGCAGCACTTTGCGCTATGGTTGAAAAATACGGCGGCACAACTGATCCTTCATTCCCGCCGACAGAGACTCCGAAGTGGAATGAATTTTTCATGAGAGCGTCTATCAATCAGTCAGCGGAAAGCTTTACGGAAATCAAGGCGTACGCTATGAACCACAGCGCATGGCCGGCAAGAACAATAACCAACCTTTCATATAATTACTATTTTGACATTACTGAGCTTGTTGAGGCAGGCTGTTCAATTGATGATGTTTCAGTAAAGGTCGGAAATGATCAGCATTCAGGGGATAAGGGTAAGATTTCTATCTCAGACCCGATTCACTATGACGGAAATATTTATTATGTAAAACTGACTTTTGCTGACGGCAGCGTTGTAATGCCTACAGGTCAGTCGGAACACCGTTCAGAGTGCCAGTTCAGAATTTCTATTCCGGATGCTTTAAAGGATGCAGACGGCAACAGAGTTACATGGGACGCAACAAATGACTATTCCTTCCAGCAGCTTGTACAGGGCGGCGAGGACGCAATGATTGATACACCATACATCACAATGTATGACGGCGACAGACTTATCTGGGGAACAGAGCCGGACGGCACAACTCCGGATGACGTTACAGAAAGCACAACCAATCCGGACGATATTTCAAAGGTTGAGGGTGACATCAACATCGACGGCAAATTCAACGTTTCTGACCTTGTAATGCTCAATCAGTATCTGTCTGGTGCTTATAATATTGCAGTTACAGTACAGGGCGGTATTAATGCAGATATGGACAAAAATGACTGGCTCAATTCACTGGATTCTGCACTTATGAGAAAAAAATTATTATAATTTATTTTGAAAATCTCCCTTTTTTAAGGGAGATTTTTTACTGGTTAAAATGCACAAAAATATATGGCAATATTCATACAATCAAACAAAATTTACAAAAAAGCTTTACAAGAATGTGTAAATATATTATAATAAATACGAAAAAAAGTTGTGAAAATTGTGACAAACAGGTTATGATTTAATAACAACGGGTTTTCGGATTTAAGCAGCTCTGGAACAAACAGCTGTTTATAATTATAATTCATTCTGTACAAAGACTGAATTAAACTGATACATTCGTATCATACACATTTATTTTTTATTTTTTTGGGAGGGTAATAACAATGCACAAGAGAATTGCAAAAGTTGTTACAGCAAGCTTAATGGCTGCTGCAATGCTTTCAACAACAGTTGCAACTGTTGTACCAATGAGCGTTTCTGCTGGTCTTTGCGTTGGTGAAACTGAATTCACAAAGAAAGGTCTTCCGTGGCATACTTGTGAAACTTCACCTGCAAAGCAGAAGTTTGCTCTTACAGACGCAGGTACCTATAAGGTAGAAATCGTTGAACCAGGTGGTCAGGCTAAGGGCGGCGAATCAAGATGGGATCTTCAGTTCCGCCACAGAAAGCTCAGAATCCACAAGGGACATACATATAAAATTCACTGGGAAGTAACAGCTTCTACAGCTGGTGAAATGGCAACACATATTGCTACACTTGATGGTGAAACAACAGTTGTATGGCATAACAACGGCGGTGATAATTTCGGCGGAAGCTGGGATAACGTTAAGATTTCTGCAGGTAAGAACGTTTTTGATGACACATTTACTGCTACAGAAGATATCGAAGTAGCTGAATGGGCATTCCATTACGGCGGTGCTGGTCCTCACCAGGCACAGGATTGTTTCCCAGCCGGAACAACACTCGAATTTGACAATATGTCACTCGAATGTACAAAATGTCCGAAGGTAAATGCAAGCGATCCGAAAACTTATAGTGAAGATACTTGTAACTGGGATCCGACTGATGACTTCGGCATCAGAACTCGTGATAACAGTAAACTTGCAAACAACTTCATTTCTGTAAACCAGGTTGGTTATTTCACAAATCTTTCAAAGAAGGCAACACTTGGTGATAACGCCGGTGCCGGTGATGATGATACTAAGATCACACTTCCTACATCATCACTTGACTTTGACATTGTTGATGCAAGCGGCAATGTTGTTTACAGCGGCAAAACCGAATATAAGGGTGCCGATAAGGATTCAGGCGATAATGTACATATCCTTGATTTCTCTGATTTCAAGACACCAGGTACATACTCACTCAAATGCGGCGACTATGTAAGCTTCCCGTTTGAAATTGGTGATGACATTTACAGCGAGGAAGGTCACAACCTTCTGACTAATGCAATGAACTATTATTATCAGAACCGTTCTGGTATTAATATTGAAGCAGCTTATATCACATCCCGTGATGACGAAAAGGCTTCTCTTGCACATATCGGCGGACACAATCCTGATACTGCATATGTACAGTCTAAGTGGGTTAAGGCTTATGCTGGCACATTTGACGGTGATAAGACTTACACAATTGATGGTACAGGCGGCTGGTATGATGCTGGTGACCATGGTAAATATGTAGTTAACGGCGGTATTTCTGTATGGACACTTCAGAACATCTACGAAAGAACAGTTGCTCAGGGTGATACCAAGAAGTATGCTGATGGTTCAGGTGCTGTTGTAGTTCCTGAGGCAGGCAATGGTAGGCCGGATATTCTTGATGAAGCAAGAGTTGAACTCGACTGGATGATGAAGATGGTCGTAAGTTCAAAGGATCCATACTGGGGCAAATATGAAGGTCTTGTATACCACAAGCTGCATGACCACAAGTGGACAGGACTTGCAACAAGACCATATGACTACGTTGATCAGTGGGGAACAACTCGTATTGTTAAGCCACCGTCATTTGCTGCGACTCTTAACTTTGTAGCTTGTGCTGCGCAGGCTGCACGTCTGTGGGAACCTTATGATTCTGCATATGCAAGTCAGCTTCTGACAGCTGCTAAGAAGAGCTATGAAGCATATAAGAAGAACTTCTATGAATATAAGGATGCAGAAGCTACAAACGAAAAATCACTTTATGCACCAATGGATCAGGCTATCGGTGGTGGTGCTTATGGTGATACAAACGTTAAGGATGACGCTTACTGGGCAGCTTGTGAGCTTTACCTTTCAACAGGTGATTCAACATACTACAATGATGTAAAGAGTTACTCTGATGCATTCAAGGTTCTCACAACACTTGATGGTGGAGAGAACAATGGCTCATTCAGCTCCTTCAACTGGGGTAATACAGCTTCATGTGGTTCATTGTCACTCTTACTGAATCAGGATAAGCTTCAGGCTTCAGAAATTTCATCACTTACTTCTTCACTTGAAGCTGCTGCTGATGCATATGTAGCAAAGGAAGATGAACAGGGTTATGGTATTCCATATGCTTCTGCTGTATTTACTGATGGTGTAAATATCGGTTATGACGAAAATGGCAAGCTCATTGAAATTGAAGGTTATGAATGGGGTTCAAACTCATTTGTTATCAACAACGCAATCGTTATGGCTTATGCATATGACGAAACAGGCGATATGAAGTACCTCAACGGTGTTACAACTGCTATGGACTATCTCCTTGGACGTAACCCACTTTCATTCTCATATGTAACTGGCTATGGTTCTTATGCACTCCAGAGACCTCACCACAGATACTGGTCTAACGAACTTGATACATCTTTCCCAGAGGCTCCGGACGGTATTCTTTCAGGCGGACCTGGTTCAGGTATGCAGGATCCATATATAGGCGGTCTTGGTTACCAGAGGGGCAAGCTTGCACCACAGAGATGCTATGTTGACTCAATTGAAGCTTGGTCTGTAAACGAAGTTACAATCAACTGGAATGCTCCACTTGTTTGGGTAACATCATTCCTCCAGGATGAAGCATCTGTATCAGATGAGGATAAACTTGTTGTTAAGCCTACAAGCATAAATGTTGCTGTTGGAGAAACTGAAAAGCTTGTTCCGACAATCAATGGTTCTGCTGTTGATGCAACATTCAAGTCAAGTGATGAGTCAATCGCTAAGGTGGCTGCTGATGGTACTGTTACTGGTGTTGCTGAAGGTTCAGCTGAAATTACTGTAACTGCAGGCGGACAGACTGTAACTGTTAAGGTTACTGTATCTGGTTCATCAACAACAGATGCAACAGATGCAACTGATGAAACAGGCGAAACAGGTGATGATCCAACAGCTAATACTAACCAGTCAGATATTGCAAATGCAAAATGGGGCGATGTAAACGTTGATGGTCGTGTTAACGTATCTGACGTTGTGACATTGAATATGTATCTCCTCAATCAGAGCAAAAACACACTGACAGATCAGGGCTTTATTAATGCTAACTGTGCTTACGATAATTATATAAACTCTTCTGATAGTGCTATCATCCTCAACTATGTTGCAATGATGGTATCTTATGATAAGCTCGGTCCTCAGTAATAAAATTTTATAATAAAAAAAGGGCGTTTATCGCCCTTTTTTTATTTCTGTTACACCAACAATATAAACAAATATTTGAAATCTTAATGCAAAAAACAGTAACATATTGACAATCATGAAAAAACGTGTTATTATAATAGAAAGATTTGATGTTAAATAAATGGTTTTTTTATTAAAGTATCAACATATTCCTGCATTTCTTCTTTTGAATTAACATTTTTACAACCATCTATAAAGGATTTTTTTTCAGCAGTTGTCATTTTAGAAAATTGTTCCATAGCAGGGATATTTCTTGAAAGCGCCATACCCAGACCCAGCGGCATTTCACTGCAGTTAATATAGTCTCTGTCCACGTTTATCACCTCAAATTTATTTTTAACGTTTTAATTAATTTTATTCTTTTGAATTTGCAATTTTATTATTTTAATGGTATAATTTATTAGTAAAAGCTTATATAGGAGGTTTGTGATGCCTAATTATTCATATGTTGCTAAGGATGCAAATGGAAAAAATGTCAGAGGCTCTCTTGAAGCTGAAGATGAAAAAGACTTTTTAGATAAGATACATCAAAAGGGATTATATTGTACCGATTACAATGAAACGGCAGCAAAGGCAAAAAAATCTGTAAAGAAATTCAAAACAAAGGATCTGGCTTTTAATTGCCGACAGCTTAGTGCCATGCTTACATCCGGTCTCACATTAGTCAAAGCGCTGGATATACTTGCAAGAGAACAACCTTCGGAAAGTGCAAAAGCTGTCTGGCAGGATATTTATGAAAATGTACAAAAAGGTGAATCTTTTTCAGCAGCATTGGAAATGCATTCGGGAACATTTCCTCAGTTTCTTATTTCAATGGTAAATGCTGGTGAAACCAGTGGTTCGCTTGATATAATTATGCAGAGAATGTCTGATCATTATGCCAAGGAAAACAAAATGAATAATACTGTAAAAAGTGCCATGATGTATCCGATGATTCTGCTTATTATGTCCGTTGTTATTGTTATAGGTATGTTTACGTTTATTATGCCGACCTTTGTTGAGATGTTTGATGATCCGGATACAATGCCAACTCTTACAAAAGGTATGCTTGCTGTAAGTGATTTTCTGACTCAGCGCTGGTACATTTTAATTGGTATTGTTGTTGTTTTATTCTTTGTTATCAGATATCTCCTGAAAGTACCTTCAGTAAGACTGAAATTTGATAAATTATTGATTAAAGGTCCGGGTTTCGGAAAACTTATTGTAACAATTTATACAGCAAGATTTGCCAGAACTCTGTCCTCACTTTATTCAAGCGGTATTCCAATGGTAGAATGTCTTCAGAGAGCTTCTGCAATTCTTGGAAACAGTTACATAGATGAAAAATTTTCAAAAGTTATTGATGAAGTAAAACAAGGTGCTGCGTTATCTTCTGCTATTCAGAGAACTGAAATTTTTGATTCAATGTTTTGTTCAATAATTTATGTTGGTGAGGAATCAGGTTCTCTTGATGATATTTTAACAAAGTCTTCCGATTATTATGAAGAAGAGTCTGACTCTGCAGTACAGCGTCTTGTTTCAATGCTTGAACCTGTAATGATTATAGTTCTTGGTGTAATGGTTGGATTAATTGTTGCTTCTGTTTTACCGGCACTCTATTCATCATTTGACAATATTCAATAAAAGAAAAGGCGGTAGGCTAATGCTTTCATTTGATATAACTGATAAAACAATTAGAATCGTAAAAGGCTATGAAAGTGCAGGAAAGATTAAAATTTCTGATGCTGTTACAATTGATATTGAAGATAACAGTATTGAGAATGGAACAATATCTGATATTCCGGCTTTAGCTTCTAAAATTGATGAGACACTTAAAGCTAAAAAAATGAAGGAAAAAACGGCAATTGTGAGTTTGTCATCAAATCTGACAATTTTTAAGGAACTTTCAATCCCAAAAGCCAAAGGTAAACAATTCCTTAAAATGGTAAGAGCCGAAATGCAGGCGCAGTTGGGCTTAGACGATACATATAGCATTTCATATATTATTGTTGATGAATGTGCCGGAAAAGATGAGAATAAAAAGACAGAAATTGTTAAAATTCTCGCAACTGCCTGTCCTTATGAAATGATTGAAAATATCAAAAAATTATTTTCAATGCTTTCAATCTCTCTGAAATCGGTTATGATTGGTTGTAACTGTATTTCTAAAATTATTCTTTCAGATATAAAATATTGTCTGAAAATGCCTCTTCTTGCTGTTCAGATTGACAAGAATTTTTTAAGCATAAATCTGTATGACGATTTAAAGCTTGCATTTTCAAGATTTACAGATGTATCTCCTTCTGATTATGGATTTGCTTCTGATTATATGACTCAGGCTGTTAATGAGAATATTTTCAGAATGCTTCAGTTCCAGAAAACCCGTAAAACTGACCATTCAATTGAAAATGTTGTTTTTTATGGTGATCTGGAAAATATTGAAGATATAATTAAAGCGACAGAACAGATGGAACTGAATGTTACCACAATAAAAGTACCTCCTCAGGTGAAGGGCTGTGAAAATATTGATTTTTCACAGTATGCAAATGCTATAGGAGCGTTATTCAAAAGAAACAAGTCTGTCGAAAAAGTAAATCTGCTTGAAACTGATACTGTACATAAGAGTAAAGTTCAGTCTGATACATCTTATTCTGTTCTTCTTGTTGCAGCCCTTGGTATTACTGCTGCGGCTGTAGGAGGAGTATGGTTTGGTGCGAATATGAAATATGAATCTGTATCGGATGAATTAAGCAGTGTTGAAAGTAAAATCAGCAGCAATCAGGATAAGCTTGATTTATTCAATACACTTTCAATGCAGGAAGAAAAGATTAATCAGTACAGAAACGGTATAAGTACAGCCGCAGATGCTTTCAAAACACATCCTTCTATTTCACAGGATTATTTTAATATAATTGAAAGTGAAATGATAAATGCTGCAAATGAACTTAATCTCTGGGCGCAGATAAATAATTTTACATATGATAATTACACAATAACTCTGAGTATCAGAACTGCTGCTGACAGCGACCCGTCACAGACCCTGCCGGCATTGATCGTTGAAAAACTGCTGACGCACAGCGAGTTTGCTGATGTAATATACAATGGCTACAATATTTCATATAATGAATTTAGCAGTAAAGTTGTAAATTATGAAATACAGATACCTCTTTCACCTATTGAACTTCCGACGGAAGAGGCAACTGATGTTCAGAACTGATACAAAGGGAGTGAAAAAGATATGCAGAAACTCAGTTATCGTGATCGTATAATTGTACTTGTAGTTTTGGTGATTTTAATAATAGTTGCAGGGGTAATGCTGTTAATAAAACCGAAATTTGAGGATATATCGACAGCGGAAAGTGAATTAAGTTCTGCTCAGGCGCAATGGGATGAACTTAATGGCAAAATCAAGCAGGTTGATGCAATAAAAGAACGTGTTCAGAAGAAATATGATGAATCAGTACAGATAGGAAGTCTTTTTGTTGATATTAAAAGGGCATATACTCTTGAAAGATTTATTCAGGAATATATAGATAAAAACGGAATTTATATCAACACAAATGCGTCATTTACCGACCCTTCCATTGTTGAGCTGAAGCCTTATTCACTTGAAACTGAGTCACTTGAATATTCAATCGGTCAGTCAGCAAATCTTAATGATACATCCGAAACGGAAAATTCATCTGACAGTTCCCAGGAAACCGAAGAAGAAAATCAGAGCCTTCCATGCGGTACTATTACAATTGACTATAATGCAACAAGAGCGGGTCTTATGCAGTTTATGCAGGACATAAAGGATTCGGGAAAATCAATTGAAATCAAATCTCTGACTATTAATAACAATTCTTATAACACTAATCCTGATGCTGTTCTGAGCGGAGATATAACTATTAATGTATATTATGCCCAGATGATATCTGATGTGGATATCGGCGGAGAGATTGAGGCAACAGAACCGCAGCAGTAACGGGTAATTAAAGAGCGGGTGATAATATGATTAAAAAGTACAGAAAAAACAAGCTTAAAGGTTCAGTTTTGTATACTGTTGTAGCAGTTATGATGATTATGACTGTCTTCGTTTTTGCTGCCCTTACTCTTGCTTCAGCTGCAAACAGACGTGCTTTTAATTCATATGCAAACAATCAGACGCAGTATACAGCAAGGTCGGTTGTGGACAGCATGATGAAAATTCTTGAAGAGAATGGAACAGCAGCTGTTGGAGAACTTACCCCAGATGAATTAAACATATTAAATAATTCTATTGATTCTTCAATGGGAAAAGTTACATCTGCAAAAATTGAAGTTCTTGATACAATTGAAAACCTTGAAAAGGCAGGATATAATTTTGGTTTAAATCTTTCTGATAAAAAGAAAAGTGAAAATAATGTCTATAAATTAAGTGCAACAGTAAAAATGCTTGGACAGGAAAATACTGTTTCTCTTTACTGCTATAACGGTAAAGAGGATAATCCGCCGCTTTTTAAAAATGCGCTGACAATTATGGGTAATACAGATTTTAGACCATGTAATACTATTCCGGTATATGGTGATGTTTATACAAGTATTGACAGCCCGGTTGATGTTATTATCGGTAAAGGCAACAGCCAGCCTTTATATATTAATGGTACATATGGAACACAGGGAAATTTGCTTTTATATGGCGGTGCAAACGGAGGTTTAAGAGCATATTTAGATGATTTTAACAAAGGCATATATGTGGACAAGAACGTATATATGTTCGACAGTTCAATGCGCAATGAGCTGAAATTTACAGAAAAAGTAGATAACGTATTATACACAGCTTTGCCGTATGCTTTTATTAATGGTACATTTGACGGTTATTATGTTGACAGCGAAGGAAAAACAACAGGTACACAACATTATATGACAATAGGTGACATTGATCATCCATTTATTTTTATGGCGGACAGCATAGGATTTCATGGTGCTAAAAATCAATTTAAAGCTTATGGTGATGTTTATTTGTATTCACAAACAACGCCATCTTATATAATGGTTAATTCAGAATCCTCTGGCGTAGAATCAGGCGTTCATTCATGGAATACAGGAAAGGTAGATGCTGCAAGTCCGAACGGCAATTTATATACCGGCGGAAATATATATAGTATGGGTGAACTTAATGTTGAAACATATAATGAGGGAACTGACGGCTATGGCGGTACATTAGCAAATAATGCTATTGCAAATTCATTGAATTTTTGTGGTTTGTATTGGAATCCAAATATAAGCTATAAAACTACAGGTTCAGTTGTTGCAGATTCTGTTAATCTTGCAGCAGCCGGAAGCAATTGCAAATATACTTTTCATGGCGGTTTATTTACAAACCTCGATAATTTTAATATTGCAGCTGGTCAGACAGTAAATGGAATTAGTTATGTTGAAGATTATATTCAATATAATGTTGAGAAAGTTATGTTATCCGGAAAAAGAGAAATTACTGATGATGTAAATAATCAACAAGCACAGCAGGTTAATTTAACAAATGCTGGTACAGGTTCAATAATTATACATTATGATTTTTCAAATGATTTTTCTGAAGCTGTATTTGATAAAGTTTATTCTTGGGGAAATACTAATAATGTAACAATTGAAGAGTTTACAATTGATATTTCGGAATTAGATGATCTAAATAATAATGGCTGTAAAATTGTCTGCGAAATTGTTCCATCAAATCAGAAATTTGAAATACCCTATGACTTTGATAATGGTAAACTTAGTATTCCAGCTGAATATTTTTGGTCTTTAAATTCAATTAAAGGATATATTCGATTACAATTTTATCCTTATGATACATATACAGAAGATGAAGGAAAATATATATCTGTCAATTCAGTAAGTGTAGTATTAAATGTAGATATAAGAAGAACTGGAGATATTAAAGTCAGCGGTACGGACAAACTGAAACTTTTAAAGCAGGCAAATGATAATGCGTTTGCCTGGAACAGCAATACAATCTATATTGACGATATTGACAAATCTGTAAAGCTTGAAAAAGACGGCAGTGTAATGAGAATTTCAATAGCAAATAACGGCGATACAATATATAAAGAGGTCGGTACATATGATTATGATAAACAGTATATTGACTTTTTGAATGCAGTCGTTAATACCGTAACATTCCCTGATTCAATGAAAAAGGATAAGGTCATTGATACTAACGGTGGTTTTGTCAGCACAAGCTTTAAGAGCGAATCATTTAGAAAGCAAATTGTGTCTAATGCTAAAACATATGCTGATGTAGAGAGTGAATTTAAAGATGTGGATACATATCTTGCAAATGGTACTAACTGGACTAAGGTTGATAAAGATGGAAATACTTCATCAGTAGATAAAAGCAAACCAATTGAAGAAAACTGTATTTTTACAGGCACTTTGACTGGAACAATATATATCAACCCACCTGATAATAAAACCTTATATATTGGTTTGTATAATTTTAAGGTAAACTCTGGTACTCATTTAGTTGTTGTTGATGATGACAATGGAAAGGTAAACTTTTTTGTTCCCAAGTCCGGTATGGAAATTAAAGCAACAGGCGAAACAACAGGTAAGGGTATAGACTGGACTGGCACAAATAATGTATCTGTGATGCCCGAATCGCTTTATAAAAAATTGTATGATGATTCTGGAAATATGAAATCTGGTTCAATTGATATAAATGAACTGACTGTTAAACCGCCAAATATATATTTCTACTTTGACAATGATGAAGAATTAAATATGACATTGGGCGATGGCAGTTTGATAGCCGGATATATTTATGGACCTAATGTAAATTATGATGTTAAAAGCGGTGCGTATTTTGAAAATGGTAAATACCTTATCAATATAATGGGAAGTGGTATATTTAAGAGCGCAGTTATACAATCTTCAAACTATGTTTATATCGACGAAAGCGGAGGTTCATCAACGCCGCCTGGTGATTCAGATGTTGGAATTTTCACAACCCTTTATTACCAGTCCTACTAAAGAAAGGAGAGCAGAAAATGAAGAAAAAATTAAAAGGTATGACTCTTGTTGAAGTACTTGTTGCGCTTGCAGTTTTCACAATCATTTCTGCTCTGCTTGCCTCAGCCGTTGCGGGGGTGTGCAATATAGTGCGCAAGACTGATCGTCTGAACAAGAAAATTTCTGATGAAGCGCCTCAGGCAGAGCAGCGTAACGGAGCGCTTGTAACCCAGCCCGATGGAAGTGCAGATTCCATGGAAATAGTTATTAATGGTAAATCATATACGGTTCCGGTGGAAAAATATGTTGTAACTGATTCTTCCGGAATTGATGACGGCGGAGATTTTAAATATTTTGAAGTATCAGAATAGGGGCATGATTATGAAAAAGAAACTTAAAGGCTTTACTCTTCTGGAACTTGTTATAGTAATGGCGATTTTTTCCGTTATTGCAGTTGGGGCAATGGCAATGATAAGACCGGCTATGCAGCTTTTTAACAAAACAGCTTCCCAGGAGGGTGCAAGCGCTGATATTGATAATATTTCAAGGTATATTCAGGATAATCTGAAATATGCGGACAGGGTTAATGTGTATCATGGTTATGACTTAACCGGTGTAAGCGGAGATAAAATGGTTGATAAAATGCTTAATACAGAAATAACTGATATTTTACCTGTTCTTACTTACAATGAATCTACTAATACTTATGAGAAAACTTATACTAATGCAAAACCGTTAGAATTTTTTAGTAAATATTATTATGATGATTCGGCTGAGTGTGACGGAAAAAAGGTAAATGTTATGGAAATTGCTAATGATGGATTTGTTACAATTTATACTTATAAATTTGAATATAAATCAAATGGTAGTGTAAGTAATAATTTTATTGAAAGCACTTCTATTAATAGAGAATTTTATGATGATTACATATTCAGTATTGATGACGATGGCTGGGATTTAACACCGCCAAATATGACTATAAAAATGAATATTGAATATAGCGGTGTCACCAAAGAGGATGACGGCAAAATAAGAAAGCTGAATCAGGAGAAAAAAATAGGTCTTACTTTTTTTAATATTAATCAGCGTTCGACGATGGCTGTTAAAGAAGGTTACTCTGAAGATTCAATTACTGATCAGTGGGGGAATAAAGATTTGTCAAAAGAAGGTTCGGTACGTTCAGCTTCTGCTTATAAAAACTTTTCAATTGATGAAAAAAATCCTGACGGAACTGATAATGATGATTTTTTTAAAAATGGCAACACCTACATCATCTACACTATCCCTGAAATCATAATTCCATAAAAAATCAGGCAGTCCGCAAGAACTGCCTGAAAGCCTTATATAAACATATTTAACCACCAGTCAACCAACTGATTTCCCCAGAGAGTGCCAATAAACAGACCTATTGAAAGATAAGGCCCGAAAGCGAATTTGGATTCGCCGTTAAGCTTTTTCTGGATAAGTCCGCCGATTGCTGCGGTAATGATACCGAAAAAGGCGGATATCACAATTGCCTTGTTGCCTATGAGAAGTCCGGAAGATGCCATAAGGAGCGTGTCCCCAAGTTCAATTCCTCTAATTCTTTCACCGGTGTTTTTCTGTATTATTTCTGCGGAAATTTCACCGATAAGGAAAAATGGTACGCTTATAAGCAGTCCGCCTGCAATTCGCTGTAAAATTGTTAGACTGTCAGTAAATATTGCGGACAGGACGGCAAGAATTGTTATTGCTGCCAGAAGTCTGAGGTCAATTTCAAGAGTATCAAAATCAATAAAGCCGATAACGATAAGAACTGAAAAGAAAATGCATAAAATTATGGATTTGACATTGAAATCCATGACCATAAAGGTTATAATATATATAAGAGCGTTCAAAAGCTCAACAGCCGGATATCTTGCAGAGATCTTTGCTTTGCAGCTGCGGCATCTTCCTCTCAGAAAAATCCAGCTGAATAACGGTATAAGGTCATATGATTTTATTTTCTCCCCACAGCTGACGCAATGGGACGAATTTTTGATTAGTGATTCTCCTTTGGGAAGACGGCAGATAACAACATTTAAAAAGCTGCCGATGCATATACCGAATACAAAAATAATTGTATAGAATATAATATAAAAGCTTGTGTCTAAATATTCAAGACCTAAAAGTGTGTCGGACATCATTTACCCTCCGATGTTATTGTTATATTGTATATATTTATTTTAACACATTATGATTATAATTACAAGTTTATTTTATTCCGGAGGTTATAAATGAAAAATCTCAGAATTGGTGATTATCTTGTTTCAAAGGGACTTATCACCGAAGAACAGCTTATGAAAGCCCTGCAGGCACAGAAAGAATCCCAGGGGACAAAGAGATTCGGCGAGGTTATCATAGAACTGGGTATGTTGTCAGAGGTAAAGTTTGCACAGGCGCTTTCAAGCAAGCTGAAAGTACCTTTTGTGGATTTATCCAACATGAAAATAGATGAGGAAGCAGCAAGCAAGATACCCGAAGCGCTTGCCAAAAAGCACACAGTAATTGGTATAAGCATACAGGGAAAGCGTCTTACGGTTGCAATGGACGACCCTATCAACTTTAACATTCTTGAAGACATTAAAATATCCACAGGTATGGACACGATACCTGTTCTTGCGACAAAGACTGCAATAAACAAGGCTATCGGAAAAACCTATCAGAAACAGAGCGTTGACAGCGTTATGGAGGACGTTTCACAGCACAGCGCTGAGGAACATGTTGACGATGGTTCAAAGGAACGGATTGAAAGTGCGCCTATCGTAAAGCTTGCAACTACAATTGTTGAAAACGGTTTCCGTGCTGACGCTACTGATATACATATTGAGCCGTTTAAAAAGTATACAAGAATCCGTGTCCGTGTAAACGGCGACCTTGTTGAACTGATGAACGTTTCAAACGTTGTCCACAATTCCCTTGCGACCCGTTTAAAGCTTATAAGCGGCATGAATATTGCTGAAAAGCGTATCCCGCAGGACGGCCGTTTCACACAGGTAGTAGACGGCGTTACCCTTGACGTCCGTGTTTCGTCACTTCCTACAGTAAACGGCGAAAAGATAGTTATCCGTATTCTTTCAAACGGTTCTATTTCTCTGCGAAAAATCACAGACCTGGGCATGACCGATTACAACTACGGAATGTTCGAGAAAATGCTTAAATGTCCTCACGGCGTTATACTTGTAACAGGTCCTACCGGTTCCGGTAAAACCACAACTCTTTATGCGGCGCTTGGGGAAATTGCAAAGCCGAATGTAAATGTAATCACCGTTGAGGACCCTGTCGAAAAGAATATTGACGGAATAAACCAGGTTCAGGTAAATTCAAAAGCCGGCATGACCTTTGCGGCAGCGCTCCGTTCAATTCTCCGTCAGGACCCGGATATAGTAATGATCGGTGAGATGCGTGACGCAGAAACTGCCGAAATCGGTATCAGAGCCGCTATCACCGGACACCTTGTACTTTCAACACTCCATACCAACGATGCCGCTTCGACTATCACCCGTCTTGTTGACATGGGCGTACCGTCATACATGGTTGCGTCCTCACTCATCGGTGTTGTTGCACAGCGACTTGTAAAAGTTCTCTGCCCTAAATGTAAAAAGATGAGAATGTCAACACCCGAAGAAAACGAGCTTATGGGTATTGAAAACTCTATCCAGATTTATGAGGCATGCGGCTGTCCTGAATGCAATAACACAGGCTATAAGGGAAGAACCGCTATTCATGAGATAATTCACTGTACAAATGATATTTCAGAGATGATTGTAAACGGCGCTAACAAAGACCAGCTTGAAAAGGCGGCTAAGACTCACGGTACAAAACTTTTGCGTGACAACGTATCAGTTCTTGTCCAGCATGGTACAACTACAATTGATGAACTTGTAAGAGTAACATACGCAATTTAAGGAGGAAAAAATGATTAGTATCAACAAAATTCTTGACGAGGCAAGAGCACTCGGCTGTTCTGACCTTCACTTCACAACTGAAATTCCCCCGGTCGTTCGTCTGCACGGTTCGCTAAAGCAGATGTCCGGTTATCCTGTTCTGACAAATGACGTCATAATGGACATTATGAAACAGATGACCAATGATGCACAGAAAGCGAGTATTGCCCAGAACATTGACACAGACTTCTCATACGTTACAGAAAGCGGATTCCGTCACAGAGTAAACGTATACTTTCAGCGTGGAAACCTTGCTATTGCCATACGTCTTCTCAGAAACGATATCCCAACTCTTGAGGATCTGAAGCTTCCGCAGATTCTTTCGGAATTCTGTATGCGTCCGAGAGGTCTTATTCTTGTAACAGGTCCTACAGGTTCCGGTAAATCAACAACTCTTGCCGGCATGATAGATTATGTCAACACTCACAGAAGTGCGCATATAATAACAGTTGAGGATCCTATCGAGTATATGCACGAGCATAAGTGCTGTATGGTCAATCAGCGTGAGGTGGGAATGGACGTCCCCGACTTCGCCGCCGCCCTCAGAGCCGCTCTCCGTGAGGACCCTGACGTTATCCTCGTAGGAGAAATGCGTGACTTTGAAACAATCTCAGCCGCCGTTACAGCTGCTGAAACGGGACACCTTGTATTCTCGACCCTGCATACAACAAGTGCGTCCGACACAATCAACCGTATTATCGACGTTTATCCGGAGCATCAGCAGCAGCAGATAAGGGCACAGCTGGCAAACGTTCTTGTTGCTGTAATTTCCCAGACACTTATTCCGACAGCTGACGGCAAGGGCAGAATTGCCGCACAGGAAATTCTCAATGTAACCGACGCCTGCGCCGCAATGATAAGAGATAACAAGGTTCACCTTATCCAGTCGGCTATCCAGACCGGAAAACAAAGCGGAATGCAGAGTCTTGACCAGGAACTTGCAAGGCTTACAAAGAGGGGTATTATCAAAGAAGAACACGCTCTTGAAAAATGCCACGATAAACAGGAATTTTACCGATTTCTTAATGCAAGATAGTGCATGGTTGTGCGTTTATCTGATAACTTTTGTATAAATTGACGAAAAAATAAAAAAATAAAACGTTTTCGACGCCCTATGTGTAGAAGATTTTCAAATCTATTGACAATTGAATTTGCCTATGGTATTATATATACATACCAAAGAGATACATACGACGTCAGAAATTCTCTTAATAATTTTACGAATTTTTTATAATTCACTTAGGAGGTTTTATTTATGAAAAAACTGAACAAAATTAAAAACTATTCACTGAAAGCTGCTAAAATTGGTAAGAAGAAAAATGTTAAAGGTTTCACCCTTGTTGAACTTATCGTTGTAATTGCGATTATCGGTGTACTGGCTACAATTCTTGTTCCTACACTTTTTGGTAAGGTTAAGGATTCAAAGATTGCTGCAGCAAACGATTCAGCTGCAAAACTTGCAGAACAGGCTGCAATTGTAGCTGCTGAACTTGAAGCTAACGGAACAACAGCTTCATTTGCTAGTGGTACAAAATATAAAGCAGAAGAAGGAGAAGGTGAGGGAGGAACTGCTACTCCTTTTGAAGATGCTTTAGTAGCTGCTCTTCCGGATTTGGAAGATGGTCACTGGGCTGTTGAGTTTGGAGCTAATGGTGAAGTTGTAGCTGCTGTTTTTGGTAAAGACAAATATGTGGGTATGTATCCTAATAAAGCTACAGATGCACAGAGTGCAGCACTTGCAAACGCTGCAGCTGCTGAAGCTTTATTAGCAACTGCCAAGGGTGGTACATCAGGTTCGTAATAATTTTCAAGTTTTCCCTTCCTGAAATAAATTCTAAATAAGGTTCCTGTTTTTCGGGAACCTTATTTGCATTAAATCTGTAGGGGACGGCGCCTACGACGTCCCGTGTGTAACCAGTTCATTAACATTTAAAATGCGGGACGTCGAGGGCGCCGTCCCCTACAAAAATTGCATAAAAGGGGACATTAAATGAAAAAACATACATTGAAAGCATTTACCCTTATTGAACTTGTTGTTGTTATCGCAATTATTGGAATTCTCGCAACAGTTGCTGTGCCAAATATGGTAAGACAGGTTTCAAAATCGAAATACAATTCGGCGCAGAAACAGGCGGAGTCAATTTTTGATGCAGCTCAGACTGTTGCACAGAAATATCAGGCTATTGACATGGCGATAACGGACGACAAAAAAAAGTTGCTTTTTGGCAGTCCTTCCGATAAAATACTTATATTTGGCAATTTAAGCTTTGTAACTAATGATACAAACGGTGACTATCAAAAAGAGGCAGAGCGTTTTGTTGAAAAACTTTCCGCTCTGAATAGCCATCTCAATGACGGCAAATGGGCAATCGTCATTGAAAATTACAAGGTGACTCATGTTGTATATTCCGATTCGGAGACGGACAACTATGTGGGTGTCTACTGCGGCTGTGGCGGAGGTCACGGCAATACGGACTATGACAGCTATGTTAAGGCAGATATTGAAACAAAATGGAATAGTATACCAAAATAATACATTGGGGCGGTCGGCGACCGTCCTTTTTTGTTGTAAAAACATTGACATAATTTCTATTCAATGTTATAATTAAAGTAATATTAATATGGAGGAATTGTTTCATGCAGTGTGAAAATTGCGGTAAAAAGGTTTATGCAAATGAAACCTGTGTATGCGGTCAGAAAGCACCGAAAAAGAATAACGGGGGAGTAAGGACTAATACAGTAATCTGTTTTATCCTGCTGATGATTTCGGCTTTATGTCTGATATTGACCCTTTCTCTCAGAACTGTTGTAAACAAAAATCTGCTTGTGAAATCGGTGGAGGAAGTTGAACTTGCCGAAATTGAAGTGGATAACGGCAAAAAGCTTGACCGGTATATCTATGATGAGTATATTGCAGACGAGCGTATAACAGTGGAGAATGTTGACAATCTTCTGAAAGACCCGTTTATAAAGGATTTTCTTGTTGAAAAGATAAATGCGTACCAGAATTTCGCTCTTGACGACGGTGAACTGCCGTACATAACATCTGATGATATAGTAAAGCTTATTGATGATAACCAGGAACTGCTTTTCAATGAGGCAGGACTGCGTTTTCTTGAACCGGACAAAGCAGAACTGAAAGAAGATCTGTCCGCGCTTGATGATTTTGAGAAATTTTCAAAAGATGTCCTTGACACAACATTCATGACAAAGCTTGTGCAGACATTTTTCTCCTATGCAAACGTGATTTTTCTGATTGCGTTTATGGCGGTTATTTTCATTCAGTGGCTGATTGTATACAAGGTGAATGAAAGACGTGCATCAAAAATGATGATCAGATATGGTATTGCTGTGCTGATTCCGTCCCTGCTTGTACTTGCATCAGTACTGACCTTTACATTTGTTCCTGATATTGACATGGCAGATCAGATTCTTTCGTCTGTAAAAACACCATTTTATGTTTTATCTTTAGTCTTTGTTGCTTTGGGCGGTTTTATTATGGCTGTCGGTGTGGCTGCAAATAAAAAGTACAAGTCCTCGAAAACTATCGGAGAGGTTAAGACTGAAATCCCTGTTGCTCCGCTTAACACACCGGTTGAGCCGTCAGCAGTCCGGACTGAACAGTCTGTAACAGAAAATGTAACTAAGTCAGAAATTCAGAATATCTGTCCGCAGTGCTCTTTTGAAAATAAGGAAACTGCATCTTTCTGCAGCAGATGCGGTACAAAGCTTAAATGACAGGGGGACAGACAAGTGGATTACGAAATTAAACCTGTCATTTCAGATGATGAAATTCAATGCATTGAGGCTTTGGCAAAGGAAATCTGGAATCAGCATTTTGTTCCGATTATAGGTCAGGCGCAGGTGGATTATATGCTGGAAAAATTTCAGAGTTATGAACCGATAAAAAAGCAGATTTCTGAGGGTATGCACTATTTTATGGTTTTTTCCGGCAGCGAAAAAGCCGGATACTGCGGCTATAAAATTGACGGAAACCGGGTGTTTCTCAGCAAACTTTATGTAAAGCTTGAATACCGAGGAAATGGCTTGTCAAAGCTTATGCTTGAAAATATCAGACAGTTTGCATCTGAAAATAATTTGAAGGCTGTATACCTTACTGTAAATAAGCATAACGATGACACTATATCCATTTACAGACATTTGGGATTTGAAGTGATTGATTCTGTGGTATCAGATATCGGTAGCGGCTTTGTTATGGATGACTATATAATGCAGCTGAATTATTGATTGCGGAGAAAAATATGCTTAGACTGTTTGTTTGCAGAACTTGTCAGCAGTATTTCCCGGCAACGTCTGAGGAAAATGTATGCTGTCCCAAGTGTGAAAATACTGCTGTTCCGACAGAATATTTTATGGTGGATCTGTTAAAAAACAATGCACAGGTCACAAGGGATATTTACCGGAAATATGATATTGACTATGAAGAATTTACTGATATGATGGACCGTGTGGATAAGGAGGAACGCCTTCAGCGTACGATCCGATACAAAATACGTCTTTTTTTCAATGTAGTAAAAGGTTTTTTTGATTTTGTGTTTTCAGGAATAAAAAAACTGTTCATCAGAACGTAAAGTGAAAATATAACAGAATAACCCGGAAAGAATAATCTTTCCGGGTTACTTTTAGTTTATCGGATATTACTTAAGAGCATCCATAGACTGCTTTATTTTAGCCATTTTTTCTTCTGCCTTTGCAAGCTTAGCCTTTTCAGCCTCAATAAGCTTTTCCGGCGCTTTTGCAAGGAATCCCTGATTGTTAAGCTTTCCGCTCAAAAAGTCAATGTCTTTCTGGACTTTTGCCATTTCCTTTTCAAGACGTGCCATTTCCTTGTCCTTGTCGATAAGTTCATTCAGCGGGATAAAGAGTCTTGCACAGTCAGTAACAGCAGTTACTGCATCTTCGATTTCGTACTTTTCAGCAACCTCAATTCCGGATGCAGACGCAAGCTTTTCAAAGAATACGCTGCACTTGCCAAAGAGGTCAGTAAACTGTGTTTCAACAAATATTTTAGCCTTGACTGACGGTGGAACGTTCATCTCAGTTCTTCTTGCTCTAACTGCCTTGATAGCGTCGATTATCTTTGAGAAATCCTCTTCCTCTGCGGCAAATGAGTACTTTTCCTCGTAAACCGGGAAGTCTGCCAGCATAATAGAACCGCTTTCATTTGTAAGAACCTGCCAGATTTCCTCGGTAATATACGGCATAAACGGGTGGAGCAGTTTAAGCATTCCCTGCATTACCCATACAAGAACTGCCTGTGCAGTTGACTTAGTCTCACCGCCTGCCTGAATTCTCGGCTTTGTAAGCTCAATGTACCAGTCGCAGTAAACGTCCCAGATAAAGTCGTAAAGCTTTGTGGCCGCAATGCCTATCTCGAACTTTTCAAGGTTTTCATTGACTTCCTTTGCAAGAGTGTTGAACTTGCTTACAATCCACTTGTCCTCAAGAGCAAGCTCGTCTGGAAGTCCCTTTATTTCAAAATCGTCATCAAGGTTCATCATGATAAATCTTGACGCATTCCACAGCTTGTTAGCAAAGTTTCTTGCAGCCTTAACCTTGTCGTCAATATATCTCATGTCATTGCCCGGGGAATTTCCTGTTGCAAGCATGAATCTCAGAGCGTCTGCGCCGTATTCGTCAATAACTTCAAGAGGGTCAATACCGTTTCCGAGGGACTTGGACATCTTTCTGCCCTGTGAATCACGCACAAGACCGTGAATGAGAACAGTATCAAACGGAACTTTGCCAGTATTTTCAATGGCGCTGAACATCATTCTGATTACCCAGAAGAAGATGATGTCGTAGCCTGTTACGAGTGTATTTGTCGGATAGAAATACTCTAAATCTTCTGTCTTTTCAGGCCATCCGAGAGTTGAGAACGGCCAGAGGGCAGACGAGAACCATGTATCAAGAGTATCAGGGTCCTGACGCATTTCCTTTCCGCACTTAGGACAGAATGCCTTGTCTTCCTTAGTAACCACCATTTCTCCGCAGTCATCGCAATAGAAAGCAGGAATCTGATGTCCCCACCATATCTGTCTTGAAATACACCAGTCACGGATATTTTCAAGCCAGTGGAAATAAATCTTGTTGAAACGCTCCGGAACAAATTTTGTTTCGCCGTTCTTTACAGCGTCAATAGCCGGACCTGCAAGAGGCTTCATTTTAACGAACCACTGTGTTGAAACCTTTGGCTCAACTGTTGTACCGCAGCGGTAGCAGGTGCCAACATTGTGGCTGTAATCCTCGATTTCAACCAGTGCGCCCTCAGCTTCAAGGTCGGCAACGATAGCTTTTCTTGCCTCAAATCTGTCCATGCCGGCGTACTTCGGATAATCGTCAGTTATCTTTGCGTCATCAGTCATAACGTTGATTACAGGAAGATTGTGTCTAAGACCAACTTCAAAGTCGTTAGGGTCATGAGCCGGTGTAATCTTAACAACGCCTGTACCAAAATCCATTTCAACATAATCATCGGCAACGATTGGTATTTCTCTGTGAACGATAGGGAGAATTACTGTCTTTCCGACTAAATCCGTGTATCTCTCATCATTCGGGTTTACTGCAACGGCAGTATCGCCGAGGAGTGTTTCCGGACGTGTTGTAGCAAGCTCAAGATAACTGTCGCTGTCCTTTATCTTGTAGCGAATATGCCAGAAATGTCCTGCCTGATCCTCGTATTCAACTTCTGCGTCAGAAAGGGAAGTTTTGCAGTGCGGACACCAATTGATAATTCTCTCGCCTCTGTAGATAAGACCTTTTTCGTAGTACTTTACAAAAACTTCCTTTACAGCCTTTGAACAGCCTTCGTCCATTGTAAAGCGTTCTCTTGACCAGTCGCAGGAGGAACCGAGTTTTTTAAGCTGTTCAACGATTCTTCCGCCGAATTTTTCTTTCCATGCCCATGCACGTTCCATAAAACCTTCACGTCCGAGGTCTTCTTTTGTGATACCCTCTTTGCGCATAGCCTCAACGATTTTTGCTTCTGTGGCAATAGCGGCATGGTCAGTACCCGGCAGCCAGAGTGCCGAATAACCGGACATTCTCTTCCATCTGATAAGAATATCCTGCAATGTTTCATCAAGAGCATGACCCATATGCAGCTGACCTGTAATGTTCGGCGGCGGAATTACGATTGTATATGGTTTCTTATTTTTGTCGGCTTTAGCCTTAAAGCAGCCGCTGTCATTCCAGAATTTATAAATTCTGTCTTCAAAATCCTTTGGGTTATAGGATTTTGCAAGTTCCTTTTTCATTTTAACATCTCCAATTCCAAGAACCTGTACCGATGGGATATTTGTGCGGATTTTCGAGGAAAAATTGATGCAGACAAGGAAAAAATCTGCAGGCGGGCTTGCGCCCGACAAAGATTTTTAACGCAGAATGCGGCAATTTTTACCGGAAAGACGTATGAATAGTCCTGTCGGTACAGGTTCTAAAATAAAACAGCCTTGCAGAAAATTTATGTTTACTGCAGGACTGTCATAATACATATTAAGGCATAGCAGTAAAACGTCTAAAATGTGACGTTTCTGACTATGTATTCACTTGTATAGAAGTGAATTTTCATGGCAATCTCCATTTCTTTTTAAATGTACTTTTTAATTATACTTTATACGAGCTGATTTGTCAAGAAAAACGGTTTATAAAAAATATAATTTTTTAAACTTGCAAAAAAAATAAATTTGTGTTATCATAAAATAGTTTGAAATCGCAATTTTGATGAAAGGACGGAAATTATGGCTAAAAAGACTCAGGATTACGGTAATGAGAGTATTACAATGCTCAAAGGTCCCGACAAGGTAAGAAAGCGTCCGGGGGTTATTTTCGGTTCAGACGGACTTGACGGCTGCGAGCATTCTGTTTTTGAGGTTATCTCAAATTCTATAGATGAGGCACGTTCCGGCTTTGGTGATAAAATAATAGTAACTAAATATAATGACAATACAATAGAAGTAGAGGATTTCGGCAGAGGCTGTCCGGTTGACTTCAATAACTCCGAGCAGCGTTACAACTGGGAACTTGTTTACTGCGAACTTTATGCCGGCGGAAAGTACGACGATACTTCGGATATGTACGAGTATTCTCTCGGTCTCAACGGTCTCGGTCTGTGTTCAACACAGTTTGCCTCAGAATTTATGGACGTTGAGGTTGTCCGTGACGGTTATAAATACAATCTTCACTTTGAAAAGGGCGAGAATGTTGGCGGACTTGTCAAAAAGAAAACCTCTCAGAAACAGACAGGTACTAAAACAAAATGGAAACCCGACCTTGAAGTTTTCACAGACATAAATGTAAGAGACGAATATTTCAGAGATGTGCTGAAACGTCAGGCGGTGATAAACCCAAATCTGCTGTTTGTCTACCGCAATCAGAAAGAGGACGGCAGCTTTGAGGAAACCGAGTACAGGTATGAAAACGGAATAACCGATTATGTAAATGAAATTGCAGACGGTAAAAACTTTACTTCAGTACAGTTCTGGCAAGCGGAGAGAAAGGGACGTGACCGTGAGGACAAGGCTGAATACAAGGTGAAGATGTCCTTTGCGCTGACCTTTTCAAATCAGCTGAACAAGATAGAATACTACCACAATTCAAGCTTTCTGGAACACGGCGGTTCGCCGGAACGTGCGGTAAAACAGGCGTTTGTTTCGCAGATTGACTCCTACATGAAACAGAATGACAAGTACAAGCAGAACGAGGGGAAAATCACCTTTGCTGATGTTGAAGACTGCCTGATACTTGTTTCTTCGTCATTTTCGACACAGACCTCCTATGAAAATCAGACAAAGAAGTCAATAACCAATAAGTTTATTTACGACGCCATGACTGAGTTTTTAAAGCATCAGCTGGAAGTTTACTTTATAGAAAATCCCGACGAGGCACTGAAAATCTGCGAACAGGTAATGATTAACAAGCGCAGCCGTGAAAATGCTGAAAAGACACGTCTGAATATCAAGAAAAAGCTTGCGGGTACTATCGACCTTTCAAATATGGTCAAAAAGTTTGTTGACTGCCGTACAAAAGACGTTAACAGACGTGAGCTTTATATAGTGGAGGGCGACTCGGCTCTTGGTGCGGTAAAGCTTGCGAGGGAATCGGAGTTCCAGGCAGTAATACCTATACGAGGAAAGATATTAAACTGCCTTAAGGCTGATTTCAACAAGATATTTAAAAATGAAATTATTGTTGACTTAATAAAAATACTGGGCTGCGGCGTTGAGGTAAAAACCAAGGCAAATAAGGATTTCTCCTACTTCAATCTGGACGGATTAAAGTGGAATAAAATCATAATATGTACCGATGCCGATGTTGACGGATTCCAGATAAGGACTCTTGTACTAACCATGCTTTACAGGCTTACTCCTACACTTATTGAGCAGGGATATGTCTACATTGCAGAATCTCCGCTTTTTGAGATAACCACAAAGGACAAGACATATTTTGCCTATACCGAAAAGGAAAAAGCCGATATCATGAAAATGATTGGAAACAAAAAGTTCAATATTCAGCGTTCAAAAGGTCTTGGTGAAAACGAGCCGGATATGATGTCTCTCACTACAATGAATCCGGAAACACGCCGTCTTATAAAGGTCACTCCCGACGGCTTTGAGGAAACAATGCATATGTTTGATATGCTGCTGGGTGACGATTTGCAGGGACGTAAGGACTATATAGCAGAATACGGCAGTAATTATCTGGAAATGGCAGATATTTCCTGATGGAAAGGAGTTACAGGTAAATGGCGAAAAAACCGGGTAAAAACGAAAAGAAAATACAGAGAAATTATCCAGATGCATTTATAGAGAATGCCGGAGTTGTGGTCCAGGAAAAAATTACTGATACTCTTGAAAAAAACTATATGCCATACGCAATGAGCGTTATTATTTCAAGAGCACTTCCGGAAATTGATGGTTTCAAACCGTCCCACAGAAAACTGCTTTACACCATGTACAAGCAGGGTCTTTTAACGGGCAAGCGTACCAAATCCGCAAACGTTGTGGGCGAGACCATGAAGCTCAATCCTCACGGAGACGGTGCAATATACGAAACAATGGTAAGACTTGCAAGGGGAAATGAAACTCTGCTGCACCCTTATGTTGACTCAAAGGGAAACTTCGGCAAGGCTTATTCAAGGGACATGGCTTATGCGGCATCACGATATACCGAAGTAAAGCTTGAACCAATATGCAATGAGCTTTTTGCTGATATTGACAAGGATACTGTTGACTTTGTACCAAACTACGACAACACCACTACTGAACCAACTCTTTTCCCCACAACCTTTCCGGCAGTACTGGTAAATGCAAATATGGGTATTGCCGTTTCAATGGCAAGCAATGTGTGTCCGTTCAATCTGGCGGAGGTATGCGATACCTGTATTGCGCTGATAAAGAATCCGGAACACGATATAATCAGCACTCTTAAAGGACCGGATTTCCCGGGCGGCGGCTTCATGCTTTATGATGAAGACGAACTGCGTGAAATATATCGCACAGGCAGAGGCTCGATAAAGCTGCGTTCAAAGTACAACTATGACAAGGCAGCAAACTGTATTGAAATTACACAGATACCATACAGTACCACTATTGAGGCTATTATTGAAAAGATAATCGACCTTGTAAAGCAGGGGAAAATAAAGGAAATCTCATACATCAGAGATGAAACTGACTTAAACGGTCTTAAAATCGCAATCGACCTCAAAAGGGGAATTGACCCGGACAAGCTTATGAACAAGCTTTTTAAGATGACTCCTTTACAGGACAATTTCTCCTGTAATTTCAACATACTTATCGGCGGTACTCCGAGAGTTATGGGTGTCCGTGAGATACTGGAAGAATGGGTGGCTTTCCGTGAGGAGTGCGTAAAAAGGCGTGTGTACTTCGACCTGAACAAGAGCAAGTCCAAACTGCATCTCCTTAAAGGTCTTGAAAAGATACTACTTGATATTGACAAGGCAATTAAAATCGTAAGGGAGACCGAGGAGGAAAGCGATGTTGTTCCGAACCTTATGACAGGTTTTGGAATCGACGAGATACAGGCGGAATATGTTGCGGAAATAAAACTGCGCCACCTTAACCGTGAGTATATCTTAAATCGTATCAAGGAAATTGAAAATCTTGAAAATTCAATACATGATATGGAAGATATTCTTGCTGACAAAAAGAAAGTCAGAAATATCATTGTATCAGAACTTAAAAATGTCAGCAAAAAGTACGGCAAGCCGAGAAATACAATGTTTTTCTATAAGAACGACATTACCGAACCGGACGAAGAGGATGAAATTCCGGATTATCCGGTTAATATTTTCCTGTCTGAAAGCGGATATTTCAAGAAAATCACTCCGCAGTCACTGCGAATGAGCGGGGAGCAGAAGCTCAAAGACGGTGACAGGATGTTACTTCATATGGAAGTCACCAATAAAACGGAGCTTTTGTTCTTTACGGATAAGTGTCAGGTTTACAAGACAAAGGCGTCCGCTTTTGAGGACACAAAGGCAAGCGTTCTGGGTGACTATATACCGGTAAAGCTTGGCTTTGATGAAAATGAAAATCTTATTTATATGGCTGCCGCTGAGGATGACTTTGCAGGATATATGCTGTTCTTCTTCAGAAACGGCAAGGCTGCGAAAGTACCTCTTAATTCGTATGAAACCAAGACAAACAGGCGAAAGCTTGCCAATGCTTATTCCGGTAAACAGGAGCTTTGCGGCATAATGTTTATTAAAGAGGACACAAATATTATTGTGAGATCTTCAGCCGGAAAGGCACTTATTTTCAACACGGCTCTACTTACACCAAAGGCTGCCCGTGATACTATTGGTGTTCAGGTCATGACTCTCAGAGGAGACAGCGTACTTGAGAGTGCTGATATTATAAATGAAACAGATTTGGCGAAGTTTAAAAAGTATGTTTCTTCAAAAATTCCGGCAGCAGGAATGACATCAAAAGATTTAATGAATCTTAATCAGATGAAACTGGACTGATTTTGACAGTTTGCATAAAACACATTTGAAATTCCAATAAAAAATTGCAGTTTTTGTTGTTTTTTCAGTTTGGTATGTACTTTTTTTTCAGAGTGTGTTATAATAATTTTGCATATGTTAAATCATAGTAAATAATAAGCAAAATGTGTGTAAAATCCGAAAAGATAAGTAATGAGGGGCTTCTCGGGAGGAAGTTATGTCTAAAACTGAAATTATTCAAATCTGCATTACAACATTCGGCGGCGTTGCATTGCTTTTATACGGCATGCACATCCTCGGAAACGGTCTTGAAAAAATTTCCGGCGGAAAAATGGAAAAGATCGGCCCTGCGAAAAAATCTCTG
>DBQM01000052.1 GCA_002305725.1 Ruminococcus sp. UBA1394 | reverse complement strand
AATATGATTGACAAACTTACAAATAATTTTTTCTATAAAAAGTTGTATAATTATACAGTATTTTGTTTAATTAATTAAAATAGTCGAAAAATGTTGAAAAATATAAAAAAATGTTGTATAATATTAACATAATAAATACAGCGATACTTCATTTATATGTATTCTTATAATGCTTTTCAATATTTCTAAATGAGGCATTGTAAATAAGAGGAGGAAAATATGACTCAGAAAAAGAAACAGCCATTTCAGAAAAAGCTTGTATTCTGTATGATTTTAATTATAACATTCACCATTCTAATTATTGAATTTAGTTCTTACTTTGTAATTAAATCAACGATTGACAAGCGAATCAACAAGGAAATCTCTGCAACACTTTCTTCAAAATCACAGGAATTTGATTTGTGGGTGACGCAGCAGCAAAGTACTCTTGCATATTTCGGTGACTCAATTCAGTATAATGATTATCTAAACACGCTTTCCGATGAGGAAATTGAACACTTTTTTGCTGACAAGCTTACAGAATACGTCATTGACTACTATGTTGTAATACCGGACAAAACTACTCTTTTTGCAAGCGGCTTTGTTCTGCCGGATGATTTTGATGTTACTGCCCGTGACTGGTACAAGGCTACTATTGCTGCACAGGGAGAATTCACCTGCACATCCCCTTACATTGACAACAATACCGGAAAGCTCTGCATGACAATTTCAAAGGCATATTATAAAGAAAGCGGCGAACTTGATTTTGTTCTGGGTGCTGATATTTATGCCGATTATCTTGCTGAAATTACTGAAAGTATTGATATTTTTGATAATGCATACCCTATTCTTGCTGACAGCAATTTTAATGCTATTGTACATAAAAACGAAAAGTTCAGACTCTCTGTCGGTGAGGACGGAACAGAACAGATAACCTCTCTGAAGGACGTTCCGGAGTATGCCGGAATAATTTCACAGCTTGAATCTGATGATTATTCGGTTATCAAATCAAAAGACTATGACGGCAAGGAAAAATATTTTGTCCTGTCTAAAATTTCTTCTACAGGCTGGTATTATCTTTATGCTGTAAACACTATTGAATATATAAACCAGATAATTCCGATGCTTAAAACAATGTCCATAATATTTATTCTGGCTATCGTTTTATCCGCTGTTATAATTACTATACTTGTAAAATCTGTTATCAGACCTATTGATGAACTTAAAACGGCTGCTGAAAACATGAAAAACGGCAAGCTTAACTACACTCCTACCTACTATGCTAATGACAGCATAAGCGAACTCTGCACAAGCATTTCTGAGACAAACAAGGTATGGACAGGTTACATTACCGATATCAATGACAATCTTGACAAGCTTTCACACGGCAGCTTTGATATTGCTTTTAACGGAGATTATGTCGGTGATTTTGCAAAGATCAGAGAGTCAATTTTAAATATTTCTGACAAGCTCAGCGATATTATCGGCGGCATTGATTTGGCTTCATCACAGGTTTCAGCAGGTTCTTCAACTGTTGCTGAATCCTCAAACTTCCTTGCAGCCGGTGTAAATGAACAGTCAAGGACTATTGAAGAACTGACTTCTCTTATTGAAAAACTGGTTGAACAAATTGATGAAAATGCTGCATCAGCAGAATCTGCACAGAATCAGTCAGTAATCACATCGAATAATGTAATTGAATGCAACCAGCGCATGAAAGAGCTTATGGAATCAATGAACAACATAAGCGAAAAAGCACAGGAAATTGTAAAAATCGTTAAGACTATTGATGATATAGCATTCCAGACAAATATTCTCGCACTTAATGCTGCTGTTGAGGCTGCCCGTGCAGGTGCTGCCGGAAAGGGATTTGCAGTTGTTGCCGGAGAGGTAAGAAATCTTGCGTCCAAATCCGCAGAGGCTGTAAAGAACACCAATGCACTCATCACAAGCACAGGCGAAGCCGTAGAAAAAGGCTCACGTCTGGCACAGGAAACAGAATCCGCACTTAATTCAGTTTCAAAGGGCGTTGAAAATGTAAACGACCTTGTACTGAAAATCTCCAGAGCGTCTGAAACCCAGGCAAACGACGTAAAGACTGTTTCTGAAAAGATTTCGTCAATAGATGAGATTGTACGCTCAACTGCATCAACAGCCGAGGAAAGTGCAGCGTCCAGCGAGGAACTGAGCAGTCAGTCGAGAACTTTGCAGGATATGGTACTTAAATTTAAAAACAGATAATAGATTTCTCCTTAATGAAAAAACTGAGAAGAATTTGTTTCTTCTCAGTTTTTTTATGTTTATTACGTTTCTTTCCAGTACCCGCCCTTATGAAAATTTTCGTTTCCGAGAGGAGTTGCAGTCAGACGAAACATTACACAGCCGTCCGGACAGACTATATTCTTGCTGTACTTCCCGTCACCGCCAAGGTTTTCCAGATCGCCGCCGCTTCTGACTGATTCCATAAGCGGATAAAGCATCATCATTGTTTTACTGCATATACCATATCCGTCATCGTTTACCGGACAGCCGTATGTACAGTGATACTTGTCCCCTATTTCTTCGCCGTTGCGGCAGAAATGCTCTGTATGGTCACCACGGAGAAAACCTGTGACCTCAATTTCAAATTCATATTCTTCATCATACCATTTTTTCATATCTGTTCACCTTTAAAGCAGCGCCGCCCCTGACTCATAATCAAAGGCGGTGCTTATATTTTACTTTTTGTCAGCAGTATTATTACCAACCAGCTTATTTCCACAGTAAGAACATTTTTCCACAAATCCAAGCTTTACTTCATTCGGAGCACCACAGTTAGGACAGTTTATAATGTCAAACTTCTGTTGTGTACTTCTGCCGCCGTTATTCAGTACTATCAAAAGCTGTTCACCCGAATTATTAAGTGAACAATTTACAAGATAGCCCTTTTTGACAAGCTTATCAAACAACTTTACAAATTTAAAAACCGGCATTCCAAAAAGTAGTGATGTTTTTTCAACAGACAACTTACCGTCCGGGTCATTTTCAAAAATGCTGTTGAACTTGTTTGCCTTTCCGGCAAGCCTTAACATATTTATGGAAATACATAAAAGTATACCAAAGCCAATTATCAAAACGATATATACAGCCATATATTCACTGTATTTTTCTTTTTCAATTCCGTTAATCAGCCTGGATGACGCCATAAATACCCCGCATACTCCTATAAAAACGAAAAATCCGCTGAATATAATAAGCAAAACTGATATTACTTTTTTTAATGCAATTTTTGTTTTTCCAAGATACATTTATCTCACCTTATCAGCAATGTCCTTAACAAGCTTTTCAAGAAGCTGTGCAGAAGTCATTGAACCCAAATCACCCTCACGTCTTGAACGTACAGAAACAGTCTTTTCCTCAACTTCCTTATCGCCGATTGTAAGCATAACCGGCAGCTTATCCATTGTTGCAGAACGAATCTTGTAGCCCACCTTTTCAGCTCTGTCATCAATCGTTACACGAATTCCTGCGCCCTCAAGCATAGTCTTTATCTCATTGCAGTAGTCAAGGTGTCTGTCGGCAACAGGGATAATTCTGACCTGTTCAGGTGCAAGCCAGAGCGGGAATGCGCCGGCATACTTTTCGATAAGGAGCGCAAGTGTTCTCTCATAGCAGCCGAGAGATGTTCTGTGGATAATGTAAGGACGTTTCTTTGTACCGTCAACGTCAACATACTCCATACCAAACTTTTCAGCAAGCAGCATATCAATCTGAATTGTTACAATAGTGTCTTCCTTGCCATAAACGTTCTTGTACTGGATATCAAGCTTTGGACCATAGAATGCAGCCTCGTCAATACCAATCTCATAATCTACGCCGAGGTCATCAAGAATCTTAGCCATAACAGACTGTGCATGATCCCACTGCTCTGCTGTACCCTCGTACTTGTTCTTAGGATTTGCAGGGTCCCACTGAGAGAAACGGAATGTACACTCGTCAAGCAGCCCGACTGTACCTAAGAAATACTTGGCAAGCTCCAAACAGTCCTTGAATTCTTCTTCAAGCTGTTCCGGACGGAGAACAAGGTGTCCCTCGGAAATTGTGAACTGACGTACACGGATAAGACCATGCATTTCGCCGCTGTCTTCGTTTCTGAAAAGTGTTGATGTTTCGCCTAATCTCATCGGCAGATCACGGTATGAACGCTGTCTGTTCAGAAATACCTGATACTGGAAAGGACAGGTCATCGGACGAAGTGCAAAACATTCCTTTGTTTCGTCGTTTGGATCGCCCAGTACAAACATACCGTCAAGGTAGTGATCCCAGTGACCGGAAATCTTATAAAGCTCACGCTTTGCCATGAACGGTGTTTTTGTTAAAAGATAGCCGTGCTTTTCCTCAACGTCTTCAACCCAGCGCTGAAGAGTCTGAATAATTCTTGCACCCTTTGGCAGAATAATCGGAAGTCCCTGTCCGATATAGTCAACAGTTGTGAAAAGCTCAAGGTCACGTCCGAGCTTGTTGTGGTCACGCATTTTTGCGTCCTCAAGGGCTTTGAGGTGTTCTTCAAGCTGTGATGCCTTTGGAAAAGCAGTTGCATAAACACGGGAGAGCATCTTGTTCTTTTCTGAACCTCTCCAGTATGCGCCTGTACATGACAGCAGCTTGAACGCCTTGACAGGTGCAGTTGTCATAAGGTGAGGACCTGCGCAGAGGTCGGAGAATTCGCCCTGCTTATAAAATGAGATAGGCTCACCCTTGTCAGCGTGTTCTTTACAAAGCTCAACCTTGTAAATCTCGCCCTGTTCTTCCAGCGCCTTTATTGCGTCAGCCGGTGACATTGTATAGCTTTCAAGAGGAATACCCTCCTTGACGATTTTCTTCATCTCAGCTTCAATCTTTGTAAGCTCTTCAGCTGTGAACGGCTTTTCAAGGTCGAAGTCATAGTAGAAACCGTTGTCGATTGCAGGACCGATTGCAAGCTTTGCGTTTGGATAAAGTCTTTTTACAGCCTGTGCAAGAATGTGTGAGGCTGTGTGCCAGAAAGTCTTTTTGCCCTCGATTGAGTCGAAAGTCATTACTTCAAAATCGCAGTCGCTGTCAATGACAGTTCTCAGGTCTTTTACTTCTCCGTTGATTTTTACGCAGCAGGCGGCCTTGTAAAGTCCTGCGCCTATTCCCTTGATAATTTCAGCGGCAGACGCTGCTGATTCGATTTCACGGATACTTCCGTCTTTTAATGTTAATTTTATCATTGTATTTTCCTCCAAAAAAATTATCAATAACCTTTTTCTTTTAATTCTCTTACAAGTCCCACATAAAACTCCCTTACATCAAAACCCTTTATGTTTTCACGGTTCAGATCAATAACATCGCCGTGGGTTATACCCCTTTTACCTTTTGGTTCAAGGAATGTGAACTTACTCCCCCATTTCATTGCGTCGGCAGAAACCAATCCGTCGTTTTCACCGTCGAAAAACTTTACAAACCGGTATGAAAGGTTCAGCGGAAACTGTCCGTTGGACGCTTTTTTCGCCTTTGAGCCTACGCTCTGGTAATAAACATTTTCACAGTCGGGACATTTTTCATTAAGTACTGCACAGGCTGAGGCGGTAAGGTCTGTTACAGCGGCAATAAAATCAGGATTCGGGTCTCCGATTTTTTTCAGTGCGCTGTTATACTTATCGGCAATGGCATTTCGCATATTTTCCGAAACCTTGTTTAACAGGTACTCTGCAAAAAGACAGCCTCTGTGGGGAGTATTTACGGTCGTCAGACTTGCGACGTATTTATCAGCGCCGAGTACGCTTAATGCGTATCTTGAATCAAGTCCGCCCTTGGAATGAGCGATGATCTTCACCTTTTCACAGCCGCTTTTTTCAGTAATTTCCCTTATTCTCTCCGCAAGCTCCTTTGCGCTGTCCTCAACCGATGACGCCGACTGCTGGTTTCCGTAGTAAATTTCAGCACCGTTTTTTTCAAGGGAATCAGCAACTCTTCCCCAGTAGTTAAAAAGCTTTGAGTCACGGAAGAAAACGCCGTGTACCAGTAATATTGGATATTTCGTTTTGCATATCTTCTGGTCAGCACGTTTCCTGTCACGCTCTGCCGTCATGCTCTCAAAGCGGTATTCCCGGGCAGTAACCGATATGATTTTTATGAGCATTACAATATTAAGTATCGGAATCATTCCGCATATTGCTCCGATAACACGCCATTTTATGCCAAGCTGTGTGGATGTACAGTAAACACGGATAATGCCGTCCCAGAAAATTATAAACTCGCCTATGACAGCAATGACTGAATTTATAATCAGCGTTTTCGCCGGAATATCCGCTGCAAAAATCAGACTTATAAGCATTATGACTTCTGCCGTGACTGTTATGAGAAAAACTGTCAGCAGAACCTGTCCGCCGTGAAGTAATCTCATTTTTCTGCCGTACTTTTTTGAAAATACCGGAAATATGCAAAGGGTTACAAAGTATATGCACCCAAGCAGTATAAACAAAGCTTTTGCACCAACATCAAAACACTGAAAAATCAGATACAGATTCAGAACCAGCGCTGTCAGCACGGTATGAATTACAATCATCGCATCACTCCTTTCACAAAATATGGTAAACTAAAAATATTTTTTTAGTTTACTATTAGCCGATATGCACGGAGCTTACGAAGTAAGCGGATGTGCAAGGCAATTAAATAAATTATTATAGTGAAAGCAAAATTATTTTTTGCTTTCACTATAAAAACGCCCCTCGGACAAAGAAAGTCCAAGGGGCGATAATAACCGCTGTTCCACCCTTATTCGCAGGTATATAGCTATACCATGCCTCATAAGCGTTTTGTAACGGAAACGAACCGTCGGGTATTAACCGAGCTCAAAAGGCGGTGTATTTACTGTCTGCTATAGTTCTGCTTTCAGCCGGTGACAGAACCTCTCTGAATAACCTCTGACAATAAATCTTCCTTTATCACAGCTTTATTATTTTCTTTAATAAGGTTAACACAAATTTTTGATTTTGTCAAGTGGGAATTTTAATTTGGTAAATTCAGCCGCAGAAATGCGTCCTCTACTGACTTACAGCTGCACCATACAGTTTCTCCCTTTTCGTCTATAGTTGTACGCTTATCGGCTGAAATTTCAGTTAATTCACTATCAGAAAGAGTATAAACAATATCTTCTTTTCCATTTGTGATATAGAAAATATTTTCTTTTTCTATATAGTGAAGGAAACTATAGAAAGGAAGTTCATGCTCAACTATTTTTCCTTTACTGTAACAGCACAACTTAATATTCTGTTCTTCCCCACCCGACATGGTAAACAATTCCGGAATATTATCATCATCAATATAAATCAACTGGCAATATTTTGCCGACTGGCTGTCAAAATAAGTTTCAAAAGCGCTGATTGCCTCGGATATACTGCTGTCTGTGGTTAAATACAGCTTTTGAAGTGCTGATGAATACGATTCCAGATTCTGATATGCCGTTTCAACGGAATCATAGTAACCCAGAGGAGTTATATCCCTGCTTTTGTCATAGACTGCGTTCAGTTCTTTATAATATTCCTCCTCAGAAACGCTGACATCATTCCACTTGTAATAAGTCCCTATATACTGATTACCGCCATAATCTCCCATTCCGACTTCGACAAATTCTCCGTCTTCGATCTTATATACATGGTCATAGTAAACGTCCATATGTCCTGCGCCGTTGCAAATAAGATTTTCCTTTTCTATATAGGTGAATTCAAGCCTACTGAGATGTTTTTCATGAACTTCGCCGTTATAATAGCAGCATATTGTTGTTCCGTCAGCCTCACAGCAGCCATATACCACCAGCTCCGGAATTTCATCTTCATCAATGTAAATCAGACTGAAAGTACAGTTTTCCTCCATGTACGGCACACTGTCAACATATTCCTCATAAGCGTTGACTGCCGCTGAAACCTCGTTGTATAAAACAGGTTCAGTATTCAGTTCATCACCCGGAACATATGGATAATCGGGGATTGAAGATATGGCAATGATAAGTGCAAGCAGTAATCTGATCATTTTTACAGCCTTTCTGATTATTCAGCATCTAAACTTGTTCTTTTAAGCGATATCACATCAAAAACATTTACATTACCATCATGAGTAGGATTGGCAAGAACTGAATCACCGCCTGCTATCTCAGATTTATTTACAAGATATTTCTGGAGCAGAGCCGCATCACTGCTGTCAGAAGAACCGTCCTTATTCACGTCACCTATTGCATAAGTGCAGACCGGGAGATTATTCTGAACATACTGATAAAGAACAGAAGTCGGCGTATTAAGTACCCAGCCATATCTGCTTTGTGATATCTGTTCATCGTTCATCAGAAAATAACCGTATTTTGTATCTGTAATGTCGTCCCAGCAGCAGTCAACATGAAAATAATGGTCATCAAGCTTAATTATATTCCACATATGACCTTCTCCGGAATCAGCTACTGTACCGCTGATATAATAGGATTCGATTCCTGCCGCCTGAAGAAGCAGACAGTAACCATGGGCATATCCCTCGCATACTGCAAGATCATTTAAGAAAATCGCAGAGTCAACGCCATTCTCAGGTTTAACCTCCCCGGAATAATCATAATCCACCTTATTGCACACCCAGTCATGCAGAGCAGCCGCTTTTTCTATGTCAGTCATGCTGTCTGTTGTAATCTGTCCAACGATATATTTCGTTTCATACTCAATATATGAATTTATAAATCCTGTATTATTGTCTGAACGAAAATTATCCATAACATATGATTCAAGCTTTTCATCAAAGTACGGACAGCCATTTTCATCAACTAAAGTCACTTTAATTGAATTTATGTACTGCAGCATTGAACAGTTGTCAAATACTCCCACTTCTAATTCTGAATCAAGGTTAATTTCTATGCTTTCGAGATTTTGGCAGTCTGCAAAAGCAGAAGTCCCCACAGAAACAACATTTGGAAGTTCAATTGTACTCAATGCAGAACAATATGTAAAAGCTAATGAATCTATTGTTATTACCCCCGGCATAGTCACTGAGGAAAGACTGTTACATTCATAGAATGCTTTTGTACTGACATTGGTAATACTTTCTGGTATTAATACGCTCTCAAGAGCTGAGCAATTATAAAAGGCTCTTACTGGAATATCAGTCATTGAATCCGGCAGGCTTGCTTCTTTAAGACCTGTGCAGTCCTGGAATGCACTTTCTCCAAGAAATGTCACACCTTCCGGTATATTTACTGACTGCAGAGCGGTACAGCTGCGAAAGGCATTTTTTCCGATATAAGTCATATTTTCGGGAAGGTCTATTGCCTGAAGATTTGTGCAGCCTTTAAAAGCACCCTCGTTAATTACTGATAAAACCGGAGATGTATTGATTGTCTGTAAATTCACACATCCCTGAAATGCAAATTTTCCGATTATTTCAACATTATCCGGAACATCAACCGACTGAATGCTTATACAGTTCTGAAACGTACTCTCTGATATTTGAGTCAGTTCCGGGGGCAAAATCACTTCTGAAAGAACTTTACAGCCGGAAAAAGCATTCTGTCCTATTATCTGAACACTTTCCGGAATGCTGATTGTTTCAAGTTTTTCACAATTATTAAATGCATAATTAGGTATCTCAGTTAAATTATCAGGCAGACTTGCCGCTGTAAGGTTTGTACAGCCCGAAAATATTGACGGATACATTGTTTTTATGCTTTCCGGAATGATTACCGATGACAGATTTGTACACGATGAAAAAGCAAACTTTCCAATCTCAGTTAAACCCTCCGGCAAATCAAGTGACTGAATGTTTGTCTGGCTGAATGAAAATCCTCCGATTTTAGTCAGTGAAGCCGGCATATTCACTGATGTAAGACTTGTACAGCCGTAGAATGCCTTATCCTCAATTAAATCAATACTGTCCGGCAGAACAACACTTGTTATTCTCGTCTTGTTTGCAAATGCCTCCTGTTTTATTTTTGTTACCGGATGGTCATCAATAACTGCCGGGACAACCACATCAGTTGCTGTTCCGTTATATCCGGTGATATAGGCATTTCCTGATTGGGTAGTATAGTTAAATTCCTGTGCCGCTGACACATAAGTTACTATGGATTTACTCAGCATATTATCTGACAAAACAGTAAGACTGCAGGCGGATATAACTGATACTGACAAAACTGCTGCCAAAAAACGTTTTTTGATATTCATAAAAAACCACTTTCTCTATTTTACCGCTTTTCTGATAATAGAATTAACCGGAAATTCCTTTTCACAAGAGAAACTGAACTTCATCATTGCGTGATTGACAGTTTCGAGGATTTCACCGTTTTCATCAAGGAGTTTTTCGGGAGTTACTGTATATGGTTCGCATTTGGGTGACAGAATCTCAAGCTCATCGCCGGCAAAGAATCTGTTTCGCTGTGTGGCATAAACAGTACCGTTTTCGCACTTGTCCACAACCGCCACAACATCATAGTTGCGGATATATCCGCCTGTTTCGTAGTACTGGCAGTCCTTGGGGTGTCCGAAGAAAAAGCCTGTGCAGTATTTTCTGTGGCTGACCTTGAAAACCTCGTCACTTATCCACTTTGGCAGCGGTTCGCTGCCATGCTCCTTATGCCAGTCCACAGCCATTCTGTAAGCGTTGGTGACAACAGAAACATAGTACGCCGACTTTGCCCTTCCCTCGATTTTAAGACTGGTAACGCCAGCCCCGGCAAGCTTGTCAATATGGTTTATCATGCAAAGGTCCTTGGAATTGAGTATATAAGTTCCCTTTTCGTCCTCAAAGACAGGGAAATACTGTCCCTCTCTCTTTTCCTCCATGAGGTGGTAGCCCCATCTGCATGGCTGTGCGCACTCTCCCCTGTTTGCGTCACGGTTTACAAGGTAGCTTGAAAGCAGGCATCTGCCAGAAAATGAAACGCACATTGCGCCGTGCACAAAAACCTCAATTTCCATATCAGCAGGAGATTTTGCCCTTATCTCAGCAATTTCCTCAAGGGAAAGCTCCCTTGCAAGAACAACTCTCTTAGCCCCCATATTGTAAAGTTCATTAGCAGTTACATAGTTGACAATACCGGTCTGTGTGGACATATGAATCTCCATATCCGGCGTATACTTTTTTATAAGGGACATAAGACCTAAATCCGCAACAATTACTGCGTCAACTCCGCACTGCTGAGTATTTTCAATAAACTCTCTGAAATTCGGTATCTCGTCATTTCTGGGAAGCGTATTGCAGGTAAGATAGACCTTTACGCCTTTCTGATGCGCCCTGTCAACTGCGCTTTTAAGCTGTTCAAAGGTAAAGTTTCCCGGTGACGCTCTCATGCCAAAAGTTTTGCCGCCCAGATATATTGCGTCTGCACCATAGTCAAGCGCCGCAGTAAATCTCTCCTCATCACCCGCCGGTGCAAGCACTTCAAGATTTTCAAATTTATTCAAGTTACTCTTCTCCATTCTCATCGTCAGCAGACTGCTGCTCGCTTACCATATCCTTGTTTGCCTCATGACCCTCATCAGTTTCGGCAAAGAATGTTTCTCCGGTGTCAATATTCGCATAGAAGAAATAGTAGTCAGTATCAGCCGGATAGAGAACCGCTTCTATAGCGTCTGTTCCCGGATTGCCGATTGCTCCAGGCGGAAGTCCGTTGCACTGATATGTATCATACGCCTCAAAAATCGCCTCTGACGGTATTTCAATATTAGGCTTGATAACCTCGTCAACATAGTAAGTTGTCGGGTCTGACTGGAGTTTCGGGTACTCCTCCGGATTTGCAAGTCTGTTTTCAAATACGGACGCCACTTTTTTCATTGTTTCAACGTCCGGTGATTCTGCCTGAACGATTGATGCAAGTGTTACAACCTCGTCAAGAGTCATGTTCATTTTCTTCATCTGGGTATAGTATTCCGGCTTGAACTTTTCATCAAAATTCTTGTAGATTTTCTGACAGACAACTTCCGGGTCAGTATCAACATAGAATGTGTAAGTATCAGGGAAAAGATAACCTTCCATACGGTTAAATTTGGAGGCTGTTGACGCCGGAAGATAGTTTTCAAACTCAAAGCCGTAATCTCCGGCATTGAAGTAGTAGACAAAACGTTCTGCCTCACAGACTCCTGCCTCTTCCAGCTGTTTTCCGGCAGAAATTATGTCACAGCCTTCCACAAAGGTAACATCAACCGTTTCCTTTTCAAGCGACTTATCTGTTGTCAGTTCATTAATAATAGTTTCATAGGCATAGCTCGGACTCAGTTCATGCTCTCCGGCGATATACTTTGTGTCAGAATCGCCAAGCTTTGAAATGAACACAAAAGCCTTAGGCATTTTGATAATGCCCTCATCATAAAGCAGCTGTGCCACGTCCTCTGTATTTGAACCCTCCGGAATAGTTACGATTTTAATATCGTCCGACTTTCCGATGGCAAGCATATCTCTGCCCACAGAAATAATAAGAATGGAAAGTGAAATTGCAACAGTAAATATAACTGTGGTTACAATCAGAACAAGCGGCAGTCTGCCGGACATCCTTCTGCGCTTTTTCTTCACACCGCTGCGCCTCTGACCATTGTTTTCAGGATTTGAAGTTCTGACACTTCTTACAGCCGGCTCTGTACCGGTATTTTCCATTGCCCCTGTGTTGTATGCGGAATGCACTCCGGTACGCTCAGATGCTGTGCTTACTCTGCCTGTACGTTCCGGATTTCTGTTTATACTTCCGGTACGCTCCGGATTTCTGCTCATACTTCCGGTACGTTCTGGTGCAGTACTTTTTCTGCTGGTACTTCCGGTCCTGCCCGATGATATGGAATTTTTCGCACCGGCTGTTCTGCTATAGACAGTATCAGAAGAGTTTCTGTCCTTTCCGGCAGAAGAAGATGAATATGAAGTACGCTGATAAGCAGTTGTCATTTCGCTTTGGTTTGAGCGCCTTTCGGACGCTGCTCTGTTAGCCGATGATGCGGCTGCTCTTGCCGCACGGCTTGAAGCAGAATTATTCTGATTGCTCCCAACCGATGAAAGAATATCCTCCAGCATTTTATCTCTGTCAGAATTTCTGTTATTTTTATCCATTATACGCCTCCAGATTTTTTTCTGTGGCAACATACGCTGCCTTACGGTCAAACTCATTTCTTACAAGCCGACCAAAAATATTCCCGCTGTAGCATATCCCGACCGGTATTATTTCTTCATGCGCTGCCAGAAACCGGTCATAAAATCCGCCGCCGTATCCTAAACGGTAACCCTCATTATCAAAGGCAAGCGCCGGAACGATACAGACCGTTTTACTGTCAAATTCCCGCACTTCAAGGGATTCGTCAGCATAAGGCTCATAAATGCCGAAAGCCGATTTTTCAAGAGCTGAATTGCCGTCGTAATAATAAAACTTCATAACGCTGTTCTTAAAGCACCTGGGAAGTGCGGTTTTGATACCGTTTTCAAGGCAGTAGGCTATGATTTTTTCCGTGCTGACCTCTATTTCGGTTGATTTATACACAAGGACAGTTTCAGCATTCACAAACTCGCTGCATTTTAACAGATTCTCAAATATGCCGTCATCAAGAATTTTTTTATCTTCTTTGTTCATACTCCGCCGCATAGTCTTTATTTCAGACCGCAGCCTGTTTTTCACATTATCAGTTTCACTCATTTTTTATAGATGACCGATTCTTTAAGTATATCCCGTCTTTCAGAGGAAATCAGATTTTTCACAAGCTCAAATGAAAATTCCATAGCTGTGCCTGCGCCTCTTGATGTAATGATTTTTCCGTCAGTGCATACTGCGTCGTCACTCACCTGCGCCCCCATGAGCTGAGTTTCAAAGCCGGTATAGCAGGTGGCTTTCTTACCATCAAGGATTCCCTTGTGTCCTAAAATGGACGGTGCTGCACAAATCGCACCAATATACTTATCATTCTCAACACAGAAATCAATTGCCCTCTGAACGTCTGCTGACTTTTCAAGATTAAGAGTACCCGGCATACCTCCCGGAAGTACTATCATGTCAAGACTGTCATCAAGCTTTATATCAGCGGCGTCAATATCTGCCGCTACAGTAATGCCGTGAGAACCTCTGACAACGTTTCCGCCCACACCGGCAGTCACAACCTCAAGCTCGCATCTTCTCAGCATATCAACCGGAGTCAGCGCCTCAACTTCTTCAAATCCGTTTGCTAAAAAAACATAAATCATTTTGATTACTCCTTTATTTTTACTGCATATTTATCAAGTACAAAAACAGGATTATAAGACCTCTTTGATTTTCTCAGACCCTCGATTCCAAGGTCTTCCTCACGATTTACATACTTAAAGCCATCAGCGGCATATTTCAGAAATTCATTGTTTATCGCCGGATAAAGACCGTCAACAGAGGCGTCCGCCTTTTCAATGTGAACGCAGAATGTATTACTGTTGAGCGGTTCACCTATGGTAAAAGCCTTTACCCTGCCGTCAATGGTTATGACACCGCCTTTTAGATCAAGCTCTTTGAAATAAGTAAAATAAGTATGGATAGCGTACTGCTCAGCTACGCTTGAATGGTCGTCATATCCCTTTTTATCGTTATAGCTGATTACGCTTAGTTCAATGCATTCGTCATAGAATTTCTCTGACATAGGGTGAAACTGCCAGTTATAATTCTTCATTTTCGCAAGATGATTTCGCTTTTTGTGGTACTTCTTGCCTTTTAAGCTTATAAGGTCATCGGCAAGATAAATATAATCGCCGCTTCCGTCCAGAAGCTTTGCGTCAAAACCATTTTCGCCGTAAATTTCACGGAAAACATCAAGCCCGTTCTCAGTAACACCCGTAATAATCAGCGGCTTTCCCTGTGAATCCGCATATTCACTCAGTACGTCAAAGACTTCCCTGTAATCGCCGCTGCCTGCCGGAAATGAAAAACTGGTATACTCGTTGTCCTCAGCTTTTATGAGGTAAAAGTCCTTGTAGCGTGATATTGTGGAATCGCTGAGTCTTCTCCACGCCATATTATTGGCAAAGCTGTATTCACACCCCATAAAATCCGACTTTTTCAGCAACTCATTTATCCATTGCCTGTCGCTTATATCTATCTGACGAAATTCGAGCATTTATATCACCTTTGAAATTTCTTTCATAACATTTTCGGAAATAATATCCACAGGAAGCGGATTTTCACCGTCACTGCATTCGATAACAGTCCAGTCAAGCTTTTTTGCAGCGTAGAGTGCGGTTTTACGGCAATTTTCAAGATAGCTGACATGAGTCTCATGTATATCTTTTCTCGATTCGTCCCCATTATACCGCTTTGACAGCAGTTTCTGGGAAATATTAGTCGGCATATCAAGGAAAATAACCTTGTCCGCACGAGGAAGTCCAAGCTTTTCATGCTCATAGTCGTAAAGCCACTCCAGATACTTGTCATATTCGCTTTCGTCAAGCTTTACCATCTGATGTATTGCATTTGAGCTGACATACCTTGCCGCCAGTATCAGCTTACCCAAAAAATAATCCTCTTTCCAGTATTTCATATAGCTTGCATATCGGTCAACAGCATAAAAGCTGGACGCCGCATAAGCGTTTATATCCTCGGGGTCATCCGAAAATTCGCCGTTCAAGTACATTTTAACCAGTGCCGACGAGGGACTTTCGTAGTCCGGAAAGCTTATGGGTTTAACCGGTACTCCCATATCTTCAAGCTTTTTCTGCACAAGTTCAAGCTGTGTGGACTTTCCGCTGCCGTCAAGACCGTCTATAACAATCAGTTTACCTTTTTTCATCTATCTCTGCCTTTATCTTCTCAAATTTCTGCTTTACTTCAGCCGCCTTGCCACAGGTCATCTTGCCCTCTGTGCACGCACCATTACAGCATGACGGACCGGCTTTACAGAAAAGCGACGGCGCCGCCTTATAGCACAGCTTATACATTTCCTCAGCAAGTTCACGAATCTCCCACTGCGCTCTGTTACAGCATCTCAGCTTAAAGAAATTCACAAGACTTCTTGCGTTCATGGTTACGACCATTTTTGTTTCGCAGGCGTTCGGCAGGACGAATCTTGCGTCCTCGATAGCCTTTTTCTCAGCCTTTGACCTTGCCGCCTTTTCGCTCAGACCCTCTGCTGTAAATTCGTCAAAATACTTTTCAGCAAGCCTGTCCGCAATATTGTTATAAGCATTATATGAATCATTCATTGCCTTGCAGTACATTTCATTTATCTCACTATCCTCTGAGATAGCCGGAGGGGTAATGTAAACGAAATTATTTTTCCTTACATAACGCTGGCTCTGCACAGAAAATGAAGCGTGTCTGTGTCGTGTGATCTGTGCTAACAGCGCTCTGGAAACGCCCTCGATACCAAAGGTAAAGCTGACGTGTTCAATCGGACTTTCGTGTCCCATATCAGACAGCATTTTTACAAAGGACTGTGTCTTTTCCTCGTCAAGACCGTCCATGATATTTTCACAGCCGGAGTCGGAATAGCAAAGCTTAGCCGCTGCTGCGACAATTTTTTCCGGCTGTGGCGTGTATTCTATTAATGTAACGTTCAATTTCAACATCCTTACAATTGAGTTTATTCCTTATAATTATAACATTTTCCACGTTGCTCGTCAACAGTTAATATAGTACAAAAAAGGATGCCCAATTAAGAGCATCCTTTGAAAGTTTTAAAAATCAATTCACATTTCGACGGGAGCTATTGCGTCAAAAAAGTTGCGCAATAAGTAGTACATTAAAACAGCCGCCATTAATGTAAACCAAAAAATTTTACTTCTTGGCAAAATTTTTATATTTTTTCCTAAAATACTGAATAAAAGTTCAATATACAGCAATGCTAAAAAAGTAATCAGCAGTATTGGTGTTATATTATTATGTAAAGACCCTATAACATCTCCATGAAACAGACATATTACACTTCTTGTATTCCCACACCCCGGACAATAACAACCAGAAATTTTATACAGTGTACACTGTGGAAAGAACCTGGTAACACCTATAATCATCTTTTTATGCAGGAACACAATAAACACCAATACAGGTGCAATAACTGCTATTGCTGTTTTATAGCATTTTTTCATTTACCTGGCATTTTAAATTAAAAATCTAAACCAAGTTCTGTAAGAAGCGCACCGCCAATAGCTATAGTTACAACAGCAAGCGCAAGTGAAATAATGCTTAATACAAGACCAGCGACAGCCATTCCCTTACCATTATTTCCTTTTTTAATTGCAACAGCACCAAGAATCAGTCCTACAAGTCCGCATGGAAAGGCAATATAATAGAAGCAGCAGGAAAACAGAATTGAAAGTATTCCTAATACCATTGAAGCTACTCCTAAACCAACACCGCCCTTCTGAGGTGGCATATTGTTCATTTGGCTCATTTCATCCGGGCACCTCTAAAAACCCCTCTTT
>DBQM01000032.1 GCA_002305725.1 Ruminococcus sp. UBA1394 | reverse complement strand
TTGGTTCTCTTTTTCTTCTTGCCATAAAAAATCAGCCTCCTGTGTTATTTATATTTTACCATAGTTGACTGCGTTTTTACAGACTTTTTTTCGGTGGGTCGGGCAACCCATTGACTTTTTACATTCAGATTTATTCATCATCATCTTCTTTTTTCTTTTTATGGTGTATATTGGCAAGAGGTGAGCTTTCAGCAGCATTTTTCAGGATATCACTGGTCAGATGTGTATATATTTCTGTTGTCGCAATGCTTTTATGGCCTAATATTTCTTTTAACGTCAATGTATCAACATGACCGTGCTGATACATCAATGTTGCGGCAGTGTGCCTTAATTTATGCACAGAGTATCCTTGTCCTGAAAGACCAATTTTTCTCAGATGATTGTCTATAATTTGCTCAACACGTCTGCGACTGATTCGGCGGTTTTTGCGGCTGAGAAAAACTGCATCCGGATCCTGTACTGAATTTTCACGGGAATTTATGTATTCCAGCAAAGATTCACGACAGGCATTATTAAAATAGATATATCTTTCTTTATTGCCTTTGCCAAGCAGTTTCATTTTATTTTCGGTAAAATTTATATCCGATAAATTTAAACCCACAAGCTCACTTAAACGCATTCCGCAATTCAGAAAAAGCGTGATAATACAGTAATCTCTCGCTGAATAGCTGCCGTCATCTTCGGCAGATGCAAGCAGATCCTGGCTCTGTTCAAGTGTAAGATATTTAGGCAGGGATTTTTTCAGTTTTGGTAATTCAAGGTTTGTTGTCGGATCATTTTTAACAGTCATTGCAATGTTTGTAAGGTATTTATAAAGACTTTTCAATGAGGAAATTTTTCTGGAAATAGTTTTAGCGTTATTCTTTCGTTCCTCCTGAAGAAAATAAATATACTCATAAATTTTTTGAAGGCTGACATTATCAAGACGGTTTACATCAAAATTCTTAATGGAGATTTTATCAAAATCAATTTCTTCATCCGAATCCATGTAAATAAGATATCTGAGGAAAGTCCGTATATCAATCAGATAACCTTCAACAGTACGCTCCGATTTGCCTTTTGCAACAACTAAATTGAACCAGAACTCATTTAAAAAATCCGGATATTCCTTTAATTTACTCTTATCCATATTTATTCCCACTTCTTATTTCGCTAAATTTGCATTTAGCGAAATAACTACTCAGTATGTTTCACTCTCCTTTTTTCTTTAATTATATCATAATTTTGTAATTTCAACAATATTATTTTTTATAAAAATATAATAATAACGTTTTTTTATTGAAAAAAGGTATAAAATATGATATAATTATAAATATATTTGCTATTGAACTGTAAATGCAGGCAACAGAAATGGAGAAATTTATGGATAAATCAGAAATTCTGAAAAGAATTAATGAACTTTCTGAACTGATAGAGTTTCACAGTAAAAATTATTATGTTCTTGATGACCCTCAGATTTCAGATTTTGAATTTGACGCTTTGATGAATGAACTGAAAAAGCTTGAAAAAGAAAATCCGGAATTTGCTTTTGAAACTTCACCAACCAGGCGTGTCGGCGGCGAAGTTCTTTCGACTTTTGAAAAGGTTGAACATAAAGTTCAGATGGCAAGTCTGCAGGATGTTTTTTCTTTCTCAGAAGTTGAAGAATTTGTAAATAAATGTAAAATTGAACTGGATTCACCGGTGTTTGTTGTAGAACCCAAAATCGACGGATTGTCAGTTTCACTTGAATACGAAAACGGCATTTTTAAGACCGGTTCTACCAGAGGAAATGGTTTTGTCGGAGAAAATGTAACAGAAAATGTTAAAACCATTCGATCTATACCCATGAAATTGTCCTCACCTCTCCCCTACATTGAGGTCCGTGGGGAGGTATATATGCCAAGAAAAAGTTTCAAAGAACTGGTTGAATTTCAGGAGCTTAATGATGAACAGCCGTTTAAAAACCCCAGAAATGCCGCTGCCGGTTCATTAAGACAGAAAAATCCTAAAATTACTGCAAAGAGAAAGCTTGATATTTTCGTATTTAATCTTCAGCAAATTGACGGCACTGAAATCACTTCACACAAGCAGTCTCTTGATTATATTGCAGAACTTGGATTTAAAGTTATTCCGGGTTATAAACAATGCTGTACTGTTGAAGAAATACTTAGTGAAATCGAAAATATCGGCAATATGAGAAATGAGTTCAGCTTTGATATAGACGGTGTTGTTATAAAGGTTGACGATTTTGAGCAGCGCAGAAAAATGGGTGAAACTGCTAAATATCCAAAATGGGCAGTTGCATATAAATTTCCGCCGGAAGAAAAGGAAACAAAGCTTCTGGATATAGAAGTAAATGTTGGCAGAACAGGTGCTATAACACCTGTTGCGGTATTTGAACCAATAATTCTTGCCGGTACAAGCGTTTCAAGGGCGGTACTGCATAATCAGCAGTTTATTGATGAAAAGGACGTCAGAATCGGCGATATTATACTTGTCCGCAAAGCCGGAGAAATTATTCCGGAAGTTATTCGTTCTGTAAAACATTCTGATAATTCGCTCCCCTTTAAGTTACCTGAAAACTGTCCTGTCTGCGGAACTGAGGCTGTAAGATATGATGACGAGAGCGTTTTGAGATGTCCTAATACAGATTGTCCTGCACAGCTTTTAAAGAGTATAATTCACTTTGCCTCAAAGGACGCTATGAACATTGACGGGCTTGGACCTGCTATTGTTTCACTGCTCCTTGAAAAAAATCTGATAAATTCAGTTGCGGACTTATACATTCTGAAAAAAGAACAGCTGACTGAACTTGACAGATTTGCTGAAAAATCTGCTGACAATCTTATTAAGGCAATTGAGCAGTCTAAGAGTAACAATCTGGACAGACTTGTTTTTGCGCTGGGTATCAGAAATATCGGTGCTAAAGCAGCAAAGCTTTTGTGTGCAAGGTTTAAGGATATTGACAGTATCATTAATGCGTCGGCAGAGGAAATCGAGCAGATAGACGGTTTTGGTGAGATTATGGCGGAGAATGTCGAAAAGGCATTCAAAGAACCCCACAGGCTTGAAATTATTGAGCGTTTCCGTGAATATGGTCTTAATATGATGTACAAATCAGCGTCAGATGGCGGAGATATGAGATTTGAGGGTAAGACATTTGTACTGACCGGTACACTGCCTACCATGAAAAGACGTGATGCACAGAAACTGATTGAAAAATTCGGCGGAAAGGTCTCGTCCTCTGTTTCCAAGAAAACAGATTATGTTGTTGCCGGAGAGGACGCCGGAAGTAAGCTTACAAAAGCTCAGCAGCTTGGTATAAAGATTCTGACCGAGCAGGAGCTTATTGATATTACAAAATAAAAAAGGATGGTTGTTATGAAAATTGATATTAAACACATAGCAAAGCTGTCTCGCCTTAAAATTGAGGACGACAAGCTTGAAAAGTTTGAAAAGGACATGGAAACAATCGTAAACATGGTTGACAATATGCCCGATGTAGATGGTCCCCTCACCCTGCTTGATGAGGAAAATCCAATGACCCTGCGTGAGGACAAGGCTGTTGCAGACAAATTCAAGCGTGAAGAATTGCTTGCAAATGCGCCTGAGGTTCAGGCCGGATGTCTTGTTGTACCGAAAACTGTAGAATAAAAAGGAGTTTAAGCTATGAAGTTATATGAAAAAACTGCCTCTGAACTTTCAGAAATGCTCAGAAACAAAGAGTGCAGCGCTGTTGAAATATGCAATGATGTAATTGAACGTATTCATGAAACTGAGGACAAGGTCGGCGCTTATGTTACAGTTTGTGAGGAATCTGCAAAGGAAAATGCAGCAGCTGTTGACAAGGCTCTGGCTAACGGAGAAAATCTCCACCCTCTTGCTGGTATTCCGATCGGTATCAAGGATAATATTTCCACTAAAGGCATAAAAACTACCTGTTCTTCAAGAATGCTGGAAAACTATGTTCCGCCGTTTAATGCGACAGTCATGGAAAAGGTAAACAATGCTAAAATGACTGTTCTCGGTAAAATGAACATGGACGAATTCGCTATGGGTTCTTCTACTGAAACATCATATATGCACCTCACAAGAAATCCCCACAATACCGAATGTGTTCCGGGCGGTTCTTCCGGCGGTTCTGCTGCTGCCATTGCATCGGGAGAGGCTGTTCTGACACTTGGTTCTGATACAGGTGGTTCTATACGTCAGCCAGCGGCACTTTGCGGTGCAGTTGGAATGAAGCCAACTTACGGAAGTGTTTCAAGATACGGTCTTGTTGCTTTCGCATCATCACTCGATCAGATTGGTCCGCTCGGAAAGTCAGTTAAAGATGTTGCAATGCTCCAGAGCGTTATATGCGGTCATGACAGACGTGACGCAACCTCTAAATTCATGGAATATCCGGACTATGCCGCAGCACTTGAAAGCAACTTAAAGGGTCTTAAAATCGGTGTGCCCAAGGAATATTTCGGAGAAGGAATTGACGCTGAGGTAAAGGATTCCGTTATGAAGGCAATTAAGGAAATGGAATCAAACGGCGCAGAAATCAAGGAAATTTCACTTCCGAGTACACAGTATGCAATTAATACTTACTATATAATCGCATCTGCTGAGGCTTCCTCTAACCTTGCAAGATTTGACGGAGTTAAGTACGGCTACCGTGCAAAGGACTATGACGGACTTGTGGATATGTACGAAAAGACAAGAAGCGAAGGCTTTGGTGACGAGGTCAAGAGAAGAATTATGCTGGGTACTTTCGTGCTGAGTTCCGGTTACTTTGACGCTTACTATAAAAAGGCAAAGAGAGTCCAGAACAGAATAAGCGCTGAATTTACGGACGCTTTTAAGGAATGTGACATTATTGCAACTCCTACTGTACCATCCTCCGCTTTCAAAATTGGTGAAAACATCGGCGACCCTGTCAAGATGTACTATAACGACGTATGCACAGTTACAGTAAATATTGCTGGCCTTCCGGCAATCAGTCTGCCATGTGGCAAAGACAGCAAAAATATGCCTATGGGACTTCAGCTTATTGGCAGTAAATTCAGCGAACAGCAGCTTTTGAATGCGGCATTCGGTTACGAACAGATTTGCGGTGGATTTGACGTTCTGTCAAAGTCACTTTAAGGAGGTAATTTAACATGAAGGATTATGAACTTGTTGTCGGTCTTGAAGTGCACGCAGAGCTGAATACCGAATCAAAAATTTTCTGCGACTGTAAAAACGCTTTTGGTCTTGAAGTAAATACACAGGTCTGCCCTGTATGCATGGGTATGCCGGGAACACTGCCTACCCTTAACGAAAAGGTTGTGGACTACGCAATTAAAATGGGACACGCTTTAAACTGTACCATTAACAACATCTGCAAGCAGGACAGAAAGAACTACTTCTACCCTGACCTCCCTAAAGCTTATCAGATTTCACAGGCTGATGTGCCGCTCTGCGAAAACGGAAAGCTTGAATTTATGGTTGACGGCGAAATGAAAACTGTCGGCATTACAAGAATACACATAGAAGAGGACGCCGGCAAGCTTCTGCATGACGAGTCTTTCGCCGGTTCACTTGTTGACCTTAACCGCTGCGGAGTGCCTCTCATTGAAATAGTTTCAGAGCCGGATATAAGAAGTTCTGCCGAAGCTAAGGCTTATCTTGAAACTATCAAGTCCATACTACAGTATATCGGTATTTCCGACTGTAAAATGCAGGAAGGTTCAATCAGATGCGACGTAAACGTTTCTGTAAGAGAAAAAGGTGCTAAGGAGTTTGGTACACGTTCTGAAATGAAAAATGTAAACAGTTTCAGCGCCGCTGTAAGAGGCATTGAGTACGAGGCAAAGCGTCAGATTGAAATTCTTGAAAACGGCGGTACTGTAATTCAGGAAACACGCCGCTGGGACGACCCTAAGGGTATGAGTTTCCCAATGCGTTCAAAGGAGGACGCACAGGATTACAGGTACTTCCCTGAGCCTGACCTGCTGACAATTGTTGTTGACAAGAAAAAGGTAGAGGAACTTAAAAAGCAGATTCCGGAACTGCCTAACGCTAAAATCAAGAGATATGTAAACGATTATTCCCTTGCGCAGATTGACGCTACTCTCATTGCAGAGGATATGGAAAAATCCGCACTCTTTGATTCATGCTGTGCTATGAATAAGTGCAAGCCAAAGAGTATCAGCAACTGGATTTTAAGCGACATTGCAAAGTACACCAACGAAACCGGCAAGCTGATTTCTGAAACAAATCTTACTGCTGAAAAACTGACAGCGCTTATTGAAAAGATTGAAAAAGGCGTTATTTCCAATTCAGCCGGTAAGACAGTCTTTGAAGAGATTATGAAAAATGACGGTGACGTTGACAAAATCATTGAGGAAAAGGGATTGGCTCAGAATTCTGATTCCGACTTCATTGAAAATCTTGTTAAGGAAGTTTTTGCAAACAACGAAAAGTCAATCAACGACTACAAAAACGGCAAGACAAATGCTCTCGGCTATCTGGTTGGTCAGTGCATGAAAGCGTCAAAGGGCAAGGCTAACCCGGGTATCGTTAAAGAAACTGTTACAAGAATGCTTGAATCATAAAATGAAAACCTGTCGGAAAATAAATTCTGGCAGGTTTAATTTATTATTGTGTAACAAGCTGAGTTCCATAATCATCAACATCAGTAAACCAAAGTATTCTGAGTATAGTTCCTGATTTGCAAGAATGAGTGTCAGAACCATATGGATTTTCTTTTATAATTTGATGATAGTATGTATAGCTATATAGTATAGCCGTATATCTGCTTACTTCTATTTTATCTTCTTCATAGTATTTTTCAGTGTGTATTGGCATTATTAAGATAATAAGAATTAATAAAGTAACAATGAAGAATTTCTTTTTGTTTTGTATTTTCATTAACTATCCTTTCTTGATTATAATGTAACAAGCTGTGCTCCTTCAGTATGAACGAAAATAAAGTGAAACAGTCTTATAATAACTCCAGATTCGCATATATGTGTACCTGAACCATAAGGTTCGTCTTTCAGTATTTTGTGATAATATGTAATGCTGTAAAATACAGCAGTATCTTTTTCAGTTTCCATCTTCTTTTCTTCGTAATACATTTCTGAGTGCCTCGGTATCATGCAAACTATACAGATAATTAATTCAACTAAAACGATAGTGACTAATTTCTTTTTATCCGGTATTTTCATAAACTATTTTACCGCAATAACAACAGAAAATTTATGATAGCAGTAAATGCACTTGACAGTTCTGAAATTGCAATTTTTGAGCAATTCTGTTTCTTCTTCAACTGAACATTCCTTATCTAATTTTCTCCGTTCCTTCCATAATTTTATATCATTGTCAGTTAATCCGCTGTTCTCTAACTGACTTTCCCAGTAAGTATCAAACCACTTGTTCATTTCTTACTGTCCGGCGCAGAACTGGTCATAGTTAACAAACAATCCGCCGTCCGGCAATTTATCATAAATCTTTGCAAATAAGTCTTCTTTATTCGCATTCTCCAGATGATGAATGGACAAAGCTGAAATAATTGCATCAAAATCCCCCTCCGGAAGTCCTTTAGAATAATCCGATATATGAAAAGAGACATTGTCTAATCCCTTAAATCTTTTGCGGGCAATATTCAGCATTTCGTCTGCAATATCAACAAGTACATATTCTGATTCCGGACATTGCTTATACCAGTAATATGACAGTAATCCTGTTCCAGCACCTAAATCCAGTATTCTTTTAGGTGCTGGAATATTTGAAGTGATAAACCCTGTGACATTTTCGTAGTAATCATCAAAACAAGGTATAAACTTTTTACGGTTCATATCATATTCTTCTGCTATAAGGTTAAACTGAGTTTCAATGTTCATAGGTTTCTCCCTTGCTCTAAAGACAAAATCACTTTTGACGTTGGAATCAAAAGTGATTTTGCAAAGTTTTATATACGGATAATAATTTTACTTGATAATTGATTTGCCAGTCATTTCAGCAGGCTGTTCCAGTCCCATAACCTTGAGCATAGTAGGTGCAATATCAGCAAGTACTCCCCCGTCACGCAGTTCGCAGTCTTCACCGACAACAATGAATGGTACAGGATTTGTTGTATGAGCAGTAAACGGTGAACCGTCGTCCTCATACATTTTATCTGCGTTTCCGTGGTCAGCAGTAATAAAAGCAACACCGCCCTTTGCAAGTACTGCCTCAACTGTTCTTCCAACACATTCATCAACAGCCTCAACAGCTGCTTTTGCTGCGTCAAAAATACCTGTGTGTCCAACCATATCGCAGTTAGCGTAGTTCAGGATAATAGCATCATACTTGTCTGCATTGATTGCATCAACAACAGCGTCAGTAACCTCATAAGCACTCATTTCCGGCTTCATATCAAAGGTTTCAACATCAGGTGACTTGATAAGGATTCTGTCCTCGCCCTCGAATGTCTTTTCCTCACCGCCGTTAAAGAAGAAAGTAACGTGAGCGTATTTCTGAGTTTCAGCGATTCTCAGCTGTGTTTTGCCCATTTTGCTTACATACTCGCCGAAAGTCATTTCCAGAGCCTCCGGAGGATATGCAACAGTTACATTAGGCATTGCAGCGTCATACTGCGCCATGCATACAAAGTTTACCGGGAAAAATCCCTTTCTGCGCTCAAATCCTGTGAATCCCTCGTCAACAAAAGCTCTTGTTATCTGTCTTGCACGGTCAGGACGGAAGTTGAAGAATACCACGCTGTCGTCTGCGTTAATCATACCGTTTTTATCGCAGACTGTCGGGAGCATAAATTCGTCTGTAACCCCGTTTGCATAGGAATCCTCAATTGCCTTTACAGGGTCGCCACCCTCAACGCCCTCGCCGAGAACCATTGCGTTGTAAGCCTTTTCAACTCTGTCCCATGCGTTATCTCTGTCCATTGCATAGAATCTTCCCATAACAGTAGCAACTGAACCAACGCCTATTTCGCTCATCTTAGCGCAGGCATCTTTCATAAATTCAGCAGCTGATGACGGCGGAACGTCACGTCCGTCAAGAAAAGCGTGTACATAAACCTTTTCAAGACCATTCTTCTTAGCCATTTCAAGCAGACCGTAAAGGTGTTCAATGTGGCTGTGTACGCCGCCCGGTGAAAGAAGTCCCATAAGGTGGAGAGCAGAATTCTTTTCCTTGCAGTTTTCTATAGCAGACTTAATTGCAGGATTTTCAAAGAATTTGCCGTCCTGAATATCCTTTGAGATCTTAACAAGCATCTGGTAAACGATTCTTCCGGCACCGATATTTGTGTGACCAACCTCTGAGTTACCCATCTGACCGTCCGGCAGACCTACATCAAGTCCGCTTGCACCGATAAGTGTATGCGGTCCCTGCATATACTTGTCAAGATTTGGTGTATTTGCGGCAGTAATTGCATTGCCGTAATCGCTGGCATTGTAGCCAAAACCATCCATAATTATTAAAGCAACTGGTTTTTTACTCATATTATAAAGCTCCATTCAATTAGTGTTAAAGAAAACAGAATCGGCATTTCTGCCGACTCCGTAATGTTTTTTTAGCCCTCAACAGCAGCCTGAACAATAGTATTGAAATCAGCAGACTTGAGTGACGCACCGCCAATAAGACCGCCGTCAACATTCGGCTTTGAAAGAAGCTCAGCAGCGTTGCCAGCGTTCATAGAACCGCCATACTGGATTGTAACAGCGTCAGCAGTAGCCTGGTCATAAATCTTAGCAAGTGTTGCACGGATAAAGCCGCACACTTCCTCAGCCTGATCAGCAGTAGCAGTCTTGCCTGTGCCGATTGCCCATACTGGCTCATAAGCGATAACAGTCTTCTTAACGTCCTCAGCAGAAACATCAAAAAGGTCAAGCTTGATCTGACGTGCGATAACTTCTTCTGTGATGTTGCATTCACGTTCCCAGAGCAGTTCGCCTACGCAAACGATTGGCTTTAAGCCGGCAGCAAGAGCAGCCTTTGTTCTCTTGTTTACTGTTTCGTCTGTTTCGCCGAAGTACTGTCTTCTTTCGGAGTGACCGATTACAACGTATTCAACGCCAAGTTCAACAAGCATATCAGCTGAGATTTCGCCTGTGAAAGCACCGCTCTTCTCAAAGTGAACGTTTTCAGCACCGATTTTTACGTTTGAACCTGCTGTTGTGTTGATTGCAGTTTCAAGGTTTGTGAAAGGTACGCAGGCAATAACTTCAACCTTGCCCTCAGCGTTTGCAACCAGCGGCTTGATAGCGTCTAAAAGTTCCTTAGCCTCTGGTCTTGTTTTGTTCATTTTCCAGTTACCGGCAATAATTGCCTTTCTTACTGATTTATTCATTGTGAATTACTCCCTTTTAATTTGATTAATTGTCTGATTTGCCATCTATTATACAATAGCAGACATTATAAGACAGCCGGATATAAACATACAAGTGCTTAAAAAGCAGAGAAAAAATCCAGACGGCTTGTTTATATATAACTTTTTAACATATGATTCCAATTTAAAATAATTCGGATTTTTATTTTTATAATAAATACAAATTCTGGACGGAATTTTAGTCAAATTACGAACATATTTTTTATACACAACATTATTTGCTTTATAAACAATAGTTGACTCAATGAACTGTTCATATTGACTACTTGATTTGCCTATGGATTTCGCCGTAACTATCTTGCTGCCCGTAATTTTTGCTATTGTTTTTGTCCATTTTTTTGGATTGATTTTTTTCGGCTTAATAATTCCTAAGCATTGAAGTCCAAAAATAAGAAATATTATACTTCCACCGAAGAAAAACAAAAAAATGATAATTAACCCCAGTAAATCCTCAAAAGTCATTTTTAAAAAATAATGCCAAGAGAACAAGGTTTCCCCTGTTCTCCGACATACTATAAATTACTTATCAGCAATAACGTCAACGCCCGGAAGTACCTTACCTTCAAGGTATTCAAGCGAAGCGCCGCCACCTGTTGAGATGTGGCTCATCTTGTCAGCAAAGCCAAGCTGCATAACAGCTGCTGCTGAGTCACCGCCGCCTATGATTGTTGTAGCGTCTGTTTCAGCAAGTGCCTTAGCAACTGCGATTGTACCCTTAGCAAGTACAGGGTTTTCAAATACGCCCATAGGACCATTCCATACAACAGTCTTAGCTGTCTTTGCAGCCTCAGCGAAGAGTTCCTGTGTCTTAGGACCGATATCAAGACCCATCTTGTCAGCAGGAATGCTGTTTGATTCAACGTATTCAACTGAAATTTCAGCGTCGATCGGGTCAGGGAAAGATGCTGTTACAGCTGTATCAACAGGAAGAAGAAGCTTCTTGCCGAGCTTTTCAGCCTTGTCCATCATTTCCTTGCAGTAGTCAACCTTTTCCATATCAACCAGTGACTGACCAACCTCGTAGCCCTTAGCCTTGAGGAATGTGTAAGCCATACCGCCGCCGATGATAAGTGTATCGCACTTTTCAAGGAGGTTAGAAATAACATTGAGCTTGTCTGCAACCTTAGCGCCGCCGAGGATAGCAACAAATGGTCTTTCAGGTACTTCAACTGCATTGCCGAGGTACTTGATTTCCTTCTGCATGAGGTAGCCTACAGCTGTTTCCTTAACGAACTTTGTAACACCTGCTGTTGAAGCGTGTGCTCTGTGTGCAGAACCGAAAGCGTCCATAACGAATACTTCGCCGTCAACGAGGTCAGCGAGTTCCTTTGCAAAGCCTTCACCGTTCTTTGTTTCTTCAGCGCCTCTGAATCTTGTGTTTTCAAGAACAACGATTTCGCCGTCATTCATTTCAGCAACTGCCTTCTTAGCGTTTTCGCCTGTTACTGTATCGTCCTTAGCAAATGTAACCTTTGTTGAAACCAGTTCAGCAAGACGCTTTGCAGCCGGAGCCAGTGAGAACTTGTCCTCCGGACCGTTCTTTGGCTTGCCGAGGTGTGAACAAAGTACAACCTTGCCGCCGTCTGCAACGAGCTTGTTGATTGTAGGAAGAGCTGCCTGAATTCTGTTATCGTTTGTGATAACGCCGTCCTTGAGCGGTACATTGAAGTCAACTCTTACAAGAACCTTTTTACCCTTAACGCTGATGTCATCAACTGTGACCTTGTTTAATCCTGCCATGTTATTCTAAACATCCTTTCATTTAATAACTTAAAATAAAGCTGTTGTTATTATTTTAACAACCATTTATATTTTACACTATTTCCCGTAAATTTGCAAGTCTTTTTAGGGAAATACTTTAAAATATCTTTGTGATACAAAAAACTTATGATTTTTTTCTGCCCCTTACAATAAAACCTACAACATTATAACCTGCGTTGCATGATACAGTAGCGCCTATCTGCACGGTATATTCCGGAGGATAGCCGAATTTTTCTGTCATTGCATCTGCAAGAGCATCTGTAAGTGTCGGGTCGCTGCCTTTTACCATGATATACGGTGTCTGAGGAGTCATTGATCTTTCGGCGTCTGCCAGCAGCTTCGGTACTATATTTTTTTCGCCTCTTATTTTTTCGAGTACAGTTGAAACGCCATTGGCAATTTTTATGACCGGTCTGAGTCCCAGCAGTTCACCTGCAAAAGCGGCAGCGGCGGTAATTCGACCGGATTTTTTAGCGTACTTTAAAGTCATCGGAACAAAATGAACCTCTGCGCAGTCAAACCATTCTTTCAGATATTCAATAATTTCCTCAGGAGTTTCGCCTTTCTGGGCTTTAAGCGCCGCCTGCATTACCGGATAGCCGTAAACAGCAGTATAATTTCTGGAATCAATTATATGAATACGCATTTTAGGACCTTCAAGGGATTCAGTTTCCTTTTTGAATTCCTCAGCCGCTGAAAGTGCATTGCTGTATGTTGCAGAACCGGTTGATGAAATAGTAACATAGATTACGTCCGTCCAGCCTTCTTCATGCAGTTCTCTGAAAACTTCAAGTATCTCAAATGCTGTAAGCTGTGACGTTGTCGGCATTTCTTTTGCATTGTCCATCATGCGGTAGAACTGTTCATTGGTGAAGTCAGTTCTTTCACGATATGACACACCGTCAACCGTTACAGGAAAACACATTACCTTTATTCCCAGCTTTTTTTCCTGCTCTTTTGTAATATCTGAAGTTGAATCAGTAATAATTTTTATTTTCTGCATTATATCTCACCTTTCTGATTCCAGCTGTATTGCGTAAGCTTTCCCTCTCTTGACAGATCAGGAAAATCCCATTGTCTTAATACCTCATAAACAGCAATCGCTACTGAATTTGAGAGATTAAGACTTCGTAAATTATTTCTCATAGGTATTCTAACGCATTTTTGTTCATTTTCATATAATATTTTTTCGTCTATCCCCTTGTCTTCTCTCCCAAAAATTATATAGGAATTATCAGGATATTTTACATTACTGTAAACATTCCTGCCTTTTGTAGTAAAGTAAAAATAATTTCCGCTGTTTCTTTCAAAAAAATCAGCAACATTGTCATAATAGCTGATATCAAGCTTATCCCAGTAATCAAGACCTGCTCTCTTAAGATTTTTATCAGTAATTTCAAATCCGAACGGTCTTACCAGATGAAGCCTTGCGCCAGTCACTGCACAAGTTCTGGCAATATTACCAGTATTCTGCGGAATCTGCGGTTCAAAAAGAACTATATTTAAATTGCTCATAAACTCACCTATTATTATTATAACAGAAAAAACAAATAATTTCAATAAAAATGCAAAAATTGGAGTATCAATTTTGTTGGTTTACAATAGATGTGT
>DBQM01000044.1 GCA_002305725.1 Ruminococcus sp. UBA1394 | reverse complement strand
CAATATCTATTGTAGCACTACATTATTCTGTTAGGAACGCCAGTCACTATTATTGACAAATGCAGATATGTATAGTAAAATATAGATACTGTTTTAATGTCACCCATTTTCTCCTACAGCAATATAATAATATATAATATAGAATTTTGCCAGCCGTGAAAACGGTGAAAGGAGAAATATATGCCAAAGGTGTTTTTAAGTCCGTCAACACAGGAATGGAACCAGTACGTGACAGGCGGAAACGAAGAAGAATACATGAATCTGCTCGCAGACAGAATGGAGCCTTATCTGCGGTCAAGCGGAATAACCTATGTGAGAAACGATCCCGCAAGAAACGTTACCGGCGCAATTGCCGACTCCAACGCCGCATACTACGACGTTCATCTTGCACTCCATTCAAATGCTGCACCGGAAAAACTCGCCGGAAAACTGCGGGGTATAGACATTTATTTTTCACCCTCCAGCTTTGACAGCGAACGTCTTGCAACGATAATCGCCAACAATTTAAAAAATATTTATCCCCTGCCGGACAAAACAAGGGCAGTACCCACGACAAGCCTCGGTGAAGTCACTCAGACAAAGGCAACAGCTGTCCTCTGTGAACTGGGATATCATGACAACGTAGAGGACGTTACATGGCTGAAAAACAATCTTGAAAGCATTGCGGCAAATCTTGTGGAATCCCTCTGCGACTATTTCGGAATACCATTCGTTGCCGCCGGACCTGTTTACACCGGAATTGTTGCGGCAGGCGGTTCTAATCTCAATGTCCGTGACTACCCCTCAATGGGCGGTCAGGTAATCGGCTCAATTCCGGACGGCGCAAGAGTGACCGTTTATGGCGATGTAGGAAACGGCTGGTATGTTGTCAGCTACAACGGTTTCACAGGATACGCAAGCAGCCAGTTTATAGTTATCGGCTGAAATTTTATTAAGGATATAAAAATAATGGATTTTCAATATACTGATGATAACAAGCGTTATCACACTCTTTCATACTATAACAGGCACAGGTACGGCAGAAAAATTTTCAAGGCTGTGATAGACGCCGGTTTCACCTGTCCCAACAAGGATGGTACTAAGGGCACAGGCGGCTGTATTTTCTGCCGTGATGGAAGCGGATATTTTACCGGTTCGCCGGAAATTTCCGTTTCCATGCAGCTTAAAGCTGAAAAAGAGCGCATTCACAGCAAGAACCCCGACGCCGGAATTATTGCGTACTTCCAGGCAAATACAAACACTTATGCCCCTGTGGACAGGCTAAGAGAAATTTATATGCCGGTAGCGCAAAACAGTAATATAACCGGCATATCCATCGGCACCCGTGCAGACTGCATTTCTGAGGAAACCGCCGATTTTCTCGACGAACTTTCAAAGCTTACCGACCTTACAGTTGAGCTTGGAATGCAGACCGTTCATGACAATACGCTGAAAATTCTGAACACAGGATATACCCATAAGGAATTTCTCGACGGTTTTTACAGACTGAAAAAGCGGCACATCAGAACCTGCCTGCACATAATTAACGGTCTTCCCGGCGAATCTGAGGAAATGATGATACAGACTGCCGTTAAAACCGCAGAACTCAGTCCGGACGCTGTAAAAATACAGCTGCTGCATATTCTGAAAGACACTCCACTTGAAAAAATGTACTCTGACGGTGATATCACAACAATGGAGAAAGAGGATTATATTTCTGTTGTTGTAAGCCAGCTGGAGTGTCTGCCGCCGGAAACTGTTATTGAGCGAATAACCGGCGACGGTGACAAAAAATATCTTGTTGCTCCTAAATGGAGTACCGACAAATTATCAGTACTGGGCAGTATTGACAAGGAGTTTGTGAGAAGAGATACTTTCCAGGGGAAAAAATTTCAGAAAATTCAAAAAAGTACTTGATTTTTACCGGAAAGTATGTTATAATATCAAAGTTAGTGAATTATCTATAGCACTACTGTCTAAAGTAACTGATGGGCTGCTGTGTTAATCATAATTGTTAAGCGAAAGAGGTGACAATCATGAAAGAGGGAATTCATCCACAGTTTGAAAAAACTACAATTACTTGCCACTGCGGTAACGTAATTGAAACTCGTTCTACAAAGAAGGACATTAAGGTTGAAATCTGTTCAAAGTGCCATCCATTCTACACAGGCAAACAGAAGCTCGTTGATACAGGCGGACGTGTTGACAGATTCAAGAAGCGTTTCAATATGGACAAGTAATAAAAACGGACGGCTCTGGTCGTCCTTTTTTTATATATGGAGAAATTTTTATGAAATACATAACTGTAAAATCCCCTGTCAAATGCTCCTTTACCGAAAAGCGTTCGGAATTTATAGGTCACATCTGCCCTGCTGAAACCAATGACGAGGCTGTTGCTTTTATCAACAGTATCAAGGAACAGCACAGAAAGGCAAAGCATAACGTCTATGCTTACATACTCCAGAATGACAATATCACACGCTATTCTGATGACGGAGAACCGCAGGGTACTGCCGGAATACCTGTGCTTGATGTTTTGCAGAAAAACGGTCTGACGGACGTCTGCTGTGTTGTAACGAGATATTTCGGAGGCATACTTCTTGGCGGCGGAGGTCTTGTAAGGGCTTATTCCCACAGTGCCGCACTTGCAGTTGAGGCGGCGGAGATTCTGAGAATGTACAGCTGTACAACATTAAAGCTGACTGTCCCCTACGACCTCTACGGAAAAATTACATACATACTCCCCGACTACGAAATCAAAGTTCTTGACACCGGATATGCCAATGATGTAACTATAACGCTGAATGTTAAGTCAGAGCTTGAAAAGCCTTTTACAGACAAGCTGACTGACATCACTTTCGGGAAAATCATTATTGAAAGGGCAGCGGAAACTTTCGACAATTTCCCGCAGTAACTGTTATTTTATCTGACTTTATTTGTCGAATTTTGCGAAAACGGTGCAAATAATATGTCGAAATTTGTGGTATAATGTAATTATAAACCAAAACTGGAGGTACATAATTATGTTATACGAAATTATCAGTTCAGCTTTAAGCTGCGACAAACGGGTCTGCTATTTTGCTTACAGGCATAATGTTCAGTCGGAAAACGGTCTGACGGATACATACGGAATTTCTGCGTCAGATATTTCTGAAAACTGCTCAATTAATGATGTTATGACTGATATAAACGAAATTGAAAAACTACTTGATATCATTTCTGAAAAATCCGTTCCGGTAAATTCCCTTAATGACTTTGTAGAAAATTATATTGACGAAATGTAAATAGTAAAACGGACGCCCTTGCTAAGGACGTCCGCTTTTTATCAGAACCTGTCTTCATAAGATATGTGTACGGATTTCCGAGCATAATTTGGTCGCAGACAAGGCAAAAATGTGCAGGCATACTCGTGTATGGCAAACATTTTTAACGCAGTATGCGGCAAAATTTGCCGGAAAGACGTGCACATACGCTTGTGAAGACGGGTTCTCAGATTTTTTCAATTTTTTCAGCCGCTTTATCAAGCCAGTCACCGTTATAAAGCTCAATCGCTCCTCTGTCACAGGCAGACGCAAGACGTGAATCCATAGGCAGTCTGCCGAGGATTTCCAGATTATACTCAGCTGCAACGCTTTCCAGCTTGCTTTCACCGAAAATATTAATTTTCTTTCCGCAGTCAGGACAAACGGCATAGCTCATATTTTCAACTACACCAAGAATCGGAATGTTCATCATTTCCGCCATCTTAACTGCTTTTGCAACAATCATGGAAACAAGGTCCTGCGGAGATGTTACAACAATAATTCCGTCAACCGGTATGGACTGGAAAACAGTCAGCGGAACATCGCCTGTTCCCGGAGGCATATCAACAAACATATAGTCAACATCACCCCACATAACGTCAGTCCAGAACTGCTTTACAACGCCTGCGATAACAGGTCCTCTCCATATAACAGGGTCGGTATCGTTTTCAAGCATAAGGTTTACAGACATAATTTTTATTCCAGTAACACTTTCAGCCGGGAAAATGCCGCTTTCATTTCCTGCCGCCTTTTCCTTTATTCCGAAAGCCTTTGGAATTGAAGGTCCTGTGATATCAGCGTCAAGGACAGCTGTGCTGTAATTTTTCCTCTGCATATTTACAGCAAGTATCGAAGAAACGATTGACTTTCCGACACCTCCCTTTCCGCTGACAATTCCAATCACCTTTTTGATGTGGCTCTGCTCATGCGGCTTTTCAAGCAGACTTTCAGGTTTTCTGTCCCCACAGTTCTGGCTGCAGGACGAACAATCATGTGTACATTCGCTCATTTTACATTCTCCTTTTTATATTGCTCCACCAATTAAACCTTGCCAAATTGGCGGAGCAATTTTTTTATTTAAGGCAATACCGCATAATTATTGTCGTACAGATGCGCAGTCAGATTTTTCGACAGATTGCATAAAAATTTCGCAGGCATACTGGCGTATGTCAAGAAATTTTTGTGTGATATGACGGAAAATCTGCAAGCAGATGTGCGGCAAAAGCGATAGCTGCTAATTGTGCGGTGTTGCCTTAAAGTGCCATTTTGCTCGTCACCAGAGGTGACAACCGCAAAATATGGCAAATAGATTTCGGCAAGCTTTACTTGCCTCATCTATAGAAGCGGTGCTATCATTCGCAGCACTCCGCCTGTTATTCGTTTTATAAGTGGTCTCTGCTGGCAGTCCTTCAAGGTTATGCGTCTGCACTTGACAAGTGTTTCTTTGAAATCTGCCTTTATTTTTGAAATTGCCGGTACTTTATACATAAACGTACCGCATTCAAAATGAAGATAAAGACTTCTGTAATCAAGGTTTACCGTTCCGACAGTTGCAACCTCATCGTCAGCAAGGAAATTTTTTGCATGAATAAAACCTGGCATATACTCATATATTTTAACACCGAGCATTATCAGTTCCTTGCAGTAATTCCAGCCGACATAATTAGCGTACCATTTATCCGGAATATGCGGAACAATTATTCTTACATCAACTCCGCTTTTGACCGCAAAGCCAAGTGCGGTTATCAGTTCATTATCCGGGATAAGATAAGGCGTTGTTATATAAACATAATTTTTCGCCTTGTTTATAATATCAAGATATATAAGCTCGCCAACGTTTTCGTTGTCTGTCGGACTGTCGCCGTAAGGCAGGACAAAACCCTCTGCCGGAACAAAGCTTTCAAGTCTGTCAGGCTTGTATTTCTCATAATTGCTCAGCTGACGGGTCTTTCGCTCCCACATCTGAATAAACATAACCGCAAAGCTCCACACAGCCTCGCCTTTTAGCATAACGGCAGTATCTTTCCAGTGACCGAAACGTTCCTTTTCGTTTATATATTCGTCAGCAAGGTTTACTCCCCCGTTAAACGCCGTAACGCCATCAATAACAACGATTTTTCTGTGGTCACGGTTATTCTGTGCGGTTGAGAGGAACGGTCTGAACTCGTTGAAAACACGGCATTTTATTCCCTTTGTTTCAAGATAGCGGTTATAATAGGTCGGCAGAATAAACTGACTGCCCATGCCGTCGTAAAGCAGTCTGACTTCAACGCCCTGCTCAGCCTTTTTCACAAGTATATCAAGGACACTCTCCCACATCTTGCCCTGGTCTATTATAAAATACTCCATGAAGATATACTTTTTTGCTTTCATAAGTTCACGGAGCAGTGAGGCATATTTTTCCTCACCGACTTTATAATATTCCACATAAGTATTCTTATATATCGGGTAACAGCCGTAATCATTGACATACTGGGCAAGGTGCGACACATAAATGGACTCTTCCTTCAGCTCGTCCATTACATTTTCATCCTGCGGAATCAGCGGTTTTGTCAGCTTTACCAGCTGATTTTTTTTGCTCTTAAAGAACATTGTTCCCAGCTGTGCGTGGAGAAAAATGTACATGAAGGTTCCGAAAATCGGTATGATAAGAATCATTATGGTCCACAGAAGCTTGTACGCCGGATTGGTATCACGCCTGTTTATGACATAGCACACGATTGCAACGGACAAAGCTGTCTGAACGCCGTAAACAACCGTTGTCATATCTTCGTATATGCTTAAAAAGAATGAAATAATAAATAATGCCTGAATAAGAAGCATTAATATTATAAGGAAATTCCTGTTAAAGAGCTTTTTTATTTTTTTTATAATATCACCCCCAAAGCAGAAAGAGTTTTTTCGTCCATTTACATCTTAAGGCATACCGAAAAAAACGGTATGCCTTTAAATATCAGAAATTTTCTTTTAAAGCCTGTGCAAGCTGGTCGGGACATGATGTATTTTTCATGCCGCATTTAATATTATCAAGCCTTTCAATAACGTCCTCAACCTTCATTCCCTTTACAAGAGAGCCTATACCTTTGAGATTTCCGTTACAGCCGCCGATATATTCAACGTTCTTTACAATACCGTCCTCAACCTCAATATTTATCTGCTTTGAGCAGACTCCCTTTGGTATATATGCAATTTTCATCAGATATCAAACTCCTTTTTTCTTGCAATTCCGGATTCAATTGCAGCTTTTGCAACTGCCCTTGCGACTGCCTTTGGTATTTCCCTGTCAAACGGGTCAGGCAGAATATTTTCAGAATTAAGCTTGTCCTCCGGAACGCTTTCAGCAATAGCATAAGCCGCAGCAAGCTTCATTTCCTCGTTTATGTCCTTTGCTCTTACAGCTAAAGCGCCCTTGAACACACCCGGGAAAGCCACAACATTGTTTATCTGGTTAGGATAGTCGCTGCGTCCTGTTCCGACAACAAAAGCACCTGCCTCCTTAGCGTCCTCCGGCATTATCTCCGGTGTAGGATTTGCCATTGCGAATACAATCGGCTTGTCTGCCATTGACTTAATCATATCTCCGGAAACCAGTCCCGGCTTTGAAACGCCTATAAATGCATCTGCATTTTTCATAGCGTCGGCAAGTCCGCCTCTTATCTTGTTTTTATTTGTGACCTTTGCTATCTCATAATGTGAAGGATTTGTAAATTCGTCACCGTCACAGATGATTCCGTTAATGTCCACCATAATAATATTGCCGATTCCCAGTGTAATAAACTGCTTTGCAATTGCAATTCCGGCAGCGCCTGCGCCGTTTATTACAAGAGTCATGTCGGAAATTTTCTTTCCGGCGGTCTTGGCAGCATTTATCATTGCGGCGCTTGCAACAATTGCAGTACCATGCTGGTCGTCATGGAAAACAGGAATGTCAACAAGTTCCTTTAATCTCTTTTCAATTTCAAAGCATCTCGGTGCGGAAATATCCTCAAGATTGATTCCGCCGAAACTTTTTGAGATAAGCTTTATTGTATTTACAATTTCATCTGTATCCTTTGAGTCAACACAGATTGGAAATGCGTCAACGTCTGCAAACTCCTTGAAAAGAGCACATTTGCCCTCCATAACCGGCATTGCAGCCTCAGGACCGATATCTCCAAGTCCTAAAACGGCAGTACCGTCTGTGATAACAGCAACAAGATTATGACGTCTTGTCAGCTCATAGGACAGTTCCGGATTCTTTTCAATTTCAAGACAAGGTCTTGCAACACCCGGTGTGTATGCGTGCGACAGCTCGTCACGGTTGTTCACAGTAGTCCTTGAAACAATTTCAATCTTGCCTTTCCATTCCCTGTGCCTGTTAAGTGCAGATTCCATAATATCCATCTGATTTTTCGCTTCCCTTACTTTTTATTAGACAGCTTTATAATTCTGTCAAGATTTTCCTTTGATGTTGTATTACTTCCGAGATGGGTCGGGACGGCATTGTATAAGCCGTGGAAATCCGAGCCTCCGGTCACTATCAAATCATATTTCTGTGCAATGTCAAGCAGTTCCTTCTGCTTTTCCTCATCTGCGGAATGATGATATACCTCAACTCCGTCCAACTTTTTCTCCTCTGCGAGCTCACAGAGCAGGTCAATATTATCATAAAGCGCCGGATGTGCCATAACTGCAACGCCCCTTGCAGTATGGATAAGGTCGAGAACAAAGCGGACATCAGGATATTCACGCTCCACAAGGCATAATCCTCCGTCCGGAGAGAAAAGCTTTTTATCCAGCTCCCCGTAAAATTCAAGTGCATAGCCGTATTCTATAAGCGCTCTCATAATGTGGGATTTATAGATGCTTTTGCTGGCGGTGCAGTGCTTTAAAACGCTTTCCGGCGTTATCGGATAAAGCTGCATTACCTTTTCTATCATTTCCTTTGAACACGCTTTGCGTATCTCGCATGATTTAAGGCAGAGTCCCTCAAGCCTGTCCGGCTTCTGGGGAGCATAGCAGATTATATGTACCTTACGCTTTCTGACCTTGTCCCACGCGGACATTTCAACTCCCTGAATCATTTTTACGCCATAGCGTTCCCCAAGAATCTTAGCCCTTGAAAAGGACGATAATGTATCATGGTCTGTTATAGACAGAAAGTCTATATTCATTCGCTTTGCCTGAACTATTACATCTTCGATTCCCAGCGAACCGTCTGACATAGTAGTGTGGCAGTGAAGATCACAAATCATAAGTCTGCCTCCCAATTAATTTAAAGGTGGGTATTGCAAATTTTATTGTCAAAGCAATAACATATCAATTATAACATATTTTCCAGTCGAAATCAATACCAATTTGTATATTTTTTATCGAACCCTGTTTCCGGAGAAGTAAAGATTTTTCCGTTAAGATATCCGAGTAATGATTCCTGCTCCGTGTCAAATTCAAGGGAGTATGCACAGAGCTGCTGACGGAAGATACCATGCCTTTTATTTACAGAAACATTTCCGTATTTGCCGTCCCCGAGAATCGGTGCACCCAGAAAGGCAAGGTGCGCTCTTATCTGGTGAGTCCTTCCGGTAATAAGGTTTACCTTCGCAAGCGAAAGACCGTCTTTCTCTTTCAGCACCTTATATTCAGTTATAATTTTTTTGTACCCCTCCGCCTTATCCTTTCTTATACTAACAAGATTATGCTGACCTTTTTTGTGATATGCCGTTTCAGTACTTTCCGGACCGGAAAAATTACCGACACAGATACACAGATATTTTTTATGTATGCGCCTCTCTCTTATATTTTCGTTTACCTCACGCAGTGCGGCGGCGTTTTTGGCGGCAATTACAAGACCTGTGGTATTCCTGTCAAGACGATTGCAGACAGCCGGAGAAAAGGAGTTTTCCTCGTAGGGACGGTATTCGCCTTTGCGGTAAAGATATGCGGCTATTGCGTCAACAAGGGTGTCTTTTGTCATCTCCGAACCCCTGTGCACGTCCATGCCGGACGGCTTATATGCAATGATTATATTTTCATCTTCATACACTATCTGAGGAACAGCGGTCACTTTCAGAAGTTCATTTTCTCTGTTGCCTGTCTTTTCTTCAGTATCAAAAAATTCATCATTTATATAAAGTGTCAGTACATCATTCTCTTTCAGAAAATCAGCGTTCTGACAGCGTTTGCCGTTAAGCTTTATACGCTTTAATCTGATGTATTTATACAAAAGCGATTTAGGAAGCTTCGGGACAGCCTTCTGCAGAAATTTATCAAGTCTTTGTCCGCTGTCGTTTTTATTTATTGTAAATTCACGCATTGTATTACTCCGTAATGTTTTTATTCTCTTTTCAGTTATTATAACATAAAATCAAAGATTTTTTGTTATAATCGCCCGAAATGCAGGGAGCAAATCTCTGATTTGCGTATCTGCAAGGGCATTCAGATAATTATAATAAGTTGCTTGCAACTTATTATAACATAAAATCCGAAAAAATAAAATAAACTTATGTAAAATTCATAAATTTTTATAAACCCCTTTTATTTTTATAAAAAATGATATATACTATAATAAAAGAACTATTGTTTTGATGGTTTTTCATAGACAGGAGGTATCATGGCAGAAAATATTCACAAGGGACACCGTGAAAGAATGCGCAAAAAATTCATTCAGTCCGGCTTTGACGGCTTTACCAGTCACGAAATCCTGGAACTGCTTCTCTTTTATTCACGTCCCAGAATTGATACAAATGTAATCGCTCACCGGCTTATTGACAAATACCATTCCATCAGCGCAGTATGTGACGCAGACATTGAAGATCTGAAAGAGGTCGAGGGAATTGACGAATCAAGCGCCGTGCTCATTAAAATGATACCGCTGCTTGCAAGAGAATACATGACGTCCGACAGCAAAAGGCTGAATCTCAGCAGCTATACCGCTGTATGCGATTACTTCAAAAATCAGTTTCTCGGAGAAACAATTGAAAAAATTCGCATTGCCTGTCTTGATGACAAGTTAAGACTTGTTTCGGGTACGATTATTTCAGAGGGTTCTCCCGGCGGCGTGGCAGTAAATATAAGACGTATCGTTGAATTTACATACAAAAACAAATGCGAAAATGTTATACTCGCTCACAATCATCCCAACGGCGATATTATCCCGTCCAGTGATGACATAAAGTCCACAGCAGAAATTTTCAATGCATTAAAACCTGTGGGAATAAACCTGCTTGACCATATAATCGTAGCCGGAAGTCAGGCAATCTCACTTAAAGAATCCGGCGCTTTTTCGCTTTTAAAATAAAGGAGCATTTATGAAAAATCAGAAATTTGAGCTTGTGACCAAATACAAACCCTCCGGTGATCAGCCGCAGGCTATTGAAAAACTGACAGAGGGAATAAACAGCGGAGTAAAGGAGCAGACTCTTCTGGGTGTTACCGGCTCCGGAAAGACTTTTACAATGGCAAACGTCATTGCCAACGTAAACAAGCCTACTCTTGTCCTCGCTCACAATAAGATACTTGCGGCACAGCTCTGCTCGGAATTCAAGGAATTTTTCCCGAACAATGCTGTTGAATACTTTGTGTCCTACTACGACTATTACCAGCCGGAAGCGTACATTCCGGGGACTGATACCTACATCGAAAAGGATTCCTCAATAAATGACGAAATAGACAAAATGCGCCACTCCGCAACAGCCGCCCTCTCTGAAAGAAACGATGTAATTATCGTTTCAAGCGTTTCCTGCATATATTCTCTTGGTAGTCCGGAGGATTACCGTTCCATGATTGTTTCAATCAGACCCGGCATGGAAAAATCCCGTGAACAGCTGCTGGACGAGCTTGTTGCTATACAGTACGAGAGAAATGACATAAATTTTGTCAGAAACAAATTCCGTGTCAGAGGGGACGTTGTAGAAATATTTCCGGCGTCGTCAAATGAAAATGCCATAAGAGTTGAATTTTTCGGAGACGAAATCGACAGGATAACAGAAATAAACGTCATTACCGGAGAAGTGCTTGCCACATTACAGCACGCAGCAATTTTTCCGGCAAGCCATTACATTGTAAGCGGCGCTAAAATGAGTGACGCCATAAAGGAAATCGACAGAGAGCTTGCTGAGCGCATAGAATATTTCCAGTCTGAAAACAAGCTGCTGGAGGCGCAGAGAATCGCCCAGAGAACACATTACGACATGGAAATGTTACAGGAAATAGGTTTCTGCAGCGGTATTGAAAACTATTCGAGAATACTCTCAGGACGTCCGCCCGGAAGTACCCCTATGACGCTCCTTGACCACTTTCCGAAGGATTTTCTGCTTTTTGTTGACGAGAGCCATGTTACGATTCCGCAGGTAGGTGGTATGTACGCCGGCGACCGGGCAAGAAAAACAACGCTGATAGACTACGGTTTCCGCCTGCCCAGCGCCTACGACAACCGTCCGCTGAACTTTGACGAGTTTTACAGTCACATAAATCAGGCTGTTTATGTCAGCGCAACACCGGGCGGTTTTGAACGTGAAAAGTCCGGACAGATTGTTGAACAGGTTATCAGACCGACCGGTCTTGTTGACCCCGAAATCATCGTCAAGCCTGTTGAGGGACAGATAGAAGATTTACTCTCCGAAATAAATATGCGTGCGGAAATTGACGAGAGAGTGCTGATAACCACTCTCACAAAGAAAATGGCTGAGGACCTTACTTCTTTCCTTGAGGACGCAGGCGTAAGAGTAAGGTATCTGCACCATGACATTGATACAATCGAGCGTATGGAAATAATAAAGGATCTGCGTGAGGGTGAATTTGACGTACTGGTCGGAATCAATCTTTTAAGAGAGGGACTTGATATTCCGGAGGTTTCCCTTGTGGCAATACTGGACGCAGACAAGGAGGGATTTCTGAGAAGTGAAACCTCCCTTATCCAGACAATAGGACGTGCGGCACGAAACGCAAAGGGCAAGGTTATCATGTATGCCGACAGCGTTACAAATTCCATGGAGAGAGCCATAACCGAAACTGAGCGAAGGCGTGCGCTCCAGATTGCATACAACAAGGAACACGGAATTATTCCGCAGACTATCAAAAAGGATATCAGAAAGGTACTTGAAATCACCTCAAAGGAAAAGGTGGAAAAGAAAACCGGAAAGAAGCTTTCAAAGAAAGAGCGTCTGGAGCTTATTGCAAAGCTGAAAACGGAAATGAAAGAGGCGGCAAAACTGCTTGAATTTGAACACGCCGCATATCTGCGTGACAAGATAAAGGAACTGGAAGAGCAATAAAGACTGAAAGGAACTGCAAATAAATGAACGATAAAATCATAATCAAGGGTGCAAGAGAACACAACCTCAAAAACATAGACCTTGAAATTCCCCGTGACAAGCTGATTGTCATGACCGGTCTTTCCGGTTCGGGAAAATCATCTCTCGCCTTTGATACCATATACGCTGACGGTCAGAGAAGATACATGGAGAGTCTTTCCTCCTACGCAAGAATGTTTCTTGGACAGATGGAAAAGCCGGACGTGGACAGCATTGAGGGACTTTCTCCTGCTATCTCAATCGACCAGAAAACAACCTCGAAAAACCCCCGTTCCACAGTCGGAACAGTAACTGAAATTTACGACTATCTCCGTCTGCTCTACGCAAGAATAGGTATTCCTCATTGTCCTGTCTGCGGACGTGAAATAAAACAGCAGACTATCGACCAGATTGTTGACAAGGTAATGGAACTGCCGGAGGGTACTAAAATCCAGCTGCTTGCTCCTATTGCAAGAGGCAGAAAGGGTACTTACGCAAAAGAACTTGAAAGTGCATCACGCTCCGGCTATGTAAGAGTAAGAATCGACGGTATCATGTACGAGCTTTCGGAGGAAATCAAGCTTGACAAAAACAAAAAGCACAACATAGAAATTATCGTTGACCGTCTTGTCGTCAAGCCGGGCATTGAATCCCGTATGACTGACAGTATTGAAACTGTCATGTCGCTTTCCGGCGGTATGCTTATAGTTGACGTTATTGACGGAGAGGAAATGCTGTTTTCGCAAAGCTATGCCTGTCCGGAGCACAACATAAGCATTGAAGAACTGAATCCGAGAATGTTTTCGTTCAACAATCCGTTCGGTGCGTGTCCGAAATGTACCGGTCTGGGAACATTTCAGAGAATAGACCCCGACCTCATTGTACCAAACAAGGATTTAAGCATAAGACAGGGTGCAATCAAGGCAAGCGGCTGGAATACTCTTAATGAAGGCTCTATTGCTATGATGTATTACAATGGCATTGCCAAGAAATACAACATAAGTCTTGACACTCCTTTCAAAGACCTCCCAAAAGATGCGGCTGACGCTTTTCTTTACGGTACTGAAGACAGGCTTGAACTTAAAATTATTGATTCATTCGGTGGCGGAGTACGCTACGGCAAATTCGAGGGTGTTATAAACAATCTTGAAAGACGCTACAAGGAGTCAAACAGCGAGTATTCCAAAAATGACATTGCTGACAGCATGAATGAAATAAAGTGTCCGGACTGCAAGGGACAGCGACTGAAAAAGGAAAGCCTTTCCGTAACTGTCGGCGGAAAAAATATTATGGAATTTACTGATCTTTCCGTTGCCGAGGCTCTTGATTTTATCAACAGGCTGACGCTGACAGAGCGTGAAAAAATGATAGCTGAACGCATACTCAAGGAAATCCGTGAACGCCTTGGATTTTTAAAAAGCGTGGGACTGGAGTATCTGACACTTTCCCGTTCTTCCGGTACGCTTTCCGGCGGTGAAAGCCAGAGAATCCGTCTTGCAACACAAATCGGTTCTTCTCTTATGGGTGTACTGTATATCCTTGACGAGCCGAGTATCGGTCTTCACCAGAGAGATAATGACAAGCTTATTGCCACACTCAAACGTCTGAGGGATTTAGGCAATACCCTTATCGTAGTTGAGCATGACGATGACACAATGTTTGCCGCAGATTACATTGTTGATATCGGACCCGGGGCAGGGGTAAACGGCGGAAATGTCGTTTTCTCCGGGACTGTGCAGGATATGCTGAAATGTGAAAAGTCAATTACTGGTCAGTACCTAAGCGGAAAGAAAAAAATCCCGCTTCCCGAATCAAGACGCAAGGGCAGCGGAAATTATCTGACTGTCAAGGGAGCGGCGGAAAATAATCTGAAAAATGTGAATGTAAAAATTCCGCTGGGTGAATTTGTCTGTGTTACCGGTGTTTCCGGTTCGGGCAAATCATCCCTTGTCAACGAAATAATCTACAAGCATCTTGCCGCAAAGCTTAACCGTGCAAAGATAAGAGCCGGAAAGTTCAAGTCTATTGAGGGACTTGAAAATCTTGATAAGGTAATCTGCATTGACCAGTCCCCTATCGGCAGGACTCCACGTTCCAACCCTGCGACCTACACGGGAGTTTTCACGGATATCCGTGAGCTTTTCGCACAGACAAACGACGCCAAAACACATGGCTACGGCGCAGGACGCTTTTCGTTCAATATAAAGGGCGGACGCTGTGAGGCGTGTGAGGGTGACGGTATCAAGAAAATCGAGATGCATTTTCTGCCGGATATCTACGTCCCCTGCGAAGTGTGCAAGGGTAAGAGATATAACCGTGAAACTCTTGAAATACTATACAAGGGCAAGTCAATATACGATATTCTTGAAATGACGGTTGACGAGGGCGTAAAGTTCTTTGAGAATCATCCGAAAATACTCCGCAAACTGAAAACTTTACAGGAAGTGGGACTTGGGTACATCAAAATCGGTCAGCCGGCAACAACCCTTTCGGGCGGTGAAGCACAGAGAGTTAAGCTCTCAACGGAGCTTTCAAAGCGCCCTACCGGAAAGACTATCTACATTCTTGATGAGCCGACAACAGGTCTGCACACAGCTGACGTACACAAGCTTATCGAAGTACTGCAAAAGCTGGCGGATACGGGAAATACGGTACTTGTCATTGAGCACAATCTCAATGTGATAAAGGTTGCCGACCACATTATCGACCTCGGCCCTGAGGGCGGAATCGGCGGAGGTACTGTTGTTGCAGCGGGTACACCGGAACAGATTGCAGAGTGTGAACAGTCGTATACCGGAAAATATCTTAAACCTTATCTTGAGTAAAATTTTGATCCGGTCTTTGAACGACCGGAGCAAAAAAATTATTGATTTCTTCAGAACAGCTTCTCCCCAGCATAACTGCTGTAAATTTCGTAAAGCTCCGGAAAAGTTTTTTTGATTCTGACAGGCTTCATTGACATATCCGTAAAGCAGTGGGTGGTACTTCCCTTTGCTCTCAGTTCGCCTGTTTCCTTGTCTGTAACCAGATACTGAATAGCCATTTTAAAGCCGTTAAACTCGCTGATTACTGCTTTTATAATAACAGTATCGCCGAATTTAACGGAATTTTTATACTCGCATTCAGCCGACAGAACAGGCATCATTATCCCCTCCGACTCCATTCTCGCATAGGAATACCCCACCTGTTCCATAAAATATATCCTCGCCTCCTCAAACCATCTGATATAGTTTGAGTGGTGAATAACGTTCATTCTGTCCGTTTCGTAATAAAACGGACTTCTTTCATATTCAATTACCTTTTCCATAAATTCCTCCAAAATTCAATCAGAGGACGCCTTTTTAAAGGCGTCCTCAATTTTACTTCATCTGCGAAATATTTATTCTGTTAAGGGCACGTTTAAGCTTCATTTCAGCAAGTCTGTGCTCATAATCACTCTTGCTTTCGTTAAGACGCTTTAATGCGTCCTCCTGTGAACGCTTAGCCCAGTCAAGGTCAATTTCCTCAGCCCATTCAGCAGCCATGGCAAGAATAGTGGTGGATTCCTTTGAAACCTTCAGTACTCCTCCCGAAATAGCGGCAATTCTGAATTTGCCGTCAGATTTCACCTTGAAAGGTCCGGCAGGCAGATCTGCAACATAGTTTTCATGACCGGCAAGCACACCGATATCGCCCTCTGTTGTTCTGACGATTATCTGTTCTGTTTCACCGTCAAAAAACACCTTTTCCGGTGTTATTATTTTTAGTGTGAACGGTTTCATCAGACTTCACCCTTTTTAGCTTTTTCAACTGCCTCGTCAATAGTTCCTACAAAGAGGAATGCTGATTCCGGCAGATCATCATGCTTGCCCTCAATGATTTCCTTAAATCCTCTGATTGTTTCCTTGATAGGAACATACTTGCCCTTCATACCTGTAAACTGTTCAGCAACAGTAAACGGCTGTGACAAGAATCTCTGGATCTTTCTTGCACGGTTTACAGTAAGCTTATCCTCGTCAGAAAGCTCATCCATACCCATGATTGCAATGATATCCTGGAGTTCAGTATATCTCTGGAGAATTGTCTGAACGGCTCTTGCAACTTCGTAATGCTCATGTCCCACAATTTCCGGAGAGAGTATTCTTGAATTACTTTCAAGAGGGTCTACTGCCGGATAAATACCCAGCGACGCAATATTTCTTGAAAGAACTGTTGTAGCGTCAAGGTGGGCGAATGTAGTTGCCGGCGCAGGGTCTGTCAGGTCATCAGCAGGAACGTAAACAGCCTGAACCGATGTGATAGAGCCCTTGCTTGTTGAAGTGATTCTCTCCTGAAGTGCGCCCATTTCTGTGGCAAGTGTCGGCTGATAGCCAACGGCTGACGGCATACGTCCCAGCATCGCTGAAACCTCTGAACCAGCCTGTGTAAATCTGAAGATATTATCAATGAAAAGAAGAACGTCCTGTCCCTCAACGTCACGGAAGTATTCCGCCATGGTAAGTCCTGAAAGACCAACTCTCATTCTTGCTCCCGGCGGTTCATTCATCTGACCGTAAACAAGAACAGTCTTGTCGATAACTCCGCTTTCCTTCATTTCGTTGTAAAGGTCGTTACCCTCTCTTGTACGCTCACCAACGCCGGTGAATACTGAAATACCGCCGTGCTGGTTTGCAACGTTATTGATAAGCTCCTGGATAAGAACGGTCTTGCCAACTCCGGCACCGCCGAAAAGTCCGATTTTACCGCCCTTGAGGTAAGGCGCAATAAGGTCGATAACCTTGATGCCTGTTTCCAGTACCTCGTTTGAGGCAGTCTGTTCCTCGTAGCTCGGAGCCTCTCTGTGGATACTCCATTTTTCCTTAGTTTCAACCGGTGCTCCCTCGTCAACCGGTTCACCCAGAAGATTGAATATTCTTCCAAGTGTTTCCTTTCCGACAGGTACCTTGATAGGCGAACCCGTATCAACGGCGTCCATGCCTCTTACAAGACCGTCGGTACTGCTCATGGCAATACAGCGCACAATATCGTCGCCTATATGCTGAGCAACCTCTAAAACAAGCTTTTTCCCCTGATTGTCAACCTCAATAGCGTTAAGCAGATTCGGCAGACTGTCCTTGGAAAAGCGTATATCTACTACCGCACCGATAATTTGTACGATTTTTCCGGTATTCTGCATTTTTTCCTCCGTATTACATATTAGAACTTGTTCTCATAGTCTATTGCACATATCTTTCCGGCAAATTTGTCTGATAACTGCGTTAAAAATGTTTGCCATACACGAGTATGCCTGCACATTTTTGCCTTGTTCTCAGCCAAATTATGCACGAAAATATATGCACAAATCCTATGAGAACAAGTTCTTAGAGCGATCAGCCCTGTGCGCTTGCACCGCCTACAATTTCAGTAATTTCCTGAGTGATTGCCGCCTGACGTGCTCTGTTATACATCAATGAAAGATCACTTATCATTTCATTTGCATTGTCAGTAGCATTTTCCATTGCCGTACGTCTTGCCGCCTGTTCAGCCGCAAATGAATCAACAATTGCACCAAAAAGTACACCGGCAAGATATCTCGGTATAATGGAATCAAATACCGCCTCCGGTGAAGGGTCATAGTTTGTAAGTCCCTTGTATTCCTTGTCCGGCTCGATATCAAGCGGTATCAGCGGCATTCTTCTGGCTTCCTGCAGCAGCGGTGAAACACAGTCAGTATAAAACAGTTCGACCCTGTCAATTTTATCCTTGTTATAGACATCAATTATTTTGTCAGCAATACTCATTGCGCCGTAAATTGTAAGACTTTCGGATATATTTTCATAGCGTGTCATGATTTTCACATCACGCTTTTCAAAATACTCAACTGCCTTTCTTCCAATCGGCAGTATAACGACTTCGCTGCTCTCTTTAAGCTCATCATAACGCTGCTGAGCCATTTTTAAGACGTTTGCATTAAAGCCGCCGGCAAGACCTCTGTCACCGCCTATTACAACAAGGAGTGTAACATTATTCTTGCGCTTTCTCGTGTAAATTGAATTGAAAGTATTGTCCGAAGCAACAATTTCGCACATAGTGTCATAAAGCGTATTGAAGAAAGGTTTTGAATTGTCAGCCTTTTCCTTTGCCTTTCTCAGCTTTGACGACGCAACAAGCTCCATTGCCTTGGTAATCTGCCTTGTGCTTTCAACACTCTTTATACGGCGCTTGATGTCTTTCATATTTGATGAAGCCATATATTAAATCACCTTTCGCCGTTTAAGCTCTGTCAGCTGCAAATTTTGCTGTGAAATCAGCCAGAGCGTCTTTGAGTGCCTTTTCATTATCAGCTGTCAGATCACGGGTTTCCTTGATAGAACTGATAATATCCGGGCAGGAGTTGTCAATATAATCAAAAAGCTCCTCCTGGAATTCCCCGATAAGCTTTACAGGAACATCTTTGAGGTAATTATTTACAACAGCGTAAATGATAATAACCTGATGTTCAACTGTCAGCGGTGAATTTCTGTCCTGTTTGAGCACTTCAACAACTCGCTCACCCTTTGCAAGTCTTTCCTTTGTATCAGCGTCAAGGTCAGAGCCGAACTGTGAGAATGACTGCAGCTCACGGTACTGTGAATAGGTAAGCTTCAATGAGGACGAAACCTTTTTCATAGCCTTTATCTGTGCCGCACTGCCAACTCGTGATACCGAAATACCCGGGTTTACCGCCGGTCTTACACCAGAATTGAAAAGGTCTGTTTCAAGGAATATCTGACCGTCAGTAATGGAAATTACGTTTGTCGGGATATATGCTGAAACGTCGCCTGCCTGTGTTTCGATGATTGGCAGGGCAGTAAGACTTCCTCCGCCGTAGTTTTCATTAAGGCTGCAGGCTCTTTCAAGCAGTCTTGAATGGAGATAGAATACATCTCCCGGGTAAGCCTCACGTCCCGGCGGACGTTTAAGCAGCAGTGAAAGTGTTCTGTATGCAACAGCGTGCTTTGAAAGGTCGTCGTAAACGCACAGCACGTCCTTTCCCTGATTCAGGAAGTATTCGCCGATAGCGCAACCCGAATAAGGTGCAATATACTGCAATGGCGCAAGCTCAGACGCTGTAGCGGATACTACAACTGTATATTCCATAGCGCCTGCTTTTTCAAGTGTTTCAACAACATTGGCAACAGTTGAACGCTTCTGACCGATAGCAACGTAAATACAGATAACGTCCTGACCTTTCTGGTTTATGATAGTATCCAGCGCAATAGCTGTTTTACCTGTCTGTCTGTCGCCGATAATCAGCTCTCTCTGTCCTCTTCCGATAGGAATCATGGAGTCGATAGCCTTGATACCTGTCTGGAGCGGCTTATGAACTGATTTTCTTGTGATAATACCAGGAGCGATTTTTTCAATCGGCTCTGTTTTATCTGTGAGAATCTGTCCCTTGCCGTCGATAGGCTGTCCGAGAGCGTTTACAACACGTCCCAGCATTTCCTCGCCAACCGGCACGGAAACGATCCTGTTTGTTCTTTTTACTGAATCGCCTTCCTTGATTTCAGCGTCAGAACCCAGCATAACTGCGCCGACAAAATCCTGTTCAAGGTTGAGCGCCATGCCGTAAATTCCGCCTTCAAATTCAAGCAATTCACCGGACATACATTTTTCAAGACCGTGAACTGTAGCAATACCGTCACCGACTGTTACAACAGTACCAACGTCCTGAAGTTCGATTTTAGAGCTGAAATTCTTTATCTGCTCTTTGATTATACCTGTTATTTCATCCGGGCGTAAATTCATTCATACACCTTCTTTAATCTTATTGTTTAAGCTGTCTGGCTACTGCCTCAAGCTTTCCTTTTATACTGTCATCTATGCGTGTATTGCCATATTCAATGATAATTCCGCCCAGTATTGAAGGATCTGTTTTTTCTGAAAGCTTTATCTTTTTGCCTGATTTTTCCTCAAGCTTCTTAGTAAGCTTTTCTCTCTGAGCGTCTTTAAGCGGAATACTTGTTATAACAGTCATTTCCGCAATATTGTCATGCTCAGCGCATTTTAGTCTGAATTCTTCGGCAATATCTGAAAACCAGCCTATTCTTCCCTTTTGTGTGACAACACAGATAAAATCCCTGACAGTTCCGCTTTCGCCGAAAATACTGCTTATGACGCCGATTTTTTCATCATTAGTGATTACCGGTGAACCAAGCAGCTTTACAAGCTCAGGATTTTCCTCAAAAACAATCCTGCATTGCTTTACATCGTTATTGAGTTCATCAAGGTTATTGTTTTCAAGACCAATTTCATACAGTGCCTCGGAATAGAGCTTTCCTACATCGCCTGTCATTTCAGATCACCCACATTTTCAATAAAGTCATTGATAAATCTGTCATGGTCTTCCTCATTGATTTCCTTTTCAACAACTTTCTGGGCAACTAAAACGGCAAGCTCGGAAATTTCTCCTCTGAGCTCATTCTGAGCACGTTTCTTTTCTCTTTCAACATCTTCGTCGGCTTTTGCCAGAATTGTTCCTGCTTCTTTTTTAGCGTCGGAAATAATTTCATCTGAACGCTGCTGTGCCTTCTTTGATGCATTTCTGATAATCTCGGCGGATTCTTCCTTTGCACCCTGCATAAGTGCTGAATACTCTGATTCAAGTGACTTTGCATGTTCTAAGGATTCGTCTGCCTTGTTATAGGTTTCCGTCACATCATTCTGACGTTCATCAAGGATTTTGTACACTCTTCCAAAAAGGAATTTCTTGAAAACAAGAAACAATATCAGCAGATTACATAATGTAAATATAATCGTACCGACATCTATGGATAAAAAGTCCAGCATTCTTATTCCTCCGGATTTAATGTATTATAAATTAAAGTTTTCCTAAGAAAGGATTGATAAACATTAAAATCAGAGCAACTACGAATGCGTAAATACCTGTTGATTCCGCAACGGCACAACCGATGAACATTGTTCTTGTAACTGCGCCTGATGATTCAGGCTGTCTGCCGATTGCCTCACACGCCTTGCCGACTGCAAAACCTTGACCGATACCAGGACCGATACCTGCGATCATTGCTAAACCTGCGCCGATTGCTGAAGCAGCCAAAACTAATGCTTTTTCCATAATAAAAACTCCGTTTCTCCCCGCATTTTACTGCGGAGCAATTTTGATTTTTTTACCGAATTAACGGTATTATTCCTTTGAACAAGCGCTTTCAATGTAGATCATTGTAAGCATGATAAATATAAATGCCTGCATGAAGCCTGAAAACAGGTCAAAATACAGCGACAGAACTGCGGGTATACCAATACAGAACACCGGGACAGCAAGTCCGATAGCAGTTGAAAGTCCTGTAAGAGCGAAATAAATAAGGCTTGTAATTATCATACCGCCGGCAACGTTTCCGAAGTGACGGAATGACATTGAAACAGGCGTTGAAACTTCACTTATAATATTAAGCGGATTTATAAAGCTTTTCAGATAACCGCCGATTCCGTCTGTCCTGATTTTAGCAGTTTCAATCATAACAAAGCTCATAAGCGCCCATGTGAGAGTTGTACTGAAATCAGCTGTAACCGACCTCAGACCAATCAGACTTACAAGACTTCCGAATATTGAAGACGCAAAAAGTGCAGCGATATACGGACCGAAAGCTTTGAATTTTTCGCCCATTGTGTTTTTGACAAGATTGTCCACAGTTTCCACAAGGAATTCCGCTATGACCTGACGTTTCTTCACAGGCTTTTTCTTCATGTCATGAGTCAGAAACAATACAAGCAGAGTAAGCCCCAGAACAATTGCCCAGCTGATTATAATAGTTTCCGTTACGTTTATCTTAACGCCGAAAACATCAAATGAGAAAGCAATTTTAGGTCCGCCTATTTCGACATTTTTGACACCCTGAAAAAAATCAGACACTTTCATTCAGTCTTTTCCCCTTTCTTCAGTAATACGTTTCCCGCATAAACAAGATTGGGATAAAAATACGGAATAACCGCTCCCGCAGTATTGATAAAAGGAATCAGCATAGCCGACGCTATAATAACGCCCATAACGCCAAGACGGACAATATATCCGGAAAACATCCGTGACTGTGCACGTCTGCCGCCGCTCCTTACAATATTTCTTACCGACCTGTTAAGCAGGATCAGATTTACAGCCATTCCCGCCGTCCCGAGAACAAGTCCCAGCGCCATGGAAAGAGTAAACCCTATAAAAAAAACGGAAATAAGATATGCTGAAATGTCAAGAAACAATGCTCTTATCAAAACAAACTTCATTTCATGTATAAGCTGTTCCTTTTCCAAGTTAGTCCTCCGGTTCCGTTTATTTTAGTCACTGCAATAATTATACCATTATACCATAAATTTTATTATGAACAAAAAATTTTTGTGATTTTCCCCATGAAAAAGGAAAATATATATGGTTTTATTGTATAATATATAATATATTATACCCCAGTAATCAGTCAATGTCAATACCCAAACTCAAATGAAATGTCCGTAACCTGTAGTGCTACAATAGATATTGG
>DBQM01000014.1 GCA_002305725.1 Ruminococcus sp. UBA1394 | reverse complement strand
TACAGAGATTTTTTCGCAGGGCCCCTAACTCGTTTCTTAACACGCTTTTTTCAATTTACATTCCAATAAGTTAAGATTAAAACAATATAATCGTTACTTATATTATAACAGGTTTAATTGTATTTACATTCCAATAAGTTAAGATTAAAACCGTGTTCTGTATCAACCGCAGTTGACCGCTGAATTTATTTACATTCCAATAAGTTAAGATTAAAACCAGACTAAGGAGGTTTAAAACTATGTTTTTATTTATTTACATTCCAATAAGTTAAGATTAAAACGTTAGCCTTGTCAAAACTGTCAAAAGCCATGAGATACATTTACATTCCAATAAGTTAAGATTAAAACGTAATACCATGCCATTCTGAATCCTCGATGCTTAATTTACATTCCAATAAGTTAAGATTAAAACCCATCTGCACCCATAATGTCAACTGTGACTAATTTATTTACATTCCAATAAGTTAAGATTAAAACAGATTTCTCCCCTCTTATGCTGACTATTAAGTTTTATTTACATTCCAATAAGTTAAGATTAAAACGCGTATTTGCCCTGCTGTATCATTGCTTTAACTTTATTTACATTCCAATAAGTTAAGATTAAAACTCCTTGTGTTCCCGTTCTTTGACGAAAATGGCATTAATTTACATTCCAATAAGTTAAGATTAAAACGCAAGCCTGTCAACCCCGAAATATACCGTATTTACGGATTTACATTCCAATAAGTTAAGATTAAAACTTAAGCGCAGAGGATTATGAGTTTAAAACCAAATCAAATTTACATTCCAATAAGTTAAGATTAAAACCATAAGAAATAACCTTTGCTGTACCGTCAAAAATAATTTACATTCCAATAAGTTAAGATTAAAACCCGTTGAACCGTCCGGCTGAACAGAATAAAATGTATTTACATTCCAATAAGTTAAGATTAAAACATATGAATGTGTGTTATCACCAGATTTTAGTCCTTAATTTACATTCCAATAAGTTAAGATTAAAACTATTAGTAACAATTAATCTAAACCCACCAGCTTTGGTATTTACATTCCAATAAGTTAAGATTAAAACCATCGGTGATGCAGAGGACGTTGCTGAAGGTGTAGCAAATTTACATTCCAATAAGTTAAGATTAAAACGAAAATGACAGCGACCATTCACAGGGGTACGGACAATATTTACATTCCAATAAGTTAAGATTAAAACCCACTTGTAACCACGATTATATTTGACGAGTTTATTTACATTCCAATAAGTTAAGATTAAAACTTCTTGCCGAAAGTCCGTTGTGGGCAATATCAACTATTTACATTCCAATAAGTTAAGATTAAAACACTGAATTAAGATATCTGATAGAAAATAATTTTGATATATTTACATTCCAATAAGTTAAGATTAAAACGTTCCACCATCTAAAGTTGTAAACTCAGCAAAAAATTTATTTACATTCCAATAAGTTAAGATTAAAACTAAGTCTGTAACAGCGGCGGCGGCGGTTTCGCCTTATTTACATTCCAATAAGTTAAGATTAAAACAGCGGCGGTAATATTCCCGAAAACGTGGTTACAGCATTTACATTCCAATAAGTTAAGATTAAAACAATAACAGACCAAACCACCGCAGACGAAACAAAGGCAAATTTACATTCCAATAAGTTAAGATTAAAACGCAATTCACAGCTTTACACAATCAACCCCGATACACATTTACATTCCAATAAGTTAAGATTAAAACTTTACAGCGTATACGATACCGCAACCGCCCAAAAACATTTACATTCCAATAAGTTAAGATTAAAACGTTTTTGGTATCTACAAAAAAGTAAACAATCACAGATTTACATTCCAATAAGTTAAGATTAAAACACAAGCGGACATGAAAAACAAGCCGGATAGTATGAAATTTACATTCCAATAAGTTAAGATTAAAACTATACCCCTTGCAAGACTTATAACTAAAATAAATTATTTACATTCCAATAAGTTAAGATTAAAACCCCTTATTTTTTATATTTCAACATTAAATTGCCTTAATTTACATTCCAATAAGTTAAGATTAAAACTTTGTCGTCCTCTCTCCACCTAATTTTATTAAATTTATTTACATTCCAATAAGTTAAGATTAAAACGTCGAACGACTTTGAAAATTATATCAGTCATGTTGATTTACATTCCAATAAGTTAAGATTAAAACCAGCAGATAAAAACAACAACAGCGTTTCCGATTTTATATTTACATTCCAATAAGTTAAGATTAAAACATAATGAACCTAATATCTTCTGCCGGTGTCCATGATTTACATTCCAATAAGTTAAGATTAAAACAACGGCAAACAGCAAACCACAACCGCCGCAACTTCAAATTTACATTCCAATAAGTTAAGATTAAAACTGCGCATTTAAAGCGTCGATACATTCGTTAAGCTTGATTTACATTCCAATAAGTTAAGATTAAAACCACGGGCGTTTAAAACTTTTATTGACAATTATCAACATTTACATTCCAATAAGTTAAGATTAAAACACGAAAAATCGGAAAAACTTTGATTATATACAGACAAATTTACATTCCAATAAGTTAAGATTAAAACTGTCACCGGCTGGTTTTCGTATGCGTTTTTTCTTTTATTTACATTCCAATAAGTTAAGATTAAAACTGACTGCCTGTAAATTTCAAGTCTGCTTAATGACTTATTTACATTCCAATAAGTTAAGATTAAAACCGGTCAAGGTCTTTTATGTTTGAACCTTTATTTACTGATTTACATTCCAATAAGTTAAGATTAAAACGGTGAAAGCCTAAGAATTAAATAGGAGGTCAAACAAATTTACATTCCAATAAGTTAAGATTAAAACTTATCAGCACTATACAATCAGCATAAAGATGAAATTATTTACATTCCAATAAGTTAAGATTAAAACGTTTTTTTGTCGAACCTTTGACAGTTTTTATTTCCATTTACATTCCAATAAGTTAAGATTAAAACGGCTATACTGCCACATTCCATAGCTGCCGTTATAATTATTTACATTCCAATAAGTTAAGATTAAAACATTTCAGTTATAGCTTTTTTCCTTGGCTATGATTTATTTACATTCCAATAAGTTAAGATTAAAACAATACAGCCTTTTTTGATTGGCAAATCAAACGCTTATTTACATTCCAATAAGTTAAGATTAAAACGCCGGCAGCACCTGAATATAATAAATCATTACCTTGATTTACATTCCAATAAGTTAAGATTAAAACATCAGCAACCCACAGTTGCGACAGGCGTTTACTTCAATTTACATTCCAATAAGTTAAGATTAAAACTTCAACAGCCGTGAGGAACAATTCAGCTATTTTAAATTTACATTCCAATAAGTTAAGATTAAAACAATTTCAAAAAGCGTTGCCCGTTCGCCCTTTTCATATTTACATTCCAATAAGTTAAGATTAAAACCTATAACGCAGACTTATAACCCCCCTAATCACTAATTTACATTCCAATAAGTTAAGATTAAAACGAATACATAGCATTTAAAAACGGAATTTACAATGATTTACATTCCAATAAGTTAAGATTAAAACTGTTGGTCTGTGTGTTTTCGGTGTCTGCTTTCTGTATTTACATTCCAATAAGTTAAGATTAAAACCTTGAAACAGATAGTAAAATAAGAATGAGTTACAAATTTACATTCCAATAAGTTAAGATTAAAACAAAATAGGTGTCGAGGGGTCAACAGGGTATAGTACATTTACATTCCAATAAGTTAAGATTAAAACCCGTTAATAGAAAAGTAACGTATTATTGCAGTTTTCGGGGCAGAAATTGTCGATGCATATTTTTTTATAAGAAATGCGGATTTACAAAATGCGGGGATATGAATTTTATTGTTCATTATCCCTTTTAACACGCATTTTGTCGAAGCACCGCATTTTATACACAATTATATATCGACAGTTTTACAGAAAATTAAAGTCATCATCGTCCTTTAATCCGAAGCATTCTTTTTCCAGCCATTTGGACTGACGATTTTTAAAAATGATCAGTGAATCCTTATCATCACGAATAAGCCGGGAAAGTTCAATTTTCAATTCTCTCAGCTGGACCTGGCTCAGTTCTCCTTCAAAAACTGAATTTTGTATATGATTCAGATAACGCTTGCAGATTTTAAAAACCTTTGGCAAAATCTTCTTTCCATCTTTATCAGTCATGATATCATAAACTAAAATAATATACATTCATTATGTCCTCTTTGTTACCACCACATTTTAAAACCTTCATATTCTTTTTCACCTATCAGATGCTTTATCAGTTTATATGCCTCTAATCTTATAAGATACTGATAAGAAACGTCCTTGTCAAGTTCCTTATGATGAACGGTTGTTTTCAGCTTTTCATCAAGCTGTTTTACGATAAGCTGTGATGCCTTTTTGTTGAGGTGAAGGTAATTAAGGTTTTCAGTAAAGTCGTTTTCTGTTATCTGATTTTTGTTAAGCAGTGAAAAAATAAGTCTGTCAGCAATGATAGGCTTGAATATTTCTGAAAGGTCAAGACAAAGCGAAAATCGTCTGACACCCGGTTCGTGGAGGTAACTGATAGTAGGGTTCAGCTGAGTTTTGTATATTTCACCCAGAGTTCTTGTGTAAATAAGGGTGTTTACAAATGAAATAAGTGTATTTATCATATTGTCAGGCGGATGCTTGACACGCTTTTCAAAGTCAATCTGCTGATTGACAATAAGATTCCATGCCGTATAGTATGTTTTTCTTATATTGCCCTCAAACCCCATAAGCTCCTGAACGGACTCTGTTTTGTAAATGCACTTTCTCAGACTTTCAATTTCGTCCATAAACATCTGCAGGTCCCTGCCTCTTGAATTGTAGTATCTGAGATTTCTGTAGATGTTATATGACGCACTGTCTATAAACTTCTGCGCAATATAAAGGCGCTTCTGAGGATCAGAGTAATGTTCAGCCTGCCTGATCAGAAGCTGTCCGGCAAGCATCTGCTCCCTTGCGTAAAAAGAGCCGGTATAAAAACTGTAATAATTGAAAAAGTGGACGTTTATACCATACTTTGAAAGAATATTCAGCAAAGCGGAGTTAACAGTAACTTCTCCGAAAATATATATGTCGCTGTACCGCTCAATAGGAATATCACGCTTTTCATTGTTCTCGTTTATAAACCGGAGTGTGTTGTCTTTTCGTGCAAGAGTACCATTGTTGTAGATATAAAGCGATTCTTTCATATTGCTTCTCCTTATATCATGCATAAATCATAGTATGCACATTTTTTACAGATTCGTTTTTTGTCCGGTGCAGGAGGGCGGGGGAGAGCGGCAATTTTTCTGATTTCAGCGCAGATATTCTCAATTTCCTTTTCGTCATCAGCAGTAAGCTCGACAGAAACTTTCTGTTTCAGAGCCGGATAGTTTATTTCTCCGCTGAAATTTTCAGCACCGCTGCGCTTCAGATAATAGAGGTAATATTTTAGCTGCATTACCGACGCTTCCTCGATCTGCTTGCTTTTCTTTGTTTCATAGAGAGTATTGTTTTTTATAAAATCAATGTTTATGGTGTCAGCAATGTTGATATGCTTTTCCTCTCTTGAATAGGAGTTTTCATCAATAAGCTTTCCAAGACTGACATTTTCATTGTCATCCTCCATTTTCAGTTCATTTATAAAATACCAGAGCTTTCGCCTGCACACCATGTAATAATAAATATGAACGCCTGTAATATTTTCCATAGTTTTCAGTACCTCATATTATTGCTCCCCCAATTAAACGCTGCTAAATTGGCTGGAGCAATAATTTATTAAAGTGCCATTTTGCTCGTCACCAGAGGTGACAACCGCAAAATATGGCAAATAGATTTCGGCAAGGTTTTCTTGCCTCATCTATATAAAGCAATCTTCATCCTTGAAATACTCAAGACCGGTTCCGCAGAGATTTTCTTCATCAAAGTCGTATGCGTAATTCAGTGTATAGTAATCAAGTCCGTTAAACAGCGAACTGCATTTTTCACGGGTTCTTACATCATAATTTCCGAGACTGATGCAGTGATCTTCAATAAACTGCTTAGCCTCAAGCCGCTGACTGAAACCGGATTTGTTTTTATTTGTAAGTATATGATATGCATCAGAGAATTTGTCCGGATTCTGGTTGTATTCCGATTCCGGAATGACCATATATGAAATAATGTTTCTGAATTTTTTCTTTGCAGTTTCCTTTGAAATTTCAAACGGTGTGATATGTTCACAGGATTTAAGTTCTTTTTTTATATCATTGAAGTACTCGGAATTGCTTTTCATAAGAGCTTCGGTGTCATAAACCATGTCAACATAATCCATTTTATCATTTTCGCAGAAAAAATTATTATTGTATTTTTCAAGAAATTCAGCTGAGCGGTCATAAATATCCTTATACTTATAAACTGTCCCGTAACCGTTTCCGTTATCTGTTATGTATACATTAGGGTCTTCTCCTGTGTACTCTCTTTTCCGGTAGCAGCGCCCCATGCGCTGGAGCAGGCTGTCTGCTGTACACATTTCTGTATAGAGCACGTCAAAATCAATATCAAGACTTGCCTCTACTATCTGTGTGGAAATTCTTATTCCGCATGATTCGGATTCAGAAAAATTTATAATTTCGGATTCAAGGAGAGAACGGTGCTTTTTCATGAATTTTGAGTGAAGCAGTTTAACATTCTCAAAATCATATTCATTGCAGATTTTTTTATAAACCTCGCAGGCTCTTCTGACCGTATTGCAGATAATAAGAACCTTTTTGCTTTTACCGTCGCTTAGTATTTTTTCATAGTCAAAATCGCTGCTTTTTTCATAGTGTATCCTGTGACGTATTTTATCGTTCAGAAGAAACTGCTCCTGCTTTTTATGTTCAATGTGATATACATCGTCAATGAAGTGCATCAGAACAGGGGGCAGGGTAGCGGTAATAACAGCAAATTTTCCGCCTGCCATAGCAATAAGCTTTAAACCGTAAATCAGCTTTGCAATTATTTTTGGCTCATATGACTGTATTTCGTCAATTAAAATTTTAGAATATTTCAGAGAGGCAAGTAAAATTTCGCCTCCGCGGTACTTGTAAACAAAACTGAACAGCTGGTCTATCGTGCAGACAGTTATTGGGTAAGACAAACGCTTTGAAGCGTCATACTTCAGAATCGGATTTGTTTCAGAATCTTCTGAAGTAAGAACAGAAAGTACGTCCGAATGGAGCAGGGTAACCTTGTCGGGAGAATAGCCATACTCATTTTTTATTCTTTCATACATTGCGTTTATTGAAACTTTCAGAGGCAGAGTATAGAAAAGCTTGCTTTTTCCTGCCCACAGCAGAGCCGCCTCAGTTTTTCCGATACCGGTTGACGCTGTTATTATCAGATTTTCATTCTGATTCTCAAGCATAAATTTCTGAACATCACGCAGGGAATATTTTTCTGTAATTTTATCGTAAACATAATCGGAAATATATCTGCCGTTATATTCTCCGCTGATTTCAACCGGATACTTTTCCCTTACATCTGAGGCATAATAATCAAACTTGTTTAAAAGTCCGATAATTACTGCGTAGTTTATCCATTGATTTTCGGATAAATTATCGCCGCCTAATAATTTTGTCATGTATTTTGATGATTTGGCTTTATCACCGAATCGGGGTCGAAAGTCAGCGTCTATGATTTCTTTAAGCTGTGCTGCGGTCAGTTCTGCGTCACGGTTATGGTGATGATATATCGCTGTATAAAGACAGGAAAGCGTTTCTTCATCAAATTCCTTTTTCAGTTCTGAATACTTCATAAAAACAGGACTGAGATAACCGTGCGGAATATTTGTTCCGAAACCAAGTCTGATATAAGTTTCTTCTGTACTTTTATCTGAAAAGCTGTTTATAAACTCTTTGTTTCCTATCCTTTTCTGAAAAATGTAGGACGCTTTTCCGTAATCATGATATTCACAAGCGTATTTTACAGCTTTCAGAATATTGCTGTCAAATGATTCTCCGTAAAGAGTGCAGAAATCATCAAAGCATTTCAGCAGCTTGTCTGTATGCTCCCTTATTGTTTCTCCATTGATTTTAGCCCAGAGGCAGTCGAGTCCGTCCATTTTTTATTCTCCTGTATTTAGAACTTGTTCTCAGCTAAATTATGCTCGAAAATCTATGCACAAATCCTATGAGAACAAGTTCTCATAAAAACAGGCGGCAGAAAGCCGCCTTAAATTTATGCAAAGAAAACAGGCAGTTTACATTCTTTGTCGAAGTATACGTTTTCATTTTCGGCAACGCTGTCGAGTATAGCTTTTTCTGCCGGAAGATACCTTGCAGAAATAACTTCTTTCCATTTTCGTGTGTCCTTGATAACTTCAAAGCGTTTGGGAAGTCTGTAAACTGTTCCGGCAATTTCAGATTTGTTCCGGTCACTTTCCGGAATGTATTCAGTCGGAAGATATGAGGAATAGCTTGTATAATAAACTTCGTCATCGTCAATGTCTATTTTTTCAAGCAGTATATCCTTTACCTCGTCAATACGGGCAATATCCTCACGCCGTCCAAGACTGATATACTCTGCCGGATATTCAAGTCCTTTAAGAATAGTATCAAAATCCTCCTCGTTTTCCGGAAGAATGTGTATCACCATTTCAACGTCCGTCAGCAGATGGGCGTATTTGGGACCTCTTGTAATGCCGTCGTATCCGCCCTCTTCGTTGATTACTTTCAGCTGATGCCTTGGCGGTTCATATTTAATTCCGAATGTGTACATAGTTGCACATTCCGAAACTTCTCCCTGACTGCTGCCCTGAATGCTTATTTTCATCGGGTGGTATTCCGTGAAACCGCAGGCGGCATGAATCATTCCGATAACGGATGAATAGGGCGGAAGAGGATAGCTTTCCCTTATCAGAAAACTTGATGGCTTTCTGTAATTGGGCATCTGCTGAAAGAGTTTTAGTCTTATCGCTTTAAGCATAATAAGCGCTCACTTCCTCTTTAAGCTTTGCAAACATTTCACTTACAGTCAGCGGTGAAAGCTCATTTTTTATTTCATCATCATTAGGGAATATTCCCGGAAGCGCACCGATTACAGTATTATTTTTTGTATCCTCACAGGAGTCAGCAACTGATCTGATAAGCTTGGCATCAAGGTTTTTTCCCTCAAGCTTTATTCTGTCTTCAAAATAAGGATTCTTTCTTTCATAAACTCCGCCCACAGCAAAAACCGGATTCAGACTTTCACGTCTGCCCTTGATATCTCTGTACAGGAACTGGATTGTATCAAGCAGTTTTATAACCCTGTCTGCTTTCTGGGAATTTTCAATTGTTATACCCTGGTTTTCATCAATACCCACTTTGTCAAGGTCAATTGTAACAGTGTAGCTGTAAAGTGACTTGTGAATTTCACTCTGTGCAAGTGCATTGGGCAGGTCCTGGCGCTTTGCAAGTCCCATATTGTTAAGAAAATCTGTATCAGACTTGTAAGGCTCAAGTGAGATTGCGTTGCTGAGTCTTACAACAGCGCTTCTTACTGCCTGTCCGCCCTTGGTTGTTTTCATATATCCGAAAAGATCAATTTCCGGATATTCGTCAATCATTGCAGCAGGGGCAAACTGCACAACTTTCTGTGCATTGTCAACCGGTGTGTTGTCAATACCCATCTGCTCCACAATATTGTAGCGTATAGCCTGGCGTGAAATGTATGTATAAACCTCTCCGCCGGCTCTTGTCATTTTTTTCAGCTGTGAGATATTGCCTATGCCTTCGCCGTAGTTTGCGCTTGATGCGTCAAAAACCATTGTTACTGTAAGTCCGCTTTTTTTCATTTTTATTCTCCTTTTGTTTCATTGTTTTCAGTAAATTTAACGTATTTGAGTCCCAGTATAAATCCGTGTGCAATTGCTTTGAACATCTGCTCTGATTTGTAGCAGTCCTTGAACACAGGCGGGATCGTGAGATTGAAACCGGCGTATATTCTTATAACAGTGTCGATAAACTGCGGACAGTCACCGACAGACGCAAGATTTACAAGTCTGTAAACAAAGCCTCTCAGTCTGTTGTCGTCCTCAGCAGTTTCAATATCAGCGTCCTTTCCGAGTATTGAACGCCTTAACGCTTTTCCGGACTGAAATGCTGCGTCTACCTTTTTATTTAATTCATCCATTTGTTTTCCTCCGTTAAAAATGATTTCAAGGCGAAGAATGCCTTTGAGATAGTTTATGCTGCTGCTTTTATCAATTTCAAGCTTCAGAACTTTATCAATTACAGGATAAAGGGAAAGATGTCCCAGAATACGGTCAAAGACCATATCATAAACTGAAACAAAGCTTTGACCGTCAGCTGATATCCATCTTTTTTCAAGCATTGACAGATATTTTTTGCCTTTGTTAAGACCGGATATCAAAGCTTTGTCAATTACGTCAAATTTGAAATGAGATATTTCCGGCGACCTTATTATAACCTGAATGTTTCCGGTTGTTTTGTTTAATGCATCAATTTTCTCAGATGTAAAAGTGCGCATAATTCGTCTGCGTATTGACTTATTGCTGTCATCATCAGTTTTTTCACGCTGAGTGTTCATTATTTTACAAAGCGATTCAATACTGCTGTTTGAATTGATGAAAACTGCATCTGTTCCCATGATTGCAAAGCCAAGCGGTATAAAAGCGTACATAAGTCCGCAAACCGGGCAGACATAGGCGTCTGGTTTGCATTGCCAATAATATGATTTCTTGCGGTTCAGGTCGTCGGTTGTGTCCACAAGAAACGAAAATGCTCTTTTATGCTTTGCAGACATTCCGTTTAAGCATTCAATGCAGCATGATGTTTTCTTTTTATCTTCAATCTCTGTTTCTTCAAGAAATGGAGCAACAAATCCCTGTTCAAATGTTGTTTCGTACTTTCTGGAATCACATAGACAGGTGATTTTCTTTGACTGAGGATTTTCATTGAAAAACAGCTTGAATGTTGTATATATCAGCTCAGTATAGATGAGAAGATTTTTAAGTTTTTCCTGTGAAAGAAGACCTGTTATTTCTTTGTACTTTTCAAATTTTTCGTTGAGGTCAGAAGTCTTTTTGAATGCTTCGGCCATTTCCTTTGTAACAGGAGTAATGTTTTCGTACTCCGGCAGCTGCTTATAAAGCGAAACGTAGCTTGCTTTCAGCATTAAATCAGAAAAGTTTTTGTAAAGCTCATTTAAACGCTTTTTCTGCTTTTCGTCAGCATTTTCAAGGTCATTATTAAGCTTTTCGATTTCAAATCGCTCGTTTATGACTCTGTAAAACTTGGTTGACGGTTCAAAAATTTCCGCCATAGTTTTAACGTACAGAGCCGGAATATCGCTTTTTCTGATGTAGTCCGGATTTATGCTGAGAGTCTGACCGTTTATTTCATAGTCAGTACCCTCAGCTGCATTGTTATGCTCAAGAAACCTTATAAAACCGCATATTCCGGCATTGAGCATAAACGAACCGCCCAGACTTACATTAACCGCATTATCACTCAAATTACATCACCTCCTGGATTACATCAAAGCAGCCAAATCCTTCGCTTCTACGAGCCCCGACTCCTGTCTGACACAGGATATTCAGCAATTCCGGGGCGGATTTTAACCTGTATGTTCCGATATTTCCGGTTACTTTGCTTCCGAATGTTGAAACAACGGTCTTTCTGGCTGAAACAGGCTCGATAAAAACAGAATTTTCATTTATCTCGATATTATAAAGGCTGCTTAAAAGCTTTGAAACCGACATAAAAAAGTATTTCTGAAAATCTTCGTGGTTAAATGCCATGTAGAAATCTTTTTTATCCTCATGCTTTCTTATTAGCAGCGGGGAACGCATTCTGATAATTATTTCGCCGGAACTGATTTTCCGGTGATTGCTGAGTGAAACCTTTTTAATTGTTACACTGTTTTCAAAGGGCAGAGGATATGCTTTTCCAGTCTGTTTTATAAAGCTGTTGTAAAGGTCAATTCCGTCCGGCGGCTCTGAGGTGTGAAGTGTCATTGAGGCGTCTGTAGTTTCCAGCCGGATTTTTCCGTCGCTGAAAACTGGTTTGATGAGTGCCAGGGCAAAGGTAAAGTTTTTTTGTGTAAAATTGTTTTTTTCGTAGTACTTGCTGTAAAGCTCCTTGCTGAATTCATTCAATGAATGCTTGATTAGACTTACAAAAGCCGGATGATAATCTGCCGGAAGAATATTGCTTTTAAATGATAAATCAACTTTTATAATCATTTTTTCACCGCCAATTTTATGTAAATTATGCTTAAATTATACAACTATCACCATAATATGTCAATAACTTTGCATAAAAATGTCTGTTTTGTATTAAAATCAAGAAAAAAACAGGTGATATTGCACAAAAGTGCAGATATCGCCTGTTAATGCTATGCTTTTAAAAATACTGTCGAAACAGTCATATATTCATTCTGAATTTCAGCAAAAATTTCACCGTTCATCTTCCTCATAAGCTGACGGCAGATGTAAAGACCCAGTCCGCTGCCCTGTGACTTTTCAGCGTTTGAACCTCTCCAGAAACTGTCGAAAATATGCGGCAGTTCTGTTTCCGGCAGGGTACTGCCGCTGTTTCTGACTGTTATCAGCTGACACCCGTCTTCTTCCGAAAATGAAATTTCTATTTTGTGTCCGTCGCCGTACTTTACTGCGTTTTCGATTACGTTCTGCAATACCTCAATACTGCGGTCAAAATCGCCTTTTAAAATGCAGTCATAGTAGTGACCAACGGAAAAATCAGTATGTACAAGTGAAAGCTTTTCTTTGTAGTAAACTGAAATTTTGCTTACAAGCTCAGAAAGATAAAACTCACCGCAGTTTACTTCAAGATTAAGAAAATCGTCCCTTGAAGCTGAAATTATCTCTGAAAGAAATTCTTCTATCTCGTCAGCCTTTTCATTTATGCTCTCTGCGATTTCAAGCTGCTTTTCCTTGTCCTTGTACAAGCCCTTTGAGAGTGCTTTTGAATAAAGCTTTATGGCAGAAAGGGGAGTTTTTATGTCGTGTGAGACGGAGAGAATAAGCGTTTTTTTGTCACGCTGCAGGTCAAGTTCACGCTTTTTCTGCTCTTCCATATTTTCTCTGAGCAGGTCTACTCCCCAGAGAAATTTTCCGAAAAAGCGGTTTTTGCTTTCCTTGACCGGAGCGGTAAGATTCCCCTTTGAAAGCTCATAGGGGATATCACGGAATGATTCAAAAGGTCTGAGTATTTTCAGCTTGATAAAAATCATCACCGCTAAAATCAAAGCCGACATAACTGCAAGAATGATATTCACTCTGATAATTATAGCTGAATCTGATTTTGACGGGTCAATAACATAGTCAAACCGGTAAATTTCCCCGTTGATTTCCCTTACTGCGTAATCGCTGCTTCCGCCGTCAAAAAAGCTGTCCGAACCGTCAGAGCGCTGAATATCCGTCACATATTTATAACCGTAAAGGTCAGTATTTTCATAACCGTTTTGACGGATTTCCTCTGCTATTCTGTTTATTTCCACACGGTAAGGTCTGCCGGAGGAGTCGCCGTTGCTTTGCAGATAAATATTTGAAAGAGTAAAAATAAGTACTATCCCAAGAATTACTGCGGCAAATATCCTGTTAAAGCTTTTCATACGAATTTATACCCCACACCCCATACTGTCTGAATGCGCTTTGGATTTTTAGGGTCATCCTCGATTTTCTGCCGCAGCCATTTTATGTGTACCGTAAGAGTCTGAGGCTCAGAAATGCTGTCCGCCCATATTCTGCTGAAAATATATTCCTTGTTTAAAACTCTGCCCTTGTTTTCGATAAGCAGCAAAAGCAGTTCAAGCTCCTTTGCGGTCGTGTCAGTAGGGGCGTCGTTTATGTAGACTGTTTTTCCGACTTTGTCAATGCGGATATTACCGTCAATTATTTCGTCAAATGCATATCTTCGCCTGAAAATACCGCTTATTTTTGCCAGCATTATATCAATGTCGTAGGGCTTTTCAATATAATCGTCTGCACCTAAAAACAGACCGTTGAGCTTGTCTTCCTTTTCGGTTTTGGCACTTACTATTATAATTGGTGTATTGCTCTGCTCACGGATTTTTGTACATACGCTGAAACCGTTAATTCCCGGCAGCATAATATCCAGTATCACAAGTCTTGCACCGTACTTTTCATAAAGCTGCAAAGCCTTTTCGCCGCTTTGTGCAATGCTGACTGTGTAATTTTCCGCACGAAGAAAATCACACAGCAGGTCTGCAAGCTCTTTGTTGTCTTCAACAATAAGAATATCTGTCATAGTTGTCCTTTCAATAGCTGATTTAAGGAAGCACTGATTAAATATGGTGCACAGATTGCGCAGTCAGATTTTTCGGCAGATTGCATAGAAATTTCGCAGGCATACTGGCGTATGTCAAGAAATTTATGTGTGATATGACGAAAAATATGCAAGCAAGATGTGTGCCAAGCCGACAGGCGTGATTTAATCAGTGATTCCTTAATTACCAGCCCATTTCCATAAGCCAGTTGCTAAGCGACCTTTCACGTTCTCTCAGCTGAGATGGTGAAGTGTACCTTTCTAAATTATATTCTCCTTTTATGTTTCCGTCAACTATATAAAGCACTCTTGTGCATTTTGCCGCAACCTTTACATCGTGGGTTACAAGCATGACTGTTGTTCCCTCACCATTGATTTTGGCAAGTTCGTCCATAACTTCCTCGGAGGAAGTGCGGTTGAGAGCGCCGGTAGGCTCGTCGGCAAAAATCATCTTCGGCTTGTTTATCATGCTGCGGCAGATGCATGCACGCTGGAGCTGTCCGCCGGAAACCTCGTTTATACCGTTGTCGGCAATTTCAATAATGCCCAGCTTTCTCATTAAGTCCTGACCTCTGCCCACAGTTTCCTTTCTGCTCTCTTTTATCTTATCGGACTGGCAGGCGGGGAGAATGATGTTGTCCAGCACCGTGAGATTTTTCATCATGTACATCTGCTGGAAAATAAATCCCATCTCGTTAAGGCGCAGGTCTGCAAGCTGTTTCTGGCTGAGTTTTGAAATGTCACTTCCGCAGAATTCAACCTCTCCGGCAGTTATGGAGTCCATTCCGGAAACGGCATACAAAAGGGTTGATTTGCCGGAACCAGACGGTCCCATTACTGCAACCATTTCACCCTCCGAAACGGTGAAATTCACGTTTTTCAGAACATTGTTCTGACGCTTGTTTAAAATGTATGTCTTGCAGAGATTCTTTACGTTTAATATAGTTTTCATAGTTTTTCTCCTGTTCTTATTCAATATTGGAAACTTCTGACGCCTGGATTTTTCTCAGTCCCAGTGACGAAACAAATGCGGCAAGGGAGGTGACTGAAAGCACAATAAGCGGATAAATAAGGTAAACCTCAATTGCCTTTATGTCAAATTCAATGCTGTATGCACCCATCATGCGGAAGACTGGTTCGATAAGCAGATGTGACATCGGCTCTGATATAAGCGTGCCGATTATAATGGCAATAAGCAGAATCATGCCTATCCTCATAGTCTGCCACAATGTCAGACTGGAATTTCTGAATCCCACAGCCTTGAGTATGGCAATTTCGCTTTTTTCCTTTGTGATAAAGCTTTTTACCATGAGTACTGCAACAAGAATATTTATGCACAGTATCACCGCAAGAATGAGAGTTTTTACATCTTCAAGCATACCTGCAACAGAGCCTATCATGGTGTCGATATATTCTCCGGCAGTAAATACCTCTGTATCGGGGTATTCTTTCGTTAAAAGTGCTTTGCGTTCTTTTAAGACTTTGGCACTCGGATTATCATCAAACTTTATCTGTATTCCGAAACAGCCTGTTGTAAAGCTGTAATCGAGATTTTCCTGCTGGTAAAAGCGTATACCTTCGCCATTATTGTTCATGGACTGGTTGATTGCAGTCACTGTGTAGGTTCTGGTTTCGTTTCCTGTATTTATCTCTACGTCGTCGCCTATCTTTGCGCCGATAGTATCAGCAACATAGTGTGATATTGCAACCTCGCTGTTATTCTGCGGAGGAGTACCCTTTATATATGAATACATATCCATTGTTACTCCGCCGATACCCTGAAATGCAAGAGAGGTCATTTTCCTGCCGTTGTATGATACAGTCATACGGAAAATTATTTCCCGATAAACGTCTGCACCAATGTTATTTTCAGCAAGATATTCTTTTACATCATTCAGACTCTTTTCCACAGTTTCCATGTTGTGTCCGTTTGGAGCAAAAAGTATTTCCTGAGAAATAACAAGGTCTGAATCTGCCATGTTGAACCATTTTATAAGCTTATCCGACTGGAGAGTGTTGATTGTATTTACTGGTATAATTACAAGAAGAACACCGAGAGTGAAAATCACAAGCATGGAAATATACTTTTTCAGTCCGCTTAAAATGTCGTTTATGGTCATGAACAAAACCGCAGGGAGCTTTGTCTTGCTGAGGCGGAGTACGCCTTTTCTCTTGTAGCGTTCACCGTTTTCGCCGTTTCTGATAGCGTCGACAGGGGAGAACTTCTTGATTTTCCTGGTACAGAAATAGCAGAACAGAACTACAATTGCCGCTGCACCGAATGAGCATATCAGATTGAGCAGAAGATTTCCTTCACCGGAAATGATAATGTTTTTCGATGCATTTTCAAGGAGCAGATTGCCAAACGGTATGCTCAGCAGGAAACCGATAACCGTTCCCACAATGGAAATCACAAGGTATTTTACTATGTAAAGTCCACGGATTTTTCTGTTTGGGATTCCGATAGCTTTCATAACGCCTATTTCACGGAATTCCTCGCTCATTGTGAAATTGATAGTAAAGTGGAGAATTATCATTGAAACCAGAATAAGGCAAATACTTACTATAAGCACGATCGCCGCAATAAGCGTATCCATAATGTACATTGTGCCGAGAACAGAACCGTCCGAATCGAAAATTGTGTTCAGTTCAAGAGCGGCAAATTTGTCATGGAATGATGAATCATCGGTATATACAGAAATTGAATTAGTTATGCCGGAATTTTCATTCGGGAATAAGCTGTAATCATTTTCGCTGATAAGAAAACGTGTCATGCCAATCATGGCAGAGCCGAAAAGAGCGTCTTTCACATACCCTTTTAATGTGAACTCCTTTTTTGTTCCCTCATAGTCAATAACAATTTTTGCACCCTCGTAAAAATCATTGCTTTCAGAATTGAATATATTCGCCGACACATAAATTTCGCCGTCGTTTATTTCTGTGATTTCTTCTCCCTTACTGTCAAAAACCTTGCTGTTCTTTAAGGTTGACAGGTATGTTGTATTGCTGTAGTCAAACTCCTCGCCGCTTACCTGAACATTTTTCGGGTCAATCAGGAGAAGTTCAATGTTCTTGTAATCATAGTTATTTTCATCGGCAAAAGCATAAAATCTTTCCGCCTCAGACTGATCCGAAACTGCTATCCAGTAATCGGGTGTTTCTGCCATTTCCAGGTAATCGTCCAGCGCAGTTGTAACAGTAAGAATGTTGTTTACGCTGCTTGCTATGAACATAGCCGCAAGAGTAATGAAAATCAGCAGTATTATGTTCATAGTCTTTTTTCGTTTCAGGTCTTTTTTCAGTATTCGCAGATACATATCAATGACCGCCTTTCCTTTTGATGTTTTAATTATAACAGGCAAATTATTAAATAGTCCTTAAAAAATTTCCGAAAAAATATTGACATTTTTCTCACATCTGATATAATATATAAGGAATATTGTTTTGGGCTGTGACAGGAATAATTGCATTGTTCAATCCTCAGAGAGAAAGCGGTCGGTGAAAGCTTTCGATTGAAGTGCAAGTGCTACCCTTGAGCTTTCTGCTGAAAAGCGGACGTAATTTCTGCGTTAAAGAAAACTAAAGGAAAGCAGGATTTGCTTTTGAATTTTGGGTGGTACCACGAGCCTTCGTCCCATTTTGGCGGCGAGGGCATTTTTAGTACTTTCCCGAATCAAATAAATTTTGAATGGAGAACTTGATTTATGAAATGGCGTGGAGTAAACGAACTCAGAGAAATGTATCTTTCATTTTTTGAAAGAAAGAATCATACAAGAATGGCAAGCGCATCTCTTGTTCCGCAGGGTGACAACAGTCTTCTGCTGATAAATTCGGGAATGGCGCCCCTGAAGAAATTTTTCCTCGGACAGGCTGTTCCGCCTAACAAGAGAGTGACGACCTGTCAGAAGTGTATCAGAACTCCTGATATTGAGCGTGTTGGTAAAACAGCTCGTCACGGTACATATTTTGAAATGCTGGGAAACTTTTCTTTCGGTGATTATTTCAAGACAGAGGCTATTGAATGGGCATGGGAATTTCTTACAAAAGACCTTGAGATTCCGGCTGACAGACTGTGGATAACTGTTTTTGAAAGTGACGACGAGGCAGAACAGATCTGGATGAACAAGATCGGCGTACCGAAAGAGAGAATTATCCGTCTTGGCAAGGAGGATAACTTCTGGGAACACGGCTCAGGTCCATGCGGTCCGTGCTCTGAGATTCACTTTGACAGAGGCGAGGAATACGGTCCTTTTGAAAGTTTTGAACAGGCAAGCGACTGCGACAGAATTATCGAAATATGGAATCTCGTATTCAGTCAGTTTGACAGCGACGGCAAGGGTCACTACGAAGAAATGGCATCCAAGAATATTGATACAGGTATGGGACTTGAAAGACTTGCCTGTGCAATGCAGGGCGTTGACAATCTTTTTGAAGTTGATACTGTAAAGAATATCATGAACAGAATCAGCGAAATTGCCGGTGTTAAATATAAGGAAAATGAAAAAACGGACGTTTCACTCCGTGTTATCACAGACCATATAAGAAGTACTACTTTCATGGTAGGCGACGGTATCACTCCTGCAAATGAGGGCAGGGGATATGTTCTGAAAAGACTGCTCAGAAGAGCCGCAAGACACGGCAAAATGCTGGGTGTCAGCGAACCGTTCCTTTATAAAGTATGTGATACTGTTATTGATGAAAACAAGGAAGCTTATCCGGAGCTTGAGGAAAAGAGAGAGCTTATCAAGACTATCATCAGACACGAAGAGGAAAGCTTTGCAAAGACTATTGATAAGGGTACTGAACTGCTGAACCAGTTTATTGATAATATCGCAACAAGTGAAGTCAAGAATATTCTTTCCGGTGATGACGCATTCAAGCTCAGCGATACATACGGTTTCCCGCTTGACCTTACTAAAGAAATAGCCGCTGAAAAGGGTATCGAGGTTGATGAAAAGCGCTTTATGGAGTGTATGGAAGAACAGAAGCGCAAGGCAAGAAGTGACAGAGCCTCAAAGGTCAAGACTTCATGGAGCGAGGACAGCACAGCTGCGATAGACGCTCCCGCAACTGAATTTACAGGCTACACAAGATTCAAGCATGATGCAAAGATACTTGAAATATTCGTTGACGGAAATCCGGTTGACTCTGTTTCAGAGGGACAGGAAGCAGTTGTAATCCTTGACAGAACTCCGTTTTACGCTGAAAGCGGCGGTCAGGCGGCTGATACAGGTGTACTCAGCGCTGAGGGTGCTGTATTTGCAGTTTACAACACTACCAAGACTGAAAACGGACATTTCCTGCATTTCGGTGCTGTTGAGCAGGGAAGTGTTACAAAGAATGATACTGTATTTGCGGAAATTGACGTTGAAAAGAGAATGGCAGCTATGAGAAACCATACAGCTGCACATCTTCTCCAGGCAGCTCTCAGAAAAGTTCTCGGCGACCATGTTCACCAGGCCGGACAGCTTGTAAACTCCGAAAGATGCAGATTCGACTTCTCACATTTCAGCGCACTGACTCCGGAGGAGCTTTTTGAAGTTGAAAATATAGTTAACGATGAAATACTTCACAGCATTGACGTTGTGACAAAGGAAATGCCTATTGACGAGGCAAGAAAGCTGGGCGCAATGGCGTTGTTCGGCGAGAAGTACGGCGATATCGTAAGAGTTGTTGATATCGGCGGAAAGTCTGTTGAATTCTGCGGCGGTACTCATGTAAAGAATACATCAAATATCGGTCTTTTCAAGATCGTTTCTGAAAACTCAGTTGCATCGGGCGTAAGACGTATCGAGGCTGTAACAGGCAACGGCGTACTTGAGCTTATGAACGAATTCAGGAAGAATCTTGCAGACGCATCAGCTGTACTTAAAATTGCAAATCCGGCAAAGCTTGTTGAACGCTGCCACACTCTTACAGAGGAACTGAAAGAGAAGGACAAGCAGATACAGAAGCTTACTCAGCAGCTTGCAGGAAATCAGCTTGCAGGAATGTTTGAGAATGCAAAGGAAATAAACGGCGTGAAGATTATCTCAGCACTTCTGAACGGTACTGCTCCGGATATGCTCAGGCAGCTTGGTGATAAAGTCAAGGAGCAGACAGAGGACGTTATTGCAGTATTTGCAGGAGTTTCTGACGAAAAGGGAACTTTCTACTGCGTATGCGGTAAAAACGCTGTTGAAAAGGGTGCTCATGCCGGAAAGATAGTTCAGAGAATTGCAGCTGTAACAGGCGGTAAGGGCGGCGGACGTCCGGACAGCGCTATGGCTGGCATCGGAAAGAACTACATGATTGACGAGGCATTGCAGTCACTTGAAAGCATTGCAGCTGAATTTCTCAAATAAGGAGTGTCATAAAAATGGATTGCTTATTCTGTAAAATAATTGCCGGTGAAATACCGAGCACAAAGGTATATGAGGACGAAATGGTCTACGCATTCAAGGATATTGAACCGATTGCTCCGGTTCACTACCTTATCGTGCCGAAGGAACATATTTCCGGTGCGTCAGAGATAAATGCCGAAAACTCAAAGTATGTGGCACATATTTTTGAGGTTGCAGCGCAGATAGCTAAAAAAGAGGGCTTTGCGGACGGTTACAGAGTAATCACAAACTGCGGCGAGGACGCAGGACAGAGTGTTCACCATCTTCATTTCCACGTTCTTGCCGGAAAGAAAATGGGCTGGAGCACAGACAGCGGAATCTGATTCGGAGGCAGACAAATGGAATATTATACATTAAATGTTGCCGGACTTACAAGGCAGCTGCCTATTTGTCCGATAAACGAAAAGCTTGACATTGCCGCATTTATAATGTTTTCCGATGTTGAACTGACTGTTGCAAGCGCTGAGGAGCTTCTGAAAAAGGTTCCGGAATTTGACGTTATTGTAACAGCGGAGAGCAAGGGCATTCCTCTTGGATATGAACTTGCAAGACAGAGCGGAAAGAAGTATATTGTTGCAAGAAAATCCGTTAAGCTTTATATGAAAAATCCTGTTGCGGTTGAGGTAAAGTCAATTACCACTGAAAACCGTCAGACCCTTTATCTTGATGAGAATGATATGAACTATATCAAAGGGAAAAGGGTGCTGATTGCCGACGATGTTATCAGCACAGGTGAATCTCTTAACTCGCTTATTGAGCTTGTTAACAGGGCAGGCGGAGATATTGTGTGCAAATCGGCAGTGCTTGCCGAGGGCGACGCAGCTGACAGGGACGATATAGTTTTCCTTGAAAAGCTTCCGCTGTTCTTTAAATAAGCTTGAAACGTAAAATGGTGCTTGCAGGGACTGCATGGGCTGCCGGACTTGCTTCGGCGGCTCTTGCCGGTTCAGCCTTTGCAGTTTTTGCTGTGGCACTTTTTGTTGCTTTTCTTTTTAAAATATTGTTCCGTTTTAATCTGAAAAGTATTATTTTTATGCTGACGTGTTTTACACTTGCTTTTTCATACTATAATATTTATGACCTGACAGTTTACAGACAGATAACTGATTTCAGCGGAAGTAAGGTATCATATACGGGTACAGTAACTGATTTTCACGACTATGCTGACGATAATTCCGTTTATTATCTTGACGGTAAAATCAACGGCAGATTCAAAGCAAAGCTTATAGTATATACGGATTCGGTTATGTGTGAACCCGGTGACAGCATGAGCTTTGAGGCTGAGGTCAGAACACCTGAAAACACTTATCTGTCTGACAGTAAGGATTATTATAAGTCAAAAGGCATTTACCTGCAAGCTGAATCGGCGGAAAATGTGTCTGTGGAAAGCAGCGCTTTTTCAGTAAGGAAAATGCTTTTCCGGTTTCGTGAAAAGGTCTGCAGACTTATTGACAGTTCCGTTTCGTCCTATGAGAGCGGAATGATTAAAGGTATGCTTTTCGGTGATAAGTCGGGGATTGATGATGATTTTGTTACATTGCTCAACAGAACGGGTATCGGTCATGTTACTGCTGTTTCCGGTCTGCATCTTGTGCTGTTCTGTACGCTTGTCAGATTTATTCTTGGAAAATTCAGAACAGGAAGATTAGCTGAATTTGCGGTACTGGAAGTGCTCATGATGCTGTTTGCACTCTGCTGCGGAATGTCGCCGTCGGTTATGAGGGCATTTGTAATGATGACCCTTGTTAATCTTGCACCGCTGTTTTTCCGTTATTCAGATTCATTTAACTCGGTTGGTACGGCAATAATTCTGCTGACCATATCAAATCCCTTTATCATTTTAAATCCGTCATTTCTGCTTTCAGTTTCCGGTTCACTTGGGGCAGGCGTTTTTGCGCCGTACATGATTTCCGATATGAGAACAGACAGCACTTTCAGACGATTTATCAGAAGTCTGGCATATTTTCTCTGTGTTTCAGCGGCTGTTACGCCTGTGATGTTTATATGCTTCGGAGAACTTTCTCTGGTTTCTCCGCTTTCAAATCTTATCATAACACCGATATGTATGGCGGCTCTGCTGATTTCAATGGTTGGGTCGCTGCTGATATTTCTCAACCCTGCTGTACTGTTTAAGATTTCGGGAGCGCTGTGCCGCATAGTGCTGAACATTTCAGAGATGATAGGGAAAAATAAATTTACCCACATAAAGCTTTCAGGAGAATATATTGCAGTAATAACCGCTGTGCTGGTGGTTTTCTGTATATCAGCATATCTTATTTTCAGAAACAGGAAGTACAGTGCATTTTCCGTTGTGATTTCATTTGTGCTGATTTTCTGTTCGGGTGCTTTTTACAATATTGCTTCCGGCAGAATCGTAAAGACTGCCCTGCTGGGAGAAAATGAGGTTGGGGTTATAGTGGTGTCAAAGGGCAGTACTGCCGATGTAATTGATATAACCGGAAACAGAAAGAACTGCCGCTATGTATCAGAATATCTTGACAGTCTTGGTATTTATGAGATAAATAATATTCTGCTTACAAAATCACCCTACTCATCAATGTCATCATATAATTCTGAACTGAGCCTTTTCAGCGTGAACAACATCGTCATTCCGGCTGATACATACATTAGGCGAGGGTCGGTGATATGCGGTTGTGTGCCTGTATATTCGGATTTTTCAGACTGGTCTGCTGATTACGGCGGATACTCGGTGTCTGTGAATGACGATAGTGTTGATGTGAATTACGACAGCTGTAATTTTGAATGTAAGGACGGCGGCAACGGCGTCAGAAAATATAAACCGAACATTGTGCTGTATATGACAAGCAGCGGCAAATCAGATTTCAGGAGGCTTGAAAATGGCTGAACTCAGTCCGGCAGAACTGCTGAAAAAAATCAAATCCGGAGAACTTAGCCGGGCTTACTATATTTACGGTAAGGACATTGTTACCGTTGAAAATGCGTCAAAAGCTATACTGAAAAAGCATCTCGGCAAAAACTGGGAAAGCGAGGTCACAAAGCTTAATGGAAGTGAACTGGACATAAGTGCGCTTTGTGATATGCTTGAAATATGCCCTATGTTTTCTGAATGGAATGCGGTTCTTATCAACGATTTAAACGCTGAGGAACTTCTGGCAGACGATCTGAAGACGCTCACAAAGGCAATTGCCGACCTGCCGGATTATACTCTGCTTGTGGTAAACATCACCGGATTCGACGTTAAAAAAGGCAAAAAGACAATGACTGCAAAAAACAAAAAGCTTGCCGACTGTATTTCTAAAGTCGGTGTTGTCTGCGAGTGCGGTCTTAAAACTCTGCCGGTGCTTGTAAAGTCGATTACTGATAAGGCGCAGAAAATGGGGTGCAGTATCTCTAAAAAAGCGGCGGAAATGCTCGTTGAAAGCTGTCACAGTGATTCCATGATGATTGAAAACGAACTTGAAAAGCTGTGCGCCTACCGTGAAAATGAGGAAATAAGGCCGGAGGATATTGAAGAACTTGTTGCTGTCGGAATTGAAACTGATGCTTTCAGACTTTCAAGAGCAATTGCATCATATAACCCGTCTGCTGCAATGGAAATAGTCAACAGGCTGATACAGAAAAAGGAAGAACCTGTTTCCATAATTTCCGCTGTTTCAATGGCTTTTCTCGACCTTTACCGTGCAAGGACAGCAATGGCGGCAGATAAGAGAGCTGCTGATGTTATTGCTGATTTTGGCTACGCCGGACGGCAGTTTGCGGTTGACAACGCTTTTCGTGACAGCCGCAGGATTTCAATTGAAAGTCTGAGAAAGTGTATTGAACTGCTTAGAAATGCCGACCGCAGTCTGAAAAATACCGGTGCTATACCAACGCTGATTCTTGAAAAAACGGTTACTGAAATGCTCATGGCAGTAAGGAGGAAATAGGGAGATTCATGATAAAGCTTGAACAGGCGGTTATTGTAGAGGGAAAGTATGACAAGATAAAGCTTTCATCAATAATAGATGCCGTTATAATTACTACAAACGGATTCAATATTTTTAAGGATACCGAAAAGCTTGAACTTATCCGCTATTACGCTGAGAAAACCGGAATAATTATAATGACCGATTCTGACAGCGCCGGATTCATTATAAGAAATCACATAAAAGGCGCAGTTAAAAGGGGGACTATAATAAACGTATACATTCCCGATATAATGGGAAAGGAAAAAAGAAAGTTAAAGCCATCAGCCGAGGGAAAACTTGGCGTTGAGGGCGTAGAGAAAAAAATAATACTTGAGGCACTTGAAAAAGCAGGAGTTACGGCGTCAGCCGGAGAAGAGCGTGAAAAAATCACAAAGACTGATTTGTTTACTCTCGGACTTTCCGGTGGAAAAAACAGTTCAGATCTGAGAAAAAAGTTGCTTGAATATCTGAAACTGCCGTCACTTCTTTCGCCCAACAGTATGCTTGAGGTGCTCAACACAATGATGAGTCCTGAAGAACTTGAAGAAATAATGCGTAGAATAAAATAATAATTGGAGAAATAAATGGTATTTTCAAGTATAACATTTTTATACTTTTTTTTGCCGGCGGTATTGCTGATATACTACATATCTCCGGGGAAAATAAAAAATGTGGTTCTGCTCCTGTCGGGACTGTTTTTTTATGCATGGGGAGAGCCGGTTTATGTACTTTTAATGATTTTTTCGTCATTTGTGGACTACATGGCAGGACTTGCCATAAACCGCTTTGATTCGCAGCCAAAAAAGCGTACTGCTGCCCTGCTTGTGTCGTTGATAGTAAATCTGGGTATGCTGGGCGTTTTCAAATACAGCGGATTTATAGCAGGAATATTCGGAATCAGTATCAAAGAACTTCCGTTGCCGATAGGCATATCCTTTTACACGTTCCAGAGTATGTCCTACACGATTGATATGTATATGAGGAAAATAAAGGTACAGAAAAGCTTTCTCAATTTTGCAACATATGTTTCACTTTTTCCGCAGATCGTTGCAGGTCCTATTGTGCGTTATGAAGACGTTCAGAACGAGATTGATTCAAGAACTGTCAATATATGCAAGCTTGGAGAGGGCGTCGGCATTTTCGCAAGGGGACTCGGGAAAAAGGTTCTGCTTGCCAACAATATCGGTTTGCTGTGGACTGAAATAAAAGCCATGGACTATTCTGAAATTTCCGTTGTAACGGCGTGGATTGGAATACTGGCGTTTACATTCCAGATATATTACGACTTTTCCGGCTATTCGGACATGGCTGTGGGACTTGGAAAAATGCTGGGATTTAATTTTCCCGAGAACTTCAATCACCCGTATATTTCAAAAAGCGTGTCGGAATTCTGGAGAAGATGGCATATCACTCTTGGCTCATGGTTCAAGTCCTACGTCTACATACCTCTTGGCGGAAACAGAAACGGAAAACTTAAAACATTGCGTAACACTTTAATAGTCTGGGGACTGACCGGTTTATGGCACGGTGCAAGCTGGAATTTTATTCTGTGGGGACTATATTTCGGTATTCTGATAATTTTAGAAAAGCTTTTCCTGGGAAAAATCCTTGAAAAGCTGCCGTCCTTTGTTTCTATTGTCTACACGTTTTTCATAGCAGTAATGGGCTGGGTGCTTTTTGATACTGCTGACCTGCCTTCCGCTTTAAGCTATTACAGCGCTATGTTCGGAAAGACGGGAACAATAATTGACAACACCGCATTTTATCAGCTTAAATCATACGCTGTTGTATTTATTTTCTGCATAATCGGTTCCGGAGAGCTTATGAAAAAGCTTTATGAGAAAATGCGCAGGAGTGAGTTTGGCTCAAAACTGCTGGAGAATGCAATGCCGGTATTGCAGCTGGTTCTTATGCTTGTGTGTACTGCTTTTCTGGTTGATGCAAGCTATAATCCGTTTTTGTATTTCAGATTTTAGGAGGAATGAAAATGTTAAGAAAGCAGTATATTAAATCAGCAATAGCATTTTTAATTCTGATTTTCATTTTTCCTTTTATCTTTTTTATTTCGGATAAAAAGGATTTTTCGGAAACTGAAAACAGGTCACTTGAAAAGCGTCCGGAGATATCCGTAGAGTCAGTTGCAGATAAATCTTACATGAATGGTATTGAGGCATATCTGTCAGACCATTTTCCGGCGAGAATAAACTGGGTCAAGGCAAAGCTTAATTTAGAAAGACTCAGCGGCAAAGAGCTTATAAACGGTATTTACATAACCGATGACAGAATGTACGAAAAACTTCCCGAGCCGGATTATGATGAAATTGATTTGTCGGTAAACTCAATTAATAAGTTCGCTGAAATGTACGACACAAAAACATTCGTAATGATAGCACCCACTTCTGCTGGAATTTACAAGGACGAGCTTGAACCGTATCTGCCGCAGGTCGATCAGAAAAAGCTTATAAATGAGATATACGGAAAATTTGCGGAGAATGTACATAAGATTGATATTTTCAGTGCCATGTATTCTGCAAGAGATGAATATATCTATTACAGGACTGACCACCACTGGACTTCAAAGGGAGCATTTACGGCATACAAGGCGGCTGCGAGAAAAATGGGCCTGCCCTGCTATGAGGATTATGACGTTGAAAAGGCGGCTGATGATTTCCGGGGTACATTTTATTCAAAGTGCCTCTATGATGGCATAAAGCCAGACCAGATAGATATTTTCAAGCCGGGGAACAATGTTGTGGCTTACAGTTTAACGCTCAATGACGGCATTAATGAAGAATATGCAAGGGATATTTATTTCCCCGAGTTCCTTGAAACCAATGACAAATACTGTCTTTTTCTGGGACACAACAGAGCGCTTACGAAAATTAAAACAAATGCGGATACAAAACGCAAGCTGCTGCTGATAAAGGATTCCTACGCAAACAGCTTTGTACCGTTTCTTATACAGAATTATTCCGAAATTTCGGTTATTGACCTGAGATATGTCAAAACCTGCATAACGGATTATGCTGACCCGAATGAATTTGATCATACCCTGTTTCTTTATAATGCGTCAACTTTTTCCATTGACAAGAATATAAAAAATGTGGGTTTGACACAGTAAAAAAATGACTGCCGGAATGGCAGTTATTTTTTTGTCACATTACAGCTTTTATAATCGTTATATTTATGAAACGTTTCAGAACAAGGAATGGGGGTGAATTATTGGAAAAACAGGAAATGGAAGAAAAGTACGATAAATACATCAGAATGGTCTACTGCACAGCTTTTGCTTATTTCAAAAACAAGTCGGACGCTGAGGACGTTGCGTCGGAGGTCTTTATAAAATATTTCACTTCTTCGCAGACGTTCAGCGATGAACAGCACGAAAAAGCATGGCTTATGAGGGTGACTGTAAACCGCTGCAAGGATATCATGAAATCTTTCAGAGTGAAAAAAACAGTCCCCCTTGAAGAAGCTGCACAGATATGCAGAAATGATGACGAAAGAACAGTTTACACCGCTGTCATGGAGCTGCCGAAAAAATACAGGCTTGCGGTTCATCTATACTATTTTGAGGGGTATTCCACAAAGGAAATAGCGGAAATGTGCGGTAAAAGCGACCAGGCGATAAGAGCAAGACTTTCAAGGGCAAGGAAAATGCTGAGAGAGTCTTTGGGAGAGGAGTTTTGTATATGAATATCAACGATTACAAAAAAGCTGTACAGCGAATTGAAATCCGTCCGGAGTTAAAGGAAAATGTCATTGAAACGAGTACACGCAGGAGTGTAAAGCACAGTTTCAGCAAGAAAAGGGTGATACCTGTTCTGGCGGCGGCAGTTGTGGGCTGCGTCTGCATAACAGCGGCTTTTGCGGACGAACTGAGGGGTATATTCGTTAAGACCACAAAGTTTGAAATGAGCATCAGTTCTGTGGCTGAACCGCAGAAAAGAGAGGTTCAGGTATTAAACGCAGTACCGAAAAAGTGGAATGAAGATGTGATAAACCAGCTCTTCATGGAGGGTAAGACGGTAGTTGAAAGTGATGAATACCCAAGCGATACCAATCCTGATATCAGGAGAAAGTGGTTTGATTTTGATGATAATTCTACTGTGTGCTATGAGGACGGCGATATATCATGGCGCATTAAATCAGACTATGATTACGAACATATTTCTTCAATTGTACTGAATTCAATGGGTGCGGGAAAAAATCCTTTTACAAAATCTGAAATTGACGGTCTTGACAAGCAGGAATCCCTTGCAAAAGCAGACGCATTAATTGACGCACTGGAAATACCGGTTTCATCTTATGAGATTGTTGCTCTTGACTGTGAAACACTGATAAAAGAGGATGATGTGCGAAATGAAAACGGTGAAAGAATTTACAAGCACGGGGAAGTGCTTCCGGAATGGACTGAAGAACAGGAGGCTTACCTTATTGTATATCAGGCAGACGGAGGAGATTTGCCGATAACTTCTCAGCGGTATGCTTCTCAAAAGTTTTGTACTGAGGGGTCGGAAATATATGCAGTGGTGAGCCGCATGGGCGTTGAATGTTTTCAGGCAAGATGGGTTTTTGATACTTCTGAAAGCGTAAATTCAAAGGCAGAGGTTTGCACAGCAGAAGAGGCAGCATACGCTTTATACGCAAAATACGACAGGGAAATCCCACTTTCTGATACTACTGTAAACAACTGCAAGCTTGTATATCTTCTTGTGCCGGTTGAGTATGGAAAAACCTATGAAATGCGCCCTTACTGGGAATTCTATTCAACAGTTGAATGCAGATATTACACTCCGGAATTTGTACAGGACGGATTTGACTATCACCAAACGTTCTTTGTAAACGCTGAAACCTGTGAGGTTTTGGAATAATATGAAAAAGTCTTCTGCAAAAATCAGGCTGATGTCTCAAAAGCGAGACATCAGCCTTTCCTGCGATATATCATCTTGCACATTCAGCAATAGCGGCGGCGCATTTGTCAGTTCCGAGAACACTGCTGTTCAGGACCAGATCATAGCCGCCATAGTCTTTCCACTCTCTGCCGAAATTAGCTTTGTAGTATGCGGCACGTCTTTTATCATAGCTTTTAATTACAGATTTAAGACTGCTGTTTTCGATACCGTAAATATCATGTGCTCTTTTTTCACGGAATTCATCAGACGCATGAATGAAAACTTTCAGCACATTATATTTTTTGTAAAGTGCAACCGCTGCACTCCTGCCGACGAAAACCGCAGGACCGTTTCCGGCAAGTTCACGGATAACATTGATTTCTTCAACGTTAACTTCTTCTGAGGCAGTAGGTGAACCAGTCACATCTGACATTCTGTAAAGGGAGTAGAGAAAGCTGCCGGAGGTGTTTTCCTCAAGTTCTTCTATATACTCAACGGAAACATGGCGGCGCTGGGCGGTAAGCTCAAGAATCTCTCTTCCGTAGCAGGGGATATTGAGTATTTCTGAAACCTTTTTTCCGATTTCACTTCCGCCGCTTGCATATTCTCTTTCTATTGCAATATAGTTGAATTTCATTTTCTTTTCCCCCTTATGACGCCTGTTCAAACTGACTGTTGTAAAGCTCGGCATAGAAACCGTTCTTTGCAAGCAGTTCCTCGTGATTTCCGCTTTCGATGATATCGCCGTCTTTCATTACAAGGATAAGGTCGGCATTTTTTATTGTAGAAAGCCTGTGGGCAATAACAAAGGAGGTTCTGCCCTCGGTCAGCTTATCCATTGCATTCTGTATCTGAATTTCAGTTCTTGTATCAACAGAACTCGTCGCCTCGTCAAGTATGAGCAGAGGAGCATTTTCAATCATGGCTCTTGCAATTGTGATAAGCTGTTTCTGACCGGCTGAAAGATTTGCCTTGTCGTTGAGTACTGTATCATAGCCCTTCGGCAGAGTCCTGATAAAATGGTCAATGCCGACTGCCTTGCAGGCTTTTGCAATGTCCTCGTCAGTTACGCCCTCTTTGCTGTATACGATATTTTCTCTGATAGTACCCTCAAAAAGCCATGTATCCTGTAAAACCATACAGAAAAGGTCATGTACATTTTCACGGGTAAGCTGATTTATGGGTACTCCGTCAATGAGAATTTCGCCGGAATTAAGCTCATAGAATCTCATAAGCAGATTTACCATTGTGGTTTTTCCTGCACCTGTCGGACCGACAATAGCAATTTTCTGTCCGGCTTTAGCGTGTGCCGAGAAATTGTGAATAATGATTTTATCGTCAACATATCCGAATTTTACATTCTTAAACTCAACATCGCCCTTTGCGGTTTCAAGACGTTTAGTCTTTCCGCTTTCGTCCTCCATTTCCTCAGCGGCGAGAAATTCAAATACTCGCTCTGACGCAGCGGCTGTTGTCTGGAGGCTTGTTGCTGCCTGTGCAATCTGTGAAAGCGGATTTGTAAACAGTCTTATATACATCATAAATGCAACGATTACGCCGAAAGTGATTTTATCGTTCATAACCAACGCAGCACCTACAACGCAGACTGCAACATAACCGAAGTTGCCGATAAAGCCCATAAGCGGCTGCATGATTCCGGAAAGGAACTGTGATTTCCATGCGCTGTCATAAAGTCTGCCGTTGATTTCCTCAAATTCATCAACAGCCTTTTTAGTACCGTTATATACCTTTACGACATTGTGACCGGTGTATACTTCCTCAATGTGACCGTTTATATTGCCAAGCTCAGTCTGCTGACGGATAAAATGCTTCTGTGATTTACCCATAATAAACATCATGAGTGCAAAACCTATCAGAGTGGCAAAAACTGCGGTAGCCGCCATTATCCAGTTCGTGTATATCATCATGAAAAGCGAACCTATAAGCATTGTAACTGCAGTTACAAGGTTTCCGATACTCATGTTAAGGGTCTGACCTATCATATCAACGTCGTTTGTGACACGGCTTAACACATCGCCCAGACTTGTTTTGTTGAAGTAATTAAGCGGAACTTTGTTTATCTTATCTGAAATAGCCGCTCTCAAACCCTTGCTTATTTTTTGCGTTACAGTTGTCATAATGAAATGCTGAACATATGTGAAAACAAAACCGAGTGAATAGAGAGTCACAAGCAGGAAAGCTATATCTTTAATACCGTCCATATCAATACCGGTCATAAAACCTTCTGTGATAAGATCGGTCAGATCCTGAATCTTATTCGGACCAATGATTGAAAAAATCGTTCCTGTAACGGCTAAAATAAGAGCAATTATAATTGCGGGAACATACTTTCCGGAATATGCAATAAGACTTGCAAATGACTTCTTAAAATCCTTTGCCTTTTCGCCTGCACCCATTCCTGGACCGTGCGGACCGCCGTGATGACCGCCCGGACGGCGTCTTGTTCTGATTTCATCACTCATTTTCCAGTTCCTCCTTTGAAAGCTGTGATAAGGCAATCTGCTGGTAAACCTCGCAGTTTTTCAGCAGTTCTCTGTGTGTGCCTGCCCCTGCGATTTTACCTTCGTCAATAACGATTATCTTGTCAGCGTCCTTGATAGTACCAATTCTCTGGGCAACTATCAGCATTGTCTTTCCGCCTGCCTCTTTTTTCAGAGTACTTCTTAAAATGCGGTCAGTCTTGTAGTCAAGGGCTGAGAACGAATCGTCGAAAATGTATATTTCCGGATCTCTGCAAACTGCTCTTGCAATTGAAAGACGCTGTTTCTGTCCGCCGGAAACGTTTGTACCGCCCTGTGCCATTGCAGCATTATACTGTCCTTCCATCTTCTCAACAAATTCAGTACCCTGCGCAATCTCAACAGCCTTTTTAACGGCGTTTTCTGTGTATTCCTCACGTCCGTTGTCACCGTAGGCAACGTTTGAGGAAACCGTTCCGCTGAACATGACAGTCCTCTGAGAAACATAGCCGAGCTTGTTGTAAAGTGACTCCAGCTTGTAGTCTTTGACATTTATACCGTCAACAAGGACTTCGCCCTCGGTAGCATCATAGAATCTCGGAATAAGATTTACAAGAGTACTCTTTCCGCTGCCGGTAGAACCGATAAACGCAACAGTTTCGCCTTTTTTAGCTGTAAAGGAAATATCTTTAAGTACATATCCGGCAGCGTCAGGATACTTGAAGCTTACGTTTCTGAATTCGATTTCGCCCTCGTGTTCCGGCTTGGATTCTGTGATACTTCCGTCAAGAATCTTCGGTTTTGTATCCAGAACCTCGTTGATTCTCTTTGCAGCAACGCTCGCTCTCGGCGCAAGTATGAAAATCATGACCATCATTGTAAATGACATGACAACCATCATTGCGTAAGACGAGAATACGACCATATCGGAAAACAGGTCTATTTTCTCCAGCATCTGCGCTTTGTCGATAAGATAAGCGCCTATCCAGTAAATAGCAAGGGGAAGTCCGTTCATAATAAGGCTCATACCCGGCATCATAAGCGACATTACTCTTCCGGTAAAGAGGTTGGTTGATGTAAGATCATTATTTGCTTTTTCAAATTTCTTCTCCTGGTATTTTTCAGCGTTATACGCTCTTACAACTCTGATACCGGTAAGATTTTCTCTTGTTACCCTGTTGAGATTATCAGTTAAGGTCTGAACGATTTTAAATTTCGGGAACGCAAGAACCAGAGCGATACCTATAAATATAAACAGAACGACCAGTGCTCCGCCTGTTGCGGCAGTCCACTGCCAGCTTTTTCCCAGTATTTTGCATACTGCCCATACAGCCATGATAGGACCTTTTATCATTACCTGCAGTCCAAGTGCAATAATCATCTGAATCTGTGCCACGTCGTTTGTTGAACGGGTAATAAGGCTCGGAGTTGAGAAACCGTTGATTTCCTCCATTGAAAAATCCGAAACCTTTCTGAACAGCATGGAACGCATTCTCTGTGAAAATCCTGCTGCGACCTTTGACGCAAAGAAACCGACAACTACCGCCATTACAACGCTTCCCAGAGCGCAGGCAAGCATTTTTCCTCCGGCAATCCAGATATCAGACATTTTGCTTCCCTCTGTCTGCACGAGTTTTGTGATTTCAGACATATAGTCCGGAAGTCTGAGGTCGAGCCATACCTGCCCGACAATGAATGCTATGCTTATGGCAATCATTCCAAGTTCTTTTTTCTTCAGATACCTAAACAATTTAAGCATACCTCTTATATCTCCTTTTCATTTATTTAAGTTGCTCTGAATCTTCTTCAGAACAGCTTTCAAAGCTTTTTCTGATTTTACCCAGAATCCTTGAAAACTCTTCAATTTCCTCATCAGTCAGATTAGCAGTGAATTTTTCCCCCATATCCTTCATCTGACTTTCTATAACCCCGTTTATCTCCATGGCTTTTTCAGTCAGAATGAGCTTTTTCAGACGTGCGTCATATTCAACAGGCTCTCTCCTTATAAGTCCTTTCTGAACCATAAGCTTTACTGCCTTTGAAACTGTCGAACGCCTTACCGAAAAGAACTCCTCAATGTCTTTCTGAAAAATATCACGGTCGCTGTTGTGAAACAGAAACCCTAATATCCATATATTGTTTCCGGTATATTTTTCAGCATATTTCATAGCAGTACTGTTATCAATATACCGTTTCAGAATATTGGTAAAGGTTATAAATTCAAAGCACATTTTTTCCTTACTGTTCATTTTTTCACCCCGTTTACTAACATTAAAATGTTGAAAGTCTAACTGTTAGCGTGCTAACATTATAACACCGTATTTTTATATTGTCAACAGTAAAAAACAAATTTGTTATATTGACTGAAAATCTTAACAGAAAGAGCAGTCCTTTTTCCATTGTAAAACTGTTAATAATATGATATAATAAATGCAAGCATTTATTATAATTTATTTTAATGCCCTTGCAGATACGCAAATCAGAGATTTGCTCTCTGCATATCGGGCAATTATAGCATAATATGCTATAATAAATAAGATACTATTATATTGGAGGGTGCGGCATGGAATTAAAGCACATAAAACTTAATATAGAAATGTCGCCCCGTGCGGTTGATGAACTTAAAGGGGTCTATTCCGGCAAGGGAGTTTCAAAATACGAACTGCCTCTTGTGATTTTTCCGGAAAACCAGGAATTCACAGCAGATATATCCATTGTTGACTCAATGGTATGGATAAATATAGTCTGCGAGGATATTTCAGTACTGCTCAAAGGCAGGCTTGACGAAAACAATTTCCATTGCCGGAGCGTGACCAGAGGTTCGGTCACAAACGGTCGGAGAATTATTGTAAGCTTTCAGCATAAGGTCAGCGAGGATATTTTCCACATCAATGATGAACTGAAAAAAAGACTTGATATGTGGTATGAATACATAGACAGGATGCTGAAAAAATCCCGTGAAAGTACATATCTGTTTATATATGAGGGTACTGTAAGCCGCAGCGATGATATGTGGTATATCCGTGTGGCTGGCGGAGGGGAGAATCCTCAGGTCAGAAACCTCAATGCCGGAACAACAGACGAAAAAGGCGAGCCGGCTTTTTCTTTCGGTAAGGTCGATAGGCTTGAAAATGGAGTGCTTGCTGTTAAAACGGACAGGCATTCCGGAGTAAATCTGGTTGAGGGGCAGTCCAGAATCGCAGTGTATGATGCAGCGGCGCTGATAACCTGCCGCAGAATGAAAAACGGTCTTGACAAGCTTTGCAGGGGAGAGGCGGTCAATAAGCGGCTGACGGAGTTTCTGTTCAACCCGACTGCCGCAAATACTGAGCGTGGGGATAATATCACCCTTTCAGCTGACAGCCTGCTTATGAAAAACATGAACACGGAACAGCTGTCGGCAGTTGAGGGCGTGCTCAACGCAAAGGACTTATACCTTATACAAGGTCCTCCCGGAACAGGAAAGACTACTGTTATTGCGGAAATCTGTTATCAGAATGCAATAAGGGGCATGAAAACACTTGTTGTTTCCCAGTCGAACCTTGCGGTGGACAACGCTATTTCAAGGGTTATGAACCACAGCGATATAAGAGTGCTGCGAAAAGGCGACGCATCAAGGGTTGAAGATGAGGGACTTCCCTTTGTTGAGGACAACGTAGTACACACATGGATAAAGTGTGTTTCGGAGTCTGCACGGAAAATGGCGGCGGATATTGATTCAAGGCTTGAAACGCTGAAAAAGTACAAGGACAAGCTGCCGGAAATACTCAGATATGCCGAAGATGTCAGAGGAAATGCCCGTAACAGAAATTACATTGAATCACAGGTATTTTTCTATAAAAATGTACTGGAAGAGGCAGACGCAAAAAGAAACAGCTTTTTCGAGCTTATCGGTGAGGCTTATGAACATGAATCTCCGCAGATGGCTTATGATGCAAGGGGATTTTATCCGTCAGATTTTCAGATACCAAACGGCATATATAATGATGTTTCAGAAAAGTTTGCAGATATAGAATCCGATGTTATCAAAATACATGAACTTGAAAACGAACTGGAAATGCTCAACGATTATACTGCAAAATTTTCAAAGCAGATGAGCTTTATCAGCAGGCACGTTTCCGTCAGACGGCTGGAAAACATTGCCTACGAGGGGATTTTTTACTACACAGATAAAGAACTTGCCGAAGACCTTTACAGCGAGGGCGAGGGTATCATAAACTCAATACCATATGGAATAAAATCCATTGTTTTCCGTCCGAAGTGGGGAAAGGTTGCGGCAATTTACTACAGACGTGCCGAAAGCTTTATTGCAGGCATTCAGCACAGGACAATAAAGCTTGCAGAGAAAATACATCTGCTGGAAACTGATGAAGAGTATGTGCAGAATATGGATACATTCCGGCTCAGTCTTGATGCACTTTGTCAGGACTATGATTCGCAGTACTATACATTTAAAGTGAAATACGACAATATGCTGCAAAAGCTTGAAAGTGTGAACAGGGACTATGCCTATTCAGTGGAGGTTTTCAGAGAAAAGACCTCTGATAAATTTTTCTCTGCGGCACTTGAAAATATCTCACCGGAAAATCCGGAACTTTATGAGATAGAGTGTGCTGTAAACGAATATTACAGCAGTAAAGCCGGACGTTATCTGAAATGGCAGAAGATACTGAAAGAATGGTGCGGCAAAATCGGCGGCAATGATCTGGATTACAATGCCCTGAAACAGCTTTACATAGATAATGCCAATGTAATCGGCATAACCTGTATTCAGAGCGGTACTGCTGATTTTGAGAAGAATTATCCGTCCTTTGACGTGGTAATAATTGACGAGTCCAGCAAAAGCACACCGCCGGACATTATTCTTCCTATGCTGAGAGGAAAGAAAATTGTCCTTGTTGGTGACCACAAACAGCTGCCGCCGTATATTGACAGCGACGCCTATGACGAAATATCTGATGATGACAGCGGACTGCATGAGCTTATGAAAGTAAGTCTTTTTGAGGAACTGTATGAATCAGCACCGCCGGATATGAGGACTATGCTTTTCCGTCAGTACCGTATGCACAGGGATATTGCGGCGCTTATCAACCAGTTTTACATCAATACCGATGCAGGACGCCTTGAATCGCCCTCTGAAACATCTAAGAATCATTGCTGTCAGGGCGGAGATATCAGTGAGGAAAACCATGTTTTGTGGTATGATATAAAAAATGCTCCCGAATTTTATGAAACAAAACAGAATAAAAGCTATTATAATGTATATGAAGCGGAGTGCATAAAGAAAATACTGGGAATGATTAACAAAAATCTCTCGGAAAACGGTGCAGAAAAATCTGTTGGTGTTATTACTTTCTATGATGCACAGGTGAAACTGCTTGAAGATAAGCTTTTTAAAAGCGGTTATGTGAATGGTCTTACAAATATTGAACTGAGAATAGGTTCGGTTGACAGATTTCAGGGTATGGAAGAGGATATTATAATTATCAGCTTTGTCAGAAATAACAGTTCGCATAATATAGGCTTTGCAAAAGACTGCCGGCGAATAAATGTTGCGCTTTCAAGGGCAAGAGAACTTCTGATTATTGCCGGCTGCTCTGAAAATTTCACAGATTCGTCTGACAGCATCGCCTCAGAAATGTTCAGTCAGATACTGGATATTGTAAAAAAACTTGACGGACTAAGAAATCCGCAGGACCTTGAAGAAACCGAGTTTTCGCCGGCACAGATAAAGAGTTACACGAAAGCAAATACCGGCAATTACATTGCATATGAAAACGACGAGGAAATACAGGAAAATTCTGACGGCATAAATATACTCGATTATTTTATTCTCAAAGCGGCAAATGAATTTAAAGGGACACGTCTGACTGTAGGAAATATTGCCAATGCGCTGGGAATGGCGCCTGTTTTCGTGAAGAGCAGGACCGCTTATCTGGTGTCTCAAGGCTATATTTCCTGCAGCTGCGGGGTCATAAGTCTGCTTGATGCAGGAGAAAAAACTGTTAATTTTTTTAATTTCAGTAAATAGATTTTGGTGCAAAATGGCGATTTGTACATAATATGCAAGAAATTTTTCTAATAGGGTTGATTTTTTACAAAATTTATAGTATAATTACTTATAAGTAAAATTATGCTCTAATGTAAAATGGCGGAGGAATCGCAATGTATTTGAATTCACTTGCTTTCAAGGCAATGGAAAGCGGACTTAAACAGCTTAACGTCAAGCAGCAGGTACATACTCAGAATATAGCAAATATAGATACGCCTGATTATAACTATAAATATGTTACATTTGAAAATACGCTTGATGAAAAGGTAGACGGAAAAAGAAAATATGACTTCAAGGCAAAAGTGACAGAAGTGGAGCACACAGATGTCCTTATCGACGGCAACAATGTTGATGTGGACAAGGAAAATCTTGAACTTTACAGTACATATCTCCAGTCATCTGCAATAATCAGAAAGATGAACTCATCAATTTCTGATCTGAGATATGTGCTGACAAATACCAATTTCAAGTAAAACTTTTCTGATTCAATGAAAGGACAGTGTTTAAAATGGCATTTTTAAATTCAATCAATATAATAGGTTCTGCACTGACTGCCGAGAGATTCAGAACAAATATTATTACTCAGAATATCGCCAATCAGACTACAACAAGAACAGCAAGCGGAGAACCATACAGAAGAAAACAGGTAATCTTTCAGACTAAACCCCAGACTTTTGATGAAACTCTGAGTACTGTAATCGGCGGAGGAGTAAGAGTTACGCAGGTTGTTGAAAGTCAGGAGGATTTCAATCCGGTTTATGACCCTGATAATCCCGATGCAGACGAGGAAGGCTATGTTTACTATCCGAATGTAAACAATACCGAGGAACAGGTTGACCTCATGGAAGCATCAAGAGTTTACGAGGCTAATGTAAGTGCGCTTTCAGTTGTAAAGGCAATGGCGTCAAAGGCGCTTGAAATCGGTAAAAATCAGTAACGGAAATACTATTGCATGAAATTAATGAAACGGAGTGTTTATTATGTTTATTGTACCGCTGACATCTATGCCTTCTTTGGAAGAAATCGGCAAAACAGATACATTGGCAGCAAAAAATGAAGAATCTGAAGGATCATTCGGAGATATTTTAAAGCAGAAGATCCAGAACGTAAAGGATCTTGAAATGCAGTCACTCCAGAGTGCATATGACCTTTCTACCGGTGCGTCCAGCGACATTGAAACTGCAATGCTTGACTCAGCAAAGGCTTCTACTGCCATTGAAATGACAGTCCAGCTTACAACAAGAGCTGTAAATGCGTATAAAGAAATTATGTCTATGCAGGTATAATACCTTAAAAAAAATACATATAAAAAAGGAAGTTTGGTTTTTTAATGAAAGAAAAATTCAAATCGGTTTTTGAAAAGCTGAAGACCTTATGGGGCGGCCTTACAAAAGTTGTTAAAATTGTTATATGTGTTGCCCTGGCTGTTGTTCTGATAGGCTCTGTTGTATTAACGGTTTTCCTAAATAAAAAGTCATCGTCTGACTGGATTGTTCTCTTCCCGGATATGTCGCAGGAGGAGTCCACAGAGGTTTACCTTGAACTGCAGAATAAGGGCGTTGAAACAAAAATAAATTCTGACGGAGAAATTGAAGTTAAAAAATCCGAATGGGATACTCTTGTTTTTGAAATGGCGGAACTGGGCTACCCGCAGTCTGCACCGTCCTATGGTACATTCTTTGACAATCTGAGCATGACCATGACGGAATTTGAAAAGCAGCAGACTCTGATATTCCAGCTGCAGGACAGACTTCAGACAACTCTTAAACGAATCGACGGCGTAAAAGGCGCAATCGTTACAATTAATGTTCCTAAGGAAAGCAAGTATGCCTGGGACGATGACGGTGATGAAAAGGCTTCGGCAAGTGTTACCCTTACTCTTGAAAACAGCGCAGGCTTTACACCGGAAAATGTATCAGCTGTAAAGAAGCTTGTTGCATACAGTGCGCAGAAAATGGATCCGGAGGATGTAACTGTAATAAATGCCCAGACAGGTCAGGAATTGCTTTCAGCGGAAGAAGCTGAAGAAGAGAAAAATCCTGATATTGACATGGAAACAAAAATGGAATGGGCCAATACATTTAAAAATCTGTATGAGGCCAATGCCAAGGAAATCCTTGCCAATATATATCCTGACGGCGTAGACGCTGTTGCAATTGTTGAGCTTGACTATGACAAGATTATTGAAGAACGCAAGGAACTTATTGCGGACGAAAACAATGAAACTGTCAAGGGAAAAGAACATATTGCTTATGGTACAAATGAAACGCCTGTTGATGAAGGCGGAGTAGTCGGCGAAGAACAGAATGATGATCTTCCTAACTATCAGAACGGTACAGAACCGGTTCTCAACAGCGATAATACCGTTGACTATGAGCATGATATTGAATGGATAGATCCGGGTTATGTCCTGACTCAGACTGAAAAGTCACAGGGCGTTGTAAAGGATGCATCTATTTCAGTAGTTGTTACCAATGATACAGGTTATCTTTCAAGAGATGAAAGAAACGGCGTTATACAGCTTGTTAAAAACGCAACTAATATAAATGAGGACAAGATCTCGGTATTCTGCCGTGAGCTCGGAAAGTCAATTAATCCGGATTCCGATTCTTCGGATTCAAATCCGGTTGTCGATTACAAGAAGCTTATAATCTTAATCGGTCTTTGCGGACTTGTCCTTCTGATAGTAATACTTATTGTAATTCTTATGATAGTTAAGAGCATGAAGAAGAAGATGAAGAAGCAGCAGGAAGAAAGCGATGCAGCAATTCAGACTCTTCAGGAAACTATTGAGGAGAACAATAAGAAATCCCTTGCAGAAGCTGCTGAGGAGCATTCAAAGACTGAAAAAGCAGCAGAAATTGAAGTCAGGGAATTTGCCAAGAATAATCCTGAAATCGCAGCTGCACTTATTCGCTCTATGCTTAAGGAGCGTGATGAATAATGGCAAATACTTCTACAAAGCAGCAGCAGGCTCCTAAAATAACATCGGCAACTAAGGTTGCGGCAATTATGATTGCGCTCGGAGCTGACAGTGCTTCGGAAGTATATAAATATCTGAGAGATGACGAAATCGAAGAAATTACCAGTGAAATCTCTAAAATTGATCTGCTTTCTTCTGAAGATATGAAGGGTATCATTGAAGATTTCTATGATATGTGCATCACTCAGAATATAATAACTGAGGGCGGAGAAGCATATGCCAAGGAAGTCCTTGACAAAGCTTTCGGCGCACAGCGTGCCGCTTACCTCATGGAGCAGATTACAAAATCCGGCAAGGTAAGAGCTTTTGAAAAGGTAAGAAAGGTTGACTATAAAAACCTGCAGATGCTTTTGCAGAATGAACATCCGCAGACAATTGCAATTGTTCTTTCATATGCAAGAGCAGACCAGGCGTCAGCTATTATTTCAGAGCTTCCCCGTGAGATTCAGCTTGATGTTATCAAGAGAATATCAAACCTTGACAGAGCATCACCGGAAATAATTGGCATTGTTGAGGGTGTGCTGAATAAGAAGCTTTCAGCTGTTACATCTGTCGATGTTATGGAAATGGGCGGCATTAATTACATTGCTGAGATCATGAACAGAGTTGACAGAAAAACTGAGAAATACATATTTGAAGAACTTTCCGAGGACGATCCGGAACTCGCAGAAGATATCAAAAAGCTTATGTTTGTATTTGAAGATATTATCTACCTTGATAATATGGAAATACAGACATTTATCAGAGAGGTGGATACCAAGGATCTTACTGTTGCACTCAAAGCAGCATCAGAGGAAGTTACAAATGTTATTCTCAACAATATGTCGCAGCGACAGCGTGAAACTATTACAACAGATATGCAGTATCTGCACAATGTCCGTATGCGTGATGTTGAAGAGGCACAGCAGAAAATTGTTGCTGTTATCAGACAGCTTGAGGAATCCGGTGATATTGTTATTTCCAAGGGCGGAGAGGATGAGATAATTGCGTAAAGTCTTTAAGCCCAGTAATATAATTAAAAGTGACAGGGTTGTCAGAATACCTGATATTGAATTTAAACAGGAACTGGTAACGGAAGAAGAAACCGCTGAACCGACAATTCTGACAGAAGAAGTCTATGAAAATATAAAAGACCAGATGCGTGAAGAGCTTGCCGGTGAACTCGGCAAGAAAAAACTGAGCGCTGCCCATGAGCGTGACGTCATGCTGAATAAAGCCAGAAAAGAGGCACAGCAGATGGTTGATGATGCGAATGTAAGCAGACGCCAGATACTTGATGAGGCAAATTCTGCCGCAGAGCTTATAAAAAAGAATGCGTATGAGGAAGGTCTGAAAAAGGGAATTGCTGATAAGACCGAACTCCTGGAAAACCTCGCTCATTACATCTCCCACAGCATTGAGCAGATGAAACATGATGAAACTGAATATTTTGAAGAATATGAAAAGCAGCTAAAGTATGTTGCGTCAGAAATGGCTGAAAAAATAATCTATCAGAAGATTCAGGATGATGACATGACAATGTATACTCTGCTTAAAAATGCCATAAAAAAAGTCAGAGATGCATCATGGATAAAGGCGGAAGTTTCAGAAAAACTTTCCGGCTATGCAGATTCTCTTGAACAGGAACTCTCTGACATTGGCATTAATGCAGAAATTACTATAAATGAAAATGTTCCTGATGATACCTGCGTACTTAACACTTCTGACGGTTATGTTGTTGCAACAGTTTCGCAGCAGCTTGAAAACCTTAAAGAATTTATAAGCAGGCAGGATAAGGGTGGCAATGATGAAGAACTTACTTGACCAGACTGAGCTTTGCCGGAATATCCGCAATAACTCCTTTTTCAAAACGTACGGCAAAATTGAGCAGATTGTCGGAATGACTGTTGAGGCGTCCGGCATAAGCTGTAATATCGGCGATGTCTGCAAAATCTCAGCCGGGTTTAATAAGAAAAATGCTGTGGCTGAGGTCGTTGGATTCAAGGATAATAAGGTAATGCTCATGCCTTATTCCGACATGGATGGTATCGGTTATGGCAGCTTTGTTGAGAATACCGGTGAAAAGCTAAGAATCAATGTAAGTGACGGTCTTATCGGACGTGCTGTTGATGCACTTGGCAATCCGATAGACGGCAAAGGTGAAATTCCGGAGGGAATGCTTTACAGCATAAACGGCAACCGTTCAAATCCTCTTGACAGACCGCCGATAACTCAGCCCCTTGAATTTGGCGTTAAGGCTATCGACGGAATGCTGACTATCGGCAAAGGGCAGAGAATGGGCATTTTTGCCGGAAGCGGCGTTGGTAAAAGTACACTTATGGGTATGATTGCCAGAAATATCAAGGCTGATGTGAATGTTATCGCACTTGTCGGTGAGCGTGGGCGAGAGGTTATGGAGTTTATTGACCGTGACCTCGGACCTGAGGGTCTGAAACGTTCAGTCCTTGTTGTTGCAACGTCTGATCAGCCGGCGCTTATGCGTTCAAAGTGCTGTCTTACGGCAACGACCATTGCTGAATATTTCAAGGACCAGGGCAAAGATGTGCTTATAATGATGGATTCCCTTACACGTTACTGTATGGCAGAGCGTGAAATAGGACTGAGCATCGGTGAGCCGCCTGTTGCGAGAGGATATACTCCGTCAATTTATGCTTCACTTCCAAAACTTCTTGAACGCTGCGGAAATTTCCGCAAAGGTTCGATTACAGGTATTTTTACCGTGCTTGTTGAGGGTGATGACTCCAATGAGCCGGTTTCAGATACAGTAAGAGGTATTATTGACGGTCATATAATGCTTTCAAGAAAAATTGCCATGAAAAATCACTATCCGGCAATTGACGTAACTGCAAGTATCAGCAGACTTATGTCCGGAATTGCATCTCCCGAGCATAAGGCGAATGCCTCTAAAATAAGGAAAATAATGTCTTTGTACCAGGAAAATGCCGACCTTATTTCTATCGGCGCATACAAAACCGGCAGCAATCCTGAGCTTGACGAGGCTATTGACCGTATGCCGGCAGTAAATGAATTTCTCCAGCAGCCTGTTGATGTTAAGGTGGATTTTGACGATACAGTCAGAATGATAAGTGAGATTCTTGCCTGATTATATGGAGGTCAGATATGAAAAAATTTGTTTTTTCCATGCAGAAAATGCGTGATTATAAGAAACAGATTTTGGAATCTGAGAAAAATGTTCTGCTGGGACTCAGACGTGAAAAAAACGTTCTGGAAGAAAAAATGAATCAGCTTGATGAAACAATGAATAAGCTGCGCCACGATTCAAATGAAGAGGTTTCAAAAGGGACAACCGCTGCAAAGCTTATGTTTTACAGTATGCAGATGGACGGCGTCAAGCGTGAACAGACGCAGACGAGGTACCAGATCAACCTTGCTGAAATGAAGATTGAAAAGCAGCGAAGAAACGTTGTCAAGCTTTCGCAGGAGCTTTCAGGACTTGACAAGCTTGAAGAACAGCAGCGGGAAGAATACCGCAGGCTTGAGGCAAAGGAAAATGAAACTTCAATTGAGGAGTTTTTATCATTTAAAATGACTTCGGGTGAGTAATTTGACTCGCCAGTGAAAGGGGGTGAGAAATATGGATATGACACAGATTGAACAGACACTGAGAACCCAGATGCTGCAGCAAAATGGTTTTTCTGCCGGTCAGCTTAATCAGCTTATTGGCTCGGGAGTATCTTTTGCTGATATTATTCAGATGATGGTTGCCGGCACACAGACAGGCGGTGAGCAGAATGCTGATTATATGGGAATAATCAATGCTCTGACTGAAAATCTTATTGAAGGTCAGTCTGATGAACAGCAGTATTATCCGGTTATACCGCAGAATGAGACATATATGTCGGGACTGAATTTCGGTCTGAATGATAACGATAATGATATTAAAATATCAGATTTTTCGGAAAATATCATTTCTGCCGACCCTGTACAGCTTTCCGGACTGCTTGGCGTTGTCATGACAGGAAACAGTATTCCGGACAACAGCGGAATTATCAGCACCTTGTACAAGGAAATGTCTGTTAATACCGACAGCTTTGCCGGCAATAAAACTACCGCATATGACTTTGTGAACAAGTATATCGAAAGCGGAGAGCTTGAGATAGTCGGATTCACACCAAAAAGCGGCAATGCTGCTTTTCAGAGCAATGCAGAGGCTTATTCTTCTGAGGAAAACAGCGAAGGGCTGATGGATTTTTACAGGACCATGCAGAATGCAATGGACTCTATCCCGTCAGTAAAGAAAACCGAAACAGCAGAAGAGCCGGAGAACATTGGTATTCTCCAGGAAAAAGCCTCAGAACTTGATATCAGATTTGATCAGATTTCTTCTGACATAAAAATGAAAGAGGAATTTGAAGCACCTGAAACTCAGCTTCTTAAAGGAGTTGAAGAAAATCTGAAAAAGGGCAACAGTGAATTTACTGTTAAGCTTAAACCGGAGGGTTTAGGAGAAATTATTGTAAAGCTTGTTCAGAATGACGGCGGAAAAATGCTCATGAGTATGACGGCGTCAAACATTAAGACAGCTGAGCTTTTAAACAGTAATTTATCTTCACTGCAAAGTTCACTCAGTCAGCATAATGTTGAAATTGTAAATCCGTCGGATATGACATCAACTGTAATGGCTATGACACCTGCATTCGAGCAGTATTACGGTCAGCAGCAGGGCGGAAATCAGCAAAATCAGCAGTTTTATAATCACAATCACGGATATGCAGATTATTCAGAAGTTGATGACGCTGAAACCTTTAACCAGAAGGCAGCAGCATCAGTTGAGAAAAGCGGTCTTGATATCCTGATTTAGAAAGGAGTATTTTATGGCAGTAGACAGCGTAAGCTCAGACAGAAATTATACATCAATGCTTAACGGCGGAACGACCGGAAAGGTATATAATGCTGTATTCGGCGACGAAGATGACAGTAATCTGTCGGTAAACGACTTTTTTAATCTGATGATAACTCAGCTTACAAACCAGGATTTTATGAATCCGGTAGATGATACTGAGTATATGTCACAGATGGCGCAGTTTGCCACAATGCAGGAAATGATGGATCTCTGTCAGTATTCAAAGCAGAATTATGTAATGTCGATGCTTGGAAAAGAAGTGACAATCGGCAAAAACATGATCGGAGGCTCAACCGGAAGCGTTACAGGCGTTGTAGAGAAAATAGCGCTTGAAGATGATGAGTACAAGATTTATATTGACGGTAAGCCTTATGATCTGAACAAGGTTACCCAGATTTCAGCAGGCAAGGATGAAAATTCAGATAATGCTGATAATTCCGAAGTTAATAATGAAACCAAAGCAGACGGATGATTTGAATTATAATCGTATCTAATGGAAAGGAGTCTGTTAGCTATGAATCAAATTGATTTAAAGAGAATTTCCACGCCGATAACAACGGGTATTCCGCATACATCTCCGCAGGAGGTTGCTGATTCCGTCGGAACACGAAGTTTTAAGGCTATTCTTCAGGATAAGCTGGACAGTTCCCAGGGTGTGAATTTCTCAAGACATGCTATGAATCGTGTTATGGAACGTAACATTGATTTGTCAGACGAAAACATTGAAAGATTGAATGAGGGAGTAAAACTTGCAGGAGAAAAGGGACTTGATGATACCCTTATACTGCTTGACAATGCCGCATTTATCGTCAGTGTAAGGAACAACACAGTAATTACAACGGTCAGCAGGGACGAAATGACCGGTAATGTATTTACAAATATTGACGGGACTGTTGTAATATAAAGCCGGACCTTTACGGAAGCTTTCCGTGTGCCCGACCGACTGACGGCACACACATCCTACAGTCCCTCTGAAACAGGAGGACAAAAATGGTTAGATCATTATATTCAGGCGTTGCAGGTATGGTTACACATCAGTCAAAGATGGACGTAATCGGTAACAACATTTCAAACGTAAGTACATACGGATACAAGTCTTCAAGAGCAACATTCAGAGATGTTTACTATCAGACAAGTTCAGCCGCATCAGCTGCAACACCTACAAGCGGCGGTACAAATCCTACACAGATAGGTTACGGTTCAAAGCTCGGAAGCGTTGACGTAAATCATTCACAGTCAGTTATGTCCACAACCGGATATACACTTGACGTTGCTATTGCCGGCGAGGGATATCTTCAGGTTATGGACGCTGACGGAAATATCTTCTATACCAAAGCAGGTATGTTTGATATTGACGCAGAGGGAAACGTTGTTGACGTAAACGGAAACTTCGTACTCGGTGTTTCCGGTGACCCGACAGGACGTGAGGCATCATCTGACAAAATCAAGATTTCACTTCCTTATGAAAGTGCCGCAAGAGCACAGTCTGATGATACTATCAACGGTATCACATACACAATTAAGGCAGCAAATGAAAACGAATACGGTAATGTAAATATCGTTTTTGCCGCAAGTTCAAGCCTTCCGCTTGGACAGAAAGCTTCAGCTACAATTACAAGCTCTTCAATTGTTGTAACGCTTAATTCAAATGAAACTTTCGGAAGCCTTGCTGAACTTAACCAGGAGATGAACAATGCAATTACAGCTGCAAACGGCGGTAAAAAGCACGCAGGCGGAGATTTCACAATTACAATGAGCGACCCGGCATTTTTTTCACAGCCGCTTACAGGTGCGGAAATTGCAAATCCTGATTTCGGAATCAATTCCGGAACAGTAACTCTGCCGGATAATCTTTCACAGTTTTTCAGCGTAAAGTCTGTTGGTGATGAATTCAGCGGTACTGGTACAGCAAACATGAGCATGACTCTTGATGCTGATGATAATCTTACAATTAGTATTGGTCAGTATACTGCTACTATATCTGCAAGTCAGCTGGAACAGGCTGGAACAGTTGTAATGAAGAATAATGGTTCTTCAACAGATTCATTTGTACTGTCATACCCGAACCTTAATACAATAAAGGCTTATAATCTGGACAGCATGACAGGTACAGTTGATATGACAGCAAGCGAACCTTCTTCAAACCTTGGTCTTACACAGGGTAATTTCCTGCTTTCAGGCGGTACAGAGGGCGGAGAACAGACAGTTGCAGACCTTACAGGAATTTCAATTGATGACAAGGGTATTATTTCTGCAACACATCCGTCATTCGGTCTGATGGAAATAGGCCGAATCGACCTTGCAACATTTGCAAACCCTGCCGGTCTGAGCCAGGTTGGTGATACATATTTTGCTGAGTCACAGAACTCCGGAGAACCTATTCTGGCAGTTGCCGGAACAAACGGAACAGGTGATATCCTCGGCGGAACACTTGAAACATCAAACACAGACCTTGCACATGAAATGGCAGATATGATTACAACACAGAGAGGTTTCCAGGCTTGTTCAAGACTTATCACAGTTTCTGATACAATGCTTGAAGAACTTATCAACCTCAAGAGATAATTAACTGATTGTTTTGCATTCCGGATAACACGGAGGTTATCCGGAATGTAAGCAATATTAAAGGAGAGCGGCAATCCGCAGATTGATATGATTATTTTAACTAAACTTAACGGTCAGAAATTTGCCCTGAATTTTCATCTGATTGAAACTATTCAGGAAAATCCTGACACAACTATTAAGCTTTCAAACGGAAATGTGTATATTGTTGAAGAACCGCTGGATACAATTTTAAATATGATAATAATGTATGAGAAAAAAAATTTGTGATTTTCTTATATTTCAAATATATTTATAATGCCATATTAGAAGGGACGTAAAATTATGGATTTGTTATCTATTCTGGGTTTTATTTTGGGTGTTGGATTCATTCTTGTTTCAATTATGCTCGGTGATGCACCCGACGGTGGAAAAATGCTGATACCTAAGCAGCTTGAAGGATTTTTTGACCTGCCTTCAATTATGATTGTTGTGGGTGGTACTATTGCTGCACTTATGATTTCTTTTCCGCTTAAATCTTTTGCAAAGATTCCAAAGCATCTTAAAATCATATTTGCTCCGAAAAAATATAATCCGCAGCAGTATATTGAACAGATTGTTTTCTTTGCAAAGGAAGCGAGAATCAACGGACTTCTTGCACTTGAAGACAAGCTTTCTGAAACCAAGGACAAGTTCCTTAAAAATTCAATACTGCTTGTTGTAGACTCTGTTGAACCTGAAAAGGTAAGAACACTTCTTAATAAAGAACTTGAATATCTTGAAGAACGTCATGCCCAGGATATGGCGTTTTATAATAAAGCATCAGAATATTCTCCGGCATTTGGTATGATCGGTACCCTTATCGGACTTGTAAACCTTCTTGCCAACCTTGAAGATACAGCGACCCTTACTGCAAATATGGCGGTTGCCCTTGTTACAACGTTCTACGGTACAATTCTTGCAAACCTTATTTTCAAGCCTATTGCAAGTAAGCTTAAAGCACGTCATGATGAGGAGTATTTGTGTAAACTGATAATCAGTGAGGGTGTTCAGGCAATTCAGGACGGTGACAATCCGAACTTTATTCAGGAAAAACTCACAAGACTTCTCCCGGCATATTCATTAAAGGGCGACCTTAAAAACACAGGTAAATAAGAGGACAGAAATTACATAAATAAAGGAAGTGAAATGTATGGCAAAGAAAAACATGGATGAAGGCGGAGGCAGCTGGATGGACACCTACGGCGACATGGTAACTCTGCTGTTTACATTCTTTGTTATGCTTTACAGTATGTCGTCCATCAATGAGGATAAATGGGCAGCACTTGTCCGTGCTTTCAATATTCACGGTGATGAAGTAGTAGACCAGATAGTTTTCGGATATTCTTCGGAAGACGGTTCAGAGCCTTTTGAAAATGAAAATGACGGAAACGCAGTCGGTCAGGAATCCCAAAGACCGGTCAATTCTGATCTGGACGAACTTTTTATCAATATTCAGAAATACGTTGAAGACCATGAAATGCAGGACAGTATAAGTATCAGTCAGGGAGAAACAGGACAGACATCCGGCGAAGATGATAAAGAACAGGCTGAAAATGAAAAGCCATACAGTTTGTCCGGAGAACAGGCGAATAATATCTATATTCAGTTCAAGAATGACGTTCTTTTCAAGCCTGATGAAGCAGTGCTGAGAGAAGAGTCAGAAGATGTTGTCAAGTTTCTGGGAGAATGCTTAGAGAGTGTTGAACCGGAAGTAGCTATGATAATAATTAAAGGACATACAGCTATCAGTCCGACATCAATTGTGGATTCACGTCTGCTTTCGTCTGACAGAGCAAGTACAATTTCAAATTTTCTTGAAAATGATTTTAAAATACCGTCAAATAAGCTTTACCCGATAGGGTTGTCCGGCGACTATCCGATTGCAACCAATGATACAGAAGAAGGACGGCGTCAGAACAGACGTGTTGAAATTGTTATAATCAGTAAAGAAAGCGACCTTGCCAAGAGCGGTGAACTTCTGAAGATCCTTGGATCATCCTTTGAAGCAACATCAGGAGATATTCAGGATATTGTAAGTAATTAATAATTCAGTCAGGGAGTCAGCAGATGAGCAAAAGTAAGAATAATCCTAATAAGCAGGAAAATCAAAAAAATATCCCGAATTATGAATTTCCTCAGGTTTCAGCTCCTGAAAAGAAACGAATAAGGGATTATGACTTTAAAAAGCCTAAAAAATTTACCAAGGAACATCTCAGATGTCTTAACACAGTAAATGAAAATATTATCCGTATCTTTTCATCGAATATCTCAAGTATGCTCAGAGCATTTTGTGAGATTGAAATGCTTAAAATGGAAGAATGCAGATATATGGAATATCTGAATATGCTCCCTGATAAAACATTTATAGGTCTTATAAGCATGAATATTGCTGAAAGCACTTCTGATGACTGTACAGTTATAGTGCATTTTCCGTCCACTGTAAATTACTTCCTTATTGATATACTTCTTGGCGGTGACGGACACGGCTATAATCTTTCACGAGGCTTTACAGAAATTGAAATTGCAATTCTTGATAATTTTTATAAAAAAATAACGGGATTTTTTGCCGAATCATGGAAAAGCCTTATGGACGTAAACTGTGAGCTTTATGGAAATGAAACCAACCCAAGACTTGCACAGTTTATATCGCTGGATGATTCGGTAATTGTTCTTTCTTTTCAGATAAAGATAAGGGATATAGTAGATAAGTTCAGCTTTTGCATACCGTCAATAAGCCTTGACGAAATGCTGCGTACTACCCTCACAAAAAATGCCAAAAATAACAAGCCGGAGGATGAAAAGGAGAAAATCAGACGTGAGGCGATATCATCCTCTCTTAATGATTCTGCAATGGAACTTACAGCAGTTCTGGATACAGTTATGCTTGACGTGCATGATATAGTAAGTCTTGAGGTTTCAGACGTTATTCAGCTGAAGAAAAAAATAGATGACAATATTATACTGACTGTTGAGGGTGAACCAAAATTCAGCGCAAAGCTGGGAGACAGGAAGATTAAAAAATCAGTAAAAATCTGTGATATTGTGTCAACAGCAGAAATAAATGAATTCAATAATATTTAAGTTCCGAAGGGAGTAAACTTATGAAAAATAATGCTAAAATAGAAGATTCAATACTTGAAAGCTATGAAGAACTGCTGTCAATGGGATTAAGTTCAGCAGCTGAAATTTTTTCAAAGCTTCTGAATGCCGAAGCATCTTTTGAGCCCGATTTTATTGTATCTGAAAAAATTGAGGGTCTTGCATCTTTCGGAACTGAGCCTGGAGTTGTTGTTTCACTTAATTTAAGCGGTGCTCTCAGCGGTAAAGCTGCTGTTGTTATACAGAATGTATACGCTAAAAATGTTCTGAATTTTCTTATGAATTCTGACGAGGAAGATGAAGGGGAAGAAGACGAGATTGATGAAATGGCAATGGGAACCGTTAAGGAACTTATTGGTCAGATGTCTGCAGCTTTTGCTGAATCCCTTACAAACTTCTTTGGTTCAAATGTAAGTATTGAAACTGTTGAAGTTTATGACCTTTCTGAAGAATGTGAGGAACTTGCTGAGATATTCGGCTGCTCAAATGATACTGAAATTTACAGTATTGCGGTAAATTTTGAAGTCGGCGACCAGTTAAGCGGTTCATTTAACATAGAAATTGACCAGGACACCTTTGATTTTACATCCAACAGACTTAATATGATTCCCGGCAGCGAGGCAGAAAGTGAATATCTTAATGCCATTGCCGGCGGAAATGACCCGATGAATCTTAATGCAGTTGCAGAGGCGAGAAGGGCAGGCAGACCAGTTTCTGTCATGAAGGACTCAATCAATGTTCAGTCCGCACAGTTCCCGAGTTTTGCAAACCAGAGCAGCGCCGGCGGAATGTCACTTCTTCAGGGAAATATGGATCTGCTGATGGACGTCCCTCTTAACGTTACGATTGAAATCGGCAAGACCCGTAAAAAAATGCGTGATATCATGGAGTTTGCACAGGGAACTGTTATTGACCTTGAAAAAAAGGCTGGTGCACCGGTTGATATCGTAGTAAACGGTCAGCTGATTGCAAGAGGAGATGTTGTTGTAATTGATGATAACTTCGGTGTCAGAATAACTGAAATTATCGGAAATAATACGTTTGCTCCAAAAGAATAATATTTGATCCGGAGAATTATAGTGGAAGGTAATTCATTGATAAGCCAGATTGGTGTTATTTTCGGAACACTTCTTGGAATAGCACTCATACTTTATCTGGCATATATTTCAACAAAACTGCTGGGCAGAAAGCTTTCAGTAAGAGGCGGCAGCAGCAGAAAATTAAAAATACTGGACAGCGTTTCAGTCGGGCAGGGAAAATCCCTCATTATTGTCCAGGCAGGAGAAAAAACTTTTCTTGTCGGTGCTGCCTCAGAAAGCATTAATCTGATAAGCGAACTTGACAGTAATGATTTTGCTGAAGAGGAAACGCCGCCGGAAACCGGAATGGATTTTAAGACGGCTTTTAAAAAGGTTCTTGAAAATAATTTCGGTAAAAAAAGCAACAAAGACAAGGAGAATGAAAATGACAGCGGTCAAACAAAATAAAGCTGCAAAAAAGAAGCTTCTTAAATATATTATCAGCTTTGTTATATGTCTTGCAGTTGTTATTTTTTCTTTTATTGTGCTTTCAACGGCAGTATCCGCTGAATCATCAGTTACTCTTGACATAAGCTCCGGCGAAGCGGACGAAAATTCAAGCGTTCTTGATATACTTTTTCTGCTTGCTTTTCTTGCGCTGATACCGTCTTTCCTTATGATGATGACATCATTTGTCAGAATTGTAATTGCGCTTTCATTCCTCAGAAATGCGATAGGTACTCAGACATCTCCGCCGAACCAGGTTATTGTAGGACTTTCATTGTTTCTGACGCTCTTTATCATGTTTCCTGTTTTAAAGGAAATGAAACATGAGGCTTATGACCCGTATCAGGCGGGTGAAATAACAATTGAAGAAGCGATTACTGAAGGTTCAAAGCCATTGAAAACATTCATGCTGAAACAGGTCTATGAAAAAGACCTTGATATGTTTGTAAGTCTTGCAGATAACCGGGGCATGATTGATGCGTCGGAAATTAATGGGCGTGATGACCTTACAGATTTAAGCCTTTTCGTAATTGTTCCGGCTTTTATGACAAGTGAGCTTAAAAGAGCGTTCATTATAGGCTTTTTGCTTTACATACCTTTCCTGCTTATAGACCTTGTGGTATCAAGTACTCTTATGTCAATGGGTATGGTAATGCTGCCGCCGACAACAATTGCGCTTCCATTCAAGCTTATGCTGTTCATTGTGGTTGACGGCTGGAATCTGCTGTTTGAATCGCTGATTGTAAGTTTCAGATAGGAGTGTGAAAAATGGATCAGGGAGAAGTACTTCAGATATTTCGTTCTGCAATGTATGTGGCTTTGAAAATAGCTGCTCCGCTGCTTATTGTCAGTATAATAATCGGACTTATTATTGCAATTTTCCAGGCTGCAACTCAGATCCATGAGCAGACGCTGACATTCGTTCCTAAAATACTTGTTCTGGGACTTATGCTGCTGGCATTAGGTTCATGGATGATGACAACTTTTTCTGAGTTTTTTACACAGATATTTGATCTGATAGCCGGAATCTGAGGATAAAGCTTTGGGTGAACTTAGTTTAATACTTAATAATATAGATATATATATACTTGTGTTTGCGAGAATGGCGGGTATAATTTTATTCAATCCGCTTTTGTCGAGAAATACAATTCCGGCTGCGCTGCGTACTGCCATTGCATTCGGTGTTACGATTCTTATAGCTCCGATGGTACCACTCCCGGAAAATTATGATTCCGGAATGTCTGATTTTCTTTTGTATTTCGGAAAAGAATTGTTTATAGGATTTCTTCTTGGATATGTTTTTAATATCTTTTATTATATGCTGATTACAGCAGGTGATATACTGGATATGAGCTTCGGCTTTGCAATGGCAAAGATGTTTGATCCTGCAACAAATATTCAGTCTGCATTTACGGCAAATATAATGAATTTACTGTTTATTCTGTATTTTTTTGCCACAAACAGCCATCTTGTACTGATAGAAACAGCTGTTCAGTCCTATGAACTGTTTTCTGTCGGCGCTGAAGGACTGAATCTGCTTTCGGCGTGTCAGTTTGCGGTTGATGTGTTTGCCAATGCATTCGGGCTTGCAATAAAGCTTGCTTTTCCGTTCATAGCAGTCGAATTTATACTTGAAATATCCATGGGTATACTCATGAAGCTTATTCCGCAGATCCATGTGTTTGTTATTGAATTTCAGTTCAAGATAATTCTTGCACTTCTTATGCTGTTTATACTTGCAAATCCTATATCTGTTTTCATAGATAACTACATAATTATTATGTTTGATAATATAAATGAAGCGCTGAGTGCGGCAGCAGGATAGCGCTTTATCAGCTGACCATAAAGGGGGAATGAGGCTTGCCGGATTCATCGGAAGAGAAAACCGAGAAAGCCACTCCGAAAAAACGTACCGACCAGAGAAAAGAAGGTAACATTTTTCAGAGTAAGGAAATAGTAATAGCATTTTCCCTTATTGTAACTTTTTTTGCATTCCGTCTTTTGTACCCGATAATAAAGGAATCTCTGACAGATTCCATGGAAGCCTTTTTTACACTTATCGGAACACAGAAAACTATTGAAATTTCAGATACCTCAAAATTTTTTATAGATGGCTGTATTTCGTTTGCAAAAGCTGCAATGCCTATGCTGCTGATTGCGGGGGCGTCTGCAATTATTGCAACTATTGCACAGACAAAGGGACTTGTGTCATTTAAAGCAATAAAACCGAAATTCAGCCGTATGAATCCTTTGAACGGACTGAAAAATATGGTGTCCCTCAAGGGAATGGTTGAACTTTTAAAGTCGATCCTTAAAATAATATTGCTTTTTTATATCATATATTCGTGTATAAAAAGCGAGGTAAATGTTCTGCCCAAGATGTTTGATATGTCAGCCAGTGAGGTAGTCGCAGCACTGGGCAGAATTCTGTGGGGGATTATTACAAAGGTCACAATTGCTTATGCCTTTGTTGCCGGATTTGATTACCTTTACCAGCGCTGGAGCTACGAAAAAAATCTTCGTATGACCAAGCAGGAAGTAAAGGAAGAATACAAAATGACCGAAGGTGACCCTAAGGTCAAGGGGCAGATCAAACAGAAACAGCAGGCAATGTCAAGACGGCGTATGATACAGGCGGTTCCTGAGGCGGATGTTGTAATCAGAAACCCTACGCATTTTGCGGTTGCACTTAAGTATGACTCAAAGAAAAGCAATGCTCCTGTTGTTATTGCAAAGGGTGCTGACAGCCTTGCACTTAAAATTGTTGAGGTGGCAGAACAGTATAATATTGTTATTATGGAAAACAAGCCCCTTGCAAGAGCATTATATGCCGAAGTAGACCTTGACAGAGAAATTCCGTCGGCATTTTATAATCCGGTTGCGGAAGTTCTCGCCTATGTATACAGCCTGAAGGAAAAGGATTTGAAAAAGAATTGAAAAAACTTCTTAACTTTTTTACTAAAAACGTTGTTGCGGCGTTTGTCGTACTGATCGTTTTTCTGATTATTATACCGCTGCCGACAGCGTTACTTGACTTTATGTTTATTATGCAGCTCGGACTTTCACTCATTGTTCTTCTCATGACAATGTATGTTAAGGAAGTTCTGGAATTTTCCGTATTTCCTACCCTGCTGCTCCTTACAACTGTGCTTCGACTGGCGCTGAATATTTCCTCGACCCGTTCGATTCTGTCAAACGGCGGTTATGCCGGCGAGGTCGTAAAGGTATTCGGACAGTTTGTTATCAGAGGCGATGTTGTAGTTGGTCTTGTAATATTCCTTATCATCGTACTTGTTCAGTTCCTTGTTATTACAAAGGGTGCTGAGCGTGTATCTGAAGTATCAGCAAGATTTACTCTTGACGCTATGCCCGGTAAGCAGATGGCTATTGACGCCGATCTGAGTTCCGGACTTATCGACGAGCAGACTGCAAGAATACGCCGTTCAAACATTCAGCGTGAGGCAAGCTTCTACGGCGCCATGGACGGTGCGTCCAAGTTTGTAAAGGGCGACGCCATAATGTCAATTGTCGTAACCTTTATAAACCTTATAGGCGGTATTGTTGTTGGTCTGTTAAATGGCGGAGGCAGTTTCAGCGAAATTATTCAGACATACAGCGTTGCAACAGTCGGCGACGGTATGATGTCGCAGATCCCGGCGCTCCTTATTTCAGTATCAACCGGTATGCTGGTTACAAGATCGGCGTCCGAGGACAACATGAACGCAGACTTTTCAAGACAGTTCATGTCACAGCCGAGGGTACTCCTTCTTGCAGGTATAGCTCTGCTGTTTCTTATGTTTATCGGATTCCCTCCGGTACAGCTTATTCTTCTTTCAGCGTTTCTTATTACAATGTCATTTCTGCTTTCAAGGACAGAGAAAAAGTATGCACCGGAAGAAGTTGAAGAAGAAATTCCGGAAGAACAGATTACCAGTGAGGCTGAATATTACAGGAATATCGACAACCTCTATGAACTGCTTAATGTTGAGCAGATAAAAATTGAATTCGGTTACAGCCTGATTCCCCTTGTTGATGAAAACAGCGGCGGCAACTTCCTCGACCGAGTTGTCATGTTCCGAAAGCAGTACGCAATGGAGATGGGTATTGTCATACCTCCTGTTCAGCTTAAAGACAGCGGACAGATAAACCCGAACCAGTATTCCATATGTATCAAGGGCGAGGAGGTCACAAGAGGAGATATTCTTGTTGATCACTATCTGGCGCTTGCACCTTCTGAGGAGGAAGATACCATCGACGGTATTGACACAATTGAACCGGCATTCGGCATAAAGGCCAAGTGGATAAGCGAGGATAAAAAAGTCAAGGCAGAGCTGCTTGGATATACGCTTATCGACCCTGTTTCAGTTATTATTACTCATCTCTCAGAAGTCATAAAGGCTCATGCTTATGAGCTTGTCAACCGTGCTGAAATAAACAATATGCTTGAAAATCTCAAGAAAACTAATGAGGCTATTGTCAATGACACCATTCCGTCAGCTGTTACTATCGGAGAACTTCAGAAAGTTATCTGTCGTCTGCTTCAGGAACAGGTGCCGGTCAGAGACCTTGAAACTATACTTGAAACCCTTGGCGATTACGGTCCGAAAATCAAGGATACTGATATGCTTACAGAATATGTACGTCAGTCGCTTAAACGTACTATTTCCCATAAGTTTGCCGAGGCAGATCAGCTTAAGGTAATAAGCCTTGACGCAAAGGTAGAGAATCTTATTATGGGTTCTGTAAAGAAAATGGATAACGGCTCATATCTGGCGCTTGACCAGGAAAGCATTCAGAACATTGTCATTGCGTCAACGACTCAGATTGACAGAATCCGTGACCTTGTTCCGTCACCGGTTATTCTTACATCTCCGATCGTCAGAATTTACTTTAAAAAGCTTATTGACCAGTTCTGCCCGAACGTAAATGTTCTTTCATTCAATGAAATTGACTCAAATATCCAGATTCAGGCACTGGGAACAATAGAAATCTGATTTTTTTAACTGTTTTACTTGTCAAATTCCATTTTTAATAATAATAGCAGTACTGTAAGCTGACGCTTTTATGTGTTATTTTGTACGGTATTGTCTGAGAAGGAGGCTGAAAAGGGGGCTGAAAATGAACGATTTATCGGAAAAAGAAAAAATAACCGATGAGGAATTTACAGCACTTTTCAATGAATATAAATCCACCGGAAATATTGCGCTGCGCAACAAAATAGTTATGGCATACAGCTATATAGCACAGGTTTCAGCCTTTCAGCTGAGAGGTATCGCCGCAACGACAGCGCAGATAGAGGATATGATAAATCAGGGTATAATCACGCTGATTGACTGTGTTGAAAGATTTGATGTTTCCAAGGGAATAAAATTTGAATCTTATGCATATATGAGAGTGAGGGGCGGAATAATCGACCTTGTTAGAAAGCAGGACTGGATTCCGAGGAGAGTCAGGGTCAACGCAAAGGCTGTGAACAACGCAAGAACTGAACTTGCAAATTCACTGGGCAGAGAACCTACTCAGGCAGAAATTGCAGAAAAAATGGGAATTGACGAGTCAAAGCTTTCCCGTTACAATGCTGAAATATCCAATGCGGTCGTTTATTCCTTTGAGGAACTTATTCAGAATGTGTCCCAGATGGGAGATGTCCTTGAAAACAGTACAAAGGACGATATAACTCCTGAAAGAAAGCTTCTGAAAGATGAACTGCGAAAGGCTCTTGCAGAGGCAATTGAGGAACTTTCAGAAAGAGAAAGACTGGTTATTACCCTATATTATTTTGAAAATCTGAACCTTGCAGATATTGCAAAGGTTATGGAAGTAAGCGTTCAGCGTGTTTCACAGATAAATTCACGGGCTGTCGGCAAGCTTCGTGACAGGCTGAATGATTATCTTGACTGATAAAGAAAGGAAAAGAATATGCTTGCAGGATTTTACAGCGCTGCGTCAGGCGTACTGGTTCAGCAGAGAAACATCAATGTTATAGGCAATAACATGACTAATTCGCAGACTGTGGGTTACAGAAGTCAGCGTGTCATGCAGACAACCTTTGAACATAATTTCCTTACACGATATGAAAACGGAAAGTATACATACATCGGCGAGGGAGATCCGGCTTGTCTTGTTGATGAGGTTGAAACAAATTTCAATTATTCTTCACTGGAAGATACAGAAAGCCCGTTTGATATGGCGATTGCCGGTGACGGCTACTTCAATATACAGGGTCAGACAAGACAGTATATGACAAGAAACGGAAACTTCAATATTGATGAAGAGGGCTATCTTGTTCTGGAAGGTGTAGGCAGAGTGCTTGGTGAAAGCGGAACTTTGCAGATAGGCGGTTCTGATTTTACTGTTACACAGGACGGATATGTATTCAATGCTGACAACGAATATGTTGACAAGCTGCTGATAACAAAGGTTGCCGAGGGTTCGGAGCTCAGAAAGTATCCTAACGGTTTGTTCAGTACTGACAGAGCAAACATTGTTCAGAATGCTGATGTATATCAGAAAACGCTTGAACGTTCAAATGTTGACATGAACCAGGAATATACAAGACTTATTGAGGCACAGCGTGCTCTTCAGGCGTGTGCAACTGCTCTTTCAACAGTTGATACCATGAATGCAAAGGCTGCAACTCTTTCGAGCATAACCTGATGGGAGTAAATTAAAATGAATAATGCTTTTTATACAGGTGCGTCAGGACTCAGGGCACATCAGAATGCCATTGACGTAACTTCACATAACCTTGCAAACTGCAATACTTACGGATATAAGGCAACAAAGCCGGAATTCCGTGAATTGCTGAATAACAATATGGATATAAACAAGAACAGGGAACTGGGTGAAAACGAAAAGATACTGAAAGGCCACGGGGTAAAGATGTCCAATCAGGATCTGCTGTTTACACAGGGTTCACTGGAGAATACAGGCTTTGAACTTGATTTCGCAATTACAGGAGACGGACTTTTTGCCCTTGAACGTGACGGCGAGATTGAATATACAAGAAACGGCTCTTTTGATCTGAGTATTGAAAATGACACAGCATATCTTGTATCGAATGACGGTGCTTATGTTCTTGACCAGAATTATAACAGAATAGCTGTTCCATATAAGCCGGGAACAAATGTTATTGAAAGCGACGGTCTTTCCAAAAGACTTGGCGTATTCAGCTTTTCAAACCCATACGGATTAAGACGTACGGATTATGAAAGCTATCAGCCAACGGCTATTTCCGGTGAGGCAGAGGACGCAGACGGAGGAATTTACAAAATTTATGAACAGAGCCTTGAGCGTTCAAATGTTAATGTTGCAAAGGAATTTGCAGATGTAATCGTTTCACAGAAAGCATATCAGTTTTCTGCAAGAGTGGTAACAACTGCTGATGAGATAGAGCAGCTTGCAAACAGCCTGAGAAAGTCATAAAACAGGCATAATTGATATCAGGGGGGAATGTTATGGCGGACATGATCAGGGCGGCAACGCCTATTACCAATAAAAATATAGTTCAGCCAATGCGTGAACATCATGACGCAGACATCGCCCCGTTTGATTTGCAGGATCCGTCTAAAATTGTAAAAACACTTCCGGATTCAGAACTGTTAAAACAGAATAACGGAAACATTGAAAAACAGACTGCTCCTGAAATCCTGCTGGATTTGCTGAAGGATCCGTCTGTTACTGTTAATTTCATAAAAAACATAATGATGCTGCAGGAAATTGTGGGAGTAATTTCCATGCAGAATGCCCCTGTTACGGAAGAAATCGAACAGCTTTTCTCGCAGCTGGCTGTGAAGCCGGAAAATCTTGCGCAGGAGCTTGTCAGACAGGAAAATTCATCTACTGCCTTTAAAGGCGAAGTGTTCGATTTTTTGCGTAACATGGTTAAGGAGAATCCGTCACCGGAGCTTAAAAGCGCCGTGACGAATATGCTCAAAGCGATAAATACCGAAAACTGCAAATCAGAAATACTAAAGGCACTTTCGGGAACAATGAAATATCTCTCACAGGCACTTGCACCTAATAAGGAACTTTCAGCAAAGCTTGAAAATCTGTCTGTAAGATTCCGTGCGGTAACTGCGGAGGCAGAATTTCCGCAGCTGAAAAAAGAAACAGCCGAGGTAATGCAGGATATTGAAAAAAGCATTATGTTTTCCAACAAGCTTTCCTGCCTCACATCAATGGTTACATATAACCTTTCAAGATATAATACCAATAAAAACTTTCTGAAAGACGCTGCAAGCGATCTTATGATGTTTATAAAGGATGAACCGAAAAAGGCGTCATTCCTGCAGAAGCTTTACAACACTATTTCGTCGCACTCCAACGGAGAAAATTCTTCAAAAGTTCTGGATGCGCTGGTAAAGATCCTTGAAAAGCAGACAGACAGTGAAAGCGTTATGCAGATGAGGGGCGAGAGCGTTGAAAATGTTATACACAGCCTTCTTTCGTCACCAAGCAATTTCACACCCCTTCTGCACTTCATTATACCTATTGATGACGGGCAGACAAAGGCTTTCGGTGAAATGTGGATAAATCCGGACGAGGAAAACAAAAAATCCTCTAAAAATTCACAGGGCGAGCCTGTCAGAACGATTCATATGCTGCTGGTATTTGATATTCCGGATATGGGAAGATTTGAAACAGAACTTTTTGTACAGGACAAGAAAATTGATTTGTCAGTCATGTGTCCGGCGTCAATGCAGGATAAAATGAGTGAATTGTCTTCACAGCTTCGTGACTGCATAAAATTTTCCGAATATAAATTTGACAAAATAAATATTTCAAAACTTGAAAAGCCAAGGTCGCTTATAGAAGTTTTTCCGGCACTCCCTCAGAAAAGGACTGGTATAAATGTTACAATATAACAGGAAAAATAAGGCTGTTGCTTTAAAATATAATGCTGATGTTGATAAGGCACCGGTTATTATAGCGTCCGGTTCCGGAGATGTTGCCAACAAAATAATTGATATAGCCGAACAGAACGGCATACCTGTTTATCGTGATGACAGCGCTGCATCGCTTATGTGTATGCTGGAAGTCGGAAACAGTATTCCTCCGGAGCTTTATGAGGTTATAGCGGCAATTTACTGCCAGCTGCTGAAAACTACTGAGGAAATCAAAAAGGGAAAATAACAGAATTTATAGTAAACGAAAAATATTTTTTTGTTTACTGTTAGCCGATATGCACTGAACTTACGAAGTAAGCGAATGTGCAAGGCAATAAAATAAATTATTATAGTGAAAGCAAAATTATTTTTTGAGTTCACTATAATTAGCGGAGGATTAAAATAAATGAGTGAAATGCCAATACAGAAAGAATATGAAGGTTCTGTCTGTGAAATCAAATCAATGGACAATGTACTTATTGCAATCGGAAAAATCAAGGAAGTAAACTCAAAAAATATAAAGATAAATAACAGTAAAAAGGAACTTCAGATAGTTGACTACGGTACACCTATAAAAATCAATGTTTTTAATGCAAAAATTGGTTTCAGAGTACTTGTCGGAAGTATTTATACTTCCACAAGAAAAGAAATGTGTATTGACAGTATCTATAATCTTGTTGACAAGGAGAGAAGAAACTTTTTCCGTGTTGATATGGAGCTTCCGGCAAAAGCTGTTTTTAAAAAATCATCATCAGATATGTATCCGACAGAAGCAGACGTAACAATTATGGACATGAGTCTCAGCGGACTTAAATTCAAAACAGATTATGAATTTGAGGTAAACAAAACTTTTTCAATTGAACTTAATCTGAATAAAAGAAAAAATTCAACCTTTCAGTGCCAGATACTGAGAGTTATTGACTTTAAGGACGGAGTATATCAGTATGGCTGTGAGTTTGTTTACAGTAAATCTGAGGACGCTGATTTGCTTTGTTCATTCTTGTTTAAAAAACAAAGAGAATTTCTGAACAGCAGAAAAGACCTTTAAAAAGGGGATGATCTTATGGGTATTTTTGACAAATTCAAGAAGAAAAAAGAAATTGCAGAAGAAACCGTAACAGAAACTGAAACACAAAAAAAAGAAAAAGTAACAAACGAACAATCTGAACCGGAAATCATTAATGAATCTCATGCTCTGAATGAAGAAACCTACATTAAAGAAAATACTCCTATGCATGAATTATGGGAAATTTACCGCGCCGAAAAAGGTGGCAGCGATTCATTTGAGCCTTTGGAATTTATCGAAAAAATAATTTCTGATGCAAAAAAGGCTGCAGTTGAATCAGGCTCGGATGCACCTAATAAAACAGAGGCTGAACTGATAAAATTTATCCGTGATATACAAAAACACTGCGACAGTCTTGCAACAAGGATAAAAAACGAAAAGCTTGCAGCTGAAAAAGAAAATGAAAAAAATAAAAAAGCTGAGCAATGTAAGCCTGTGAATGCAGAACCTCTGCTTTATATGACTAAAAATAAAGTCAGACTCTGGGCTGTGATTATTCCTCCGTTTTACGGCGGAGAAGATATTTCATATGATACTCTTAAATTCCGTATGGATTCATTAGCTGTCAAACATGGAATAAACAGCAAGCTGATTGATAAAATCATTTCTGATAAGCTTTACTTCAAAATCGTTCAGATTGCTGAAGGCAGTGAAGCAGTAAACGGAAAAAGCGGTACAGTAAAAAATCTTTTCTCCACAGCCAAAAAGCAGGTGAACATTAAAGAAGATAATCACGGAAATGTAAACTACAAAGAACTGAACATGATTCAGAGTATACATAAGGGTGATACCATCTGCGAAATAACACTTCCTACAGCCGCTTCTGACGGAATGACTGTTACAGGTGATACCATAAAAGGCAGGGAAGGCAGGTATCCGGTTGTGCCGGCAGGAAAAAATACTGAATTTAATGAGGATAAAACATTGCTTCTTGCTAAAATAGACGGAGAACTTGTTTTTGAGGAGAATAAATTCAATGTAAGAAATCTGCTGACAATAGATCATGATGTGGACAATTCTGTCGGAAATATAAATTTTGTCGGCGATGTACTGATCAAAGGCGATGTTCGTGAAGGTTATACAGTCAGGGCTGACGGCGATGTTAAAATTGTCGGTACAGTTGAAGGCGCTACAGTTATTGCCGGAGGAGATCTTGTAATTGACCGTGGAATGACAGGCGGTAATAAGGGCGTTATCGAGGTTCAGGGGTCCCTGAAATGCAAATATCTTGAAAACTGCTGTGTTTACGCAAAAGAAGGCATTGAAGCAGATCAGATAATGTACAGTACTCTTTCTACAGATGAGAACATTGTCGTTAAAGGCAAGAAAGGCTCGGTTACCGGCGGAAAGCTTGTTGCCGGCAAAACAATTGAGGCCGTTACGATCGGAACTCCAGCCAATACAAACCTGAAAACAGAAATTGTTCTTGGAGTAGTTCCTCATATGGTTGAAAAACTGAAGGGGCTGGAGCAGCAGGCTGAAGAAACTCAGAATAAGCTTCATAAAACAGCACAGGATATCAAATACATTCAGGGCAATATGGAAAAAATCACTCCGGAACGCAAGGAACTGCTGAAAAAGCTTATTTTCCAGTACCAGATTGACGATATGCAGAATAAAAAGCTTGAAAAGGAAATTGATGAAATAAAAGAGATGATACAAAGCAATACTGAAAAGTGCGGCTTGAAATGCGATAATGTTTTTCCGATTATGAATATAAATGTCTGCGGAAGTAAATACATTCTTGATATGGAATTAAAGGAATGCAGAATTTCCAGAAAAGGTGAAAAAACCTTTATTTCAAGTCCGATGCTTGGTGAAATGATCACTTTTTAGCTATATTGAACAAAAAGGTAGTGCAAATGTTATGTAATATTTACTGTTAACTTTTCGGGTTAACGGTCGATATATATAGTGTAAGCAACAAAAACCGATTGCTCACAAAGGAAAGGGCCCTCCGAAGTGGCAGACGGTTTGAGTTCAAAAAAATTTCTCATAAATAAACGGAAACAGGGAAGTTTCTGAATTTAATTATAACATGGAGGTATCATTATGGGAATGGTAGTAAGAACTAATATGGGCGCTATTAACGCCAACAGAAATTTAGGTAAAAACAGCAAGACAAATTCCAAGTCACTTGAAAAGCTCGCTTCAGGTTTCAAAATCAACCGTGCAGGCGATGACGCTTCAGGTCTTGCAATTTCTGAAAAGATGAAGGCTCAGATCAAGGCTCTCGGCATAGCATCTGACAACTGTGAAGACGGTATCTCACTGGTTCAGACAGCTGAAGGCTACATGACTGAAGTTCACGACATGCTCAACAGAATGGTTGAACTTGCTGAAAAGTCAGCTAACGGTATCAACGAAGACAGCGGTACATATGGCGCAAGTGCTTATGGTACAAATGGTGATGGCGGTCAGAATGCTGGTACAGACAGAGCAGCTCTCCAGGCTGAAATGGATCAGCTTTGTGCTGAAATCGACAGAATCGCTATGACAGCTAACTTCAACGGCAACAAGCTCCTCAATGGTGCACTTGATGCTAACAGCCAGTGCATTCTGAAGGATAATGGTGAAACTGATAGTAAAACTGGTAGTGCAATGACATTCCAGATTGGTGAAACATCTAACAAGGGTGACAAGCTTTGCCTTAATATCAAGAGCATGGCAACAGATCAGCTTTTCAAGTCTATCAACAAAAATATAAGTATAATTAATAAAGATGGTGCGGGTTCAACATCTGCAAAAATCGTTGTTAAAAATGGTGCGGATGCAGATACATCAACTGCAGTTGATCCTACAAAGGCAGGTCAGTCTACAGGTTCAGCTTCTGCTAACCAGAATGGTCTGACAATCAACATCAGTGATCAGGCTTTTGCATCAAAGGCTGCTGAATGCATCAGAGATGTAATTGATAACGTTTCACTTCAGAGAGCTCAGCTTGGTGCTTCTCAGAACAGACTTGATTACACAATCAATAACCTTGATACAGCTAAGGAGAACATGGAATCTGCTAACAGCCGTATCCGTGATACAGACATGGCAGAGGAAATGATGAAGTACACACAGAGCAACGTTCTCACACAGGCTGCTCAGGCAATGCTTGCTCAGGCAAACACACAGCCACAGAACGTACTTCAGCTGTTACAGTAATTTCTGTAATTTATATTTACGTTTTTACTTAATATCGGTGATAAACCGTCCTTTTAAAAGGGCGGTTTATTGCTAATTATATGCTGATATAGCAATGAGTTCACTTAATGAATTTATTGCCATGTCAGCAATAAAGGAGAATAATATGAAATCGAATTTAAAAACGAAAAGAGATAATGATATAATTTTATCTATTGGAATGATTGTTAAAAATGAAGAAAAACACCTTGATAAATGCTTGTCTGCTTTGCAAAAATTAAGGGATAATGTTTTAAATGAATTGATTATCGTTGATACCGGTTCAACAGACCGAACAAAAGAGATTGCTTTGAAATATACCGATAAAGTATATGATTTTGAATGGGTAAATGACTTTGCAGCTGCAAGGAATTTCGGATTAAAAAAAGCAAAGGGTAAATGGTTTATGTTTCTTGACGCTGATGAGTATATGGACGAAGACTGCAGTGAAATGATAAGTTTTTTTAATATGCCTGAACTGTACGAAAAGTACAATTCTGCAAGTTATATCATAAGAAATTATTCGAATCCTGTTACAGGTACGTCAACTGATTTTCTTGGAAGTCGTCTTGTAAAGCTTACTCCGGAGGTGGAATTTAAAGGGGCAATACATGAACATCTTCCAGCGTATAATCCACATGGGTATTTTGGCACTGTTTTTCATCATTACGGATATATTAAAAATGATCCGGAATATCTAAAAAAAAGAAATGAAAGAAATATGCCGTTAATGCTTAAGGAATATGAAGAAAATCCTGATGATTTGAGGATTATTTCTATGATAATAGACGGATGTAATGATATGGATAAAAAAATATTTTATCTTGAAAAGGGTTTGCATAAACTTGATTTGCAAGAAAATTATTACTATGTTAATAGCTTTTTGTTAAGAGCAATGAAAATTTATTCTAAAATAAAAAATTACAGCAAAGCAGATGAAATGTTTGAAAAATTTTTCAGCAGGGAAAATGGAAGAGATTCTGTTATAATAATGAGTTTTTTTCTGCAGAAAGCTGAAAATGAAATATTATTTGATAATTATGATAAAGCAGTTGAATATTTGAACAAGTATTTCGATGTATATAAACAATACAAAGACGGTAAGCTTAGTGTTATTGATTTAAGAATGGAGTGTATTGACGGCTGTAGTGAGCATGAATATGAATCTATAAAAAATATCTATATTGGATGTCTTTGCGAACTCAAAAGATTTGACGAAGCACATGAATGTATGCAGGAAATTGATATAGCAAAACTAAAAATTCCTGAATTAAAAAAATATCTTGCAAATTATCGTTCCCTTTTTAGGCAGAGTAAAAATTACATTCATGCTGCAAAATTATATGGCAAAATACTTTCGCTTAACGATAATGATAAAACTGGTCTTGTTCTTTTTATGCTGGAAGAGTACTATAAAGAATATGAATTTGAACGCACCGAATTCATAAACGGCATGATTGATTCAGGAGTTGAAGGACCATATATCGAGCTTATGAAGCTTGTCCGTGACAGCAATGACGGCGTAGATATTTCCGACAGATTAACTGAATTTATTGAATCAGTTGATAACTGGAAAGACGGCTATTCTGAAGCAATATATCTTGCAATGAAACATAATGTGGATTTGAATGACGCTATAGCCGGAATGAGCCATGATGTGCTGAAATCTCATTTCCCGATTATTGCGGAAGGACACAGCGACTATGCTTTGACAGCAACGAAATACTGTGAAAATATTAATTTGACCGGAAGTATAAAGAGTATGCTCTGGATGGTTTCGGCGCTTGAAACAGCAGTTCTGACATCACAGAAGCTGCTTGCTGAGGAAAGAAGGGAACTTTATGACCTTTTCCTATGCACACTTTCTGATTATGTTCTGAACATTTACAATCCTGACCTGCTCAATCCGGAGGATGCCGATGTATTGCCTGAACTGCACCGTTTCGGCTACTACATGACTCTTGCCTTTACAGCTAAAAATAATAATGACAATATTGCGTATATCCGTATGCTGAAAGAAGCGTTAAGGCTGTGTGAACCTATGAAGGATCTGGTTTCGTTTTATTTAAGCGAATTTGAAGAAGAACTGAAAAGTAATAATTGATATGAAAAGAAAAATTTTTTTGGCAATTTCAGTTATGGTTTTTCTGATGGGTGTATGGGGGATTCTTACAAGAAAGGATCCTGTTGAAAAAAACATAGGCTATGTTTATCTTACTGAAGCAGATAAAGCTACTGCCTTAAAGGGTCATAAGGTTTCTGTGAATTATCATGGAAAGACAAATGACTATGATTACCCGGAAATCCAGTCTGAAAAAGATAATATTTACAAAGCAAGCATATCACAGGAAAACAGTGATAAAATGTCATTATCATACAGTAAAAAAATATATGGTGATGCAATTTTTAATCTGTATGATTCTGATTTGAATTTAATATCTGAAAATGAAACAACACTTAATATTCCTGGTGTTTCCGGAGAAGTATATTACGTTTCGGTTTTAGTTTCCTGGGGTTCTGAAAAGGAAAATATAAATATGATTTATTATTTTTCAGTTCAGACATGACATATAAAGGACAGGTTTTATGCCTGTCTTTTATTTTTTTTTATGCTGCTCTGATGGTAAAAATACCGATTTTTTCTTACTTAATACTATATACGGAAAATTCCGCATATAAATTAACAAAAACGGTATTGGAGTGAGAAGATTGAAAGGTCAGCCTAACGACAGAGCAATTATACTGGGACAATACATCATTGAGAATAAATCAACCGTCAGGGCAGCGGCAAAACAATTTGGAATAAGCAAAAGTACAGTACATAAGGACGTAAGCGAAAGACTTCCCAAAATACAGCCTCAGCTTTACCCTGAAGTTAAAAAAATACTCGATCAGAACAAGCAGGAGCGACACATCAGGGGAGGACTTGCAACAAAGAAAAAGTATGAAGAACTTGCCCGCAAACAAAAAAGCTGCGGCAGATATCATGAATAACTGCCGCAGCTCCGATTTATAATAAAAGCATTAATTCAGACCGTCATTCATTCAGCTATTCTGAGGGTATAAACATCTGCTGTATACCACTGATTGAATCCATGGTCTGAATTTTTGCTTAATTTATTTTATGCAGAAATCAAGAAAATGCGACAAGGAAATTTAAGGCAGTATCGCACAGATATCGACTGGTGACTTTGCCGAACCAAAAATCAGACAGCTTTTAAATATAACAATATTATGAGGCATTTCTCCAAAATATGGCTTAAACTGGAATATATTTTCTGGTAAGATATTGTAATTCTTTCTAAAATATGTTAAAATAGAAAAAAGCAATATTATGTAAACTGGAGTCGAAAAATGAGTTATTTGAATGATTTAAATGATGATATTTATTATATTACAGAAGTGGAGGTTGAGGGGGAAAAGCTTTATATGTTTACAAAACGTGTTGCAGTTCATTTTCCGGATATGGGCAAAAAATTTTTATATAAGCGTTCGGCAAAGAGATATTATACAGACTCAGAGTTTGAAAAAATGAATTGTAAATACAGAATATTAAAGTATAGCCGTTATAAAAATAAAATTATTGAATAAAAGCAAACCGTACGCCATTTTTAAGCGTACGGTTGATTCATTTTTTAAAATCATTATAAAGAACGTTAAATACTGCTTCTGCAAGTGCATGATGACCGGTTTCATCCATATGCTCACGGTCAGCTTCTGATGGGGCTGACCAATCCGATGCTGCAAGAAACAGGCAGTTTTCACTTTGTGATATTTCATAAAATTCCTGTTTAAGCTGCTTTGAAAGCAGGACTGAATCTTCGTTGAATTCGGGGTCAAAACCGTTTTCTCCGACTCCATGTGCAAGATGAATGGGAGATACAACAAGAATTTTGGCGTTTCCCGCATTTCGTATTTGCTTTACCAGCTGCTTGATTCCATTTCCGATTATATAAGGAGTAGCCTGAAAACGTGTTTTACAGTCATTTGTTCCGAGCATAAGCACGACGTATTCAACAGGAGAATGTGTTTCAAGTAAAAAGGGAAGAACATCAACTCCACGCCGGTTGGTGCGAAGTTCATCCGGGAAGACGGTCGTTCTTCCGCAAAGTCCTTCTTCTGCTACACGAAAACCGTATTGTAAAAGCTTTTGTTCCAGTATGCCGGTCCATCTTGTGTTATAGTCAAATCGGCTTTTATCCCTTGGATTTAAACCATAAGTGTTGGAGTCACCGAAACATAATATTGTTTTCATTCTCATCACCTCATAACATGGTTGAATTTTATATTACTATTATAACATAGGAATAGTATGCATTCAAGAGAAAAAGCAAATTTCCGTTTACATATTTGTATACTATGAATTATGTTTTTAGTACATTTCGACGAATTTATACAATTCATAGTGAAATAATAGGCAAATATGGTTGACTAATGAAAAAAACTGTGATAAAATATACTATTAAAACTTGTAAAAAAAGCAATAAACACCGGGAAAATCAATCAACAATTTTCCCAGTGTTTTTCACATAAAAATCTGTATGATAAAAGCAGACAATATTTAGTTCCAGAGACTTCTGTAAATTTCCATGACAGCTGCTTCTGTAACATCTCTTACAGTATTGCCCGGACTTCCGCTTGCAATTGCGTCAGTTGCCATTTTGGGTATTACATCAAAGAATTTTTCCTTGTCAATTCCGTATTTTTTAAGGGTAGGCACTTCACATATCTCGCAGATTTTCCGGAGTCCCTTAAGAAAGCTTTCAGCGGCGGATTTGTCAGTATCTTCATTTTTTGCAAGTCCGACTGCACGTCCAAGGTCCGCAAATTTCTCATAAGTTCCGCTCAGGGCATATTTCATACAGGCAGGCAGAAGCATTGCATTGGAAAGTCCATGCGGGACATGAAACAGTGCGCCGATTGGACGGCTCATGCCATGTACAATTGTGACTGAGGCATTGTTTATAGCAATTCCGGCTTCAAGTGCGGCTATCGACATTTCCTCACGGGCTTTTGCGTCGCTTCCGTCTTTGTATGCACGGGGAAGATATTCAAAAATTCTTTTTACAGCTGACATTGCCACACAGTCTGTAAGAGGCTGAGCTTTTTTGGACGTGTATGATTCAACAGCATGAGTAAGTGCGTCAAGACCTGTTGATGCTGTAATGCTTTTGGGTGACGTCATTGAAAATCCGGGGTCGATTACAGCAAGGTCCGGTATAAGACAAATTCCTTTCAGAAGCATTTTGATATCCTTTTTGCTGTCAGTTATAACAGTAAACTGCGTTGCCTCAGAACCTGTTCCGGCAGTTGTAGGGATAGCAGCCATTGGAGGCATTCTGCCTTCAATTGTTTTTCCCATATAGTCTGAAATACTGCCGCCGTTTACAGCGAGTGCGGCAATTGCTTTCATAGAATCAAGAGGACTTCCTCCGCCGACAGCTATAAGAAAATCGCAGCCGTTATCTTTATATACGGACACCCCTTTGTCAATCATAACGTCAGTTGGTTCACCTGTAATATCGGAAAAAACAGTATAGCTGATACCCAGACTGTCAAGCAGCTTTTCGACCGACTTAAAGCATTCCAGCTTTAAAACGTGGGGACCGGTTACAATAAGAGCTTTTTTACCCATTTCAGAGAGATATTTTCCGGCATCGTTCAGCGCACCTTTTCCGGAAATGATTTTTTTCGGAATTATAAATTCTCTTCCCATTTTTTACTCCTTAACAGACTTAGTTCATATCAGCTTTTAAGACTGCATTCAGCATAACTGTTGCACCCTCTGTACAGTGTTCAACTGAAGAATATTCGGGTTCGCAGTGTGAAAGTCCGTCCTTTGACTGCACAAAAATCATTGTAGTCGGCAGCATATAAGCAGCAAACTGAGCGTCATGTCCGGCACCGGAATGAATGTACTGGTGCTTTACACCAAGCTCTTCGGCAGCTTCTTTTACATATCCCACAAGCTTTTTATCCCAGTAAACTGTATCCCTGTTCCATGCTCTGACAACCTCGCAGGTGCAGCCGCTCCATGTCCTGTCAGCACAGCTTTTTACAACGGCAAGTACCTTTTCAAGTACTTCTGCGCTTTCGTGACGGACATCAATTGAAAAGTCAAAGTAATCGGGTACACAGGTGTGAACACAAGGGTGACAAACTACTTCGCCGGTAGTGTAAACAAGATCCTTGAATCCAAGCTTGTCAATTTCCTCATGCAGATAACATAGTGCCTGAGCAGCGGCAAAGAATGCGTCCTTTCTCTTTGGCATAGGGAATGTTCCGGCATGAGTTGTCTGACCGTAGAATTTCAGTCTGTAGTTGAACATACCAAGCACACAGTCAACAACACCGATATCATTTCCTGCGTCCTCAAGTATAGGACCCTGTTCAATGTGAGTTTCAAACATATACATATATTTCTCAGGACTGATCCTGTATTTTTTGTCGCCCTTAAAGCCAGATTTTTCAAGCGCCTCGCCGAATGTTTTTGTCGGGTCAAGAATGCTTTTTGTAGCCATTTTGTCTTCATATCTGAAATTGCAGCGGATATCCTCCGGAAGATAATCATAGCACACGATACCCGAACACATCATAGCCGGCGGATAGAGAGAGCCTTCCTCGTTAGTCCATATCATGGCTGTTAGAGGGTGCTTGTGAGGGATATTCTTTTCAACTACTGTTTCAAGAACTTCCATAGCACTCATTACGCCTAAGATACCGTCATAGTTTCCGCCGTTTTTAACAGAATCGCAGTGTGAACCCATAACAATTCTTTTTGCGTCAGGGGCGCTGCCGGGAATGGTCGCATACATATTGGCAAGGTCGTCTATTTCAATAACCGCCCCGATTGCCTCCATTCTCTTTCTGAATTCATTTCTTGCCATAATTGCCTCAGGCGAAAGGGAATATCTTGTGATTCCGCCGTGACCTGCGTCGCCGAATTTGCTGAATGTCTTTATTTTATCTTCCATTCTTGATTCACTGCATTTATACATAACAATCGTCCTTTCTGTACCGGGACTATACCGCATAATACCGTTGCGGCTGTCCTTAAATCATCTTGTCAACTTCAGCGAGAACCTCGTCAACCTTTGCCATTTCTTCTCTGATCTGTGCCTCTGTGATAATCAGCGGAGGAGCAATCAGAATCATATTTTCATGAGAATATGTCATGAATCTCTTTGCTTTGAGCATACCGATAATTTTTCCCATAATGCCATCAGGGTCCTTGCCGTAAGGCACAAGCGGTTCTCTTGTTGATTTGTCCTTTACAAGCTCAATTGCTGAGAAAAGTCCGATATATCTTACATCGCCCACACAGGCGTACTTACCTTTCAGTTCTTCAAGAATCTCTCCCAGAACCTTTCCCACAGCGTTTACATTGTCAAGCACTTTGGCGTCGTCATAATACTGAACACAGGCAACACCGGCAGCACAGGCAAGGGGATGACCGCTGTATGTAAGACCGCATGAAAGAACATGGTCATCAAAGTACTCAGCAATTTTTTTGCTGACTGCAACGCCGCCAAGCTGTACATATCCGCAGGTAACACCCTTTGCAAAGGAAACAATGTCCGGTTTTACATCCCAGTTCTGGAAAGCAAACATTTTTCCTGTTCTTCCGAATCCTGCCATAACCTCGTCGCAGATCATCATGATACCAAATTCATCGCAGATTTTTCTTACTCCCTGGAGATATCCGTCCGGCGGAATAATAACACCGTTTGAGCCGGTGACAGTTTCCATTACAATAGCAGCAACACTTTCCGGACCTTCGTAAATCACCTGTTCACGCAGCTTTTTAACATAGAAATCAGACGCTTCCTTTTCAGTTGCAAAGGGGAGATTATCTCTGTAAATATAAGGGTCGAAAAACTTTACAAATCCCGGGATTCCGGGTTCGAGAGGATATCTTCTTGGTTCGCCTGTAAGATTTCCTGCGCCGTAGGTTGAGCCGTGATAGCTTCTGTAGCGTGAGAAAATCTTGTTTCTGCCGGTATACATTCTTGCAATTTTTACTGCGTTTTCATTTGCGTCAGCGCCGCCGTTTGTAAAGAAAACCTTGCCCATGTTGTCAGGCATACGGTCGATAATCATTTTTGCAAGCTTTGCTCTTGGCTCAGAACCATAAGACGGCGAAACATAGCAGTATTTTTCAGCCTGTTCCTTGATAGCGTCAATTATTGCACGGTTTCCGTGTCCGAGATTGAGGTTTACAAGCTGTGATGACATATCGGAATATCTGTTTCCGTCAAAATCATAGAAATAAATTCCCTCTGCCTTTTCAACAGGTATCGGATTCAGTCCCTTCTGCTTTGCCCATGACTGAAGATTGTAAGAAACAGACATCTCTTTGATTTCCTGTGCGTTCATAAAAATACTTCCTTTCAAAAATGTTTATTACAAGCTGATGTAATCTCTTATCGAGAACGCCAGCATAAGATTAACTATATTTTCATTATCAAGGCTCATCCCAAGAGTTTCCTTTACAAGCCTTATCTTATGATTAACTGTGTTTCTGTGTACCCCAAGCTTCTGAGCAGTTTCCTGAACGCTCCCCACGCTTTGTAGATAGCATCTGAGAACAGTACACAAATCAGAAGAATTTTTTCTGTCATATTCTTCAAGCGGACTTAGAACATCAGCCGCAAATCCGGAAAGAACTGCTGTATCCTCCACTCCGGATATGATCCTGTAAACTCCTGTTTCGCTGTACTTCACGCTGCTGCGTCCCTTTATCCTTGCGGTATTCATTGCGCACAGCGACTGCTCATAGCAATCCGGAACGCTTCCCAGACCAATACCGGTTTCAGATACACCTGCAAATATTTCAGTCTTTTCTTTCTCTTTACCAAATGACGCCTGCATTTTTTCTGCCTGTTCAAGCAGTTCTTCAGCACCTGAATGCTGGTTTATTACTGTGAGGTGATTGTTCTGGATAAATACGCATGACGGATAATCCGGACTTCTCAACAGATCAATATAGCTGAAACGATACTTTTTCCAGTCTTCCGCAGCAGCGTTTTTTCCGTTGATTTTCATGAAAACTGACATGACAGAGTAAATTCCTTCGTTGTGGAATCCTGCTCTTTCAAGAACTGAGGCATATGCGTCTTTGTTCTCCGGATTGAAAATCAGATACCGGAAAGCTGACGCAATAGTAGTTTCGTTTTTTTCGCTTGCAACGATTCTGTGGCAGAAATCGTAAGTCACATCAATAATTCTTGATTTCCACGGCATTGTAAAAAGAGGAAAATCATTCTGCTCGCAGAAAACTATTGCCTGTGCCGGAACGGAGGTTATGTATGGTCCGATGTTGACAACAAGTCCTACAGCTCTGTGATTTTTAAGCTGCCTTACAAAATCTATCAGCCATTCCGTTCCGCTGTGACCGATTCCGGTTGTGAAGACAAGCTCATCGCCATGAAGAAAATCCGGCACTTCGCTGTCCTCAACCATATGCACCCAGCGGACTGACTTTTCCATTCCGTCCCGTCCGGCAATAAGCTCCAGACTATAATCCTTTTTTGAATCGGAAAAAAGTTTTTTCATTGTTACTGACATCAGCACCGCCTCCGGTTTATGCGTTTGCTCCTGCTTATTGCTCCTGCCGGACAGACCAGACTGCAAAGCTGACAGCCGGCACATTCTGCACCTTTTATTTTGGGAATACGCTCCTGGTCAAATTCAATTGCCTGATGTCCGGCGTCCTGACAGGATATGTAGCAGCGTCCGCAGCCAATGCATTTTTCTTTTGAAATAATCGGATAAACTATAGTTTCACGGTCAAGCTTTTCAGCCGGAACAATATTGCCAAGCGCTTTGCCGACGAGGTCGGAAAGCCTTGTATATCCGTTTGTGACCATAAACTCTGACAATCCGCTGATCATATCTTCGACTATCCTGTAGCCGTACTGCATGACTGACGTGGTTACCTGAATATTTTCACAGCCGAGCGCAATAAACTCTGCTGCGTCCTGCCATGTTTCAATGCCGCCCATACCGCTCAGAGGAATACCTTTCAGCTTTTCGCATTTCGCCATATCACATATAAAGCGCAGGGCAATTGGCTTGACTGCTTTTCCGGAATATCCCGAAACAGCTGACTTTCCGTTTATGTCAGGCAGACTCTGCATTTTCTCAAGGTCAACAGCCGTTATACTTTTAATAGTGTTAATAGCGGCAATTGCGTCTGCACCGCCCTCAATTGCCTTAATTGCAGGAACTGTCATATCTTCAATGTTAGGAGTCATTTTTGCCAGAACAGGTATAGTTGTCTTTTTCTTTACGCATCGGGTATACAGCTTAACGAGTTCCGGATTCTGACCAACGTCTGAACCCATTCCATCTGCCGCCATCTGCGGACATGAAAAATTGCATTCGATCATATCTGCGCCGGCTTTTTCACAAAGCTCTGCAATTTCTGTCCATTCCTCCTCATTCTGTCCCATAATAGAGGCAATGATAACTTTAGACGGATAATCTTTTTTAAGCCGGCTTATAACTTCGAGATTTTCTTCAAGGGTGTGTTCTGAAATCTGTTCGAGATTTTTAAAGCCGGCAAACGGTGTTGCGTCTTTTTTTATTGCATCAAACCTTGGTGACACTTCGTGCACAACGTATTTGCCGATCGTCTTGAAAACTGCGCCTCCCCAGCCGGCGTCAAAGGCCCTTGCGATCATGTCATAGTTCGCAGCAACAATTGACGAAGAAAGGAAAAACGGGTTTTCACATTTTACTCCGCAGAACTCAATGGACAAATCAGCTCTGCATTTTTTGCTCTGAGGAAGCTTTCTGATAATTTCCCGTATTCTTACCGGAAAATCATAATGTATGCAGGCACGTTCGCATTCTCCTACACACTCTGCACATACATTCTGGTTTATTTTTGAAGCGGCAGAAATTACATTGTCAAATCTGACTGCTCTGACAGCTTTATCCGGCCTGAAACCATGTCCGCAGGCATTGCTGCATGGTGCGTCATAACAAAGCAGACATCTTGCAGCTTCTTCTGAAATATTTATTTTTGTACCGGAAAACATTTCTGCACCTCCTGAAAAATAAAAAAGACAATGAAATCATAAAAAATGACTTCATTGTCTGGATTATTATTGCTTTTTTCTTACAAGCATAGTATATCAGAAACTTTTTCCGGTGTCAATCGGCATATTTTATTTTGTTGATTTTTAATAATACAGATTAAAAAACGTATAAATAAAAGAAATAGTTTGTCAATTTGTTATATATTTTTGGGACGCTTCGTGTGCCGGAGCACAGACTTGCTATGCCCGGGCACAATTTATCCGCATATTTCAGCAATAGCCGCAGCCGCCATGACAGAGTTCATTATCATTTCTTCCGGTACTGTAAATTCGTCAGCGCAGTGCATATTGTATTCTTTTCCCGGCAACTCAGCACCGAAAGCCACACCGCCCTCAGTATTATGCACATAAGTACCTCCGCCGATAGCAATGCAGTGACCCTTTTCTCCGCTGACAGCCTCGTATACGTCAAGAAGTGTGCGGACGAACCCGCTGTTTTCGTCAACGTAGTGTGCCTCTGAACCCATGATGCAGCGGTAGCTGAAACCATAACCGGAAAGAGTATTTTTAGCGGTACTGTTGATTTCTTCGGCGGTTTTGCTGACAGGAAAGCGTATGTCAAAGATTCCTGTCATGCCGTCCGGAGTAAATTCAAGTACGCTGAAAACAAGGGTCAGTGCCCCGGACTTTTCATCTGAACATTTCAGCCTCATGCTGCTTCCGTCAGTTTCTCCGTACGGAAAAAGCTCAGCCATATTTTTTACTGCCTTAAATCCATCGCATTCGTCAAGGTCAAGACCGGAAAGCAGTTTTATCAAAGCTGTCAGAGCGTTTTTGCCGCCCTCCGGAGTTGATGCGTGTGCCGGAATGCCGTGGCTTATTATTCTGACTCCGTTTTCCTGTGGAATTATTTCAAAGTCTGCTCCGGCGTTTATTTCGTCAACCGTAATTCCGCAGACAACTGCCCATGCCCTGTCCGGAACGGCATTGATAGTGTTTCCGCCGTGTATTTCGGCAATGTATTTTTTGCAGTCAGTAGTGAATTTTGTGGAAAGCTCGCCCCTTATCATGCCTTTTTCAATATTGATTATAGGGTATTGCCCGTCGGGAGTGAAAAGCTTCTGGGGCAGCGGCTGCTTTTTTCGGTAGTATTCCAGATCGTCAGAACCGTTTTCCTCGTTACAGCCGACAATAAGGCGTACAGCCTTTTTAAGCGGAATTGTTTCGCTGACAGCCTTTAAAGCGTAAAGGACTGAAACTGCAGGTCCTTTGTCATCGGTCGTGCCTCTGCCGTAAAGCTTTCCGTCTGCCTCAGTCAGCTCAAACGGGGGATAGGTCCAGCCGTTTCCGCTGCCTACAACATCAAGGTGACAAAGAATACCCAATTCCGGTTCCCAGCTGCCGAGGGTGACTGTTCCGGCATAGTTGTCAAAATTGTGAGTTTCAAATCCCATTGATTCTGCTTTTTTCAGAAACACATCGAGAACTTCGGCGGAATTTTTACCGTATGGCATATTTCCTTCCGGCTCGGACATGACGCTTGGAATCTCAACAAGTCTGCCCAGAAACTCTTTCATTTCCGGATAATTTTCTCTGCATTTTTCTTTAAGTGTACTTAAATCTGTTTTCATATGCTGACTCCTTTTCGATGAGTTATAACTATATATTATATCTTAATCTGCAGTTTGTCAATGCCTGCGGCAAAAGCTTTCTATATATTATTTTTTATTTTAACAATCCGAAACTATTGACAAATATCTGTAAATATAGTATCATATGAACAGATAAACATATGAGAGGATGTGAACATATGGAAAATGAAAAATGTGAATATCTCTGTGTGCATGAGGATACTGTAAAAAAGGTGATAAACGATATGCCGGAAGAAGAGAAGCTTTATGACCTTGCGGAACTTTTCAAAATATTCGGTGACTCAACAAGAATAAAGATCCTGTATGCACTTTTTGAGGCTGAGCTCTGTGTCTGCGATATTGCGCAGCTGCTGAATGTCAGCCAGACGGCTGTGTCACATCAGCTGAGAGTACTCAAAACCAACAAGCTGGTTAAGTGCCGCAAAGAGGGAAAGAACGTTTTCTATTCACTGGCGGATGACCATGTATGCAGTATCATAAATCAGGGAATGGATCATATTAATGAGTAAGGAGAACTGTTATGAAAAAGATATATAAGCTTGAGGACCTTGACTGCGCAAACTGTGCCGCAAAAATGGAAGCGGCAATCAGTAAGATAGACGGCGTTGAAAGTGCGGCTGTCAGCTTTATGACTCAAAAACTGACTATTGAGGCTGACGAATCAAGACTTGATGAAATCATGAAAAAGGCTGCAAAGATATGCAAAAAAATCGAGCCGGACTGCAAAATCATTGTAAAATAACTTTTGGGAGGCTGTTATGACTTCGGGACAAAAGAAAACGCTGATAAGAATAATCATCAGCCTTGTAACACTTGTAATTGCGGCAATAATTCCGGTTGACGGATATTTGCGGCTTGCGGTATTTCTTGTGCCATACTTTGTAATAGGATATGATATACTCTGGAAAGCTGTCAGAAATATTCTGCATGGTCAGGTTTTTGACGAGAACTTTCTTATGGCTATTGCTACTGTCGGTGCATTTGTTCTTGGGGATTACCTTGAGGGAAGTGCGGTTATGATTTTTTATCAGATAGGTGAGCTTTTTCAGAGTGTTGCGGTCGGAAAGTCCAGAAAATCCATATCCTCGCTTATGGATATCAGACCGGATTATGCCAATCTTGAAAAGGACGGCGAAATCGTGGAATCCGATCCGGAGGAGGTTTCCATAGGTGACATAATCGTTGTAAAACCGGGTGAAAAAATTCCGCTTGACGGTGTGATAATCGAGGGCAATACAAGCGTTGATACATCTGCCCTGACAGGCGAATCAGTCCCGAGAAGTCTGACTGAGGGTGATGATGTTATAAGCGGCTGCATTAATTTGAGCGGTGTTGTCAGAGTTAGAGTTACAAAGGAATTCGGTGAGTCTACCGTTGCAAAAATACTCGACCTTGTTGAAAATTCCAGCAGCAAAAAGGCAAAGGCGGAAAACTTCATTACAAAATTTGCAAGATACTATACACCATGCGTTGTAATCGGTGCAGCACTCCTTGCTGTGATACCGTCACTTATTACCGGCAACTGGGGAGAATGGGTAAACCGTGCGCTGATTTTCCTTGTAATCTCCTGTCCGTGTGCGCTTGTTATTTCAGTACCGCTGAGCTTTTTCGGCGGAATCGGCGGAGCGTCACGCTGCGGAATACTCATAAAGGGCGGCAACTACCTTGAAACCCTCGCCAGAACTGAAATTGTGGTATTCGACAAAACCGGTACCCTCACAAAGGGCGTATTCAACGTTACAGCCATACACCCCGAAATTATCTCAGAGGAAAAGCTGATTGAACTTGCAGCATATGCGGAGGCGTACTCCACCCACCCTATTTCACGTTCCATAAGAGATGCATTTAACGCTGAGATTGACAAGAGCAGAATTTCAGAGGTTAAAGAACTCTCGGGCAGGGGCGTTTCGGCGGTAATCGACGGCAAGCAAGTTTACGCCGGAAACGATAAGCTTATGGACGATATCGGAGTAAGCTGGCACCCGTGTCACCACACAGGAACGACTGTCCATGTTGCGACAGACAACACTTATGCCGGACACATTGTTATATCTGACGAGGTAAAACCGGACTCGGCAGAGGCAGTCACAGCACTGAAAAATACCGGTGTGAAAAAGACTGTAATGCTTACCGGTGATGCAAAATCAGTAGGGGAGAGTACGGCGAAACAGCTTGGTCTTGACGAGGTTTACATGGAGCTTTTGCCGGACGGTAAGGTTGAAATGGTTGAAAAACTGCTTGAGGAAAAGTCCGACAAGGGAAGACTTGTCTTTGTCGGGGACGGTATCAACGATGCTCCGGTGCTTTCAAGAGCGGATATCGGAATCGCAATGGGAGCAGTCGGCTCGGACGCTGCGATTGAGGCAGCAGACGTGGTGCTCATGGACGACAAGCCGTCTAAAATTGCGCTGGCAATTGATATTTCAAGGAGAACTCTTTCAATTGTTCACCAGAATATCGTGTTTGCACTTGCTGTTAAATTGGCGGTTCTTGTACTTGGTGCTCTGGGGCTTGCAAATATGTGGGCGGCAGTTTTTGCAGACGTCGGCGTATCAGTAATTGCAATAATCAACGCTATGAGGGCGCTGAAAACCGGAAAATAAAAAACTTGACATAATTCTAAAAAGATTGTATAATAATAAAAAAGGGGCATACCGATAGACGGTCGCTCCCAGTTAAGATTTGCTATATGAAATAGTCGTCCTAATGGCAGACAGGGCGGCTATTTCCTTTTATTGCTGTTTTGAAATATCTGTATGATATTGCAGACAACAAGTGCCAGAGTGAGAAAATCATTCCACGTCATTGGCATTCACTCCCTTCCGGGAGTAGGATTTGACCGCCTACCGTATCGAGGTATGCCCTTAACAGAAATTATACAATGTTTTGTCAGAAAAGTCAATTATTTTTGAGAACCGCAGAGAAATCTGCGGTTTTGTTGACACAAAAAGAAACATATGGTAAAATAATATTATATTAAAAAAGGAGGATTGTCGAATGAAAATCAGACAGAAAATTGCAGGAATGCTCACAGCAATGGTATGCTCCGTGAGTATTTTTGCAGGGGGAGTACAGCCACTAATTGCTGATGCGGAAGCTGGTACTTACGGTGATTTGAGCTACAGTACTGTTGATTCGGACGGCGACGGAACAGATGATTATGTTGAAATAACAGATTGCGATGAATCGGCAACTGAGGTTGATATTCCTGGTGAGATTGACGGACTGCCGGTGACTTCAATCGGGGATTCTGCATTTTATTACTGTAAAAGTTTAGAAAGCATAACAATTCCGGATAGTGTAACATCAATCGGGGATTCTGCATTTTATTACTGTAAAAGCTTATCAAGCATAACAATCCCGGATAGTGTAACATCAATCGGGGATTCTGCATTTAATAGCTGTGAAAGCTTAGTAAGCATAACAGTTCCGGATAGTGTAACATCAATTGGAAATTCTGCATTTGAGTGGTGTTCCAGCTTAGTAAGCATAATAATCCCAGACAGTGTAACATTAATTAGGGATTATGAGTTTTATCACTGTACAGGTTTAGAAAGCATAACAATTCCAGACAGTGTAACATCAATTGGTGATTCTGCATTTCAGTACTGCAACAGATTAGTAAGCATAACGATTCCGGATAGTGTAACATCAATCGGGGATTCTGCATTTTATTACTGCAACAGATTAGCAAGCATAACAATTCCGGATAGTGTAACATCAATCGGGGATTCTGCATTTGAGTACTGTGACAGATTAGCAAGCATAACAATTCCGGATAGTTTAACATTAATCGGGGATTCTGTATTTAGATCCTGTGACAGCTTAGCAAGCATAACCATCCCGGGTAGTGTAACATCAATTGGTGATTCTGCATTTGGGTGGTGTTCCGGCTTAGTAAGTATAACAATCCCGGATAGTGTAACATCAATTGGCGCTTCTGCATTTTGCCACTGTACAAGTTTAGAAAGCATAACAATCCCGGATAGTGTAATATTAATCAGGGGTTCTGCATTTTATGGATGTGACAGCTTGATAAGCATAAATGTTTCAGAAAATAATTCTTCTTTTACCAGTATCAATGGAGTATTATTTAATAAAGAAGAAAGTGAACTGATTGCATATCCTGCTGGAAAAACTGATACAGAATACATTATCCCAGAGAGCGTAACATCAATAGGAAATTCTGCATTTTATTGGTGTACAGATTTAGAAAGCATAATAATCCCGGATAGTGTAACATCAATCGGGAATGTGGCATTTTCCTTCTGTACAGGTTTAGAAAGCATAACAATCCCGGATAGTGTAACATCAATCGGGGATTCTGCATTTTACTACTGTACAAGTTTAGAAAGCATAACAATTAAAAATCCGGAATGTGAAATATACGATAGTGAACATACAATAACCAATAGTATTATAAATGAAGATTTTAATGGTATAATCTATGGCTATGCAAACTCCACAGCACAAGCTTATGCAGAAAAATACAACAGAACCTTTGCCGCACTTGACGAAGAGCCGCCGGTCACAACCCCGGGCGACATCTCCGGCAACGGCAAAATTGACCTCTACGACGCAATAGAAATATGCAAGAGCATAATGGGTATGAGAACCTTTACAGACGAAGAAAATGAAATCACCGATTTTGACGGCAACGGTGTTGTTGATTTGTATGACGCTATCGGAATTGCAAAAGAACTCCTTCCTAAATAACAAAACAGCGGACGCTTAAAAACGTCCGCTTTTCTATTAGAACTTGTTCTCATAGGCTAATGCACATATCTTTTTGGCAAATTTGTCTGATAACTGCGTTAAAAATTTTTGCCATACGCCAGTATGCCTGCAAATTTTTGCCTTGTCCTCAGCCAAATTATGCTCAAAAATCTATGCACAAATCCTATGAGAACAAGTTCTTACTTTTCAAGTGTTCCGTGAGAGAGTGACTTGAGATATGCGTTGATAAAGCCGTCAAGGTCGCCGTCCATGACTGCGCCGATGTTTCCGGTTTCAAAGTTGGTTCTGTGGTCCTTGACCATTGTGTACGGCATGAAAACGTAGGAGCGAATCTGCGCACCCCATGCGATTTCTTTCTGAACTCCCTTGATATCGGAAATCTTGTCAAGATGCTCTCTTTCCTTGATTTCGATAAGCTTTGAACGGAGCATTTTCATAGCGTAGTCCTTGTTCTGGAACTGACTTCTCTGTGTCTGGCAGGCAACAACGATACCCGTCGGAATGTGTGTCAGTCTTACGGCTGAAGAGGTCTTGTTGATGTGCTGACCGCCGGCACCGCTTGCACGGTAAACGTCCATTTTGATATCTTCGGGGCGAATATCGACTTCAATGTTGTCATCAATTTCCGGCATTACTTCAACTGCCGCAAAGGAAGTGTGGCGTCTGCCCGATGAATCAAACGGCGAAACTCTTACAAGTCTGTGAACGCCGGCTTCGGATTTCAGATAGCCGTAGGCGTTTTCACCCTCAACCAGTATGGACGCACTCTTCATTCCTGCCTCGTCGCCGTCAAGGTAGTCAAGGAGGTTTACCTTGAAGTCATGGGACTCAGCCCAGCGGTTGTACATTCTGTAAAGCATTTCTGCCCAGTCCTGCGCTTCTGTACCGCCTGCGCCGGCATGGAATGTAACGATTGCATTTGAGTTGTCGTATTCTCCGGTAAGGAGAGTTGCAAGCTTTTCATTTTCAAGCTTTTTCTTGAATTCCTCAAGACCTGCTGTTATCTCCTCGGCAGAGTCCTCATCGTTCTCCTCGATGCAAAGCTCTGTAAGTGCGATTAAATCGTCAAGCTGTGTGGACAGGGATTCAAGACTTGCAATTTTGTTTTCGATTGACTTGGTTTTCTGTAAAACCTGCTGTGACTTTTCAAGGTCGTCCCAGAAACCCGGTTCTGCGGCCTTGTTTCTCAGCTCTTCCAGTTCAACCTTTGAATGTTCAATGTTGAGTACATCGGCAAGTTCCTTTAATTCCGGAAGATATGAATTAAGCTCTGATTTCAGTTCGTCAAGTAATATCATATAAACTCCTTTAAAATGTTTTCTTGTGATTGATTTTTATAGTAATATATGTAACTGTTTACATAGTCTGCTCCTTTGTGAAAGTTAATACCATCTTATTATACTACATTTTTTTTAAAACTGCAAATTTTTAAAGAAAATTTTGTGAAAGTATTTGAAAAATAAAAAAAATGTGATATAATAATATACTATAAAGCTGAAATATGAATATCTGGAGGACGGAATGTCAAATTATCTGGGTTATAAATGTGTTGTCTGCGGACAAAAATTTGATGAAAAAGACGATATAGTTGTCTGCCCTGAATGCGGTACGCCGTATCACAGGGAATGCTATATGAAATCGGGTAAATGTGTTAATGAGGAACTGCATAAGACCGGTGAAAGCTGGAAAGAGCAGAAAGAACATGAGGACGAGAAATCCGAATATAAAAAATGTCAGTACTGCGGTACTGTAAACAAGCCTCATACTATAATCTGTGAGCACTGCGGCGCTCCGCTTGTTGATGAACTTAATAAAAATATGGCATCGGGAAATGCGGAGGGTAACTTCGGCGGAATGAGCGGTGCAACGGGAAACAGCGGAATGTATGGGAATACTTTTGCTTTCAACCCGCAGGATAAATGCTGCGGAATGAATCCGGACGAGGAATTTGAGTCTGTCAGACTTAAAGACCTTGCTGATTTTGTCAGAACAAATCAGATATATTACCTGCCGATTTTCAAAAAAATGAAAGACACCGGTCAGAAAGTATCAATAAATATCATTTCGTTTATTTTTCCTCAGCTTTATTTTGCAAACAGAAAAATGTGGGTCTGGACTGCTGTTTCTATTCTGATATCAGTTTTGCTCAGTATACCGACATTGCTTTATCTGATGTTTGAATATAATATTACCGGCAGTATTTTTGATATTATAAATATAGAATCAAAAGGATTTGAAATTATTTATAATGCAACGGGATTTTTAAGCTTTGCTTTTAAGGCACTTATGCTGCTGTTTTCAAACTGGCTTTATTACAGGTTTTCTCTTAAAAAGATAAAACGAAGCAAAATGTCAGAAGAAACAGTAAAATCTGAAAGCCTTTCAGCAGAAGGCGGTACAAGCACAGCAGGAATATTTATTGCATTTGCAATAGAATCAGCGATTACTCTTTTGCTTTGGTTTATTTTTTCAAAATAGATATGATATTACGGAGGGTTTTATGAAAATCAAAAAGGCAATTATACCGGCTGCCGGACTGGGCACAAGAGTTCTCCCGGCAACAAAGGCAATACCTAAGGAAATGTTTCCTATTGTGGATAAGCCTGCGATACAGTATATTGTGGAGGAAGCGGCGAAAAGCGGTATTGAGGATATTTTAATTATAACAAGCCGAGGAAAGTCTGAAATGGAAGACCATTTCGACAGAAATCCGGAGCTTGAAAGCAAGCTGAAAGCCGGCGGTGACGCAAAGAAGAAAATGCTTGATGAGGTTGTCGGTGTGGCACAGCTTGCAAACATAACCTATGTAAGACAGCAGGAGCAGAAAGGTCTCGGGCACGCCGTTTTGCAGGCTAAGAAGTTTGTAGGGGACGAGCCTTTTGCAGTACTTTACGGCGATGATGTAATTATAGGTGAAGACCCATGTATCGGTCAGCTTATGAGAGCTTATGAGGAAACAGGACTCTGCGGTGCGGTAGGCATAAAAGAGGTTTCAAGGCAGGATGTTCAGAAATACAGCTCAATGAAGCTTGAATCTTTCAAAGATAATATTTACAAGGTAACTGACATGATAGAAAAGCCGGCGCCGGGTCAGGAATTTTCACTGTTTTCTATTCTGGGAAGATGTATTCTTCCGGCTGAAATTTTCAGTATTCTTGAGGAGATTCCATACGGTGCCGGAAATGAACTTCAGCTTACAGACGCAATGAAGGTTCTTGCACAGCGTTCAGGCATTGCCGGAGTTGACTTCACAGGTACAAGATACGACATGGGCAACAAGCTTGGCATTTTAAAGGCACAGGTTGAGGTTGGTCTTTCTCATCCGGAGATAGGCAGCGATTTTAAGGAATATCTGAAAAAAATAGCAGAAAATTTAAAATAATGCTTGACAATTACTGATAAATAGTATATAATTAATTTGTTATCCTTGCTCGTATTTTAAGACGGGCTAAATCCAGAAGGAGGTGTTTCAATATGGCAAAATTATCCGCTAAGTATGAAGTTATGGTTGTGTTCAGCATCAAGAACGGCGAAGATAACGTAAAGGCTCTCGTTGAAAAGTTCAAGGCTCTTATCGAAAAGAACGGAACTCTTGAAGAGGTAAACGAATGGGGCAAGCGTAAGCTGGCTTATGAGATCAACTATGAGACAGAGGCTTATTATGTTCTTTACACATTTGAGTCCAAGCCAGATTTCCCGGCTGAGCTCGAAAGAGTTATGAACATCACAGACGGCGTTCTGCGTTCTATGGTTACAGTTAAGTAATTACAACCGATTGGAGGACTTCAAAAATGCTTAATAAGGTTATTCTGATGGGCAGACTTACTGCTGACCCGGAACTCAGACAGACACCATCGGGTGTTTCATCATGCAGATTTACAGTTGCTATTGACCGTCCTTATAAATCTAAAGAGACTGGTGAAAAGCAGGCTGACTTTATTCGTGTTACTACATGGCGTCAGCAGGCTGAATTTGTCAGCAGATATTTTTCCAAGGGACGAATGATTATCGTTGAAGGCAGTCTGAGAAATAATGATTATACTGATCAAAACGGTGTAAAGCATTATTCTATGGACGTTCAGGCTGATAACGTTTCATTCGGTGAAAGCAAATCGGCAGGCGCTGCAAACAGCATTACCGGAGGAGGCAGCAATTTCCAGCAGCCTCAGCAGACCCAGCAGGCACCGGCTCAGTCACAGCCGGCAGAAGAAACTGTTTCACTTGGTGATTTAGGCGATTTTGAAGAAATCCTCAGCGACGGCGAAGTGCCGTTCTGATATACTTTATATTGAAGGAGGTTTTCTGTAATGGAAAGAGAAAGAAATTCCCGTGGACCAAAGAGACCACGTAAAAAGGTTTGTATGTTCTGTGCTGACAGAGTTGAAGAAATCGATTACAAGGATATCGCAAGACTCAGAAAGTGCATGACTGACAGAGCTAAGATTCTGCCAAGAAGAGTTACAGGTACTTGCGCATTCCATCAGCGTCAGCTGACAGTGGCAATCAAGAGAGCAAGATACGTTGCACTCCTGCCATACGTAAGTGAATAATAAACATCAAGAGAAGCTTCGGCTTCTCTTTTTTGTTTATCTGTATGGATTTTTGTTGTCGGTCAGACCCAAAATATAGTCGGTACTTGTATTATAAAATCCGGCAAGCTTTATGATTATTTCAACAGGTACATCACGGACGCCTCTTTCATATTTTGAATACAGCGACTGGTCGCAGAAAAGATATTCTGCGACTTCTTTTTGGGTCAGATCGCTGTCCTCACGCAGATTCCTGATTCTTACAAACATTTTATCACCGAAAAAACATAAAAAATTGAAAAAGACTTGACAAATAGGTCAAATTGACCTATAATATGTTTATAGACAAAATCTTCTAAAATAATACTTTTGTGTATGACTGAAGAAAAATTTATTTGTCTAAAAATAAGAAAAACATATTAAAGGAGAAAAATCAAATGGATGGGCATCTCTAAAAACCCCCTATA
>DBQM01000001.1 GCA_002305725.1 Ruminococcus sp. UBA1394 | reverse complement strand
AACGCATCATTGACAAACCAACACCGTAATTTTCCGGTTTCAAACCCATAAAATAAAAGAACATATTTTCGATTTTTTATTGACAGGCTTTAAAAAAAGCGTTATAATATAAAAAAGAACAAATGTTCCAGGTGATTTAGTGTATGAATGAAAGAACATATATATGCATTGATTTAAAAAGCTTTTATGCATCAGCAGAATGCGCTGAAAGAGGACTTGACCCTTTTAAAACCAATCTTGTTGTTGCAGACGCATCAAGGGGAAAAGGTTCAGTATGTCTTGCGGTTACTCCGGCGATGAAAAAGCTTGGTGTGAAAAACAGGTGCAGGCTTTTCGAGATTCCCCCGAACATTAAATATATAACAGCACTTCCGCATATGAAAAGATACATGGAGATTTCTGCGGAAATATACGGGATATACCTTAAATTTGTAAGCCGTGAGGATATTCATATTTACTCTGTTGACGAGTGTTTCATTGATGTGACTTCCTATCTCCTTATGTATAAAATGACTGCACGTCAGCTTGCGGTATTTATGATGGAGGAAGTCAGAAAGAACACCGGGATTTCTGCCGCCGCCGGAATAGGAACAAACCTTTTTCTTGCAAAGGTGGCACTTGATATAACCGCCAAGCACTCCCCCGACAGCATTGGCTATCTTGACGACGAGGAGTTTCGCAAAACAATATGGCATCATCAGCCTATCACTGATATATGGAATATCGGCAGAGGTACTGCAAAGCGGCTTGAAAAGTACGGCGTTCATGATTTATATGACATTTCCTGTCTTGACAGCCGTATTCTTTACCGTGAATTCGGTGTAAATGCACAATATCTGATAGACCATGCAAACGGTATCGAGCCTTGTACCATAAGCGATATTAAGAATTATCATTCAGAAAATCAGTCGATATCAAACAGTCAGATACTTTTCAGGGACTATGATTATGACGAGGCATGGCTTATCGTAAAAGAAATGGTGGATAATCTTACAATGGAGCTTACCGAAAAAAATCTCGTAACTGATTCAATCTCTCTTTATGTAAGCTATTCAAAGAATGTGATAAAATCAGACGGCGGTACAATGAAAACGGGAGAATACACAAATTCATATAAAAAGCTGGTAAAATATTTTGAAAAGTTTTATCATTCAAGAGTAAAAAAGAATTATCCCATAAGAAAAATATCTGTCGGTTTCAATAATCTTGCTGACGAATCCTTTTCGACTGTCACACTTTTTACAGACTTCAAAGCCGAAGAAAAGGAACGCCGGCTTCAGAATACCATAGCCGATATTAAGAACAGGTACGGGAAAAATTCTCTCATAAAGGGAATCAGTCTTGACAAGGCGTCAACTGCTCAGATGAGAAACAAACTTATAGGAGGTCACAATGGCTGACAGAGCAAAACAGTTTATGCCCTTTGCCGCACTTAAAGGGTATTATGATATAGTCGAAAAGCAGGAGCTTGTAAGGGTACCAAAACGTGAACCCAGCGATGATGACGCTGAAAAAATTTCATGTATGCTGGGACAGACGGAAAGAGGAATGATGATAAAAGTCGTGCATTACAGCGACGGCTTTTACAAAACAACAGAGGGCATTGTTTCCGAAATTGATTTTGTTTTCAGATTTCTTGTAATTGTAAAGACTAAGATATTTTTTGATGATATATATGATATCAGCGGAGAAAAGCTGAGGTTTGAGGAAAGATAGTTTTAAGGCGGTACTGCACACAGCACCGCCCTTTTTTATCTGAATTTTCTGAGCCTTAACGCATTTGAAAGCACCGACACAGAGCTTAAACTCATTGCCGCTGCCGCAATCATAGGATTGAGCAGAGGTCCGCCGAATATATGAAGCAGACCCATAGCAACGGGTATCCCCAGCACATTATATCCGAACGCCCAGAAAAGATTCTGCTTAATATTCCTTATCGCCGCACGGCTTAACCGTATAGCGGTGTCAACTCCCTCCAGACTTCCGTTCATGAGCACAATATCAGCGCTTTCTATTGCAACGTCCGTACCAGTTCCTATGGCAATTCCCACATCAGACTGTGCAAGAGCGGGAGCGTCGTTTATTCCGTCGCCCACCATAGCAGTAACTCTACCTTTTTCCTGTATATTATTTATCTGCTCAGCCTTGTCCTCCGGCATTACCTCAGCAACAACATTTTTTATCCCTGCCTGACCTGCAATTGCGGCGGCAGTTTTTTTGCTGTCACCTGTCAGCATGACACATTCAATTCCGCTTTTTTCAAGCTTTTCAACTGCGCTCCGGCTGTCACTTTTGATTTTGTCCGCAACAGCAATAACTCCGGCCGACTTACCGTCACAGGCGCACAGCACAGGTGTTTTTCCCGATTGTGCATATTCCTCCGCAGTCTTTGCAAGTTCAGCTGTATCAACGCCGTTTTCGGACAAAAGCTTTCCGTTGCCCAGAAGAACAGTCTTTCCGGAAATGACTGCTTTAATGCCCATTCCCGAAACATACTCAAAGCTTTCAGCATCGGGAAGTCTGATTTGCTGATTTTCAGCCTCTCTTACAATGCTTTCACCCAAAGGATGTTCAGACCGTTTTTCAGCAGCGGCGCAAAGGGTAAGCAGTTCCCTTTCGCTTAAATCTCCCACCGGTGTTATATCGGTTACAGACGGCATTCCCTCGGTTATCGTTCCGGTTTTGTCAAAAACGGCTGTCTGTATCTTATGGGCGGTTTCCAGCACTTCGCCGCCTTTTATCAGTATACCCATTTTAGCGCCACGTCCGGTTGCCACCATTATCGCTGTAGGAGTTGCAAGTCCCAGCGCACACGGACACGCTATTACAAGAACTGAAACAAAAATAGTCATGCAGAAGCTTGCTGACTCTCCGGCAATTTTCCAGCCAACTGCCGCTATTACCGCAAGCGCTATGACTGCCGGAACAAAGTATGCGGAAATAACGTCTGCAAGCCTTGCAATAGGCGCTTTTCTGCCCTGCGCCTCCTCCACAAGCTTTATAATCTGGGCAAGAGCCGTTTCCTCCCCAACTTTTTCAGCAGTGTACTCAACATAGCCGTTCCTGTTTATTGATGCACCTATAACCTTGTCGCCGATATTTTTCTCCACAGGCATACTCTCACCTGTCAGCATTGACTCGTCAACTGAGGTAGAACCCAGAGTGACAGTACCGTCAACCGGAAAACGTTCTCCCGGCTTGACAATGACTGTATCACCGATTCTCACAAGTTCGGACTTTACCTGCAATTCCTTTGAACCACGTCTGACTGTTGCGATTTTCGGAGAAAGCTCCATAAGCTCCCTTATTGCCTGTGAGGACTTGCCTTTTGATACTGCTTCAAGGTACTTTCCGAGAGTGATAAGCGTCAGAATTACCGCCGCTGATTCAAAATAAAGGTGCATTGAGTAATGCTCGTGTCCCTGAATTATCATGTATATCGCATACAGTCCGTAACCCACGGCTGAAAGCGTTCCCACAGCAATAAGGCTGTCCATATTCGGACTTAAATGCACAAGATTTTTGATACCGGTTATATAAAACTTTATTCCCGTCAGCATAACCGGAACTGTAAGCAGCAGCTGTATCAGCGCAAAATTCAGCGGACTTTCCATGGGGTCGATTATTTTCGGCAGAGGAAGTCCGACCATGTGTCCCATACTTATTATAAGGAGCGGTACACAGAAACAAAGTGAGATAACAAACCGTCTGAAAAGCAGCTGAGACGGTGTTTTTTCCGGCTTTGCGTCCGGAGCGGCAATGTCATACCCTGCCTTTTTGATGGCTGAAACAATGCTGTCTTCAGAAAGATTCTCTTCATTGTATGTTATATAAAGCTTTTCTGCCGCAAAATTGACTGCCGCCTCGTTTACACCGTCAAGCTTTTTCATTGCACGTTCTACTCTCGCCGCACAGGCAGAACAGGTCATGCCGGTTATTTTAAAGGTTTTTTCCATTGCAGATGTCCTCGCTTTTTTGTCAATAGTATTAGCTTTATTACGCTAATTATGTCAGGTAAGCATAAGCTTACTTAAAGTATAACACAATGAAAGTTCTTTTGCAACCCCTAAAATTATTGCCTGTCATTTTAAGAATTATCAGTCAAATTAAACAAATCATATAAAAAAAGCTGTTATTTAATTGCATTGAATACAGAAATGTGATAGAATAATAAAGAATAACAAGAAGAACAACAGGAGAAAAATGTCAGGAGGCATCTGAATGAACGAATCAGTTTTATGGTACAATCAGCCGGCAGAGGATTTCAACAGCGCTCTGCCTGTGGGAAACGGAAGAATCGGCGCTATGGTTTACGGACGTCCGGATAAGGAGCTTATTCAGCTGAATGAGGACTCCGTATGGTCAGGCGGCAAGAGAAACAGAAATAATCCCGACGCTAAAGAAGGACTTGACGCAATCAGAAAACTGATAATGGAGGAGAAAATTCCGGAGGCGGAAGAACTTGCTTTCAGAAAAATGCAGGGTATCAATCCGAACAGCCGTCATTATATGCCCCTTGGAGACCTTGACATAACCATGGACCTTAGCGGACAAAAGGCAAAGAACTACAAGCGTGGGCTTGACCTTGAATCAGCTGTGGCATTTACTGAATTTACAGCCGGAGAGACCGCTTTCAGACGTGAGGTTTTTGCCTCAGAGCCGGACAGCGTTATTGCTGTACACATTTCCACTGAAAATGGTACGGTAAACCTTTCAGCTGGTCTTGACGGACGTGACGATTACTATGACGATAACCGTCCGGTCAAGGAAAATGTAATACTCTATTCCGGCGGTTCGGGAGGACGTGACGGCATTTTCTTTGCCGCCGCACTTTCAGCAATATCAGAGGACGGAAAAATTTATACAGAGGGAAACCGCCTTATTATAGAAAACGCCTCGTCAGTAACACTTCTTCTCAGCGCAAGAACAAGCTATTATGTAGGCGAAGCGTTTGAAGAGGCGGCAATAATGGACATTGACTATGCCGCTGAATGTACCTATGACGAGCTGAGATACCGCCATGAATGTGATTACAGAGAGCTTTACTCACGAGTAAAATTCACCCTCTGCGACAACAGCGAGGGCGGCTGTGACCTGCCTACAGACGAGCGAATCCTGCGAATGAGAGGAAACGATTTTGACGACAAGGAATGTGACAGACATATCCACGACAACGGTCTGATGGTGCTTTACTATAACTATGCAAGATATCTCATGATCTCCGGCAGCCGTCCGGGCTGTCTGCCGCTCAATCTCCAGGGTATATGGAATCAGGATATGTGGCCGGCATGGGGCGGAAGATTCACCATCAACATCAACACGGAAATGAATTACTGGATGGCTGAAAGCGGAAATCTTTCGGAATGTCACCTGCCGCTTTTTGACCTTATTGAAAAAATGCGTGTTTCCGGTACTGAAACTGCAAAGGAAATGTACGGCTGCAAGGGATTTGTATGCCATCACAATACTGACCTCTGGGGAGATACCGCTCCGCAGGACCTGTGGATGCCGGCTACTATATGGCCTATGGGTGCGGCATGGCTGTGTCTGCACATATTTGAACATTATGAATATACTCTCGACAAGGAATTTTTAGAGTCGGAATATGATACCATGAAAGAGGCGGCTCTGTTCTTCACGGATTATCTTATCGAGAATAAGGACGGTCAGCTTATTACCTGCCCTTCCGTTTCGCCGGAAAATACCTATCTTACTGAAAACGGAGTAAAGGGTTGTCTTTGCGCCGGACCGTCAATGGACAGTCAGATAATAACCGTTCTTTTCAATGACGTTATCAAAGCCGCAAAGATACTTGACAAGGATCATTCCTTTGTGAAAAAGCTTGAGGAAATGCTTGAAAAACTGCCGCAGCCGGAAATCGGAAAATACGGTCAGATAAAGGAATGGGCAGTAGACTATGACGAGGTTGAGATAGGTCACAGACATATTTCACAGCTTTTTGCACTTCACCCTGCCGACCTTATCACTCCTTACAAAACTCCCCGTCTTGCTGACGCCGCAAGGGCAACGCTGATACGCCGTCTTGTTCACGGGGGCGGTCACACAGGCTGGAGCCGTGCATGGATAACAAATATGTGGGCAAGGCTTTTTGACAGCGATATGGTCTATGAAAATCTTCAGAAGCTCCTTGCGTACTCCACAAATCCTAATCTTTTCGACACTCACCCGCCTTTCCAGATTGACGGAAACTTCGGCGGTGCGTCGGGTATTACAGAGGCGCTGCTGCAAAGTCACAGCGGTGAGATAAATCTTCTCCCTGCTCTGCCTTCGGAATGGGCAAGCGGAGAAATAAGCGGACTTAAAGCAAAGGGCGGCTTTGAGGTCAGCATAGTCTGGGCAGAGGGAAAGCTTGTTTCAGCTGAAATAAAGTCGCTTTGCGGTCAGACCTGCCGTCTGAGAGCAAACACAGTTGTAAGCATAAGCTGTGACGGAGAAAACGTTAATTCCAGCCTTTCAGAAAATGTTATTACCTTTGATACTGAAAAGGACAAAACGTATATCATAAGGAGTTAAACAGATCATCATGAAAAAAATTAAAACGGCGGTTATTCTTGCGGCAGTCATGCTGCTGACCGCCTGTGAACCTATTTCTCAGGAGCTGCCCGGAACTGCGCTGTCTGATGAATACAGCCGGAGTGATGAGTCCGGAAACGGGAAAGAAACAGATGAAACTGAGGAAGAAACAGTTTCATATACTGAATATGTAGCCGAAGTTCCGGAAATAGTCAATGCTGAGGCAAATACGAAAATTGAGGCTGAGGACTGCAAACTCGGCGGAAGTCTTTATACTGCTGAGGAACGCAAGGGATTTTCCGGTACTGGTTATGTAACGGGATTTTACGGCGGTTCTGCCGATTTTATGGACATTACAGTCGAACTTGACGAAAACCAGCACTATGACATTACACTATGCGCTGCCGCAGACACAGACGTGACCAATTATATTACGGTAAACGGCAGAAGACTTCAGGATTTCACCATAAAAGGCGACAGCAACTTTACAAAAATCACCTTTTATGGAATTTACATGGAACAGGGTGAAAATAAAATCACCATTAAATCCGGAGATGACAACTTTGATTTTGATTATATCGAAGTGACCAACAATGAAACTGTTTACGATACGGAATTTGAGCTTTCTGAGTCGGCTGTAAACGAAAATGCCTCTACAGAAGCTGAGATTCTTCTGAAAGCTATGAAAGCAAGCTTCGGCAAAAAGATTATAACCGGACAGTATGCGTCAAGTGATGAAAACAAAGAGCTTGAACTTATTCACAAGGTAACCGGAAAATATCCGGCAATACGTTTCGGAGATATCGGAGGATATTCAAACAGCAACAGGCCTTCGGAAAGCGAGATAAATGCTGCAATAGACTGGGCTGAAAAGGGCGGTATAGTCGGATTTATGTGGTACTGGAATGCTCCTGACGAGAAAAATCCGTCCGTTTACAGCAAGGATAACGATTTCAGCCTTAAATCCGCAATGACAAAGCAGGATATTGCACAGATGCCGATATCTGAAATTGAGGAGCTTTACGAAAAGGGTATTATAACACTTGAATGTCTTGAACTGGTAAAGGATATTGACGCTGTTTCAAATTCTCTGCTTGTACTGGCTGATGAGGAGATTCCCGTTTTATGGCGTCCTCTGCATGAGGCAGGCGGCGGCTGGTACTGGTGGGGCGAAGACGGTCCAGCGCCTTACAAATGGCTTTACAACCTTATGTATGAGAGAATGACTGAGTATCACAAGCTTGATAATCTTATCTGGGTATGGAACGGACAGAGCGAGGAATATCTTGTTGACAGCGACCGCTATGACATTGCCGCTATTGACATTTACCTCTCCCCTGAAATTGAATACGGCAGCCGTTCGGAGCAGTATATGTGGCTCAAAAAGATAACAGACGGCGGAAAACTGCTTGCAATAAGCGAATGCAGTTCTATTCCGGGCATAGATGAAATGTGCAGGGATAATTCTTTGTGGTCGTTTTTCGGACTCTGGTTCGGAGACTATCTGACCGATACAAAGGGAAATCTTTCTGAGATATACACTAAAAAAGAGGAATTTATCAAGATGTATAATGCGGAAAACGCTCTTACGCTTGATAACTTTTCCGGAGAGTAAAAGGAGTTAAAAAATGCTTTTTAAAAAAATCGTATCTGTAATCTGTGCTGTAACAGTCAGTGTTTCAGCGATGGTTTTCCCGGTGTCAGCTGAGTCTGAAACCGGCGAAATGAGAAATATCTCAACCATGCAGCTTGTGCGTGAAATGGGACTGGGTATCAACCTTGGAAACACTTTTGAATCCTGTGGTGACTGGATAAACAAAACAGTCAGGTCTTATGAAACCGCATGGGGCAGTCCTGTCATAACTCAGAATATCATTCAGGGCTATGCGGACGAAGGTTTCGGCGTACTGCGAATTCCTGTTGCATGGTCAAACATGATGAGTGATGACTATACAATAAAGCAGTCCTACCTTGACAGAGTAAAGACCATTGTTGACTGGACTCTTGATACGGGAATGTACGCAATAGTCAATCTTCACTGGGACAGCGGCTGGATAAACAATTTTCCGGATGACAAAACTGAAAACATGAAAAAATATACAGCAATCTGGACTCAGCTTTCAGATGCTTTTGCCGATTACGGCGACTATCTTATGTTTGAATCACAGAACGAGGAACTTGGCTGGGACAGCCTCAGCCAGTCGGAATCATACAGCCTTGTAAATGAGATAAATCAGACTTTTGTTGACATAGTAAGAAACTCCGGCGGCAACAATGCAAAGCGTCATCTGCTTATTTCGGGTGTTAATACTGATATCACAAAAACCTGCAATTCACTTTTCAAAATGCCAAGTGACCCTGCCGGACGCTGCGCAGTTTCAGTACATTATTACACTCCTGTCACCTTTGCTCTCCTTGAAGAGGACGTAAGCTGGGGACAATGCCGTTCAACCTGGGGTACTGACGCTGATTTTAAAGAGCTTAACAAGTACATGGACATGATGAAAACAAACTTCATTGACAAGGGAATACCGGTAATAATCGGTGAATACGGCTGTCCTACCAAAAATAAGGAAGCTGATTCTGTCAGACTTTTCCTTGAATCAGTCTGCGAGGCTGCTTATTCCCGTCAGATGTGTCCGGTTTTATGGGATATTACAGACCTGCATTACAGCCGTACAGACTGCAAAATGAAAGACCAGCAGCTTAAAGCTGATTTCCAGAATATTCTTTCATCAACAGTTATAAAGGGAGATATCAGCGGAAACGGTACTGTTGATTTATATGATGCAATTACTATCGCAAAATATATTATGGGAATGATAACATTCGATTCACAGCAGTATGACATTGCAGATTACGACCGAAACGGAAAAGTTGACCTTTATGATGTAATAGGCATTGCAAAGTTCCTCCTGCCTAAATAATGAAAAATTTTCTGCTTGACTTTAGATACCCTTTGACATATAATATACTTATGGGGAAAATCTGAAGAGGTGATTCAATGTTAAAAGCTGTCGGTTCAAAGAAAAATCTTTTTGAACTGCCTTTTTACACTTATATTTCTGATATATTTGAAAATGAGGAAATTCAGAAGCTTGCAAATTTTAAGCACCATATCTATACAACAAGACTTCAGCACAGTCTGAATGTTGCATACTATAATTATCTTATCTGCAAGTTTTTCCGTCTGAATGCTGTTTCAGCCGCAAGGGCAGGACTTCTGCATGATATGTTTTATTACGACAGAAAGGATTATTCAAAGGAAAACGGCGAAAAATCCCATAGTGCAAGGCATCCTGAAATAGCAGTTGAAAACGCAAGGGAGCATTTTTATGTTGACCCGCTTGAATGCGACATAATTGAAAAGCATATGTGGCCTATGGCAATCAGGCGTGTGCCGAAATATAAGGAAAGCTATGTTATAGTATTTGTTGACAAATATTGTGCAATTCTCGAAGTTATTGCTCCTAAATATCAAAAGCTTAAAAGTAAATTCAAAAAATGAGGCGTTCTTATGAACGCCTCAGCTTATTTTTCTTGCTTTGATAACCTTCAGTCTTGAGAATTCCTCACGCTCTTTTTCCTCAAGATTGTCAGTTATATATTTCACCATTTCTTCATATCTCGGAATAAGAATATTCTGCAGCGCATTGGCTCTCCTCTGCGCTTTTTTTATTGCTACTGCAAGCCTGTATACGCTGTTTTCAACCTCTGCAAGCACAACCGTCATATCCTTAACCTTTGAAAAAGATATATACGCCTTGTCAAGCTGGGAATTGGTCGAGTAAAAACCATACGGAATTTCAGTTTTGGTTTTAGTCAGTGTCAGATTTGGTATATCAACACCCATAACGCTCTTATATGAAACACTTATGCCGTTTTCAATAGGAATGCTCCTTGCAATGTTTTCAATGACACCAAGTGTGATATTGGCTTCCTGCAGGGCGGCGTATGCCTCTTTATATGTGTCCTCGATTGAACCTCTGAGGGATTTTGCCTTGTCCATAAGCGTCATCATTTCCCTTATGAGAATATTTCGCTTTCTGTCCATAAGCTCATAACCAAGCCGACAGAGTGAAAGGGTCTTTTTAGCCTTTATAAGATTACCTTTGGTAGGGAATACCTGTTCAGCCATTAATTACATCTCCTCTCATACATTCGGGTCACTCATAAAAAATCCGAAAAAAGCCCACAAAAATAATACAGCAGCGCTAATTGTCAGAACTTGCCCAAATATGTTCAGCTTTCTGAACAGCCGCCAGTTTTTATCATGGTCACGTTTTAGCAGTTTTGTAACAACAAGCAGAATCGTTCCCGCAATAAAAAACATAATTCCTGTCATCATTTTGAACTGGAATAAAATTGTCTGTCTCATTTCTCACCTATATAACAAAAGTCTTTTCAGCAGTTTCGTTATCATAGTGTTCTTTAAGCAGTTCTTCGTCAACACGGTCAAGCTCGCTTTCCGGCAGCAGCGACAAAAGACTCCAGCCTAAATCAAGGGTTTCTTCGATAGTTCGCTCCTCATTGAATCCCTGAGTCAGAAAATACTTTTCAAATGCAACACCAAAACGCATATACTTCCTGTCAGTTTCGGAAAGCTCTTCCTCGCCTATTACCGACGCAAGCGATCTTGCGTCCTGTACCTTTGCGTATGCCGCAAAAAGCTGGTTTGCAACAGAGGAATGGTCTGCTCTTGTGTATCCCTCACCGATACCGTCTTTCATCAGACGTGAAAGTGACGGCAAAACTGATACAGACGGGTAAATACCGGTCTGGTCAAGGCTTCTGTCAAGAACTATCTGTCCCTCGGTGATATAGCCGGTAAGGTCAGGGATTGGGTGAGTAATGTCATCATTAGGCATTGTCAGAATCGGAATCTGTGTAACGCTGCCAGTTGAACCCTCAATAACTCCGGCTCTCTCATAAAGCGACGCCAGATCAGAGTAGAGATAACCCGGATAGCCTTTACGTCCCGGAATTTCTCCCTTTGATGATGAAAATTCACGCAGTGCCTCGCAATATGAGGTCATATCTGTGAGTATTACCAGAATGTGCATATTCTTTTCATAGGCAAGGTACTCAGCGGCAGTAAGAGCACATCTCGGAGTTAAAATTCTCTCAATGATAGGGTCATTGGCAAGGTTCATGAACATGACAACCTTCTGCTGTACTCCGCTTTCCGCAAAGGACTTCTTGAAGTAATCAGCAACGTCATTCTTAACACCCATTGCACCGAAAACCACGGCAAAGTCCTGTCCGCTTTCGTCTGCGATTTTTGCCTGTCTTACGATTTGTACCGCAAGCTTGTTGTGGGAAAGTCCAGAACCGGAAAAGATAGGCAGCTTCTGACCTCTGATAAGAGTCATAAGGCAGTCAATGGAAGAAATACCTGTTCTGATGTAGTTTCTCGGATATGTTCTTGCAACAGGATTAAGCGGTTTGCCGTTTATGTCCTCAAACTTTTCCGGATATATGTCACCCAGTCCGTCAATAGGTCTGCCCGAACCGCTGAATGTTCTGCCCAGCATTTCCTCAGACAGCGCAAGCTCCATAGGCTTTCCGGTGAATTTTGTCCTTGTATTTGTAAGAGAAAGTCCCTTTGTGCCCTCAAATACCTGAAGTACTGCCTTGTCGCCCTGTATCTCAACAATACGTCCGACACGCTCTGTTCCGTCTTCCAGTTTAATTGAAGCAACTTCCTCATAACCGACATCTTTTACTTTATCAAGAACAATAAGAGGTCCGTCAATCTTTTTGAGTCCAAGATACTGAATACTCATACGGCTCTCCTTTCATTTTCCTCTGCAATAAGTCTGCTGAACACATTTGATATTTCGCTCTTGTAATCCTCAAATATCTCCGGCTTGTCATTCGGAATATCATATTTCACCTTGATTACTTTTTCAAATAATCCTGTTGACATAATATTTCCCATTGAAACCTGTGCTTTGAGAGCGTTCTGCGCATTGTGATATAGTGTGAGAATAGTTTCCATCATAAGCAGCTGCTTTGAAAGAGGTACAAATGTATCGTCCTTATGGTAGGCATTCTGCTGTAAAAATCCAACTCTGATAACTCTTGCAAGCTCAATAATCAGCTTCTGTTCGTCCGGCAGAACGTCTGAACCGATAAGCTTTACAATTTCCATAAGCTGGTTTTCCTCAACCAGAATATTGGAAATCTCCTGGCGGTATTCCATAAACTTGTCGCCCGCCTCTTTTTCATAGAACGGCGCTAAGTCGTCAACATACTCGCTGTAGCTTGTCGTCCAGTTGATTGCCGGATAATGCCTTGCGTAGGCAAGGGACTTGTCAAGCGCCCAGAAACAGCGCACAAAACGCTTTGTATTCTGTGTTACCGGTTCTGAGAAATCCGAACCCTGCGGAGATACCGCACCGATAATGGTTACAGAGCCTTCCTTTCCGCAGAGAGTTTCTGTATATCCGGCACGCTCGTAAAATTCCGCAAGTCTTGACGGCAGATAAGCCGGGAAACCTTCCTCCGCCGGCATTTCCTCAAGACGTCCGGATATCTCACGCAACGCCTCTGCCCATCTTGAAGTTGAGTCTGCCATTATCGCAATATGGTAACCCATATCTCTGTAATATTCTGCCAGCGTGATACCCGTATAAATAGACGCCTCTCTTGCCGCAACCGGCATATTTGATGTATTGGCAATGAGTACCGTTCTGTCAGTCAGCGGACGGTTTGTTTTCGGGTCGATAAGTTCTGAAAATTCCTCCAGAACCTGTGTCATTTCGTTTCCACGCTCTCCGCAGCCGATGTACACAATAATATCAGCGTCACACCACTTTGCAAGCTGGTGCTGGGTCATGGTCTTGCCTGTACCGAAACCGCCCGGAATTGCGGCAGTACCGCCCTTTGCTATCGGCAGGACAGTATCAATAATTCTTTGTCCGGTAATCAGCGGACGTGAAATCAGCAGTCTTTCCGCAACAGGACGTGGCTGACGGATAGGCCATTTCTGACAGAGAGTCAGTTCATGGACTTTGCCCTTTCTGTCCTCTATTTTGCAGACTATGTCATTGACACGGTACTGTCCGTTTTCTGCTGTCCATATCACCTTACCGAAAAGCATGGGTGACAGCATACAGTAATGGCGTATAACCGGCGTTTCCGGACAGGAGGCATAAACTGCACCGCCCTTCAGCTCATCACCGGTTTTAACTTCTATTGTAACGTCATAAAGCTTTTCGGTATCAATTGAAGAAACATTTGCTCCCTCACTGATAAATGCTCCGGAAAGCTTTTCCATTTCTTTAAGGGGTCTTTCAATACCGTCAAATATATTTGAAATAATACCCGGCCCCAGAGTTGCACACATAGGAGCGCCGGTTGTGTAAACAGGTTCGCCGACTTTCATACCTGTTGTACTTTCATAAACCTGAATTGTAGTAAACTCCTCGGTAATACCGATAACTTCTCCGATAAGGCGGTTATTTCCCACATAAACCATTTCAAGCATTGAGAAATCTCTGGTATCACGCACTCTTACAACAGGTCCGTTGATGGAATAAATTGTATTCAAAAAGGTCACTCCTTTTTCAGTTTCAGGATTTATTGCGCTGCCTTAAAACTGTATCTGCTGCTGAAAGCTTTTTTCTGTTCTTCAAGGGCACTGTCAAAGGTCTTGTCAATAATCATTCCCTGTTCCTTGTCAATAATCATAAGACCGCCCAGTTCAATGGAATCATCAAGCTTTACTTCACAGCCGTATTTTTCCCCAAGCTTTTCGCCGTAAGCCTTATCTCTCGGAGAAACGGCAATCTCTCCACTGCCGGAAAGCTTTTCACCCTCGGCAATACTGAAAAGATAATCAGCGTATTTTTCAGAGGACGTAAATTCAGCAAGCTTTTTTTCAATATCGCTGAAAATCTTACCGGAAAGCTCCTCACGGTGTCTGAGAGCGTCCATTCTGAATTTCTGTTCTTCAAGGGCATACATTCTGCGGTATTTCGCCTCAGTATCTCTGACAGATTTCTGTATTTTGTTATAAGCGTCAAGGAGTGCTGCATCTTCAGCTTTTTCAAGTTTTTCACTGCTGAGTTCATCTGCCTCGCCCAATATTTTGCTGATATGCTCCTCGACCTCTGAATTTACGGATTCAGAAAATTTTTCAAGCTTACGAGCCTGTACTTCGTCCATTATAGCACCTCCAATTTAAAGTTTAAGTCCGATTGCATCGCTTACATACTTATCAATTGAAGATGTTATCTGTGAAGTAGCATGACGGTCAGGAATCTCCACAATAAGAGGGGATTTCCTGTTCAGCTTGACATCATACACAAGCTTGCTGCAAAGCTTCATCAGCTTTTCTGTCATAAGTATTACAGCAACATTTTTATTTTCAAGAGCCTTTTCAAGTTCTCTTTCAACCTCGTCCGGTTCATGTACTACAACTCCGTCAATTCCGGCAAGCCTCATGCCCATCTGAGTATCAATATTATCGCTGATAAGATAAAACTGCATATCGTTTCACTGCCTTAAAGCTGATTTAAAATCATGAATGAAATAAGGAATCCGTAAAGCGCAACACCCTCGCCCAGCGCAACGAAAATCAGCGCCTTTGAGAATGACTTAGGTTCTTCTGCTACTGCTCCGATAGCGGCAGGTGCGGCAGAACCAACGGCAATACCACAGCCGATTGAACCAAGTCCTACTGAAAGTGCAGCGGCAAGATAACCGATACCTGCGTTGCCGATTGAATCTGAAACAACAGCGGCAGCTTCAGCACTTACAAATCCGCCTACAGGCAGTACAACTGCAAGTGCAAGAACAGCAAAGAATGAACACAGATTTACGATAAACGCCTTTTTTGCGGCATTGTTGCTCTTTTTCTTTTTAAAAACGTAAACAACAGGGAGAATGAGCAGTACAACTGCAAAAAGCGGCAAAAGCATAATTTCCAGAATATTCATATCAAAAACTCCTTTTACTCAATATTGGTATCATAATTTATTTTTACAGGCTCAAAAGGCTGTCCGTTTCCGTCGTAGAAACGTGAGAAAATCTCGTAAAATTCCAGTCTGAGTACCTGAATACCAACGATAAGACCTTCCATTCCCATTACGAAAATATTTCCGATTACAATGATAACCGGTGAAACGCCCTTTGCGGCGGTTTCGGACAAAAGCATTACAACTGACATCATGCCGGCGTGTGAAAATACAAATCCGCCGATTCTGACAAATGAAAGCGTATTTGTGGCATAACCCAGCATAAACTCGAACACTTCAAAAAAGTTCGACGCAATGAAATCGCCTATTCCGCCCTCAAGGTGAAATTTTTCACCCTTTACAAGACAGCCAAGCGGCTCTCTGAAAAACATGACCACAAGCGGCAGTACAATAAGGCAAAGCACATACGGCAATGTAAACAGATTTGCGACACCTGTCATCATACAGCCAAGACCGGCAAGCAGTGCGCCGAAAACTATAAATCCGGCTATCCCGTTATTTCCGAAAACTGCGTTTACATAGTCCTTATGCCTGAAACTTATGATAATGTTTATCGTGATAGATACGAAAATTATCACAACGCCTATCAGTATCGCACCGATAAGAACGTTCATGGTGTTGTCCATTACATCGAAAGGCTTATGTTCAAAGCCAAGCTTTTTGTAAAGAGGGTTAAGCGCCTCCTCAAAGCCGAATACAGAGCCGTAAAGCAGTCCGAAAAAGGCACTTGATATTCCGACTCTCTGCAAAATCGCTCCAAGCTTGTTTCCGGATTTCTTGTAGACAAGCCAGCCTAAAAGCGAGAGGACAAGTCCCTGTCCTAAATCGCCGAACATGATTCCGAAAAGCAGCGTATAGGTTATGGCAACAAGCATTGTGGGGTTAAAGCCGTTGTATGACGGCAGTCCGTACATTTCCACAAACATTGAAAACGGTTTTGAGAATTTATTGTTTTTAAGCTTGACAGGCGTCTGCATAACAACGCTGTCACCTGCCTTGTTCACTACAACGGAAACCTCTTCCATTGTGTCAAAAAGCTTCATAAACTCATCTATCTGCGACTTCGGAACGAATCCAACCATATAAAACTTGTCCTTGTATGCCGCAACATTATGCCGCAGTTCAAACAAATCGTACCTGTATTTCAGAAAACTGAAAATGCTGTTTAACAGTCCGCCGTTTTCTTTGATAAGCTTTGTGCGTTCTTCCTCATAATCGCTAAGCTCTGATTCAAGCTTTGCGATCTCAGCGCCGAGTATTTCCTCCTCTTTTTCCGGAGTGTCACGGACAAAATCCGGTATCGTTATAATTTCGAAATAAAGGGTACGGAAAATGTTGTCCGCCTCTGAAATACTGTCCGCAGGAGCAAAATAAAAGCCCCACTGGTAACTGCCGTCCTCATCATAAGGAATAAAAATAAACGTCCTGTCGTCATAATACGAAAGCTTTAATGCGCTCTCACGGGGCAGTCTGCCGAATCTCACGTTGATATGACTGCACTCAAAAAGCTTCTGAAAGTCTATTTTCATGCCTTTAAGATGTTTAAGCTGGGTCATGACCTGTCTGCGCTGAGTGATTTTCTCGCTGCACCCGCTGATTTTTCCGGTTATTTCCTTAAAGCTGTTTTCAAGCTCTGTAACCTTTTCTTCAATCTGCTCAATGGACATTGCGGCAATATCGTCACAGTCGGTTTTCTCAAAGGAAAACTCATTTCCCGTTTCTACGGAAATCACTCGCTTCAGCAGCGATTTGTAAGGGTTTTCACCGTCAAGTCTTATGAAAGTTTCCTCGGCGGCAGACTCTTTTACAGCGTCGGCAATGTGAAAATAGCCGCTGTCTGCACAGTTTGCCAGTGCCCTGTCGAGATATTTCATAAGTCCGACAACGGTTACAAACTCCATTTTTTCAATCGACATAATCAAACCTCCCTTCTACTGCAGAACTATAAGATTTTCCATGTATGAAACACTCTTATTATACCTTATTCCCTCAATAATATTGGTTATATTATTGAGTTCGACCTCCTGGAGATACATAAGAGAATAAAGGCTGACAGCTGCGTCCTCTGAAAACATCAGCGCACGCTTTGCCATAGCGTATCTTATTTTAACAAGCTCCCTTTCAAACTGGTCGCTTTCCATATCTTCGGAAAGCTGTTCCATTTTTCTTCCGTATGAGGTATGCGAAAGCATTCTTAAATATTCCTCGGAGGACTGTGTCTGAAACAGCGCAGACTGCTTTTCCTTTGAAAGTCTTCCGTAAAACGGCAGCATATACTTTTCAAGGGTTTCAGCGTCGGCATTGAAATATTTTTTCATGCGGTAAGCATTGATGATATTTATAATGTCCGTCTGCACATTTATCTGGTCAATAAGAGCCTTTTTTGACTTGCCGTGCGCACATTTTTCAGCATTTTCCAGAAGCCATTTCAGATAATAGGTACGCAGCAGAACCTCACATTTTGTATACGGAATATTTCCGCTGCTGTCCGGCTTTACATTTTTCAGCACGTCATAATAAGGTGTATGCCTTATAACCTTTAATACTGCTTTAAAATCTTCCGCTTTTGCAAGTGCCATAAGGTCAATGCCTGATTTTTCAATCATATATGTGTGCATTGATTCGATATAGACATCGTTGCTGTCATTATTAAGATAGAGCAGCGCTTTGAGCAGTTCCCTTATCTCCTGGCGTACAAGCAGAAAATTGAAAAAAGGCTGACGGTCGAGATGCTGAAATTTGCAAAGCTTTTCATACCCGTCATAATACGCCTTATTGAGAACAGATTCAAGAAAACCTCTGTGAATGGTGGAAGTGTCGATATTTGAAAGTGCATCTGAAAAATAAGTATTCTTTTTTAAATACTCAGCTGCGTCGGTTACTTTTTTTCGTGAGGCAAGCTCAGTATAGTCATTGTATTTCAGCCTTTTCCCGTAAATCGAACGGGCTTTGGCAATGGTAGCGTTTTCAGAAGACTTCAAATCACTCACCTACTATTTCTGCAAAAATACTGTTTTCAATTTCTGTATGACGGCTGTCAAAGAAGCTGTCCATTTCCTGCTTTTCGGTACTGTACTTCTTTTCCAGTTCAGAAACCTTAAAATCAAAATCAGACCTGTTGATTTCTTCTATTTCGGCAATTCGTTTGTCAGCGGCAGTACAGATGTCATTTCTGAGCTTTCTGCACTTTTCCTCTGTTTCGCTTAATATTTCATCACTGCGCTTTCTGGCGTCATTTATTCTGCTGTCGGCCATACGGTCAATCTCTATTATTTTGTTTACAACGCTTTCCATAGTGCCCAACCTTTCAGTGAAATCAGTTTTTGATGCTGTGCATTGGCGCAGGTATTCTTCCGCCTCTTGAAATAAACTTAGCCGGCGACTTTGTATTAATATTCATTACAGGACCGCTTCCCAGAAGTCCGCCGAATTCAAGTGTTTCGCCTACATTCTTGCCTATCGCCGGAATAAGACGTACTGCTGTAGTCTTGTTGTTTACCATTCCGATAGCAGCCTCGTCGGCAATAATAGCGGAAATAGTTTCCGGAGTAATATCTCCCGGTACAACTATCATGTCAAGACCAACGGAGCATACCGCAGTCATAGCCTCAAGCTTTTCGATTCCAAGAGCGCCGCAGTTTACAGCGTCTATCATTCCTGCGTCCTCTGATACAGGGATAAATGCGCCTGAAAGTCCGCCTACATTTGAAGACGCCATAACTCCGCCCTTCTTAACTGCGTCATTCAGAAGTGCAAGAGCAGCGGTTGTTCCGTGTGTACCGCAGGATTCAAGACCAATTTCTTCAAGAATATGTGCAACGCTGTCACCTACTGCCGGAGTCGGAGCAAGTGAAAGGTCAACAATACCAAAAGGTACTCCCAGCATCTGTGACGCCTTTGAACCGACAAGCTGTCCCATTCTTGTAATCTTGAATGCTGTTTTCTTTATTATGTCGGCAATTTCATCAATTGATGCATCCGGATATTTTTTTATTGCAGAACGGACAACGCCCGGTCCGGAAACACCTACGTTGATTACGCAGTCCGGCTCGCCTGTGCCGTGGAATGCACCCGCCATAAACGGATTATCCTCCGGAGCGTTGCAGAATACAACAAGCTTTGCTGGTCCGATACACTGGTTGTCAGCAGTAATTTCAGCAGACTGCTTTATGATTTTTCCCATCATGGCAACTGCATCCATGTTGATACCGGTCTTGCTTGAGCCCACATTTACAGAGGAGCAGATATTTGAAGTAACAGAAAGTGCCTCAGGAATTGAGTTGATAAGCTCGATATCTCCGGCGCTGAATCCTTTCTGTACAAGGGCGGAATAGCCGCCTATAAAGTTTACTCCGCAGGTATCAGCCGCTTTCTGAAGTGTAAGTGCAAACTTAACAGGATTTTTTGCCTTGCAGGCAGCGGAAACGATTGCAATAGGTGTAACGGAAATTCTCTTGTGAATAATCGGAATACCGTATTCCTTTTCAATTCTTTCACCGACTTTTACAAGGTCCTTCGCCTTTGTTGTTATCTTTTCATAAACCTTTTCGCAGGCTCTGTCAATATCGCTGTCGATACAGTCAAGGAGCGATATTCCCATTGTGATTGTTCTTATATCAAGACATTCGTCCTGGATCATTCTTATGGTTTCAAGTATATCATAAGCATTATAATTCAGCATTTAAAAGTTTCTCCTTAAAGCAGATTAGATTCTGTGCATTGAGTTGAAAATATCCTCATGCATTGTGTGGATTGAAAGGCCGAGTGTATCGCCAAGTTCTTTGAGCTTATCGCCCAGAACAACAAAATCCGAACTCATTTTGGAAATATCAACCATCATAATCATAGCAAACATATCCTGCAGAACGCTCTGTGTAACGTCCATTACATTTGCATTGTATTCTGCACAGATTGTACTTACCTTGGCAAGTATTCCAACATTGTCCTTACCGATTACAGTTATAACCGCTCTCATATTATTCTCCATCAGCCGCATATATATTGCTCCCCCAACAAAACCTTGCCACCAATACTTGTCGAAAAACCAAAATAACTTCGTCAAAAAGCCTTGAAATACGCCAGTATTCCTGCGTTTTTTTCCTTGTTCTTTTGGCTTTTCGACTTCATCTTTTGGCAAGCTTTCATTGGTGGAGCAATATCAGAAAAGTTTCCTGTATGCAGCGCCGCTTGTTACGGCAGGCGGCACGCCGAATTTTATCAAAGTGTACACAACACTTCTGGTATTTCAACACCGGAAATACACATACAACATTTTTATTATACCATATAAGACAAAAAAAATAAAGTAAAAAAAGACAAAATTATTCTTTTTTCCTGCTTTTTCTTTTTGCAAGGGTATTTCTTGTAACAGCTGAAAGCCTTTCAACAGTATGTTCCGGAAACGACGCTAAAAACTGTATGCTCTGATCATAGGCGTCATTTTCATCAAGTCTGAGGATATCAGTGAAAAAAGCGTTAACATCGTGAAAGTCCTTTGCAAGGCGCTCGGCAGTTTCCCTGCCCTTATCAGTAAGTCTGACGCTTGCCGAGTAATCCGGCTCAATAAATTCAAGCCTTGCCATACATTTAAGCATACGGCTGACGCTTGGTCTTGTGACCGACAGAGTGTTGGCTATATCAACTGACCTCACAACATGGTTAATGCAGCTTAAATGATACAGCGCTATAAGATACCTGCACTGTCCTGCACAAAGCTTCATTTTTCTCACCGTTCCTTTCATATAAAAAGCTTTCAGGCAACACCGTACAATTAGCGGCTATCGCCTTTATAATGTGTACTTCCTTAATTTTACCACCTTTTCAGAATTTTTTCAATCCTTTTTTCTGTTTGACATATTATATTTAATGTGTTAAAATGAATATGAAAGGAAAAACGTATGAAACTTAACAAATTTATCCGCTGGATTCCGGTTATCGCATGGATGACCGTGATATTTCTTTTTTCAGCCCAGAACTCTGACAATTCTTCTCAGACAAGCAGTCTGCCGGCTGAGATTTTAGCCAGATTGTTTAATCCCGACTTTGAACAATGCAGTGAGGCTTATAAAAATATGCTGCTTGACCGCTGCCAGTTTATCATAAGAAAGCTTGCACATTTTTCAGTCTACACAGTTTTAGGAATGCTTACATATAATGCTTTCAGAGGATATGAAAAGCTTTCCCTCAGACTGAGCCTGCTTTTTTCTGCCCTGCTCTGCCTGCTGTATGCCGCAGGTGACGAGTTTCACCAGTCTTTCGTCCCCGGCAGAAACTGTCAGCTGCGTGATGTCCTGATTGACTTTTCGGGAGCTGTTTTCGGCATTGCTTTAGCTGCCCTTTTTATAAAACTGCTCAAAAAGCTCAGAGATAAGCACCGTAAGGCTGTATGATTAATTTTTATATTTTAACATAAAAATGGTATTGACAAACAAAAAAAATGGTTTTATAATAAATGCATAATATTTTTAAATTCTAAGAGCAAAGGTAAGTAGTCGGCAAAACGATGTCGCAGAGAGCCGGAGGCTGGTGTGATTCCGGTACACACGCTGTCAGATGAATGGATTTGTGAGAAGCACAGTGAAAGGTCAAACGAGTATCTGTCGCCGTTTTCCCCACGTTACAGGGGTAGGATATTCAGGACTTATACAGTCTGCGTATCTGAAAAAGAAAAGTGAAGTTTTTAAGCTTATGCTTTTGAAATTGGGTGGCACCACGATGTCTATCGTCCCTTTACAGGACGGTAGGCATTTTTTGTTGCCCTTAGAAATACAAATCTGCCCTGCAAAATTATCAAAAAGGAGTAATAGCAATGATTTATCCGGACATTGAACAGCTGAAAGAAGAGATAAAGGGATATAAAGTTCACCCTGTCTTTTACGATGTTATGTCAGATTCGTTTACGCCTGTACACATTTTCAAAGCGCTGCAGAGAGGCGAGGAAAATGCCTTTATCCTTGAATCTGTAAACAACGGTACACAATGGGGAAAATATTCATTTATCGGAATAAATCCTCTCATGGAGGTTGTCATTGACAGAGGACATGCGGAAGTAAAAAAGGACGGTAAAACAAAAACCGAACAGATAACTGATCCGGTAAGCTTTTTAAGCGAGATACTTAAGGACTATACTTCTCCGAAACTGAGAAATGTACCGAATCTCACAGGCGGATTTGTAGGTTATTTCGGATATGACACTGTAAGATACACCGAAACAAAGCTTACAAATGTTCCGGAGGACGATACAAAAATGCCGGACTGTCACCTTTTCCTCTATGACGAACTGGTTGCATATGACCACCTTAACAGCAAAGTCATACTTATAAAGAATATCAGAGCTGACGGTGATATCGAAAAGCAGTATGCTGATGCACAGAAACGCTTTGAAAAGCTGGAGGACAAAATCAATTCCTATTTTGAAAGACCTCATTCACCGGGAAAAGTTAAGGATTTCAAGGTAAATTCAAACGTTACAAAGGAAGAATTCATTCAGAATGTTGAAACGGCAAAGGAACATATCTTAAACGGCGATATTTTTCAGATTGTTCTTTCACAGAGATTTGAAATTGAGAATCCGCCGGAAAGCTTTAACGTTTACAGAATGCTCAGAGCCAACAACCCGTCACCTTATCTCTACTACTTCAAGAGCAATGATTACACTATTGCCGGTTCTTCTCCGGAAATGCTGGTAAGCGTTAAAAATGGCATTGTAAAGACAAAACCGATTGCCGGCACAATGCCGAGAGGAAAGACAGACGAAGAGGATGCAATGCTCGAAAAAGCACTCAATGCCGACCCGAAAGAACGTGCAGAACACACAATGCTTGTTGACCTGGGCAGAAATGATGTGGGAAAGGTTTCAAAGTTCGGCACAGTCGAGGTATCAAGCTTTATGAAAACTGAAAAGTACTCAAAGGTAATGCACCTTGTTTCCGATGTAAAGGGTGAACTTCGTGACGACAAAAATACCCTTGACGCACTTATGGCAGTACTCCCTGCCGGAACTCTTTCGGGTGCGCCGAAGGTAAGGGCAATGGAACTGATTGACCAGCTTGAAAACAAAAGGCGTGGTCTTTACGGCGGAACGATAGGTTATATCGGCTTTGACGGTAATATCGACACCTGCATAGCAATAAGAACCGTTCTCTTTAAGAATAAAAAGGCATACGTTCAGGCAGGCGCAGGAATTGTTCACGATTCTGTACCGGAAAAGGAATTCCAGGAAACTCAGAACAAAGCTTTAGCCATGATTAACGCAATTAAGGAGGCATCTGCATTATGATTCTCATGATTGACAACTATGATTCTTTCACATACAATCTTTATCAGTATTTCGGAGAAATTTACAGCGATATAAAAGTAGTCAGAAATGACTGCATAACCATTGAGGAAATCGAAAAGCTTTCACCAGAGGCAATCGTTATTTCTCCGGGACCGGGTTATCCGAAAGACGCCGGAATTTCCGTTAATGTCATAAAGCATTTTTCCGGCAGACTGCCGATTTTAGGAATCTGCCTCGGACACCAGTCAATATGCGAGGCTTTCGGCGGAAAAATCGTAAAAGCTGACGAGTTAATGCACGGAAAGTCAAGCAAAATTTCAATTGACAACTCCTCCCCTGTTTTCAAAGACCTGCCAAAAGATATCGAGGCAGCAAGGTATCATTCCCTTATAGCTGAACATTCCTCACTTCCGGAATGCCTTGAAGCAACCGCCTTTGACTCTGCCGGACAGATAATGGCAGTACAGCACAGGGAACACCCCACATACGGACTTCAGTTTCATCCGGAATCAGTTCTGACCGCTGACGGAAAAATAATTATAAGAAACTTCCTTATGAACGTTAAGGGAATAAAACTTGATTCAGAAAAGCTTCCGAAAAAGGAAATGCCCAAGACACTGTTAAAACCGTTTATTGCAAAGGTTACTGACGGAAACAGCCTTACCTGCCAAGAGGCAATGGACGCTATGGACATTATCATGAACGGCAATGCGACCGACGCACAGATAGCCGGTTTCCTTACTGCTCTCAGAATCAAGGGCGAAACTGTTGACGAGATAACTGGTTTTGCAAAAATCATGCGTGAAAAAGCAAACACAATCGAGGGTTGCCGTGACGCTGTTGACATTGTTGGAACAGGCGGCGACCTTGCAAGCACTTTTAACATTTCAACCACTTCATCATTCGTTATCGCAGGCTGCGGCACTAAGGTCGCAAAGCACGGAAACAGAAGTGTTTCAAGCAAAAGCGGTGCCGCTGACGTACTGGAAAGCCTCGGTGTAAAAATTTCTTCCGCACCGCAACAGGCAAAGGAAATGATAAACAATATCGGAATCTCATTCCTCTTTGCACAGAGCTATCACGGTTCTATGAGATATGTAGGCCCTGCAAGACGTGACCTTGGAATCAGAACAGTTTTCAATATCCTTGGACCTCTTGCAAATCCGGCAAATACCGACTACATTCTCCTGGGAGTCTATGACAAAAACTTACTTGAGCCAATGGCTGGAGTACTTATGAATCTGGGAATCAAACGTGCAATGCTTGTTTACGGAAACGACAGGCTTGACGAAATTTCAATTTCTGATACAACTTCCGTATGCGAGATAAAGGACGGCAAAACTTCTTTCTATGAGATAAATCCGGAAGATTACGGCATGAAAATGGCTGAAAAATCCGAGATTGTGGGCGGTACTGCAACTGAAAACGCAAAAATCACTCTTGGAATCCTCAAGGGTGAAATTCAGGGTGCAAAGCGTGATATTGTTCTGCTCAACGCAGGCTGCGCTCTTTATATAACCGGAAAAGCCGGAAGTATTTCCGAGGGAATCAGTCTTGCAAAAGCGTCAATCGACGGCGGCTGGGCACTTGCAAAGCTTAAACAGCTTATTGAGTATTCAAATAAATTTTAAAATGAACTGCACATTTGTGAAAGAAATACTTTCATATTGGGATATTACTTTAGGAATCGCTGCTTTAATTATCGGAGTTTATAAATGGCATAAACTTTCAATTGAAATCAAAAACCGTTCTGTCTATCTGACAAAAGAGGAAAGATGGAGATTTCGTATACATGATAAATTCGACTATAAAATGTATGGAGCATTGATAATATTAAGTATTTTATTCATCTACAACAGATTAAAAGGAAATATGCCTAATATAATTCAAATATTATAGTAAACGAAAAATATTTTTTTAGTTTACTATTAGCCGATATGCACGGAGCTTACGAAGTAAGCGAATGTGCAAGGCAATAAAATAAATAATTATAGTGAACGCAAAATGCGTTCACTATAACATCTTGACATTTGAAGGGAGTGATTATCACTATGATTTTAGATGAAATTATTGAAAAAAGAAAAATACAGCTTGAACGTGAGAAAGCCACAATTTCTCCGGAAGAAATGAAAGAAAAAGCTCTTTCCATGAGAACTCCGTGCAGGGATTTTTATGCGGCACTCAGAAAAGACGGTCTTTCAGTTATTTCCGAAGTGAAAAAGGCGTCACCGTCAAAATCAGTTATCTGCGAGGATTTTCACCCTGTTGACATTGCGTTAAACTACGAAAAAGCCGGCGCTGACGCTATTTCCTGTCTGACTGAAGAATTTTACTTCAAAGGCAGCAGCGAGTACCTCAAAGCAATCAGAAAGGCAGTTGACCTGCCGATACTCAGAAAGGATTTCATTTTTGACGAGTATCAGATATACGAGGCAAGGGCAATCGGCGCAGACGCTATTCTGCTTATTGCAGCCATTCTTGATACGGACACCATGAACCGTTTCAGAGAGCTTGCAGAGTCCCTGGGAATGAACTGCCTTTTTGAGTCGCACAACGAGGAAGAACTTGAAAGCATTCTGAAATGTTCACCGAAAATTGTGGGTATCAACAACCGCAATCTCAAAACCTTTGAGGTAAGTCTTGAAAACACCAAACGTCTTGCATCGCTTGTTCCGGAAAACTGCGTTGTTGTTTCAGAAAGCGGTATTGCTTCAAACGATGACATGAGATTTGTCCGTGAAAACGGCGCAGACGCTGTACTTATCGGCGAAACCCTCATGCGCAGCGGCAATATTGCCGAAACCATGAAAACACTGAGGGCAGGCGTATGAAAGTTAAACTCTGCGGTTTAAGACGTCCGGAGGATATCGGATTTGTAAACGAGTTTATGCCCGATTATGCCGGATTTATCCTCTCCGGCGGATTTAAAAGAAGTGTTGGCTATGAACAGTTTCTGACGCTTGAAAGTATGCTTGACAGAAATATCAGAAGAGTCGGGGTTTTCGTCAACGAGCCTCTGGAAATTATTGCGGAAAAATACGCAGATAAGCTTGATGTGATACAGCTTCACGGCGACGAGGACAAAAGCTATTTACAAGCGCTGAAAAATGTTGTAAACTGTAATATATGGAAAGCAGTCAGAGTGAAAGAGATTTCCGACATTGAAAATGCTGACAGATACGGCGCAGATATGCTGCTGCTTGACGCATTTGCTCCCAACAGCTACGGCGGTACCGGAAAAACCGCTGACTACAGCGTAATCAAAAAAGCTGTTTTCAGCACACCGTTTATGCTTGCAGGAGGTCTTGACTGCGATAATGTTGAAAACGCTGTCAGAACCGTTTCACCGGACGGAGTTGACATCTCCGGCGGAATTGAAACGGACGGTTTCAAGGACAGGGATAAAATCAGAAAATTTATGAAAATTGTCAGGAGTGTGTAACTTGGATACAAAGGGTAAATATGGTATTTACGGCGGACAGTATGTTCCGGAAACTGTAATGAACGCTGTCTGCGAGCTCGAAAAGGCTTATGAGCATTACAGCAAGGACAAGGAATTTCAGGAAGAACTGAAAGCTCTTTACAGAGATTATGCGGGCAGACCGTCTATGCTTTACTATGCTGAAAAAATGACAAAGGATTTAGGCGGCGCTAAAATCTATATCAAGAGAGAGGACTTAAACCACACCGGTTCTCACAAGATAAACAATGTTTTAGGTCAGATCCTGCTTGCCAAGAAAATGGGCAAAAAGCGTATTATCGCTGAAACAGGCGCCGGTCAGCACGGCGTTGCAACTGCTACTGCCGCAGCTTTGTTCAACATGGAATGCGAGGTTTACATGGGCGCAGTCGATATGGAAAGACAGGCGCTGAATGTTTACAGAATGGAGCTTTTAGGCTCAAAGGTAACTGCTGTAACAAGCGGCACTTCCACTCTTAAAGACGCCGTAAACGAGGCTATGAAGGACTGGGCAACAAATATTGAAACAACTTACTATCTCATCGGTTCTGCAATGGGCCCTCATCCTTATCCGCAGATGGTTCGTGATTTCCAGAAGATAATCGGTGAGGAAATAAAGGCTCAGCTGCTTGAAAAGGAAAACCGTCTGCCGGACTGCGTTGTTGCCTGCGTTGGCGGCGGCTCAAATGCAATCGGCGCATTTTACGATTTTATCGGTGACGAAAGCGTTCGCCTGGTCGGTGCCGAGGCAGCCGGAAAAGGTGTTGAAACCAAGTATCATGCGGCAACACTTTCAAGAGGTAGAGATGGTATTTTCCACGGAATGAAGTCTGTTTTCCTCCAGAACTACGAGGGACAGATAGACGAGGTTTACTCAATTTCAGCCGGTCTTGACTATCCTGGAATCGGTCCGGAGCACGCTAATCTTGCCAAGACAGGCAGGGCAGAGTATGTTCCGGTAACAGACGAAGAAGCAGTATGCGCATTTGAGTATCTTTCAAAAACAGAGGGAATTATCCCGGCAATCGAATCTGCTCACGCTGTTGCGGCGGCTCTCAAAATCGCACCTACAATGAGCAAAGATCAGATAATGGTCATAAATCTTTCCGGACGTGGTGACAAGGACGTTTATCAGATTGCAAGGTACAGAGGAGTGAATATCAGTGAATAGAATAGAAAAAAAGCTTGGTGAGCTTAAAGAACAGGGCAAAAAGGCGCTTATTACCTATGTTACCTGCGGTGACGGCGGCTATGAGGCTACTGAAAAGGCAGTATACGAAATGGAGGCGGCAGGAGCTGACATAATTGAGCTTGGCGTACCTTTCTCCGACCCTATCGCAGAAGGACCGGTAATTCAGGCGGCAAGCGTCAGAGCGCTTTCAGGTGGTACTACTCTTGCCGGAATCTTTGAAATGGTAAAAAGAATCAGAAAGAGAACGGATATGCCGCTGCTGCTTATGCTTTACCTCAATTCGATTTTCGGTTTCGGCACAGAACGTTTCTTTGATATCTGCGCTGAAATTGGCATTGACGGCGTTATCATTCCCGATATGCCTTATGAGGAAAAGGACGAAATTCAGCCGTACGCTGACAATCACGACATAATCTCAATCAGCCTTGTAACCCCTACTTCAAAGGACAGAATTGAAAAAATCGCATCATCGGCAAGAGGCTTTGTTTACTGTGTTTCTTCAACCGGCGTTACCGGAATGCGTTCATCATTCCAGACAGATTTCAGCAAGTTCATTTCAGAAATAAAGAAATATACTGATATCCCCTGCGCTATCGGTTTCGGAATTTCCAATGCTGAACAGGCGCATGATATCAAGCAGTACTGCGACGGTGTAATTGTCGGAAGTGCAGTTGTGAACATAATCGGAAAAGACCCGGAAAACTGCACAAAACCTGTGTTCGATTTCACTTCATCGCTCAGAGAGGGACTTGACAGATAATGGGTACAAGTGCGTCAGAAATATTCGATTTAAGGAATTTTTACTTTTATCAGTCCGGCAACTCCTTTACAGGAAGTCTTGGCAGTTTCAGTTACAAAATTGTGCCCGGGTCTGATAATCTGAAAGCAATGACATGGCATGGTATGCTTTGCTCTGAACTTGCTGAAATGGAACACGAAAAAGAGTTTCCCTTTACGCAGGAGGGATTCGATGAAATGATAAAGTGGCTGGAAGACACTTATAAAAGCGAGAATAACAAATAAATATTCAAAATGCGGAGAGTATATGTTCTCCGCATTTTTTTATTGTTCAGGTCTGAAAAACAAATAAAATATATCGAAAAACAATAAAAAATACTTGACAAATGGTAATTTATGTGATATACTTTTCCCATAACAAGGAAAGGGGTATATTTTATGTGGACTAAAACAAAATCACTTTTGCTTTCAAGGATACTTACAATGGTGACCGGAGGAATTGTTCTTATTCTGACTTTTTTTGTACCGGCATTTTCGCAGTGGTATGAAAAAAAGTCCTTAGGCAGAGGACTTTTCGGAGAATCCGGAATTGCTCTTCCTATGTGCATCTGTCTTTACATCTGCGAAATACTGGCGCTTATCGCCCTGTATGAGCTGCACGTCCTCCTTGAAAACATCAACAGGGAACAGGTTTTTACACAGCGCAATACAGCTTGTTTAAGGCGGATTTCATGGGCGTGTATGCTTGCAGGGGCATCATTTGCAGTATTCGGACTGTGGAAATTCGTTTTTCTTCTGCCGGCAATGCTGGCGGTCATGTTCGGACTTATCATGAGAGTGTTGAAAAACGTTTTTGAAAAAGCGGTTGAAATCAAGTCGGAAAACGACTTTACAGTCTGAAAGAGGAGAATGACATGGCTATTATTGTAAATCTTGATGTAATGATGGCAAAGCGGAAAATTTCCTCAAACGAGCTTGCCGAAAAAATTGATATCACCCCTGCCAATCTTTCCATACTAAAAACCGGAAAGGCAAAGGCTGTGCGGTTTTCTACTCTTGACAAAATATGCAAAGTCCTTGACTGCCAGCCGGGAGATATACTTGAATGGCGTGAGGATGATTAAGGAAGGAGATTCAGACATGGACGAAGTAAACATTATTGACACAGTCAAAGCGGAAAAAAAGGCAGTAAATTTCAGCGTTATGGAATGTGTTTATTCCATTATTATACTGCTGATTTCATTCGGATTTGTTCGTTTTGTGATATACAACACCTCCGGATTCCTTTCAACAGGTGTATTTGCGGCAATAATTACAGCAGCAATTATATTTATGAGAAAATCAGACGTTAAGTTAACAAAGTTCAACGTCGCTCTCGCTGCCGTACTGTACCTTTTCAGTACTGTTTATTCAATCACAGACAACGTTCTCATAAAATTTCTTGACACTCTTTTTCTGATTTCGGGTACCGGATATTTTGTCTATTCAACAGCTCTGGGCAAAAAGTCGCTGGAACGCTTTCTCCCCTTTGCACTGATAAAAGCTGTTCTGGAATATCCTTTCGCCAGTTTTTCTTATGAGTTCAGAGCGGTCAATTCGTCTGTAAGAAGCTCAAAATTCGGCAGTAATCTTAAAATGGTTATTATCGGACTTTTCGTTACTATTCCCCTTACATCTGTTGTAGGTATGCTGCTTATGTCTGCAGATGACGGGGTTGCCGATATGCTGGGAAGTGTACTTGATTTTATCGCTTCCGAGAATATCTGGCAGATTATATGTCAGATAATTATTGCTCTCCCCTGTGCCTGCTATATTTTCAGTATGCTTTACACTAACATTCACCGTGAAAAAATCACTCCCCTTTCAGATGAGGAATGTGAAAAGAGTATTGCCAGTGCAAAGTGTGTGCAGAATATGATTATTTACACAGCTGTTACTCCAGTCTGCATTTTATATGTTATGTTCTTTATCTCTCAGGCAAACTACTTTCTCTCAGCATTTTACGGAAGGCTTCCCGATGGCTACATATACTCGGAATATGCAAGAAAAGGCTTTTTTGAACTGTGTATCATTTCAGTTATTAATTTATCCGTTATACTTATTATAAATCTGCTGGCTAAAAAGGGAGGCAGAAACAAGCCGGCAGTACTGAAAATTTACAGCCTTATTCTCTGCGCATTTACACTTGTGATGATAGCTGTTGCCATAAGCAAAATGGTCATATACATTTCCGCTTACGGACTGACAAGGCTCAGGGTTTATACAATGTGGTTCATGATTCTGCTTGCATTATTCTTTGTAATTATCGGGATAAAGCAGCTGCGCTTTGAATTCCCCACGGCGAAATGGACAGCGGCGGTGTTTACAGTCATGTTTGCGGTTTTATGCTTTTCACGTCCCGACGCCATTATTGCAAAGTACAACATTGAAATGTACAACGCCGGAAGTTTAGATGAACTTGATATCAATTCCCTTTTTGAACTGTCTGACGACGCTGTGCTTACTGTAATAAAAAGCGGAGCAGTTACACCGGAAGATGCAGAATCAAAACATAATTCAAGCAATGACCCGCACAATATTTCAAGTATGCTGGTAAATAAATATATTTCATAAAATACAGGCAGAGTGTTAAAGACAGATACTCTGCTTTTTTCAATTGTATAAACCTCATATCAGCAGTTGACAAAACTGAAAAAATCATTTATAATATTATGATAGAATATTTATGCCGGCACTTGCCGGACGAATAGAGTAAGGAGTTTAAGTGGCTATGGCAAAAAAGCAGATATCCAGAGAAGGTTTTGAAAAACTTCAGGAAGAATACACACGACTTGTAACTGTCAGACGTGCTGAGGTTGCCCAGAAGCTGAAAGAAGCAAGATCATTCGGTGACCTTTCAGAAAACGCTGAGTATGATGAAGCGAAAAATGAACAGGCTCTCCTTGAGGCACAGATTGCACAGCTGGAAGAAACTATCTCAAACGCTGAGGTAGTTGATGACGATAAAATTTCAGTAGACGAAATCGGTATCGGTTCTATTATCAAGATCAAGAGAGTCGGCACAGAGGACGTTGAAACTCTCCAGATTGTCAGCACAACTGAGGCTGATGTGGACGGCGGTAAAATTTCTGACGATTCTCCGATTGGAAAAGCAGCTATGAAGAAGAAAGTCGGCGATATTTTCATAGTTGAAGCCCCGGTAGGTGAACTCAGATTTGAAGTTATGGATATTTCAAAGTAAAATAAATTGGCGGTGAAAATCAGACAATGAGTGAAAATCAGAATAATATAACAGAGGAAATTACCGAACAGGATATTAATATACTGAAAAAGGTCCGTCTTGAAAAGCTTGATGACTTAAAATCAAGAAACGCTGACCCTTATCAGATAACAAAATATGATGTCACAGGCAAAAATGCAGCTTTAAAGGCACAGTATGAGGCTGACGAGGCTGCTGCAAAGACTGCTGCCGGCGACGACGAGGAAAAGCTTGCTCAGGAGCTTGACAAGCTTAAAGAAAAGAAGGTTTCCATTGCCGGACGTATTATGAGCTGGCGTGATATGGGCAAGGCAAACTTCATTGATGTAAGAGATGAGTCTGACAGGATTCAGGTCTATGTCAGAATGAACGATATCGGCAAGGAAGAATTTGCAGAATTCAAGAAATGGGATATCGGCGATATCGTTGGTATCGAAGGCTTTGTTTTCAGAACAAGAAAGGGAGAAATTTCTGTTCATGCAGAAAAGATAACTCTCCTTTCAAAGTCACTTCTTCCGCTGCCGGAAAAATGGCACGGTCTTAAAGACCAGGATATGCGCTACAGACAGCGTTACCTTGACCTTATTGTAAATCCGGACGTCAAGGATACTTTTGTAAAGAGAAGCCTTATTCTCCGTGAGATAAGAAACTATCTCGACAGTCTGGGATATATCGAGGTTGATACTCCAGTTCTGCATACTCTTGAAATCGGTGCTGCCGCAAGACCTTTCAAGACACATCACAATGCCCTTGACATTGATATGTATCTGAGAATCGAAACAGAGCTTTATTTAAAGAGACTGATAGTAGGCGGATTTGAAAAGGTTTACGAGGTAGGACGTATTTTCAGAAACGAGGGTATGGACACATCTCACAATCCGGAATTCACTTCCATTGAAATGTATCAGGCTTACACAGATTACAAGGGCATGATGGAGCTTATTGAAAATATGTACGAAACTCTTGCTCTGAAAATCTGCGGAAATACAACAATCTCATACCAGGGCGAACAGATTAACCTTGCAGCACCTTGGGAAAAGCTTACAATGGTTGAAGCTGTCAAAAAGTATGCCGGCGTTGATTACAATGACTGGGTAACTGACGAGGAAGCAAGAGCCTGCGCAAAGGCAAAGGGCGTAGAAGTCGAAGAGGGCGAAAATGCCACAAAGGGACACGTTCTCATTGCATTTTTTGACGAATTCGTTGAGGCAAAGCTTATCCAGCCGACTATTATCTATGATTATCCGGTTGAAAACTCCCCTCTTGCAAAGAGAAAGCCGTCTGACCCTGCATTTACTGAAAGATTTGAATACTTCATCTATGCAAGGGAAATGGGAAATGCATTCTCAGAACTCAATGACCCTGTTGACCAGAAAGAAAGATTTGTACGTCAGGTTGAGGCTAAGAGAGCAACTGGTGCAAATGCCGAAGTTGACGAGGACTTCGTTACAGCTCTTGAATATGGTATGCCTCCGACAGGCGGTCTCGGACTTGGTCTTGACAGACTTGTTATGCTGCTGACTGACAGTCCGTCTATAAGAGATGTACTGCTGTTTCCGACGATGAAGCCTTTGGACTAACAAATTTCAGAAAAACCCAGTAGTTATGCGGGTTTCGGGACTTTCTAAACCGAATAAATTTACCTCTTTACACCAA
>DBQM01000060.1 GCA_002305725.1 Ruminococcus sp. UBA1394 | reverse complement strand
CGCATCATTGACAAACCAACAAATGCAAAAATTGGAGTATCAATTTTATGTATTTTATCAGTACCCCTGCTAATAATATGTCTGTAAATAAATTTATATTTTGGAGAACAGATATGGAAACTAAAGCTATAATTAAGGGCATGGCTGCCGGCGCAGTTGTCGGAACAGCCTGCTATATGATTTCAAGGTCTCCAGACCGCAAAAAGAAAAAGCTCAAAAGAAGTACCGGTAAAGCCGTAAAGGCGTTTATAACAGCCGCCGACTGCTTTTCTTCAATGATTTAGGGTAACGTGAAAAAGCTGTACTTTTATGTTCTTGGGATAATCACCGGTCTTGCAAACGGTCTTTTTGGTTCGGGCGGCGGAATTATCGCAGTACCCATGCTAAAAAAATCCGGAATGTCAACAAAGGAATCCCATGCAACTTCAATTGCCCTTACCCTCCCTTTAAGCATTGTAAGCTGCTTTTTCTACATCAGAAACAGCGGCAGCATACTGTCTGATTCCCTCCGGCTTATCCCCTTGGGGCTTGCCGGAGCGGTAACAGGCTGTTTTATAATGAAAAGGATTTCGCCGAAATATCTCAAAAAAATATTCGGTCTGATACTTATAATTTCCGGAATAAGGTTGTTTATGAAATGAATTTATGGCTTTTTACTGCGGCATTTTTTACCGGAATCTTTGCCTCCCTCGGCTTGGGAGGAGGCATGATTCTCATACTGTACATGACTATATTTGCCGGTTTTTCACAGCTTGACGCCCAGGGAATAAACCTGCTTTTCTTCATTCCCATTGCGGCTTTATCCCTTATAATGCACACGAAAAACAAGCTTGTAAAGTGGAAAAAGGTTTTTCCAGCAATAGTCTGTGGTATTGTAACAGCAGTTATTGGGTGTCTGCTTGCAAAATATATCGGCAATGAATACCTGACGAAATTATTTGCAGTATTTGTTTTTATAACGGGTATCAGGGAACTATTTTCAAAAGTTAAAAGTTAAAGGTCAGTTATACCCTTCCCGTTATTTTTTCGCCATCCCATATAGCTTTCAAGAATAATCGTAGCCGCAACTGCGTCCACAACTGCCTTACGCTTTTTGCCTCTTGTGTTAGTTGTGTTAAGATAATTATGCGCCGATACGGTGGTGCAGCGTTCGTCCCAGAGTTCAACAGGAATGCCAGTCTGTTCCTTTAATTTTTCAGCGAAGAGAGTGCATTTTTCTGCCCTCTCCCCTACCGTGTTGTTCATATTTTTAGGATATCCCACAACAGCAATATCCGCTTTGTTTTCCGCTATTTTTTCAGCGGTTTTTTTTATGCATTCTTCAAAATCCTTTTCACTGATAACACAAAGAGGTGAAGCCAGCATTTCAGTCTTGTCGCACATTGCAAGTCCTGTTCGTGAGTCCCCGAAATCAACGGCAATTATTTTCATATTCTACCGCCTTTCACCACGGTTCAACCGTTCCGATAATATCTTTTACCGAAGCAATGTTATGACTGTCAAGGTACTGGTTTATACCGTCGATTATCTTTACCGGTGCAAACGGGTCTGTGAAAATCGCTGCGCCCACCTGTACAGCGCTTGCACCTGCCATCATCATTTCAACTGCGTCCTCGCCTGTTGCGATACCGCCCATGCCGATTACCGGAATTTTTACCGCATTGGCAGTCTGCCACACCATTCTCACAGCCACCGGAAATACAGCCGGACCGGACATTCCGCCCATGTTATTTCTGAGTACAGGTCTGCGAGTGTTAATATCAATTCTCATACCAAGGAGTGTATTGATAAGAGAAACTGCGTCTGCACCCTCTGCCTCAACGGATTTTGCAATATCGGAAATGCTTGTAACATTCGGAGAAAGTTTTACGATAAGGGGTTTTTTTGTTGCCTTTCTCACCTGCCTTGTGACAGACGCCGCACCCTCGCAGGTTGCGCCAAAAGCCATACCGCCCTGTTTTACATTCGGGCAGGAGATGTTCAGTTCAATCATGTGGACGTCTGTTTCGTCAAGCTTTTTTGCAATTTCTACACACTCCTCCGCAGTAGAGCCGGCAATGTTTGCAAGTATAACAGTGTCTTTGGTCATAAGGTTTGGCAGTTCTTCGGAGATAAACTTGTCAATTCCCGGGTTCTGCAGTCCCACAGAATTAAGCATTCCCGACGGTGTTTCAGCAATTCTCGGAGCAGGATTGCCGTTTCTTTTGGTTATAGTAGTACCCTTCGTGGCAATACCACCCAGTGCGGACAGTGGGAAAAGCTCCTCGTACTCACGTCCGTAGCCGAAAACTCCCGACGCCGGAATTACAGGGTTTTTGAAATCAACACCGCAGATATTTACAGATAAATCAGCCATTACCAGATAACCTCCTTTGAATTGAATACCGGACCGTTTTTGCAGACATGGGCAAAATGCTCCTCGCCGTCCTTTTTAGTCTTACAGGCGCAGACAAGGCATGCACCTATTCCGCAACCCATTCTTTCTTCCAGTGAGACCTCACAGTATACATTTTTTTCGTTTGCGATTGCCGCAATATTTCTGAGCATTGGCGTCGGACCACAGGTATAAACAGCATCAATATCGCCCTTTTTAAGCAGTTCCTTCAGCGGCTCGGTCACAAAACCTTTTGTACCCATAGAACCGTCATCTGTGCAGAGGATCGTTTCTGCGCCGGTCTGCTTAAAGTCATTTTGCAGTATTACTGCCTCGGCGCTCCTGAAACCGGATATGACAATCGCTTTTTCGCCGTAATATTTTGCAAGTGGCAGCATTGGGGGTGTACCGATTCCTCCGCCTATGAGTACTACCTTTTTAAAGCTGTCATTTACCGTAAAGCCATGGCCGAGAGGCGCTAACATATCAATAAGGTCTCCCTCGTTAAGTTTTGCGATTTCCTTTGTACCGTCCCCCTTGACGATAAACACGATTCTAAGCGTACCCTTTTCCCTGCTGATATCACAGATAGATATAGGGCGGCGGAGTGTAAATCCTGCCGGAAGAATGTGTACAAACTGTCCCGGCTGCGCAATTTCAGCGATTTCCGGACAGATTATTTCTATGCTGTATATATCCTTTGCCAGCGCACTTTTGCCGGCAATCTGATATTTTCCCTGTGTGTATTTCATAAACTTTCCTTTCTGATTTTATGTATCTATCCGAACAAAATCCACGATAGATTTATTCCTGTAAATCAAATCTTCTCTTTGGGTAAATCCCTGTTTTTCCCAGAATACGTTTCCGGTTTCATTTCTTTCAAACACAACCAGAGCGACTTTCGAAATTCCGAATTCTGCAAGTGACTTCATAACTTTATCAACCAGTCGTGACGCTATTCCACGGTGACGGTATTCCGGTGACACAGCCGTGTGGTAAATATATCCCCTCCTGCCGTCATTTCCGGCGATAATCACTCCGACAATAGATGAATTGTCTTCGGCTACAAAACAGGTATCAGGATTTCTTTCCAAAAAGCGTCTGATACCCTCTATGGAATCATCAATGTTATTCAGCCCCATACCGCTGCATGACAGCCACAATGAGTAAACAGATTCATAGTCTTCGATTTTCATTATTCTGATGTTCATATCATTCACCTTTATATAATAATTAGCATTATCATAATTATATTATTCACAATATCTCACAGAATAAATCGTATCACTGAACTTATCCATAGACACAATATTTTTATCCTTATTTAGAGGGTCCATACATAAAAAGCTATGCTCATCGGAACCCACCAAAAGAACAAAATGATAATTACCTGATGACGGCATTCTTACGCAAACAATCGGGTACACATTTCTTTCAATCAAATTTTCCAGTTCAGTCTGACTGATTTCAGAAGTTTCCCTTTTAACAAATGTTACATTTAACGCTGAACCGGCAGCGTCCCATTGAAGATTTCCCTCTGAATCATACACATTATTCTTTGAAAAAAACTCATTTAACGTACCCGGTGTTATATCCGGAATTTCATCAACAGAAATATTCTGCATTAAAAGCTCTGAGGCAATGCAGGTAGTCAGACAGCCGGAATCACCCATATGATATTCAGAAGCGCCTAAAGGGTCATTTTTCCATAAATCGTCTTTCTGATAAAATGCAACTGCATTATCAGTCGCTATCTCTGCAGAGGGGATAATTTTTTCAGCGTACCTGTTTTTGTATAAATAAACTGCCGTCAAACCTGATACTATAAATGCGATAACTATAATTATTAAAACAATTATTTTCTTTTTATTTTTCATCGCAGCACTTCCGTATTATAAACTCGGGCGGAATGAAATTCCGCCCTTATAAAGTTATATCTTAGTAATATCGATCATTTCAACGTCATCAATAGTTCTGTTGGTCTGGAGTACATTTGCAAGTGCTCTTGCGGTGTCAATCGCAGTCAGACTGCAGATTGAACGCTCAACTGACTTACGGCGCATTTTTACGCTATCTCTTGCTGGCAGACGTCCTTTTTCGGAAGTGGAAATAACGTAGTGAATCTTTCCGCTTTCAAGGAGGGTCAGAACATTCGGTTCTTCTTCCGAGGAAATCTTGTTTACAAGATTGGTTGCAATCATGTTCTTGTTGAGTGTGCTTGCAGTACCACTTGTACCGTAAAGCTCAAATCCCATCTGTGCAAACTTGTCAGCAATTGAAATAATCTCCTGCTTATCTGTGTCACGAACGGAAATCAGTACGCCGCCCTCTTTCTTGAGGTCATAGCCTGCCGCAACAAGTCCTTTAAGAAGTGCATCCTCAAAAGTTTCGGCAATGCCTAAACACTCGCCTGTGGACTTCATTTCAGGTCCGAGCATTGTATCAACGTCCTGAAGCTTTTCAAAAGAGAATACCGGAACCTTGACTGCAACGTACTTGCTCTTTTTGTAAAGACCGCTTTCGTAGCCCTGTTCCTTAAGACTTGTACCCAACATAATCTTTGTGGCAATATCAACCATAGGAATACCCGTAACCTTGCTGATGTAAGGAACAGTTCTTGAAGAACGTGGGTTTACCTCGATTACATATACCTCGTTGTTATATACAACATACTGAATATTTACAAGACCGATTACTTTAAGCTCAAATGCAAGCTTTTTAGTATAGTCAATGATTGTGTCAACAATTTTCGGTGAAAGTGTCTGAGCCGGATAAACTGAGATAGAGTCACCCGAATGAACTCCGGCACGCTCAATATGCTCCATAATACCTGGAATGAGGAAATCTGTACCGTCACAGATAGCGTCAACCTCTACTTCCTTACCCATCATATATTTATCAATAAGCACAGGGTTTTCAATCATTGTTCTTGTAATGATTCCCATGTACTCAACAACGTCCTTTTCAGAATGAGCAATAATCATATTCTGACCGCCAAGAACGTAGGACGGACGGAGAAGTACCGGATATCCCAGCTTTTCAGCAACTTCAACAGCCTCTTCCGTTGTCATTACTGTGTAGCCAGCCGGACGTGGAATGCCGCACTTTTCAAGGAGTTCATCAAATCTCTCTCTGTCCTCTGCAGCGTCAATACTGTCGGCAGAAGTCCCCAGAATGTTTACACCCATATCAGCAAGATGACGTGTCAGCTTGATAGCTGTCTGACCACCGAACTGCACAACAACACCGTATGGCTGTTCAGTTTCGATAATGGATTCAACGTCCTCTTTAGTCAGAGGGTCAAAATAAAGTCTGTCGCCGGTATCAAAGTCAGTTGAAACAGTTTCCGGATTGTTGTTACAGATAACTGCCTCGTAGCCCTCTTCTTTCAGCGACCAAACGCAATGAACAGAGCAGTAGTCAAACTCGATACCCTGACCGATTCTGATAGGACCTGAACCGAAAACGATAACCTTTTTCTTGCCTGTATCTGTTCTTTCAATAAACTGCTTTGCCTCATTCTCTTCATCAAAAGTTGAGTAGAAGTAAGGTGTTTCAGCCTTGAATTCTCCGGCACAGGTGTCAACCATCTTGTAAACGGCTCTTTTTCTCATTGGGCATTTCTGTCCGGACATACGCTCGATAGTGCTGTCAAGATATCCGTAATTCTTGGCTGTAAGATACTTGTCCTCTGTCAGTTCACCATCAGCAAGCCATCTTTCAAGGTCAACAAGATTTTTAAGCTTGCTTAAAAACCACTCGTCAATGAGTGTTATCTCATGGAGTTTTTCAATTGAAACATCACGTTTCAGTAGTTCGTAAACCTGGAATGCACGTTCATCGTCTGCATGAGGAATCTTTTCAAGAAGTTCCTCCGTTGAAACCTCTGCAAATTTCTTCATGTTAAGAGAATCAACACCCAGTTCAGTTGAACGTACAGCCTTCATCATAGCCTGTTCAAAGCTTGTGCCGATTGCCATAACCTCACCGGTAGCCTTCATCTGTGTACCAAGAGTTCTCTTTGCATAAACAAATTTATCAAACGCCCACTTAGGAAACTTTACTACAACATAGTCAAGGGCAGGCTCAAAGCAGGCATAGGTCTTGCCTGTTACCTGGTTAATTATTTCGTCAAGAGTGTAGCCGATAGCAATTCTTGTTGCAACCTTTGCGATAGGATAGCCTGTTGCCTTTGAAGCAAGTGCGGAAGAACGTGATACTCTCGGGTTTACTTCGATAACTGCATATTCCATTGATTCCGGGTGAAGCGCAAACTGACAGTTGCAGCCGCCTTCAACTTTAAGTTCGGAAATAATGTTCAGTGACGCTGTTCTCAGCATCTGGTACTCTCTGTCAGAAAGAGTAACAGCCGGAGCGATAACGATACTGTCACCTGTGTGAACGCCTACCGGGTCAAAGTTTTCCATGGAGCAGACTGTTATAACGTTGCCTTTGCTGTCACGGATAACCTCAAACTCAATTTCCTTCCAGCCGCTGATACACTTTTCAATGAGAACCTGTGTGATAGGTGAAAGTCTCAGACCGTTCTTGGAAATATCTCTCAGCTGTTCTTCATTTTCTGCAATACCGCCGCCTGTACCGCCCAGTGTAAACGCAGGACGAACGATAACCGGATAGCCTATAACCTTTGCAAAGTCAACTGCGCCCTCGATTGTTTCAACAACCTTTGAAGGAATGCATGGTTCTCCGATTTTTTCCATTGTATCCTTGAAAGCCTGTCTGTCCTCAGCCTTGTGGATAGTAAGCGGGTCTGCACCCAGCAGCTTTACATTGTGAGCGTCAAGAAATCCCTCTTCTGCAAGCTGCATTGAAAGAGTAAGTCCAGTCTGTCCGCCGAGAGTTGACAGAACGCTGTCCGGCTTTTCGATTTCGATAATTCTCTTTACAACGTCAAGGGTAAGCGGTTCAATGTAGATTTTATCCGCCATTGCCTTGTCAGTCATAATTGTAGCAGGGTTTGAGTTTATGAGTACTACCTCAAGACCCTCCTGTTTCAATGCACGGCATGCCTGTGTTCCGGCATAGTCAAATTCGGCTGCCTGCCCGATTACTATCGGACCTGAACCTATTACAAGTACTTTTTTAATATCCTGTCTTAAAGGCATATCAGTGCATCTCCTTTTTAATCATTTCAATAAATTCATCAAACAGATATTCAGTATCCTGCGGACCGCCGTGTGCTTCCGGATGGAACTGTACAGTAAAAGCGTTGATTTTCTTGTATCTCATTCCCTCACAGGTTCCGTCATTTGCATTGAAATGTGAAACCTCTGCGATCTCCGGATCAATACTGTCGCCAATAACCGCATAGCCATGATTCTGGCTTGTTACAAAGGTCTTGTCGAGTGCCTTGTCAACAACAGGCTGATTTGCTCCTCTGTGACCATATTTGAGCTTTTCAGTTCTTCCGCCGTGAGCCAGCGCCATAAGCTGGTGACCAAGACAGATACCGAAAATCGGAATGTTAAGCTGTGCGATTTCTCTGATATTCTTTATTATCTCAACATTTTCTGTCGGGTCGCCGGGACCGTTTGAGAACATGATTCCATCGGGTGCAAGCGCCTTTATTTCCTCAGCTGTTGTATTTGCCGGTACTACTGTTACTTCGCAGCCACGCTTTACAAGCTCGTTTCTGATATTTCTCTTGTATCCGAAATCAAAAAGTGCTACCTTGTATTTCGGAGCGTCATTGCTGTAAACTCTTGTTTCAGTACCTGTTACTGTTTTAACAGCGTCCTTTACTGTATAAGCCTTTATTTTCTCCAGCAGCTCGTCCCTTTTTTCAGCAGGATTTTCTGTTGTAATTGCACCGTTCATAACGCCGGCCTCACGAATTTTTCTTGTAAGACTTCTTGTATCAATTGAATGAATACCGATTATATTCTGCTCTTTCAGAAAATCGTCAATTGTACCGCTGCAGCGGAAGTTTGACGGAGTATTGCACCATTCTCTTACAATATATCCGCTTACATAGGATTTAGCCGACTCGTTATCCTCTCGGTTTACTCCGTAATTTCCGATAAGCGGAAAAGTCTGGGTTACAATCTGACCGTAATAGCTGGGGTCTGTCAGCGTTTCCTGATATCCGGTAAGTCCGGTAGTGAAAACAACCTCGCCTATTACAGTACCCTTTGCACCAAAGCTGCGTCCCTCAAAAACAGTGCCGTCAGCTAAAAGCAGATAAGCCTTTTCGTCCTGATTAAACAATGACATCAAATCATTCCTTTCAAAGATAAAATTCTATTTCAGATTGATATAAGAAGTAATGTCTTCTCTCATTCTTTCAGCTTCACGTCTTGCAGCCTTTGCAAAATCCTGTTCCGGACAGTTTTCTTCCTTTTTGTATGCGCACATTACTGCTCTTGATGAATTTACGATTGCGCCCAGTCCGTTTTCGTCAAATGCTCCTGCAATACCCTTGGCACCGCCGCCCTGTGCACCATATCCGGGAACAAGGAACATTGTATGCGGCAGTCTTTTTCTCAGTTCCGAAAGCTGTTCCGGGTATGTAGCGCCAACAACTGCGCCCACAGAAGAATAACCGTACTTGCCGATTTGTCCGCTGCCCCATTTTTCACACATATCGCCCATTACAGCGTACACCGGAGTACCGTCAATAAGCTTGTCCTGAAGTTCGCCGCTGGACTTGTTTGAAGTCTTGACCAGAACGTAGATTCCCTTGTCCTTTTCCTCGCAGACTTTCAGCAGCGGTTCAATACCGTCAGTGCCCAGATACCCGTTTACAGTCAGAGCGTCAGCGCCGAATGGCTCACATTCTGTTTCACCTATCTTAACGCCGCCCAGATGTGCATTAGTATATGCCTCCATAGTTGCGCCGATGTCGTTTCTTTTGCCGTCGGTAATAACGAACATTCCTTTGAGCTGTGCGTAGCGGATAGTCTGTTCAAGAGTTTTTATTCCGTAGTGACCGTACATTTCATAGTATGCTGCCTGCGGTTTGATTGCCGGTACGATATCACATATCTCGTCAATGATAGCCTGGTTGAATTTAAAGATAGCCTTTGCAGCTGCTTTAAGAGTTTCGCCGTCCTGTGCAAAAAACTCCTGTCTTATAAACTCCGGAACGTATTCAAGCTTTGGGTCAAGTCCTACAACAGTAGGATTTTTTAATGTGATGATCTTTTCAATAAGTCTGTCAAATGACATTATCCTAACTCCTTTATATTTTATCTTTCAAAAAACTGCATTTTTCCGTCTGAAATTACACCGACTGTCTTTCCTTTCAGTGTCATATTCTTGAATGCTGAATTTGATGCTTTAGACCTGAACTCTTCCGGATTTACATTCCATTCCTTTTCAGTATCTATAAGAGTTATCTCAGCATTCATTCCCACGGAAATATTCACTTCAGGTATGCCAAGAATTTTCCTCGGGTTTACGGACATTATCTCTGCCACTTTGTTCAGTGTAATTTTACCGGTATGATAAAGTCCCGTAAGGACTGCCGCAAGTGAGGTTTCAAGTCCCACAACTCCGTTTGGTGCACTTAGAAAATCTGACTTTTCCTCTTTTGAATGAGGCGCATGGTCTGTTACAATACAGTCAATAGTACCGTCACATATTCCATCAATTATGGCAAGTCTGTCATCTTCCTCACGCAGAGGAGGATTCATTCTGTAATCTGCATCACGGGTTCTTAACATCTCGTCTGTCATCATGAAATAATGAGGGCAGGTTTCGCATGTTACCTTTACTCCGGCTTTTTTGTACTGTCTGATTATATCAGTACTTCCCTTTGTGCTTACATGGGCAATGTGGATACGGCAGCCGGTTTCCCTTGCTGTAAGTATCTCACGTTCTGTTATGCTGTCCTCGGAAAGCCTGTCCATTCCGGGTACTCCAAGCTCCTCCGAAACTTTTCCTTTGTTCATTTTACCGTTTCCGATAATTTCAAGATCCTCGCAATGAGATATAGTCAGCAAACCGCTTTTTTCTGCCGCCTGCATACCGTCTCTGAGCATTGCCCTGCTTTCCACAGGACGTCCGTCATCTGAAACTGCAATTGCCCCAGCTTTTTTCAGAATCGGATAATTACTCAGAGTTTCCCCTTTAAGACCTTCGGTTATTGATGCCACCGGATATATTTTAACTCCGGTATATTTTCCCTTTTCAATAATATAGTTGACAGTTTCCGGATTATCCGTAACAGGATTTGTATTTGGCATACACGCAACACCGGTAAAACCGCCGTGCAGAGCCGCCGCCGCACCAGTTATGATGTCTTCTTTGTAGGTGAATCCGGGATCACGGAAATGAACGTGCATATCAAAAAGTCCCGGCATGGCAGTAAGTCCTGTGCAGTCAAATTCGCTGTCTGCCTGAAAATCAATACTGTCACCGATTTCTTTTATAATTCCGTTGTCAATCAGTATGTCGCACTGTCTGTCAAGCTTATCATCAACAGCCCTTACATTCTTTAATAATATTGAACTCATTGTTTCCTCCATCAGCCGGAATAAATCGAAACATTATCCTGACCGTCAATTTCCGTTACTGCCACCTTAACGCTTTCCTCCCGTGACGTAGGAAGATTTTTTCCCACATAATCGGGCCTTATAGGCAGTTCTCTGTGTCCCCTGTCAATCAGCACTGCAAGCTGTATGGACTGCGGACGTCCTCTTTCAATAAGAGCATCAATTGCGGCACGGGTGCTTCTTCCGGTGTAAATGACATCGTCAACAATAACAACGTGCTTGTTTCTGATATCAAAGTCAATATCAGTCCTGTCACACTCTCCGAGAGGTTTCATATCATCTCTGAAGGGAGTTATATCAAGAGCACCGCAGGGTACGTCTATACTTTCAAGCTCGTTGATTTTTGCGGCAATTCGCTCTGCAAGTGCCACACCCCTTGAGTAAATCCCCACAAGGCAAAGATTTTCCGCACCCTTGTTGCGTTCCAGAATCTCATAGGTGATTCTTGCAACAGCACGTTTCATTGCACTTTCGTCCATGATAATTGTCTTTCTTTCCAAATTATCACCTCACAATATATTGATACACACTCAATATATCTGCTTTATTAAAACAAAAAACGCTTACCTGTGCTGACAGATAAGCGCATAATTTGCAGACTGAGAATATAGCTACAGCTTGCTTTTAAACACTACCTTGTCAACCTCACAGGATCAACTTAAAGGTTTTACTGAATGTTATTATAACACATAAACTGATAAATGTCCAGTAAAATAACAAAATTATTTTTTATCAGTCAATTTTTTGAATTTTTTGCCTAAAATTAACGCTCCTGCGCCTGCAACTGCAAGTCCTGTCCCAATAAGCAGAGTACTTTTTTTAAGCAGTTTTCCCGAAGTCTTTTTCGCAGATTTTTTCTTTGAAACAGCGTTGCTCTTTTTTCCGGTACTGCAATATTCGTCTGTAATAATGCTGTCAAGTGAAAGCTTTCCGGATAAAACAGTAACTTTGATCTTATGCTGCTGGTCGGAAAGTCCGGATATGAAGTAAAAAGCCTGTCTTGAGCCACATTTTTCTATGAAAAATCCGGCAGTCATAATTTTACCGTCTATTTCAATTTTCAGACGAAGATTTTCTGCCTCACCCATAAGTGCAACAGTTTCGCCGCTGAAATCATATTCAAAGCTTTCGTTATTTCCATCCGCTGAAACGCTGGTACGATTGTAGAAACGGAAGCTGTCCATAGCGTTTTTCACCCAGCCGTCAGTATATCTGATGTTTCCGGAAAGACAATCCTCACGGTCAGAACAATACGGAACACCTGCAATCGGACTGACTGAAAGATTTCTGAATCTGTTTCTGTAATGAGCACTGTAAAGGGATATTCTTCCGGCATAAATCATTGGTGAAGAAGTAATATACTCACACAAGATCTGCCTGTTAATGCTGCATTTTATTCTGTTATGTTTTGCAGATATTTTGACAGTGTTCCATTCAACAGGTGAAATTATGTTTTCGTTTCCGTCTGCAACAACTTCGTCAAAATATCTCAGCTGCCAGTTTCCGTCAGAGAAAATCCTCAGCTGATATCCGCATTCAGAACTGTAATCACAGGTCACAGCAGAATTATATCTGAGTCCAATTCCAATATAATTGTCCGGACTGTTACTGTCAAAATATACCTCCGCCTTAACGCTGTAATTACTCCAGCAGTCATCGCCAAGATTTGTGGCTGGAGCCGGAGTACCTCTGAAGCGCCAGTCGGACGGAATAATATCTTTGGTTATTATCTGTTCAAGGACATTTTTATTTTCAAATTTCCTTATTTCAAAAGCACCGCCCTGATCGGTAGTGTACAGCTGCGCACCGCCTCTTGCTCTGAGAAACTCATCACTGTAATCAAAACTGTCTGTGTAAGGCAGTTCAAGGTGTTTGTATGGAAATCCGGATTTTTTTACTGAATCTGTCCCATTAACATTTTCAACACTTAATGTGGTACAGGTGAGAATCGAATGAGGTTTGACATCAAGACGGTAAAAACAGCCGGTTTTATTCTTTGCCGGAATTATTTTGTCAATGACCCTGAACCAGTCAGAATCAAATCGACATCCTGCCTCCGGACCTCTCGTTTCAACGCAGTAAACCTCTGAATCAGCCTTTTGAACATTTCTTATGCAGACGTTATACTGCCTTACATTGTCAGAATCATTGGTAAGTATCAGAGTGTAGTCGCCGCTTTCGGACATAAGAGCAATATGATTTTCAGTCGTTTCGGTGATATGGTGATTTTCCTTTCCGTCACCGAAACAGGCACTTTTTATATACTTCCAGCCTTTTTTTACAAAGTATGTTATGTGAGCCGCACCCCACAGTCCGGAATCAGTTTCATAGTACCCCGACCAAGGCTGCTCTGCCGTAACAAGCTGTTTGGGAGCATAGTTCGAGCCGGTGTAATATGCGGCAACAGCCGGCTGATACTCATACATGACCATTGAACCGTGACAATAGCTGTTTATAATGCGGTTTGTCACATCAATGACTGAATTTATTCCGGAAATGCCAGAACCGTCAGCATTGACCGAGTATTTCGGCACATTGCATGGCGCAACACCCTCGCTGTACCATATTTCCTTGCCGTATTTTTCATTGAGCAGGCGGGTATTTTCATCACCGTAAGTAGTGTAGTGCAGACCGATAACATCGACGGCATTTCTCAGCCTTTCATTTTCAGTCATCTGCTTTGCTATATTCCTTGTGCCTACCTCATCCGACGCAACAATCTTTATTTTGTCATAGTCATATCTGCGGTTTTTTTCGGATTTAAGGCGTTCGGAAAAATAAATTATCCAGTCTGCGTCAGCTTTTCCAGTTTCATTGGCATCTGCGCTGATAAAGTCAAATTTCAGTCCATAAGTATCATAGGCGGCGTCAACAGTTTCTTTATACCACTTATATCTTGCCTCAAATCCGTCCTGCCGGCTTTTTTCAAATGCCTTTGCGACCCATGCCGGTTCTCCCCATCTGAGAAGATCTACTGTGATTTCCGGATTGATTTTTTTAGCATCAGCGGCAAACATAAATCCTGCTCCCCTGGTAACGTCCGCCTTTTCGTTCTCATATCTCTTGACACAGGCTTCCGTACCGGAAGATGAATTTATATCAGCACCAAACTCAATTTTAATGTGTGTAAGACCAGCACCGTAATCCGGTCTGAACAAAAGCTCCATTATCTCCTGATAGGACTCCGGATTTTTCGCTTTATAGTCCATAAGAAGTCTTGATGAATTGTTGCCTGTAACAGCGCCGAGTCCTCTGAATGAGTTTGCCGGATTAAGGTCGGCGGTATTTCCGTCAATAATCAGTTCCTTAACTAAGCTGTTCATAAAATTCCTCTCTGTTGTGCTTTTACGGCTCGGAAATCAGAAACTTGATTTTCTTTCCCTCTGCCGTAAACATCTGTTCATGTTCTGTTATAAAATTCTCTTCAAATCCGCTTTCGTGCAGGTCATAGGTCTTATATTTTATTTTATATCCTGCCTGTTCAAAATATTCAAATGATTCGTTAAAAAGGTCATCATCATCAGTCTTGAACCAAAGCTCTCCGTTTAAAAATTCCTTGTATTTCATAAGCTGTCTGTAATGTGTAAGACGTCTTTTCTTGTGCTTTGATTTAGGCCACGGATTGCAGAAATTTATATATATCCTTTCGATATTATCTTCTCTGTCAAATACATTGTCTATCTGTTCTATATTTTTTATAAATATTCTGACATTGTCCAGAGGCAGATTCTTTTTCTCATACTCTGCCTCAATTTTTCTCTTTGCCAGCACCAGCATTTCGTTTTTTATGTCAACTGCAATAAAGTTTTTATCCTGATTTGCGGAAGCAGCCTGTGAAATAAAACCGCCCTTTCCGCAGCCAAGTTCAAGATAAACCGGCTTTCTGTTGTTAAATTCATTCTGCCATTTTCCTTTAAGTTCTTCCGGTGTGTTTATACAGAAATTGCAGGCTTCAAGCTCCGGCTTTGCCCACGGTTTACATCTTATTCTCATTTTTATACCTCTCTGATAAATATATAATAGCTGCTTGCAACCTATTATAACATATTTTCACAAAAATATCATCTCTTTTTTCAAAAAATAAGAAAATTTTTATTGACAGATTTCTGAGAAATGATATAATAAAAATTGTACGAAAACACGAAAGGAAATTGGTTAAATGAAAATATATAATATTGTACCTGACTATCAGAAAGCAGGCGTTTCAGCTGATGGACTCAATGCACAGTTATTTGATTACACTCTTAACGTTTCACCGGAAATCGGACTGCGTAACCGTCCGGCAGTTATAATCTGTCCGGGAGGCGGCTATGAGTTTCTCTCAGACCGTGAGGGACAGGCTGTTGCAATGCGTTTTTCCTCCCACGGAATCAATGCTTTCGTTCTCAAATACAGTATATGCACTCCGTTCCCGGCAGCACTGCTTGAAATTGCAGAATCAGTTAAATTTGTAAGAGAAAATGCTGAAAAGTTCGATATAAACCCTGACAAAATATTTGTCTGCGGTTTTTCAGCAGGCGGACATCTTGCAGCAAGTCTGGGTACTCTCTGGAACAGTGATTACCTTAAAAATATCCTTGGGGATACTGAAGTATGCAAGCCAAACGGCATGATTCTTTCATATCCGGTTATTACAAGCGGAAAGTTCTGCCACCAGGGTTCAATTGACAATATTATCGGAAAAGAGCCGTCCGAAGAAATGCTTGAACTTGTTTCACTTGAAAAGCAGGTCACAAAGGATACTCCTAAGACATTTATCTGGCACTGTGCTGATGACGGCTGTGTTCCGCCGGAAAATACCTTTGACTTTATAAAAGAGCTGAGTGCAAACAACATCTCTTTTGAGTGTCACATTTTCCCTTACGGCGGTCATGGACTTGCGATGTCTGATGATTCAACTGCCAGCTATGACGGTCATATCAATCCGGTCTGTGCACAGTGGTTCAGACTTGCAGTCGACTGGGTATGGAGGGAAATTTAATTTATTTAAGTTTTCTGCATACTATTGCAAAGAAAATAAAATTATGATATAATAAGTTTTAATACAATAATTTCACAGGAGAGTTGAGTTATGTTCAAAATTGTTCACAAACGTGTGCTTAATCCGGCTGTAGTGCTTATGGATATTGAAGCACCATTTATTGCAAAAAAAGCAAAAGCCGGACAATTCATAATTTTCAGAATTGACGAAAAGGGCGAAAGAGTTCCTCTTACAATTGCCGGATACGACAGGGAAAAGGGTACCATTACAATCATTTTCCAGATCGTCGGCGCAACAACTGAACAGCTTGCCACATTAAATGAAGGCGATGCACTTCTTGACGTTGCAGGTCCTCTTGGTATTCCTACACACATTGACGAAAGCGCAAAGAACGTCTGCGTAATTGGCGGAGGTGTAGGCTGTGCTATTGCTTACCCGCAGGCAAAGGAACTTTTTGAAAGAGGCCTTGAGGTTGACGTTATAACAGGCTTCAGAAGCAAGGATATCGTTATTCTTGAGGATGAGTTTAAAAAGACTTCAAGCAATCTCATTGTCTGCACAGACGACGGCAGCTACGGCAAAAAAGGATTTGTTACCGACGCTCTCAAGGAGCTTATTGACGCCGGAAACAAGTATGACGCAGTTATCGCAATCGGACCTGTTCCTATGATGAAATTTGTCTGCGCTGTTACTAAGCCTTACGGCATAAAGACTATCGTTTCACTTAACCCTATCATGATTGACGGTACAGGAATGTGCGGAGGCTGCCGTGTAACTGTCGGCGGTCAGATTAAGTATGCCTGTGTTGACGGTCCTGACTTTGACGGTCATGAGGTTGACTTCGATGAACTTATGAAGAGAAATTCTACATACAGAGAGCAGGAGCATGAATGCCGTATGCTCAAAAGTGCTGAGAAAGCTTAATTAACAGGAGGAATATCAGAATGGCTAATATGGCATTAAACAAGGTTCCTATGCCTGAACAGGATCCAAAAGTCAGAGCAAGAAACTTTAAAGAGGTAACTCTCGGATATACAGAAGAAATGGCAATTGAAGAGGCAAAGCGCTGCCTTAACTGCAAGAATAAGCCATGCGTTACAGGCTGTCCTGTAAGCGTAAGAATACCTGAATTTATCGCAAAGGTCGCAGAGGGCGATTTTGAGGGTGCATACGAGATAATCACTTCCACAAACGCTCTTCCGGCTGTCTGCGGACGTGTTTGTCCACAGGAAAATCAGTGCGAGGGAAAATGTGTAAGAGGCATCAAGGGCGAGCCGGTTGCGATCGGACGTCTGGAAAGATTTGTTGCTGATTACATGATGGACAAGGCTGCTGCTGCCGTAAAGCCTGAGCCGAATGGTCATAAGGTTGCTGTTGTCGGTGCCGGTCCGTCCGGACTTACCTGTGCCGGAGACCTTGCAAAGCTTGGTTACCAGGTAACAATTTTTGAGGCTTTCCATACTGCCGGCGGTGTTCTGATGTACGGTATTCCGGAATTCAGACTTCCTAAGGCAATTGTTCAGAAAGAAATCACAAAGCTTAAAAATCTCGGCGTTGAAATTATGCAGGACATGGTTATCGGAAAGGTACTCTCCGTTGACGAAATTATGGATATGGGCTATGAGGCTGTATTTATCGGCTCCGGCGCAGGTCTTCCGAGATTTATGGGTATTGAGGGCGAATCACTTATCGGTGTATGCTCTGCTAACGAGTACCTCACAAGAATCAATCTTATGAAGGGTTATCTTGACGACTATGCAACTCCGGTCATCAAGTCAAAATCTGTTGCTGTTGTAGGCGGCGGAAACGTTGCTATGGACGCCGCAAGAAGTGCGCTGAGAATGGGTGCTGAGCACGTTTACATAATTTACAGACGTTCTGAGGCTGAAATGCCGGCAAGAAAGGAAGAGGTTCACCACGCCAAGGAAGAAGGCGTTGAGTTCTTGAATCTCAACAATCCTGTAAGAATACTTGCTGACGAAAACGGCAGAGTCTGTGCTATGGAATGTATCAAAATGGAACTTGGCGAGCCTGACGAAAGCGGCAGAAGAAGTCCTGTACCGGTTGAGGGTTCAAACTATAACCTCGATGTTGACACTGTTATCATGTCTATCGGTACTTCTCCGAATCCGCTCATCAGAACTACAACTCACGGTCTTGACGCTAACAAGAGAGGCTGTCTTATCGTAAATGAAGATATGCTGACTACCAAAGAAGGCGTTTATGCAGGCGGTGACGCTGTAACAGGTGCTGCAACTGTTATTCTGGCAATGGGTGCCGGAAAAACTGCGGCTAAGTCCATTGACGAATACATTAAATCAAAATAACGGAGGATATTAAATGAACAGTTTTATGACAGTTATGTCCCAGAACGGCTCACAGGCAGGCAGTATCTACCCAACACTGATAATGTTTGTTCTGGTCATTGTTTTCTTCTATTTCCTTATGATAAGACCTCAGAAGAAAAAGGATAAAGAGCAGAAGGAAATGCGTGAGAGCATTCAGATAGGCGATGAAATTATGACTATCGGCGGAATCGTCGGTATCGTTGTAAAGAAAACTGAGGACACTGTTGTTATTGAAACAGGCGGTGACAAGAGCAAACTCAGAATAAAGATGTGGGCTATTCAGGAGAATATTACTGTTTCCGAAAAGGCTGCTGCTGCCAAAGAGGCAAGAACAAAAGCCATGATAGAAACACAGCAGAACAAAAAAAAGAATAAGAAAAATAAAAAAGACGAATAATTATTTTTATGAGGGATGCTTTTTTGCAGCATCCCTTGAATTTTTTGTGTCATTTTCCTGTGAAAAAGCATATTATGCAATAAGAACTTTGAACCTGTCTTCATAAGATATGTGTGCGGATTTCCGAGCATAATTTTGACACAGACAAGACAGAAATGCGCAGACTCGTGTATGGCAAACATTTTTAACGCAGTATGCGGCAAAAATTTGCCAAAAAACGTGCGCATACGCTTTTGAAGACAGGTTCACCAAGGAGATGACGGCTATGGACCCTGTTACTGTTACAGTCATTGTTATTATCGGAACGATTGTGGTTATTGAAGCGGTAAATCTTCTTATGAAGATGCCGGGCTGTGATTTCCCGTGCGGATTTACAGCTGTAATTGTTCTGGACGCTGAAGATGATGTGGAACTGAAAATTGAAAATGTCATACATAAGCTAAGATGGACTGACGACGAACTGGTAAGGAAAATTATTCTTATAAACAACGGTCTGAATGAGTATCAGACGGAGCTTTGCAGGCAGTATTGCCTTGAAAACAGCTTTCTTGAACTGACAGAACCGGACAACGCTTTAAAAATTATTTTTTCCTGTGAAAAAAATAATTGCATTTCTGATCAAAAAATTGTATAATATAAGATAAGATGTGTTTTTTTGAAAGGAATAAAAATGGAAGAACAGACTTTAAGAATTGAGGGGACGGTTGAGAACGTTTTATTCCGCAACGAATCAAACGGCTATACTGTCCTTGATATTGACACCGGAGGAGAGCTTGTAACAGCTGTCGGGGAACTGGGAGATGTTGAAAGCGGAGAAATTCTTCTGCTGGAAGGGTCTTATGTTACCCACCCTAAATTCGGTGTGCAGTTTAAAACCGAATACTGCGAAAGAAAGCTTCCTAACACATCTGTAAATATCTGTAAATACCTTTCGTCTGGTGCAATAAAGGGTATCGGTCCTGCCCTTGCAAAAAGAATAGTTGACGTTTTCGGCGAACAGACCCTTGAAATCATGGAAAAAGAACCACGCCGTCTGGGCGAGATAAAAGGCATTTCCCCGAAAAAATGTGAGGAAATTGCAAACGAGGTGCAGAAAATTTTTAATCTGCGCCATCTGATGATTTTTCTCTCCCAGTATGGTATAAAAGCAGGGTACGCCATGAAGGCTTATCAGCAGTGGGGATTGCAGGCAATAGAACTTATCAAAAGCAATCCTTACTGCCTTTGCGGGTTTCCCGTTGAACTTCCTTTTAAAAAGGCAGAGGAAGTCGCAAGAGAAATGAAAATACCGACTGATTCACACAAGCGCATACAGGCAGGTTTTGTGTTTATTCTTGAAGAAAACGCCAGAGCCGGTCATTCCTGCATTCCCCTTGACAAGTTTGAAACTATGTGTTGTCAGTATCTGAATATCTCCCAGTCAGACCTGTATGAAGTTTACAACGAAATGATTGAGGACGAGCTGATTTTTGAGTACCTGAAAAATGACAGAGGTTTTGTATATCTTGCAGACTATTACAATGCTGAAAGATATATTGCAGGACGCATATCTGTTTTGAAAGCCTTTTCCAGTCCGGACGATTATGACTACGAACAGCTTATTGACATGGAAGAGGAGCAGAACGGTATTCATTACGAAAAACTCCAGCGGCAGGCTATAACTACTGCTCTGTCACGGGGAATAATGATTATGACAGGCGGTCCGGGAACCGGTAAAACTACAACCCTCAACGCTATAATTTCACTGTATGAGAAAAAGGGCGAAACAGTTCTTCTTGCCGCACCTACCGGACGTGCCGCAAAGAGAATGTCTGACCTTACAGGACGTGAGGCAAGAACTATCCACCGTCTGCTTGAGGTGGAGTACGACCAGAACGGCAGACTGAAATTCAAGCATGACGAAAGCAATCCGCTGGAAAGCGATGTTGTTGTTGTGGACGAGATGTCAATGGTTGACGTTATTCTGTTTGAAAGTCTGCTGCGTGCCTTAAAGTTAAACTGCCGGCTTATAATGGTAGGTGACAGTGATCAGCTGCCGTCTGTGGGGGCTGGAAATCTGCTGAAGTCCCTTATTGAAAGCAGGTGTCTTCCTGTTATTGAACTGAAAGAAATTTTCCGCCAGGCAGAAAAAAGCTGTATTGTTACAAATGCTCATAAAATCGTTCAGGGTGAACTGCCCGACCTGACGCAGAAAAACAATGACTTTTTCTTTTTCAGACGTATAGAACCGCAGCTTGTGTCCAATCTTATGGTAGACCTTGTAAAGACCCGTCTGCCAAAAGCCTACCACTACTCCCCTACTGACGATATACAGGTAATTTCTCCGTCAAGAAAAGGGATAATGGGTGTGGTTGAGCTTAACAAGATACTGCAGGAACAGCTTAATCCAAAGCATCCGGCAAAAAAAGAAGTCAAGTCCCCTGTATACACCTTTCGTGAGGGTGACAAGATAATGCAGACCAAAAACAATTATGACATAATATGGAGCAAGGACGGCGAACAGGGTGCAGGCATCTACAACGGAGATATCGGAAAAATTCTCAGCATAAACCGTGCAAGACTTGAAGTTGCTGTGGATTTTGACGGACGTACTGCCGCATACACCTTTGATATGATGGATCAGCTGGAGCTTGCCTATGCTATAACCGTACATAAAAGCCAGGGAAGCGAGTTTGAGGCTGTTGTGATACCGCTGCTTGGCGGTTTTGACAAGCTTTATTACCGTAATCTGCTCTACACGGCGGTTACAAGGGCAAAAAAGCTGCTTATCATTATAGGTGACGAAAAGATAGTGGCAAAAATGGTGACAAACAACAAAAGGACAAACCGTTATACTTGTCTTACGGCTATGCTTAAAGAGGAAATGAACAGCAATGAATAAGCTTTACCGATTTATTGCCGACATCTTTTTTCCGAACCGCTGTCCCTTATGCCTTGATTTTATCAGCTGGGACGAATTTATATGCAGCCGATGTGCAGATGAGCTTAAACCATTTCCGGAGGAAATTTGCCCCGGATGCGGCAAGGCTGAATGCTTCTGTGATACCATAAGCTACGACAGGGCATTTGTCTGCTTTTATTATGAGGGAAAAGCTAAAAACGGCATACTTTCCCTTAAAGATGGTCACAAGGAGTTTGGTATTTATACGGGGAATCTGCTTGGCGAAAGGATAGCGGACAGCAAGTTAAAAGCTGACGCTGTAGTACCAGTACCTATGTCAGTTGAATCATACAGAAAGCGCAGGTACAACCAGGCTGAAGTCATTGCTGAGAGGATAGCAGAAATTAACGGCATACCTCTTCTGACTGATTTACTTTACAAAAACAAATCTGCCGTTCAGCACACACTGACAAAAGCTGAACGTCTTGAAAATACAGTTGCTTTCGGCATAAAAAGCCGTTTAAAGACTGATAATATGAAAATAATTTTATGTGATGACGTTATCACAACAGGCAGTACAATGAACAGATGTGCTGCGTTACTGAAAGAAATGGGTGCAGCTGAGGTTTATGCAGCTGCAGCAGCAACAACAAAACTAAAAAAGGAATGAATGAATATGGCACAGGACATTGGAATTGATCTGGGAACTGCAAACATTGTTATTGCGGTAAACGGCAAAGGGGTTGTTCTCAATGAACCGTCTGTTATTGCGGTCAACAAGAGAACCAACAAAATTATTGCTGTTGGAAAAAAGGCGTATAGAATGGTGGGTAAATCTCCCGAATACATTTCTGTAATACGTCCTCTTTCCTGCGGTGTTATATCTGATGATGAGATGACTCAATGCCTTATAAGAGAATTTGTACATAAGGCAAGCGGTCACAGACTTGTCAAGCCGAGAATCGTTATATGCGTTCCGTCCTTTATTACGGATGTTGAAAGCAGAGCAGTCGTTGAAGCTGCTATGAATGCCGGTTCGAGAAAGGTTTATCTTATCCAGGAACCGATTGCGGCAATGCTTGGTGCAGGGGTAAATATGTCAAAGGCAAGAGGACATCTTGTAGTTGATATCGGTGGCGGTACAACAGATGTTGCTGTTGTTTCCATGAACGGTGTCGTTACATCACGTTCAATCAAGACTGCCGGAAACATGATCGACCAGGCAATTATAAGATATATGCAGAAGAGACACAAACTGCTTATCGGCGACAGAACAGCAGAGCAGATTAAAAAGGAACTTACCAATCTTTATGATCCGAGTGATGATGTAAGAATGAATATCGGAGGAAGAAATCTTCTTAAAGGTCTGCCGGAAATGATCAACATAAGTGAGCTTGAAGTATTTGACGCAATAGAAGATGAAATTTTTGAGATAGTAGACACAATCAGAAATCTTCTGGAAGATACCCCTCCTGAACTGGTAGGCGACATATATGAAAACGGTATTCTGCTTACCGGAGGCGGTGCACTTTTAGGCGGTATTGACAAGCTTATTAACAGGACATTAGGCGTTAAATGCAACATTGCCAAAGAACCTACGGGCTGTGTTGCAAGAGGTACAGTTCAGGCATTCAAGCGCCTTGACAGTCTTCTGGACGGATTTGAAAATGTTGCGCTTTATCAGTATAAATAAGAAAACAGCCGCTATTTAAAACGGTTGTACAGCAAATTAAAGCGGTATTGCAATTGCAATACCGCTTTTTCATATATCAATAATTACTGAACCTTATAGGCATCGATCATTTTCTTTACCATCTGGCCCCCGATTGAACCAGCTTCTCTTGCTGTCAGGTCGCCATTGTAACCCTGCTTCAGGTTTACGCCAACCTCGCTTGCAGCTTCCATCTTAAAACGTTCGAGAGCTTCCTTGCCCTTCTGAGTAAATTCGCCTTTCATAATTGAATCTCCTTTAAATTTTATTAATGCCGCACTAATATTATGGCATACCGGAGATTTTATATAACAGGTAATTTTTTAAAAATAATTTAGCTATTTTTGAAATCCGATATTTCCCTTGCCCTGACAGTCACCCTCTGAGTACCGCTTAATGTACAGGTAAAAAGGGTAAGGTCCCAGTCATCACCGCTTATCATTCGGTCAATATCATTGCTGTCGAGTATTTCAGTATTGATAACCTCGTACATCTTAACATTGTTTCCGGAATCCGTAAAAGCAATGTAATCGCCGAAAACAAGTTCTTTAATTTTTCCGAAATGACTTGAAAAATTATGCGCAGCTATTACCATCTTTCCGGAATCTTCATAGTATAAACATGGAGAAATATCGAGATTCTCATAACTCCAGCTGCTCATTACAGGCAGTTCAATGCCAATTTTCGGAATACTGATAATACCTGCATATGTATTATCGCCTATTGATACCGGTTTTAAACTTTCCTCTTTTGTATTTTCAGTATATTTTGAATTTTCAGTCTTATTTTCAATTATACTTTCAAGCTGCTCTAAAACTTCAGCGGATTTTTTTCCGCTGCTGTAATCTGAACTGATATTCAGTCCGACAAGACATACGGCAGCTATTATTGCAAGACAGCCGGCAATCATCAGGGAAATTCCGATTTTACTTTTCATTTTTACCTCTTTTATAAATAAACCACCCGGCAATAAAAATAACTATGCCTGAAATACCCAGTACCGGAACAGGCCACAGAAGCATACCCGTCTGCGGCAGTTTATCAGATGAGCCTGTAATAAGTCCTGACGCTGATGATAAACTGTGACTTCCAGATGATGACGTTCCCGTTAAAATCGGCGTATATGTATTGGTTATAGTGACAATATCATTGCTTTCAGTATAGCTTACTGTGTAACCTCCGGGAACATTCTGTTCCTCAATTTTCCAGTCAGCAGTCATAGAAAGGTCATTCCAGACAAACTGCCAGTTGTTCTGCTCATTCAGCACAGCAGTTGAAAATTCAACACCGTTTCTGTATAACACAGCTGTGACATACTCCGGTCTTATGCCTTCGTTATCATTAAGCCATTCTTTTTTTACGGTATATTGCGACCTGATAAGCGTTGTTGCCGGCAGAACTTTAAGCTTTGGCAGGGCAGTAAGGTCATAAGTCCATGACGTACCGTTCTTGTTTTCTTCATTCAGCTCAATAAGTGACGGAACCGGCACATAAGCCATATCATCAACTCTCACCGGTTCTCCGGTCACAAGATAAAGACCAGTTTCAAGAGTGCTGAAAACTACCTTTCCGTTTTCATCAGTAACCCCATGATTCAAAGGGGTGATGTTATCTATTATTGTATATGTTTCGTACTTTCCTGCTGCCTCCTGCAATGCTGAAACTGACTGGTCTTCAAGTGATACAGGATAATCTGCAAATTTATTTACGGCGTTATATTTTCCGGAATCATTAATATCAGCAACATAGAATATTTTCCATTCCATATCGCTTAAAATCACATCTTCTTTACGGCATATTATAGTCAGTGAATCAGAATTGTCTGCATTTACTATACTGCCCATACAGGTAAATATTATTAAAAACACTGCAAAAACAGATGTAATTTTACAAAGATTTTTCATTATCCTCACCACCGTCAGTTTTTTTATTTTTATCAAATCCCAGCATAACTATAAGAAAAATTATCAGAACAGGTATTGCCACAAATGGTGCAACGAGAATCGGTTCTATTTTAACTGCGTCTGCCGAAACTCTCACCGATAATTTATTTTCCGTTTCAACTCTGGTTCCCCTTACAAGCAGTCTGTGGGTATTTATGCCGTAAGGAGTACAGGTAATAAGCGTGACATAGTCCTCGCCGTCAACAATTTCAAGCTTGTCAAGCTCATCCGGTTCAATTATCTGGATTTTGTCAACCTCATAGGTCAGCACCTCATTTAAAACGGTTATGGTAAACCTGTCACCTTTTTCAAGCTCGTCAAGGTCGCTGAAAAGTTTTGCCGACGGCAGACCTCTGTGTGCGGAAATAACAGCATGAGTGCTATCTCCCCCGATTGGCAGGCTTGAACCCTGCAAATGTCCTGCCGCATTATTCAGAACCTTATCGCTTGTGCCGTGATATATCGGCAGTTCTACATCAATTCCGGGAATAGTGATATATCCCATTATTCCTGTACCGGTAACTTCAAGTGTGTCATTGTAGCCGTCTAATTCATTGTAATTTTCAAGAGGATTATAGAGCCTTTTAAGCTTATTGTTATAATCCTCAGCGTTTTCCATTATCGACTTATAGGTTTCATTATCCATATTGCTGAGGAGTTTGTCATAATCTGCAATGACCCTGCTCTGAGTTTTTGAATTCCAGTAATCGCTTATAATCGGATAAAGCATCACGGAGAGTCCTGCAAGAAAAACAATTACAAGTATTACTGTTGAAACACTTACTTTTCTTTTCCTCATAGAACACTCCTTGATGCCTTTCAGCGGAGGACTTTCCTCCGCCGCCAGACATTATATTTTATTTCAGGTGCCATTTTAACTGTCAGCTGAGATAACAGCCGCAAAATATGGCAGAAAGATTACAACAAGCTTTGCCTGCTTAATCTTTATTTATTACTTGTTCATGCGCTTCTTTGTGATAAGAAGAACAGCAGCTACAATCATCAGTATTCCGCCTGATACATAGAAAATAGTTGTACCAATACCGCCTGTACCCACAAGCTTTGAACCGGAATTATTAACTACATTAACAGAAAGCGGCTGACCGGAAGTTCCGCCAATATTAGCTGAAAGTGATGTAAGCTCATTTCCGGATGCACCATATCCGGACTGAATGCTGAATACAGTATCTTCTGCCTTGTTATAACCGGCAGGAGGAGTCTTTTCGGAAAGTGTGTAATCAGTTTCATCATCAAGACCCTTAATTACAAAACTACCTGTTAAATCAGTTTTAATATCTTCAATGGTACCGCTTGGGTCAACTGTATATTCATTAGTTCCTGTTTTGGTGAATTTTATATTTGCTCCGTCCCTTTTAATGTTGAATACAGCATTTGCAAGTGGATTACTTTCAGAGTCTACCTTATTTACAGTAAATTTAAATGTCCATTCATATACCTGTGAAGTGGTTGTTTCACCAGTTGTTGCGTCATATGGGTTATTTGAGTATTCAAGGTATACAGTATTGTCATTGTGATTTGATGAATCCGGAGCTGAAGCTGCAACTAATGCACTTGTATTAAGAGTTGCACTGTAATATGTATAAAGTGTGTCTGTTGCTGACAAAGCGCCTGCATTTACAGCACCTAAAACATCAATCTTAACGGTAAAGTTCTGTGAATCAGTCTTAGTCACAGTTACATAAGAATCAGCAAGCTGGCTTGTCTTACCCTCGTCCTTGTATACTTTAACTGAACTTTCATCAAATGTAAGACCAGCAGTCATGGTATCATGGATAATGTAGTCATAGCTTGTGAAGTTTGCAATATTGTAAGGAATATCTGAAATGAAACGATATTCCACAGTATCACCTATCTGATTATCGCCCACATTGCCCCATGAACCAGTTTCGTTATGCTTAATCTGCTTTGTAATAGTTGGTGCATCAACCTTTGCAGTAATTTCGGCTGTTGTGTCAGTTGTACCCAGCATTACAAGAGATGTTACTGTTGTATTATTGCCGTCAGCACCTGTTCCGAATACCAGGAAATAGCCGGGTTCATTTACATCAATGACTGCTGAATCAGCATCAGCAGTTGCTGTTCCTGCTATAGCCGGAGTTTTATCCTTTATATAGGTATTATAAACTGCATCAGCAAATTTACGGGCATTTGCTTCTGTATCAAGTGCTGTCAGAATACCTGCGAAGTCTGTCGCTCCGACTGATGATTTAACTTCTTCATAATCTGAGTCAAGACAGGTTTCATCTGCTGTGTAAGAATAATTATTACCGCTGTAAGTAAGACTGAACACCTTATAGGCATTAAATGTCTGACCAGCAATTGAAACATTGTCAGATGACGGAGCTTTAACTGTTATTGTGTACTCACTTGCTGATACATTCACGCTGAAAATATTCAGACAGAATACCATCATAACAACAGTCATAAGGCTAAAAACTCTTTTGATATTTTTCATAAAATCATATCCTTTCATTTTATAATACATTTATTTTTAACGACGAACCAAGAATGATTAACATCTCTTTTTCCGCCGATTGATAAGGTAACACAATACCGGAACAATCATAAGAATAAATCCGGTCAGAAATATTTTTTGCATTCCATTTCCACCTGTTTCCGGAAGAGTCTGTTTCTGAGCTTCCATGCGATTGGTAATATTAACTTCGCCGCCGTTGATTCCGTTTGTATCATACTCTGCTGTGTAACCGTTAATTTCAGTCAGTTCCTTAACATAGTAGTAATACAGTGTACCATCAGATTTGCATTGCGGCAGATCAGTCCAGGTATAAGTCCAGCTGTTTGCCTCATTGAGTGTCATTGTCGAATTATTGGCAACCGGAACTGCGTCTGACGGTATTTTTATTACCTGAACATCTCCCTCAGAAACTTCAGTACAGTTTGTCAGCTTAATATCATACTTACTGTAATCATAAGACTCACTGAAATATATTGCAACCTCCGCACTTTCGATTACTGTCCCAAGCGTATACTTCACATAAGATTTTAATTCAGTTTCAGAAGAATCCTGCCATATTTCATTTTTTAATACTTTTGAGGAATCAACGTTTATACCATTAACTGTAAAAGAATCACTTTTCCAGTAAGCATTTAATGTATTAACTGTCAGCTCAATATTTTCATTTGAATCTATTTCAAATTTTTTTGTAATATTACGTCCTTTACTATCAGTAATATTTACTGTGATAGTTTTTGGCAAATCCGGCGGAGTTTCTGACACCAGCAGCTGAACATCTACCGGCTGGGAAGAAGTATCAGTTCCCCAGTGCTTGCTGACTTTCATTTCAACATTTGTCATTGGTGAATTTTCAACATTGATAATACCGCCCTTTAAAAGCGTTGCTATCTTTGCTGTCTGCACACCTTCCGGCAGGTCTGACGGAATTGAATTAAGAACGAAATAATATGGCGCTGTACGGGGAACATAGTTTTCCGGTGCCTTTATTTCAATCAGTTTGTAAAGGACACCCGATTTAAGCTCCGGCAGCAGATAACTGCCGTTTGCATCATCTGTAACCAGACTCAAAGGTGTGTCAGATTCAGTTCCCCATATTGGTGTTATACTGCCGTCTTCCTCTTTGGACTGATTCAGAAGCGGCTGCCAGCTGCTTTCCTGCCATTGATACAGATTAAACTCTGCACTTCCCAAACGGATAGCATAATTTTGAGAATCCACCTTGTAAATTCTGATATAATCAGAAGTTGCAGTATGTGCATTGCTCTCCTTTTCAAGATCATAATTATTCTGATAATAGGATTCCTGACTGCCTGTGCCATAATCAATATAGGCTGTATTCTCAATCTTGCCTTTATATCCGCTTTGGCTGTTAGATGCAAGATGATAGATATACTGTATTTTCAGATGTCTTTCATCGGGAAGTTCTGCTATAAACTTTGCATAATTTACAGTATTAATCTCCTCATCTGAATATGTGAGCCTGTATTCAGACGGGGCAAGTTCCTCATTAGTTTTAGCATCAATCACTTTCAGATTTACAAGAGTAGCTGAATATCCCCAGCCATAAACAAAGTTTCCGTTTTCATCCTTTTTTGAATAATGCGGTAAAAGGTCTGTAACCGTAATTGTATCAGTATCAGACAAATCAAGCGCATAAGGATTTATGTCAATGGTGTATGCAATGTCACCGTCATATGTTTCGTCAGGGTCAGAACCAGTTTTAGTAATCAGAGGGAAAGATATCTTCTGTGTCTGAGAGGCAGTATTTGTACCGTCAGTTACAGTATTCACAAATGAAGTTGAATCTCCGCTCTTGTTAGCAAGAATGAAATTTTCTGTTACCGATACACTGTAATCAATACGGAAAGCTTTACCGCCATGAACTGACCCCGGAATTTTAAAAACAATCTGATTGGTTTCAGCATTAAAAACAGTTTCCATTCCCGAAGCAGTTTCATAATATGAGCCGTTATGTTTCATAAAAGCAACAGAGCTTTCAATAAAAGTTACGCCCTCCGGAAGAGTGTCAAAAAGTTCGACATCATTGCTGCCGTAGTTGTTGCTTTCATTGGCAATAATAACCCATTTGAGAATATACTCTCCGCTTTCAGTTTTTGTAAGCTCAGTTGTCTTATGTGTTGTTTCAGACTGTCCCCAGTTTAAATCGTCATATTTCTTTAAAGCCTCTTTTTTTGTTTCTGTGTATGAAGCATCAGCATAAATACTGTTAAACTCAGCTTTATTATTGAAATTAACAGATTCTCCAACTGTCATTGTGTCACTGATAACACCAATACTCTCATATACGATTTCTATATCCGACAATGACTGAATTGTTTCATTATCAGCAAAAGTAATTTTATATGAACATACTTTAATATTTTCCGCTTCCGGACCTGTTATTTCATTACCGGAGAAATCAAAGTACTGAACTGTATAATCAGTTCCTTTTACAAGTGAAACCTTTTCATAATTTGGTTTTGTACCTGTAAGAGTCATTCCGTTAAACTGACTTACTGTCATATAATGCTCTGTTTTATCAGTTGTCATTGTATCAGTATATGTTTTGCCGGCAAAATCGCCTTCCTGGAACTGGAGAGAAACAGACCAGCCAATTGTAACATTACCGCTGATGTCAAATCCCTTTGAGTATCCGCCTTTGCTGATATACTGTCTGTCTGAACCGACATATGCCTGACCTATATCTTCATTGACAGATGTACCTGTGTCATCTTTCAGCGCAGCTTTATTTGATATGGTTTTACCGTGGTCGGGCGATTTTGTCTGATATACAAGCCGGTATTCAGTTCCGGTCAGGCTGCTGAATGTGAAAGTATTATTAGTGGTATCAAGAGTACCTGCACTTTCAACAACATTCCAGTTCTGGTCAAGAACTTTTAACGTTCCAGTGACAGTCTGGCTCAGCATCTGGTCAGTAACAGTATAACCGTTTATATCTATGCCATAAGGATTGAGGATTTTAATTGTCCATTCAATATTATCAGTTTTATCGTTATAAGTTCCCGATTTTGTAAGTATACAACCTGTTGCAACGCTGAGATAATCATCATCTTCCGCTGTAAGCGTTCCGTTTGTAACACTTATTTTATTGTTTGCATTAATAATTGTGGCTTTATCTCCGGGGGTCAGCTGTGCTGAATATCCGAATGAATATTTTTCCCCTGCCGAAAGTGAAGCAAGACCGCTTAACGTTACTTTGCCGTCAGCCCCGACAGATACAGTAGCTGTCACGGTTTCAGTTGTATTGTCAGCATGGGTTTTAGTTACCTCAATTGTCTGACCGTCTGTAAGGTTCAGCTTTATCAGACTGCTGTCTGCATCAGCAAGATAATCAGTTACAGTAATATCACCGTCACCGGAGCCGTTGACACTTGAAATTTCAATATTATAGCTTATCGTCCTGGAATCTTTATCGTAGCCGCTGTTACTTTTTTCAACAGACAAATCAGATTTATTTTCTGTAATAGTGGAAAAATCAACATCAACCGAAACATTGCCCATAGTTACGGTTTCTTTGTCAGCTGATGAATCAGTTCTTTTTACATTTGCAACAAAAGAAATATCACCGGTTATTTCCGAAGAACCGTCTTTTACATAGTTTGGATCAAAGTCAATAATAATATATCCGTCATTTGTTATCTGATATGTACCGGTCTGTATTCCGTTTTCTTTAACAGGACCGCTCTGTGCATCTGTAATAATAACATTGTCAGGTAGTTTATAATATATCTGCTTGTTATTATTAACCTGCATAAGTGTATTTGACGGAAGAGTATAATTGACCGTGAATTTAACAGGCTTTATATTTTCGTCAGTTGAAGATGAAGAAGTTTCCTTATACGAAACTCCGGATATAAGTTCACCGAAATTGACACTTACATTTGTGTCAATATCCGTTCCGGAAAGATATGTTACACTTTCAGCAGAAAGAGTATTGCTGAAATCTGCCATCAGAATATATTCCGTTTCTTCGTTATACAGCTGTGCAGCTTCTTCAGCCTGTTCATAACACGATTCGCTGTGAAAATGTTCCGGCTTGGTACATATAAGTTTGTGTTCACAACATTTATCAGTATGTGTATGACCTTCGCCTTCGGGAAGATTGCAGATAAGTACTTCTGCTGATTCATAACATTCATCAGTATGTATATGTGATTCATCAGTTATACTGCATACAAGAACATTTTTCAGTTCATAGCAGTTTTCATCATGGTAATGCACCGGCGATTCATTCAGTCCGCAGACTAAAACATCAGCGTAGCATTCATCTGTATGGATATGTTCTTCAACTGTGCAGGTAAGGTCGCCTGTCATGCTGACAGCCGGCTTTATCAGACCGGTAATTACCGTAAAAACCACAGCAACAGACAAAATCAGTAAAATCAGAATTCTGATTCTCTGATATTTATGGCTTCTGAGAAAATATTTTATTTTCTGATTAACAGATGTCATAGCTTTACCCCCTTTCTACTTAATTTTGCCAATTTCGTCAAGAGGATAGATACGAAAAGTAACTTTTCCAACAATATCTTTTTTAGAAATACATCCGATAACCTCCGAACGGCTGTCAACCGATTCTGAACGATGGTCACCCATTACAAAAATTCTGTTTTCAGGAACCTGATACGGCAGTTCAATATCACATTTTCCCTTGCTCTTATCGGTAATATAAGGCTCGGAAATAATATTTCCGTTAACATAAACAGTTCCGTCCTCAGAAATATCCACAACATCTCCGGGGCCTGCAATAACTCTTTTCAGCAGTATCTTATTGTTATAATAAAAAGCAATTACATCACCGGTTTTATACTTCTGATTGTTAAGGCACAGCACATACTGATTATCTGCCAGCGTCGGTTCCATGCTTGAACCGGTAACCTTCAGAACAGGTATAAACAATACAGATATCAGTACTGATATTGCGGCAACTGCAAGCAAAGAGATAATTGTACCTTTTAATACCTTACGAAATTCTTTTTTATGATTAATTCTGTCAAGTTCAGTTTTTAACTGCAATGCGGTCGGCAAAGTTTTAATTTTTGGAGTTTGCATTAAAATCTAACCTTTACAAAAACTTTTTATTTTTCACTTTCAACCTGACTTTTTATTTCTTCGGCATACCTTTTTGCATCATTTATAATTTTTTCTGCCTTTGACTGCGCCTCAGAAATAATGTTGTCCTTTTGTTCGTATGTTTTCTTTATACTTGATAAATAAATATCAGCAGCCTGCTGTGCTTTTTCAAATATACCGCTCAGCTGCAAAGCCGCCTCGGCAATATTGCCTGATTTTTCAAGACTGACATTTCTCTCATTGAGTGTCAGCCTTAACTCCTCATTTTCCTGCCTTAATCTGTCAGATTCTGTTTTAAGATTAAGCATTATTTCAAGAAGTTCAGAACGGCGCAGCTTGTGCAGTTCTTTGTCAGTCATTCTAATTCACCTTTCTGCTGGCATGTAATAAATAATAACTCTTACTATTTTTATAATACACTATTTTTATGAGTTTGTCCATATATTTCAGAAAATTTCTTTCGGCAATTTGTACCATAATTATATCACAAAAATGTGCAATTCCACCTTGATCAAGCAACAATTTTGTCGCTCAATAACAAATGCAGTTTTGCAATTGTTCTGTTGTTTGTTTATTATGACATTCTAAAACCTTTAGAATTTGTTAATAAATTCTGATATTTAACAAAAAAATCCCCGACATAGCCGGGGGAATCAAATTATATTTCATTATGCATAAGAGGAGCTGCAATTTTAAATTCGCCGTTTTCAAAGAGAATTTCAATGGTATCGCCTTTTTTTATAATTTTTTCAACTATCTGCTGGGCAATAATATTTTCAATTTTCTGAACTATCTCTCTTTTTATATATCTTGCGCCATATTTATTTATACTGCTTTCATTAATAAGTGCGTCAGGTATTGTATCCTCATACATCACTTTAATACCAATCTTTTCAGCTCTTTCAGAAAGTTCACCAAGAAGTTTTTCTGCAATTTTTTTTAGGTCACCACTCTTTAACCTGTTAAAAATCACAATTTCATCTACCCTGTTAATAAGCTCCGGCCTGAGAAATTTTTTCAGTTCCGATTTTACTTTCATACTGACATCATCGGTTTCTTCATTTCCAAATCCAAGTGTCTGCTTACCCTCAATAATTTCAGACGCTATATTTGACGTCATAATTATAAGAGTATTCTTAAAATTGATTTTTCTTCCTGTGGAATCTGTAAGATTTCCCTCGTCAAGTATTTGTAACAGAAGATTCAGAACATCCGGGTGCGCTTTTTCAATTTCATCAAAAAGAATTACGCTGTAAGGCTTGCGTCTGACAATATCGGTAAGACAACCCTTGTCGTCATATCCGGTATAGCCGGGAGGCGCACCGATTATTTTGGAAACGGTATGCTTTTCCATGTATTCAGACATATCAATTTTGATAAGATTCTTATTGCTGTCAAACATTATCTCTGCTGCAGCCTTTGAAAGCTCAGTTTTTCCCACTCCTGTAGGACCCATAAAGATAAATGAGCCGACAGGCTTTCCCTGCTCCCGCAGTCCTGTCCGTCCCCTCCTTATCGCCTTGGCAACCGAACTTACCGCTTTATCCTGACCGATAACTCTTTTTCCAAGTTCACTTTCAAGATTCATCAGCCTTATTTCTTCTTCCTCATTTATTTTATTCACCGGAATACCCGTCCACAAGGACACAACCGACGCCGTATCCTCCACAGTTATAACAGCCGGTTCGCTAAACTCCTTTTCTTTATTTCTGCTGAATCTTTTCTCCAGTTTGTCAAGTGTCAAACGTTCACCCGAAATGTCAAGAGGAAAAACAATACTTTTTTTCGTTTCACCGGATTTCTTTATCTTTACCCTCGACGCCGCCTCGTCGATAACATCAATTGCCTTGTCGGGAAGATATCTGTCAGTAATATATCTCACAGAAAGTGTTACAGCTGATTTGATTACTTCATCAGTTATTTTTACATTGTGATATTTTTCATACTGTTCACGAATACCATTGAGAATATTTACTGTCGCCTCCTCGCTGGGTTCTTCGATAATTACAGGCTGAAATCTTCTTTCAAGCGCAGAGTCCTTTTCAATATATTTTCTGTATTCCTCAATAGTTGTCGCTCCAATAATCTGAATTTCACCCCTTGCAAGCTGAGGCTTCAGTATATTCGCCGCATCAATTGCACCCTCTGCCGCACCGGCTCCCACAATGGAGTGTATCTCGTCAATAAACAGAATAATATTGCCGTCATTGACTACCTCGTCAATGCAGTTTTTTATTCTCTCCTCAAAATCGCCCCTGTATTTTGCACCGGCAACCATTGATGTAAGGTCAATGGAAAAAATCGTTTTTCTTTTCAGTTCGTCCGGAACATTCCCTCTCGCCATCATATTTGCGATTCCCTCTACAATTGCCGTCTTGCCGACCCCTGCCTCTCCTATCAGACAAGGATTATTTTTGCTGCGCCTTGCAAGAATCTGAATTATCCGCTCGATTTCCTTGTCACGTCCGATAAGAGGGTCAATTTTTTTCTCCCACGCCTGTTCGGTCAGGTTTTTTCCATACTTATATAAGGTAGGAATTTTCTTGAAATCAGTTCTGCTGCGCTTTATTATTTCTTCGGGCACATTTCCGTTGTATGCCTTAACGCAGTCGTTATACACTGCCGCAGGGTTTACACCGAAAAATTTCAGAAAGTTCATTGCCCCGCAGCCTTGTTCCTTTATCATTGCCATTAGAATATGTTCAGTCCCGATAAGCTGTGTGTGCATGGCAGCGGCGTTTTCAGCAGAGGCGTTGAGAATACGCCTTAGAGCCGGAGTTATATTTTCATGGGAAAGCCTTGTTTCCTCGCCTTTCCCTACCATAATAAGCATCTGGTCATAGATATCCTCCAGCGTAATATTATTTTTCTTCAGTATCTCCGCCGCAACATTTCCTCCTTCCTTTAAAAAGCCTAAAATAATATGCTCGCTGCCAACATAGGTATGTCCCAGTGCTGATGCCGCCTCAATTGCAATTTCAATAGAATTAACGGCTTTCCTCGTAAACATCTCGTAGTTATCTATCATTTCAAAGCACCTCTCTCAATCTCTGATAACACTGATTTAAGTATGCCATAAAATGAATGAAATATCTGTCGAAACCGTGCAGCCGATTTTTTTGTAACACTTTTTTTCCTCTGACATAATATGTACTATGAAACGAAATCAAACAAAGATTTCAGTTCCATACATTTTATTTAAAGGAGTTGCTTATTTATGGGTTGTTTTGAAGGAAATGGATGCTGCTGGATCATCATCTTACTGATTATCATCTTCTTCTGCTGCGGTAATGGTTTTAACAACAACGGCTGCGGCTGTGGCTGCAACAACTGCAACGACGGATGCGGCTGCGGATGCTGAGCGTCTGAAACTGTCTGTTAACAGCTTTTTAACAAAAAATGCTCCGGGAAAGATTCCGGGGCATTTTTTACTGAGCTGCTCATTTATATTTTGTCATTTACGAATATCGCCTCTGGCAACTTTGTAAAAATAACTGATAAGCCATTCTTCAAATGTCTGTCCGGTCAATGACGGAGGGTTGTCGCAAAATATATTCCAGTCAATATACACGATTTTACCCAACTCACTGCCACTGCACATTAAAAGTGTGTCAAAAGAACACCCCTGTGTGCCTATTACAAGAGCTCCTTTTGTAATTCTATTCCAAAAATCCTCATCCTCAACTTCATTATTGCTTTCATAAAGCATTTTTACAGCATTGTTCCATTTTTCAGCAGTCAGATTTTTATCAATAAATGTATCAATAGAATTATCCTGCATGAGATATTCATTATTGCGTTCAAGCTGTTCAAGTGAATACAGCCCGTAAAAAGGACCTGCGCCACCGTTGCCAACAAGCGTCAAAAAAGTAACATACGATTCCGGCAGCTTAATATTATACTTTTTCTCAAATTTCCTGACATCTTCTATATCTGCCGGCGGATTAAATTTATACTTATGAGTTTCTGAACCGAATATACGATAACCCGGGTCAGCATTACCAGCATATTCCACAAGTAATTTCAGTTTTTCGGGAAAATCAAGGCTGTTCAGCATTTCCTCATCTATTACCGTTTTCTTTCCTGTTAACCGGTGTATTATTTCTCTGATAATATTAATTATTTTCATATAAATTACCTAATATAATAAATCAAAGACACTTCTGAAAAATATCAAAAGTGCCTTTTACATTTTTAATCCAACTTATACTTCACCGAATACTGCTCCAGCGCTTCCTTATACTCTCTGGACTCACCCTTATGGATTTTTTCAATGTATTCATGATGATTCAGTTCGTCTTTCGGACTGCTGTTCTTGCTAAGAATATGAACACCTACATTTGAACAGTGGTCTGCAACTCTTTCCATATCCGACAGAATATCAAGGAAATGTACGCCTCTGTCAATTGCACAGCTGCCCTCTTTAAGTCTGTCAATATGCCTGTTTTTGAGTTTATATTCCAGCATATCAATGGTTTCTTCCAGCGGCTCTATTTTAGCAGCTGTAGCTGAATCATCATATTCAACAGTAGTGACCGCCATATCTATAACTTCCGTTACAGCGCCGGCGATAAGCTGCATATCACGAACACCTTCTTCTGAGAGATTCTGCTCCTTTTCGTGCATTGCCTCGGCACGTTCCATGATGTTATAGGCATAGTCACCTATTCTCTCAAAATCTGTTATCGTATGGATAAGAAATGTTACGTTTCTGCTTTCAGCTGCACTCAGCTCGCAGTCGGTTATTGAAACGAGATAGGAATTGAGCCTGTCCTCTATCCTGTCTATGATATCCTCACGTTCCTTGATTTTTTCCACAGTCTTTGCGTCAAAATTACTGTAAAGCTCACAGCTTGAAACAAAATTTGCTTTAGACATATTTCCCATATAGGCTACAGCATTGTTAGCATGCTGAATAGCAAGTGACGGGGATTTTAAGAAACGTGAATCAAGAATGTTTTCGCCTGATTCCAGAGCAGCGTCATCATCTTCTGAATCCGGAGCCATTCTGATAGTCAGCACAGCAAGCTTTTCAAGTAGCTTGTGGAATGGAATGAAGAAAACAGTTACAATGATATTGAAAAATGTATGGAAGTTTGCAATTGAACCCATGTCCATTACATCGTCCCAGCCGCTTATCTTTCCCAGTGCCTTTAAAATGTATATAACCGAAAGGAAAAGAAGTGTACCGATAAGGTTGAAGTAGAAATGCACCATTGCAGCACGCTTTGCATTTTTGCTTGCACCTATACTTGATATGATAGATGTTGAGCAGGTACCGATATTCTGTCCCATGATGATCGGGAAAGCCGCTGAAAATTTCAGCAGACCGGTAGTTGAAACCGCCTGGAGAATACCGACTGATGCAGATGAGCTCTGCAAAAGAGCAGTAATAACAGCACCGGCAAGTACGCCCAGAAACGGATTTTCAAGGCTTGCAAACACACTTCTGAACGCTTCCAGTTCAGACAGAGGCTTTACGGATTCGGTAAGTGAAAGCATACCGGTAAAGAGAATGCCCAGTCCGATACAGATGTCGCCGACTGCTTTGATATTGTCTTTTTTGGTCGCCATTATTATGACAATACCGATTATTGCTAAAAATGGTGCAAGATAGGTCGGAGTGAGAAACTCCATAAGCGTACCTACCGAGGCATTGCTTTCAAGGTCGCCCAGTCGCAAAATCTGACCGGTTATGGTCGTACCGATATTAGCGCCCATTATAATGCCAACAGCTGATGAAAGCTTTAAGATGCCCGAGTTTACAAGTCCGACAACAATAACCGTTGTTGCACCCGAACTCTGAATAACCGCTGTAACAAGTGCGCCGAGTATTACGGCTTTGAAAATATTGCTTGTCAGCTTTTCAAGGATCTTTTGACCCACCGAAAAAAAGTCT
>DBQM01000006.1 GCA_002305725.1 Ruminococcus sp. UBA1394 | reverse complement strand
TTTGATGATTTGTAAGGTTGCACATTTTTAAAGTCGAAATCGTTGAAAAAGCTTCCTTTTTCAACAATAATCCCCTTTTTATTTGACTTGACTCCTCATTTAAAGTATAATTTTATTTATAATACATTAATAAAAGGTGGTCTTATGATGCCTGATTATAGTTTTTTCCAATGGGTATTGTTCTTCTTTATCTATTGCTTTTTCGGCTGGTGCTTTGAAACCACCTTGGTTTCACTACAGGAAAAGCACTTTGTAAACCGTGGATTTCTGCGAAGTCCTTTTCTGCCGATTTACGGTTTCGGCTCTCTTATAATGATACTTGCCGGAAAGCCTTTCATGCATGACCCTGTCAAAATGTTTGTCTGCGGCGCTCTTGCGGCAACTCTCATGGAGTATATCACCGGCTGGCTGATGGAACTTCTTTTCAAGACACGTTACTGGGATTACAGCGACTGCTGCTACAATATTTCCGGCAGAATCTGTGCTGAGGCTACTCTTTTATGGGGATTTATGACCTTGCTGGTAAATTACAAGGTACACATTCATATTGAGGTGCTTGTATTTAAGCTTGACCCGACTCTGATAACCGTAGTTGATATTATTCTCATGGCTGTCTTCATTGCCGACCTTATCATTTCTGCCAAGTCTGCAATTGATGTCAACAACATTCTGAAACGCATGACCGAAATTCGTGAGGAAATTTCACAGCTTAATGCAAAGCTCAAAGAAAATGCCGAAGAAAATCCGCACATTGAGAGTATAAAGCAGAAAATCCAGCAGCTCCAGTCTGAACGTTCAAGCGTTTCCGAGCGTCTGAATTTTCTTAAAAAGGACCTTATCAATGCACACCCCCGTGCCAGATCAACAAAGTTTAACAATGCCCTGACAGAACTGAAAATCAAGATAAAGGAAAAATCTGAAAAGAAAAAATAAAAATCGCCTGCTGAACCCAGTCAGCAGGCGATAATTTTACTTAGTACCAAAAATTCTGTCTCCGGCGTCACCAAGTCCCGGAATGATATAGTTGTTCTCGTCAAGGCCATCGTCCTTTGCACCGCAGTAAATATCCACATCGGGGTGAGCCGACTGTAAACGCTCAATGCCCTGGGGTGACGCAATAATGAACATGAACTTGATGTTCTTCACTCCTGCCGCCTTGATTTCGGAAATTGCGTCAACAGCAGTATTTCCTGTTGCAAGCATAGGGTCAACAACAATTACATCTCTCTCGGCAACGTCCTCCGGCAGCTTGCAGTAATACTTTATTACATTGCAGTTTTCGTCATCTCTGAACATTCCGATATGACCGATTTTTGCAGCCGGAACCATGTTTGTAACACCGTCTATCATGCCCAGTCCGGCACGAAGAATCGGCACAAACGCAAGCTTTCTTCCGGAAATAATCTTTGTTTTTGCAACCGCAAGAGGAGTTGCGATCTCAACCTCTTTAAGAGGCAGGTCTCTTGTAGCCTCATAGCAGATGAGCATTGCTGTTTCGGAAACCAGTTCTCTGAATTCCTTTGCGCCTGTGTTTTTATCTCTCATAAGTGAAATTTTGTGCTGAATAAGAGGATGGTCTGTTAAATGTAATCCTGCCATAATTGTTACTCCTTATTTATTACTGTTTTCAATGTCTTTCAGTTTGTCGATTCTTCTCTGATGACGTCCGCCCTCAAATTCAGTATCGAGGAAAACGTCAACTATCTCTGCCGCTGTACCCGGACCGATAGTACGGGCGCCCATGCAGAGAATATTTGAGTCGTTGTGCATTCTTGTGTACTTAGCGGTAAAGTAATCCGCACAAAGCGCCGCTCTGATTCCGTTTACCTTGTTTGCGGCAATTGACATTCCGACTCCCGTACCGCAGATAAGAATACCCTTATCGCATTTTCCCTCTGCGACATTCTTTGCAACCTCAGCCGCAATATCCGGATAATCGCATGATTCCCCGTTGCAGCCGACGTCAAGTATAACCATATTTTTCGCTTTAAGCTGTTCGATTATTTCAGTTTTTAAATTGTAACCGGCGTGGTCACTGCCTATTGCTATCATTTCTATCACCATTTCATAAAAATTTCCCAGCGTAAATACTGTTTATTATTATTTTATCACAAAAGCTACTGAAAATCAACATGATTGTGATTTAATTAAATCTTTTTCAGCCTTTACAAGCTGCAGATAGCTTGCCTCCAGTTTCTCCGGAGAATAAAACCCGTGATTTTCCGCCGCAAGACATATTCCCGCGGCATTCTGATTTCTGAGATGTACCGGTGAAAGGCTGTAAAGGGGATTTGCAAATTCCTCCGCAAAGCTTTCTGCACTATCTCCTGTCAGTATTATTTTCTCGTTATATCCTTTGAGTATACTGTCAAGCTTTTCGCTTTCGATAATCATGTCATCTTCAAGTCTTTCAGCCACGCCGCTGCAAAAGCGGAAAACTGCCGCATAGACAAGCTTCTGCCTTGCTTTCATGACCGGACACACGATACCGTCAACAGGAAAATTATAAGCCAGACCCTCCAGAGTTGAGATTCCGCAGCACTGGATACCCAGCGAAAACGCCATAGCCTTTACCGCCGCAACTCCGATTCGGATTCCGGTATACGACCCCGGACCAACCCCCACAGCGATTTGTCCCACGTCCTTTATGTCCCTTTCGCAATCTGCAATCAGCTTTTTCACCATAGGCAGAATGACCTGCGAATGAGTTTTAGCCGTCAGTACAGAGGTCTGCCCAAGCATGACACCGTCCTCCATAACGGCGGCAGACGCAGTTTTACCGGAGGTTTCAATTCCCAGCGTCAGCAAATCTTTCATCTCCCTCAACAGTTATTTCACGGGTTTCATCATCAATACGTTCAATTGTAATGTAAATGGTTTCCGGCGGCAGAATGTCCTCAATATTTTCCGACCACTCAACAGCAAAAACGCTTTCCTCCTGCGGATAATCATAAAAGCCTGTCGCCTCAAGCTCGCAGGAATCCATTATCCTGTACATATCAAAATGATAAAGGTTTATTTTGCCGTGATACTCGTTCACAATGGCGAAGGTCGGGGAAGTCACCTCGTCTTTCAGTCCAAGACCTGCCGCAAGTCCTCTTGTAAAGGTGGTTTTTCCGGCACCCAGTCCGCCCTTATAGGCAATGATATCGCCCTTTTTCAACATTGAGCCGATTTTCTCCGCAAATGCAATTGTTTCCTCCGGACTTCCGGTTACTACCCTCATCATTCATCTTCCTCAAAAAATATTTCCTTTATACTGCTGTCAGTAACATCATTTTCAATAAAATACGCAGTCCAGCTGTCATTTTCCTCCGGCTTGTAAAGATAACATTCAGCCGGCTTTTCGTCACCGTTCTTTTTTATAACGTAATATCTCGCCGCTGCCGACTGTGTCTGACTCAGCGCAACTGAAACAGTTTTGTAGTCCATAGAGTCAAAACAGGTGTAATTTTCAATAAAATCCATGCCGTCGTCAATGCCCTCAACCCAGACCATCAGAACAGGGTCTTTGCCGCCGATATATTTCGCCTTGTCTATAACGACGTCTACCGGCAGTACAGCTTCAATTTCCGAAAGGATGACGCTTTCCTCGTACTGTGAAAACTCTCTTTTAACTTCCGTATCATAGCCGTTGAACACAAACGAAAACAGGTGATACACAAGGTAAAGCATAACAGCGGACACAACAGCGATAACCGCAATTGTAAATTTTCGTCCGCTGTTTTCGCTTTCCGTTTCAGCGCCGGAAACAGTGCTTTCCGGCAAACCGGTATTTTCGTCCATATCAGAACAGACCTGTGATATTTCCGTTGTTGTCACAGTCAATGTTCAGCGCAGCCGGTTTCTTAGGCAGACCAGGCATTGTCATGATATTTCCGGTCAGCGCAACAACAAATCCTGCGCCTGCTGAAAGTTTCAGGTCACGGACAGTAATTTTGAATCCCTCAGGCTTTCCGAGTTTGGACGGGTCGTCTGAAAGTGAATACTGTGTCTTTGCAACGCAGACAGGAATATTGTCATATCCCAGTGACACAATTTCAGCAAGAGCCTTTTCAGCTGCGGAAGTGTAGATAACGCCGTCAGCACGGTAAATTTCACGGGCAATTATATCAAGCTTTTCCTTGATTGAAAGCTTTTCGTCATAAAGCGGTGCAAAATCGGACGGCTTGTTTTCGATTGTGGAAACAACCTTCTGAGCAAGGTCCTTGCCGCCATCTCCGCCTTTGGCGAATATCTCGGTCATGGAAACCTCAACGCCCATCTTTGCGCAGAAATCCTCAACAATTTTTACTTCTGCGTCAGTATCTGTGTGGAAACGGTTTATAGCCACAACAACAGGTACGCCAAATTTCTTCATATTTTCAATGTGTACGCCAAGGTTTACGATACCCTTTTCAAGCGCCTGGGTATTTTCAGTCTGCAAATCAGTCTTAGCCACACCGCCGTTATATTTAAGCGCTCTGATTGTTGCAACCAGCACAACGCAGTCGGGCTTCAGACCGCCGGAACGGCACTTGATGTCAAAGAACTTTTCAGCGCCCAGGTCTGAACCGAAACCAGCCTCAGTAATGCAGTAGTCACCCAGTTTAAGGGCAAGCTTTGTTGCTCTGAGAGAGTTGCAGCCGTGAGCGATATTTGCAAAAGGACCGCCGTGGATAAGGGCAGGAGTATTTTCAAGAGTCTGAACAAGGTTAGGCTTTAAAGCGTCCTTGAGGAGAGCTGTCATAGCGCCCTGAACGCCCAGTTCCCTTGCATAGAGAGGTTCGCCGGAATACTTGTAGCCAACAAGGATATTTCCGATTCTCTTTTTCAGATCGTCAAGGTCTGAGGCAAGGCAGAGAATAGCCATGATTTCAGATGCAACTGTAATCTGGAAACCGTCCTCACGGGGTACGCCGTTTATCTTTCCGCCCATACCGATAACGATATTTCTCAGAGCACGGTCATTCATGTCAAGACATCTTTTAAAGAGGATTCTTCTCTGGTCGATACCCAGTTCATTGCCCTGCTGCATATGATTGTCAACAGCCGCACAAAGCAGGTTGTTTGCCGCTGTAATAGCGTGCATATCGCCTGTGAAGTGCAGGTTTATGTCCTCCATAGGAACTACCTGTGAGTAACCGCCGCCGGCAGCACCGCCCTTGATTCCGAAAACAGGACCAAGAGATGGTTCTCTCAGCGCTAAAACGGCGTTTTTACCGATTTTGTGCATGGACTGTGCCAGTCCTACGCTGACGGTTGTTTTACCCTCTCCGGCAGGGGTCGGGTTGATAGCTGTAACAAGGATAAGCTTTCCGTCCTGCTTGTCGGCAAGCTTTGAGTACAAAGCCTCGGAAAGCTTTGCCTTGTAGTGACCGTAAGGCTCAACGTCCTCAGAGCCGATGCCCATGTTTTCAGCGATTTCAGTAACAGGTTTCATTTTTGCGCCGTGCGCAATTTCGATATCACTCAGCATATTAAAAATCATTATTTCGACAGACGAAATAATACTCCTTTCGCAGTTTATTAAGGCAATACCGCACAATTATTGTCGTGCAGATGCGAAGTCAGATTTTTCGTTAGGCGAAGGTCGCCCCCCGGATTGCATAAAAAGCTCGCAGGCATACTGGCGTATGTCAAGAGATTTTTNNCCGCTAATTGTGCGGTGTTGCCTTGTTTTATTATAACATTATGGGAGATAAAATGCAAGCAAAAAGCATTTCAATTCACGGAAATCAATTGTTTTGGTAGGGGCGACCAATGGTCACCCGTGAACTTATGCGTTTTTTACCGGGCGAGCATTGCTCGCCCCTACAAAAGAATTTTATTCCATAAATATTTTCGTGCATTTCGATTCAGAAATAACTCACATTTATCCTCTTACCCATTTTTTTCAGGCACTCCGCAAGCTCATCGGCTATACGCATTTTAATACTGAAATTTATCGGCAGATTCGGATTCTGGTGCGCCGGATTTTTCGCACGTCCGACAAAAAAGTTTATATCCGTTGCCTCTTCAAAAAGTATTCTTGCAATCCTTGACGCACCGTCACGCTTCGTACTCCAGTCATAGTAGCACTCATTGTCCGTAATATAGCTTTTGGCATACTCCAGGACTCTCGTCATGGTGATAACACCCTCTGTTGTCAGGTCAATTCCCTTTATCTCTGCAGTAGGCGGAATGTCGGGGTCGAGATAGTCAAGGTCGGGGCATACTTCCGTGCCGAGATACTCCGCCGCAATGGTTGAAGTCGTACCCCCTGCAACGATCCGCTTGCCCTCCTTGGAGAAAAACA
>DBQM01000008.1 GCA_002305725.1 Ruminococcus sp. UBA1394 | reverse complement strand
CGCATCATTGACAAACCAACAAATTTATTTTTTACGAATCTGTTAATTTATCTTGTTTTTTTCAATGTAATATGGTATAATTAATTGACTATTGTGTCGCTTCCGGCAGAATTTTCTGTGTTTAAAACCGCAGGATACCAAAACTGCCGGTTAAAAATAATAAGTTAAAGGAGTATGAAATGACAAAAAATGATATTGCCATGCTTGTCACCATAATATGTTATCTTGCTGTTATGGTAACAGTTGGTATATGGAGTTCCAAAAGAACAAAGGACGTCAAGGACTTTTATCTTGGCGGAAGAAAATTAGGCCATATCGTCACAGCTATGAGCGCTGAGGCGTCAGACATGAGCAGCTGGCTGCTTATGGGACTTCCGGGCGTTGCTTATTTAAGCGGTATTGCAGACGCAAGCTGGACTGCTATAGGTCTTGCGGTGGGTACATACATAAACTGGCTCATTGTTGCCAAAAGACTCAGAAACTATTCCCACACCTGCAACAACTCAATTACTATCCCGGATTTCTTTTCCAACCGTTACAGAGATTCAAAGAATATCTTAATGGGAATTGCCGCGGTAATTATTCTGATTTTCTTTATTCCGTACACAGCTTCAGGATTTGCTGCCTGCGGAAAGCTTTTCTCAGCACTTTTCGGTATCAATTATCACGCTGCAATGATAGTCAGCGCAGTAATTATCATCTGCTATACAAGTATCGGCGGATTTCTTGCGGCAAGTACTACCGACCTTATCCAGAGTATCGTAATGACCATTGCGCTTCTGATTATTGTAGGTTTCGGTGTTTACTCAGCAGGCGGATTTGCCGCTGTTGCTGACAATGCTCAGTCACTTGCAGGTTATCTTTCATTTGACAAGCTGCATGACGCTGTTACAGGCGGTACTTCCGACTACGGATTCATCAAAATTGTTTCAACTCTCGCATGGGGACTTGGCTACTTTGGTATGCCTCATATCCTCCTCAGATTCATGGCTATTGAGGACAGCAGCAAGGTAAAGGTTTCAAGAAGAATTGCATCAGTCTGGGTTGTAATTTCACTTGCTGTTGCTATCTTTATCGGTATTGTAGGAAACGCTGTTACAAGCACAGGAAAAATCGGCGTGCTTGAAGGTTCAGACTCTGAAACTATCGTTATTCAGCTTTCAAGTCTGCTCAGCAAAACCAATATCGGAGCAGCGCTTATAGCCGGACTTATCATTGCCGGAATCCTGGCAAGTACAATGTCCACTTCCGACTCACAGCTGCTTGCGGCATCATCAAGCGTATCTGAAAACATCATCGGCGGAGTGTTCAAGGTAAAGCTTTCACAGAAAGCGTCCATGATTACAGCAAGACTTGTACTTGTAGTAATTGCCGTTACCTCAGTTATTATTGCGTGGGATAAAAACAGTTCTGTATTCCAGATAGTTTCCTTTGCATGGGCAGGATTCGGTGCAACATTCGGACCTATTGTCCTTGCGGCATTATTCTGGAAACGCTCCAATAAATATGGTGCAATTGCCGGTCTGATTTCCGGAGGAATCACCGTTTTCGTGTGGAAGTACCTCGTAAGACCTCTTGGCGGAGGCTGGGATATCTACGAGCTTCTCCCTGCATTTATCGTTGCCTGCCTGTTTATCGTGGTTGTTTCTCTTGTTACAAAGGCACCTGAAAAGGAAATCACAAATGAGTTTGAGGCAGTTAAGGCTATGAAATAAACTATCATAAATATACGTGTGGCCAATGGTCACACGTATTTTTTTATATAATAATGCGCCGGTCATTTTCAGACTGGCGCAATTTTTGCCATATTATATATTAAACCTCAACAGTTCCGATATGCCAGATATTTTCCGCATAGTCTCTGATTGTTCTGTCAGAGCTGAACTTGCCTGCATTGCACATATTCAGCCACATCTTCTTGCCGATAACCTTTTTGCTGCCGAAATCGCCGATACACTTCAGCTTTACTTCAATGTAGCTTTCAAGGTCGCCCAGCAGATAGTAATTATCCGGTGAATGCCATGACGCACCGTCTGTCAGCGAATAGTAAAGCTCTCTGAAAACGCCTGTACCGCCGTCGGAAACAGTACCGTCGATAAGGGTTGAAACAACACGTCTGATTTTTTCATTTTCCGAAAGCAGCTTTCTGCTGTTGTATTCCGGCATTATCTCTTTGAGTTCCTCAACTCTTGCACCGAAAATGTAGTTATTATCCTCTCCTGCCTCTTCCACGATTTCAATGTTTGCACCGTCGTATGTGCCGAGAGTAACTGCGCCGTTGAGCATAAGCTTCATGTTGCCTGTACCGGACGCCTCTGTGCCGGCTGTTGATATCTGCTCAGAAATGTCAGCCGCCGGAATAAGCTTTTCAGCGTAGGACACATTGTAGTTTGAAACAAATACCACCTTGAGGTATCTGCTTACTTCTTCATCGTTTTCAACAAGCTTTGCAATCTCGTTGATATACTTTATAATACCCTTTGCCCTGCGGTAACCCGGAGCAGATTTTGCACCGAAAATAAATGTTACTGGGTTCATGTTGATGATTTCTCCGGACTTGATTCCGAAATAAATATAGAGTATTGAGAAAGCGTTCAGCAGCTGACGCTTGTATTCGTGAAGTCTTTTTATCTGAATGTCGAAAATCGTATTCGGGTTTATCTCAATGCCCTCTGCCTTCTTGATGTATTCAGCAAGAGCCTTTTTGTTTTCCTTTTTGATGTTCAGGAAACGGTTGATTATCTCGTCATTGTCCGCATACTGCTCCAGTGATTTCAGTTTGCTGAGGTCAGTCATCCATTCCTCTCCGCCTGTAAGGTCGGTTATCATTGCGGCAAGTTCCTTGTTGCAGAGTGCAAGCCAGCGGCGCTGTGTGATACCGTTTGTCTTGTTCTGGAAACGCTCCGGATAGAGGCTGTACCAGTCCGCAAGAACTGTATCTTTAAGAATCTGAGTGTGAATCTCAGCAACACCGTTTACATATGATGAGCAGTAAACAGCCATATCAGCCATATTTACAAGACCGTTTCTGATAATCATTATCTTCTCAAACTTTGCTTTTTCAAGTCCCTTTGAATACATTTCCGAGATAAGCTGTTCGTGAATCTGGAGAATAATTGAGTAAATTTCCGGCAGAAGTTCCTCAACAAGTGAACATTCCCACTTTTCAAGCGCCTCCGGCATTACTGTGTGGTTTGTGTAGTTGAATACGTTCTTTGTGATTGCAAACGCCTTTTCAAAGGACATACCCTGTGCTGTCAGTATTCTGATAAGCTCCGGAATGGAAATAACCGGGTGTGTGTCATTCAGCTGAATGGTAATGCTGTCAGCCAGATTTTCAAGAGTGCCAAAACGCTCCATGTGCTTTTGGGTGATATCCTGCAGTGATGCGCTGCAGAAGAAATACTGCTGCTTTAATCTCAGCTTTTTGCCCTCTCTTGTATCGTCGTTCGGGTAAAGAACTCTTGAAATGTCCTCAGCCGCAGTTTTTTCAGCGCTTGCCTCAAGGTATTTCTGCTCGTTGAAAAGTCTGAAATCAAACTCGTTTACCGCCTCAGCCTGCCACAGACGAAGTGTGCTGACATGGTTTGTCTTACAGCCGTAAATCGGCATATCATAAGGCACAGCCTTTACAGTCTGACCGTTGAACCTGACTTCAACAGCCTCCTTGTCCTGTCTTACAGACCATGGGTCGCCGAAATGTGTCCAGTTATCAGCAGTTTCAGTCTGAAAACCGTTTTCAATGCCCTGTTTGAAAAGACCGTACTTGTATCTTATGCCGTAGCCGTCAAGAGGAAGATTCATTGACGCAGCGCTGTCGAGAAAGCAGGCTGCAAGTCTGCCAAGACCGCCGTTACCCAGAGCGGCGTCCTCAATTTCTTCAAGCGCTGAAAGGCTTGTACCCATTTCGTTTAAAACTGCCTCTGCATCATCGTAAAGACCTAAACAGAGCAGATTGTTGTAAACAGCACGTCCAACAAGAAATTCCATGGAAAAATAGCAGGCACGTCTGCTGTGCTGATGAGCGAATTTTGACTTTTTCCAGTTTTCAGATGTATACTCCAGAACTGAATTTCCTATCGCATTGTGAATGTCCTGAGGAGTTTTGCAGTCCTTTAAGGCTGCTCTCAGGGTTTCCTTAAACTGTTCCATAATTTCTCTCCTTTTTATCGGTTATACATTTTATTAAGCTTTAAGATTTTCTTTGAAAGCTTTTCAGTAAAGTCGGTTTCCTTTGTGCGAAACTGCCAGTTGCTGCCGGTAGTAGACGGCGTATTCATTCTGCATGACGGGTCGCTTTCAAGAAAATCCTGCATCTGAGCAACTGCAATTTCCGCAACGCTGCCCCATGCCGCTCTTATCATTCCTTTTGGAATGTCCTTTTTCTTTTTGATGTTGAAATATGCCATAGCATACTTTAAAGTATCAGCAGAGGCTGAATTCACCCAGCCTCTGAGAGTTTCGTTGTCATGGGTTCCGGTGTAGGCAATGCAGTTGGAGCTTCCAAAGTTATGCGGGAGGTGTTCGCTCTTGCCACCCTCTCCGAACGCAAACTGCAGCACTTTCATGCCCGGATATCCCACTTCTCTGAGCATCTCATGAACGTCCTCAGTAATAAATCCTAAGTCCTCGGCAATGATATTAAGCGCACCAAGCTCTTTCTGTACTGCCTTGAAAAGCTCTGCACCCGGACCTTTCCTCCACTCGCCGTTTTCAGCGGTTTCGCTGCCGTATGGAATAGCATAGTAGCTTTCAAAACCTCTGAAATGGTCGATTCTTACGATATCATACAGTTTTGAGGAGAATTTCAGCCTTTCAGTCCACCATTTATAACCGGTCTTTTTGTGGTACTCCCAGTCGTAGAGAGGGTTGCCCCAGAGCTGTCCGGTCGGAGCGAAATCGTCCGGAGGACAGCCGGCAACGTCAATCGGCTTTCCGTCCTTGTCAAAGAGGAAAAGTTCCGGCGATGCCCACGCCTCAACGCTGTCATAGGAAACGTAGATAGGCATATCGCCTATGATTTCGATTCCCTTGTCGTTGGCGTATTTTTTCAGATTGAACCACTGCCTGAAAAATTTATACTGTATAAACTTGAAAAATTCAGTTTCCTTTTTAAGTTCGTCAGCCGCCTTTTTCAGAGCCTCAGGTTCACGCATTGCAAGCTTTTTATCCCATTCATACCACGGCTTGCCGTCATTTTTGAATTTCAGCGCCATGAAAAGTGCGTAATCGTCAAGCCATGACTTGTTTTTCTCAACAAAATTGCTGTACTTTTTAGATATGTCACGCCTGTAAACCTTGTAAGCCTGTTTGAGTACCTTAAAGCAGTTTGCATAGATACGGCTGTAATTCACATGATTAGGGTTGTCCTGCCATTTAATGTTCTGGTAATCGGATTTTTTAAGAAGTCCCTCCTGTTTGAGAGTTTCAAAGTCGATAAAATAAGGGTTTCCGGCATAAACTGAAAACGACTGATAAGGCGAATCCCCGTAGCTTGTAGGGGAAAGCGGGAGTATCTGCCAGCATTTAACTCCGGATTCAGCAAGAAAATCGACAAAATCATAAGCTGCTTTTCCCATTTTTCCGATACCGTATTCAGACGGAAGGCTGGAAATATGCATTAAAATTCCGCTTTTTCTCATAAACAAACTCCATTCTGCCGCAATGCCAGATTTTAAGCGGCGCTGCCATAAATATTCATGATGTATAATAAACGCAGAAAAAATCATAATAAACCTGTAACGGACCGTCTTCCCGGCGTCCGCATGATTAGGAGGCGTTATCTTGGAATCAATCGGAACAAGAGCATTTGTATTTCTGACCGGCTGCTTTGTATACAGTCTGCTTGAGATATCCTCACGGGGCTTTACCCACTGGACTATGACTCTCACAGGCGGACTGATACTGACAATTCTCTACGAAATGTTCACACATCTCAAAAAAGTTCCGCTGTGGCAGAAATGCATTTTAGGCTCTCTGATTATAACCGCTGTTGAATTTACAGTCGGCGTAACAGTAAATATAATTTTCGGCTGGAATGTCTGGAACTATTCCGATATGCCGCTGAATATACTGGGACAGATCTGTCTGCCCTTTACTGTTTTATGGTTTTTTCTGTGTATACCTGCCGCATTTGTCTGCAATGCAATACAAAACAGACTGAAATAACAGGTCACTCTTATTATAACATTAAACCCCCTTATTTATCAAGGGGGTTTATTAAATTTGGTTTAAAAAATGAGGGAAACAAAATCCTTATTACTTATTTATATTGAAGAAAAAATTCATTTACAGGTGTGCGGGAGAGAAATGCTCGCCCCTGCGTCAGCATAGAATATGAGCATTTTTGCAGGGGCGACCATTGGTCGCCCGTTATTATTTCAGTTTCTCGTAAAACAAAATGAGGGACGCAAATATGTATCCCTCATTTTCAAAGTATAATTATCTTATCTTAGTACCCGGAGCAACGTCATCATCAAGGAATACCACCTTAACTCCGCCGTCCGGCATATCAGCGGCACAAATCATACCCATGCTCTCCTCACCGCAGAGCTTTGCAGGTTTAAGATTTGCTACCACGATAACAGTCTTGCCTATCAGGTCTTCCGGCTTGTAGTGTTCAGCGATTCCGGAAACGACCTGTCTGCCGCCCATACCGTCGTCAAGCTGTAATTTAAGCAGCTTCCTGGACTTCTTTACCTTTTCGCATTCCTTTACCTTTGCGGCACGCAGTTCAGTCTTAAAGAAATCGTCGATTGTGATTTCCGGTGCAAGTTCGATTTTCTGCTGTGCCTTTTCAGCTTCAGCCATCTGTGCTTCGATAAGCTTATTAAGCTCGTCGATTTCCTTTTCGGTGTCGATTCTCGGGAAGAGTACCTCGCCTTTCTTTACGGTTACGTTTTCCGGCAGTACACCGAATTTTCCTGCATTTTCGTAAGAAACTGCGTTTTCGTCCGCACCGATCTGCTCCCACACCTTTGGCATAGTAGTCGGCATAAACGGGCAAAGCAGTGATGAAATAATTCTGATAGTATCAAGCAGATTGTAAAGAACAGCCGCAAGTCTTGGCTTGTTTGCCTCGTCCTTTGCAAGTACCCACGGAGCAGTTTCGTCAATATACTTGTTTGCTCTTGAAACTACCTTGAAAATCTCAGCAAGGGCATTCTGCAGCTGAGTCTTGTCCATGAAACCGTCAACCTTTCCACGAAGCGCAGACGCCTGTGCAATAAGGTCATCATCAAATTCGCCGGACTGCTTTTCAGCCGGGATAGTTCCGTCAAAGTACTTTATAACCATGGCAACAGTTCTTGAAACAAGGTTTCCAAGACCGTTTGCGAGATCGGAATTTATGCGGTTTATCATAATCTCGTTTGAGAAAGAGCTGTCTGCACCCAAAGCCATTTCACGCATGATGTGGTAGCGGATAGCATCAGCGCCGTAGCGTTCGCCCAGTACAAACGGGTCAACAACGTTGCCGATGGACTTGCTCATTTTCTGTCCGTTAAAGGTAATCCAGCCGTGTACTGCAAGGTGCTTTGGCAGAGGCAGGTCAAGCGCCATAAGCATTGCAGGCCATATAATTGCGTGGAAACGCATGATGTCCTTTGCAACCATGTGGACATCAGCCGGCCAGTACTTTTCAAAATCATTGTATGTTTCGTTCTGATAGCCGAGAGCGGAGATATAGTTTGAAAGGGCGTCTATCCATACATATACAACGTGATTTGTATCAAATGTTACAGGTATACCCCATTTAAAGCTTGTTCTTGAAACGCAGAGGTCCTCAAGACCAGGCTTGATGAAGTTGTTTACAAGCTCGATTGCTCTTGTTTTCGGCTGTAAGTAATCGGTTTCAGTCAGAAGCTTTTCGATTCTGTCGGCAAAAGGTGACATTTTAAAGAAGTAAGCCTCCTCCTTTGCCTCGATTACCTCACGTCCGCAGTCAGGACATTTTCCGTCAACAAGCTGGGAGTCAGTCCAGAAGCTTTCGCATGGTGTGCAGTACTTTCCGGAATATTCACCCTTATAAATGTAGCCTTTGTCATATAATGCCCTGAAGATTTTCTGTACTGTTTCAACGTGGTAATCATCAGTTGTTCTGATATATCTGTCATAGCTGATATTCATGTAGCTCCAGAGCTTTTTGAATGTTTCGACGATATTGTCAACGTACTCTTTCGGAGTAATACCAGCCTCTGCGGCTTTCTGTTCTATTTTAAGACCGTGTTCATCAGTTCCCGTAAGAAACATTACGTCGTAACCCTGCATTCGTCTGTAGCGGGCGATTGAATCGCAGGCAACTGTTGTGTAGCAGTGACCGATATGCGGATTTCCCGACGGATAGTAAATCGGGGTTGTGATGTAAAAAGGTTTTTTTGACATAACTGTTCCTCCTAATTTCCATATACTCTTTATTATACTGCATTTTTAACAATTTGTCCAGTATTTCGGAGGAAATTAATAAAATACATGAAGCAAAATGGATTGACGAATAATGTAAAAATATGTATTATTAATGTATTGTAGGCTCTTTCCGCAAGGAGAGAGGTGGAATTCATGACTTATATAATTTCGTTTGTATTGTCTGTTGCGGCAAGTGTAGTTGGTTACTATATTTGCAAGTGGTTAGACAGACATGAAAAGTCCGGCAAGCATCCAGAAAAAACACCAGGAGTTACAGCTCCCGGTGTTTTTGTTTTTGTGTGAGAAACTTAATAATCATCTCTTTTGTGATTACTTATATTTTATAACACCGGAATAGTTTTGTCAGGGTTTTTTGATAAATACAGGAATAAAAACACAACAGCACAGTACTGACCATGCTGTTGTGTCTGTAATATTATCGGGATAAAAGAAGATATCAGTATCTTACATAATAAGGATTTGGTCTTGTAAGAAGAGTGATCAGATCTATAATCCAGCCTATGCCAAAAAGTCCGGCTGTAAAAAGATACAGAATACCCATTCCGATTTTACCTTCATAAAATTTGTGACCACAGAATGTAAACAAACAAAGGAAGAATGCAACCCATTTATTTTTTGGATGTCCGGCAACAGCAGGATTAACATTTGTATTGGTATTAGTGTTAGTATTTACAATGTTTATAACAGGCTGACCTGCCCCTGACTGAGTATTGAGAGTTTCACCGCAATTAACGCATTTTATTGCATCATCCTGGTTCTGACTTCCGCATTTCTGACAAAACATTTTTTACCTCCAATTAACATATAATAAATTTAAAATCCCCATATGGTGTTTTTGCATTTATATTATAACATCATGCGGAGCGATTGTCAACACCAAATGGTGTTTTTTGATATAATTTTTATTAATGAGTCAAAGGAGGGAAAGCTATGGCTAATTATCAGAGAATAAAAGATTTAAGGGAGGACGCTGACAAAACTCAGAAACAGGTTGCGGACGATATGTATATGCACGTTTCGCAGTACAGGCGCTACGAAAGCGGCGAGCGCGAAATCCCGCTGTCCTTCGCCATAGCCCTGTCAAAATATTACAATGTATCTGTTGACTACATTGCCGGACTTACCAACGAAAAAACCATTGTAAACACCAACGACATAACTCCCTCCGACATCAATTTCTTAAACCGTTTCCGGAAGCTTTCCGATATTCAGAAAGGACGAATACTTGAAAGAATGGATATTATGATTGAAAGGGAATAGAGAACAAGCAATATTTTGCAGAAAATTTCATATCTTATACGCAGCTTCAAAAATAATAAATAAAAAAATTGCATTTTCTCTTGAAAAAAGAGATAACTTCTGTTATAATATCAATGTATGCTTCCGGGCATACCTAATATAACTGAAAAGGGGAAAAGCAATGCCTGCTAATATTGTTGTCGGAACTCAATGGGGCGATGAGGGAAAGGGTAAAATCATTGACATTCTTGCCTCCAGAGCCGATGTTGTAGTTCGTTCACAGGGCGGTAACAACGCCGGACATACTGTCGTAAACAACGGTGAGACCTATAAGCTCCACCTTATTCCTTCCGGTATCCTTTATCCGGATAAGCTTTGCCTTATCGGCGCCGGAGTAGTTATGGATCCGAAGGACTTTACAGGAGAACTGAAATCCTTAAGCGACAGAGGTATTTCAACTGCAAATCTGAAAATTGATCCGAGAGCTCATGTGGTTATGCCATGGCATATCGTTTTAGACGGTCTTTCAGAAAAATTCAGAGGAAATTCTGATATCGGTACTACAAAAAGAGGTATCGGACCGACATATATGGATAAATACGAGCGCTGCGGAATCAGGGTATATGACCTTGTTCACCCGGAAGTTTTCGCTGAAAAGGCAAGAACAACAGGCCTGCTTAAAAATAAGATAATTACAGAGGTTTACGGCGGAGAGGCTGTTGATATCGAAGCTGTAATCGCTGAATACAATGAATACGGAAAAATCCTTGCGCCTTATGTTGACGATGTTTCAGTACTCACATATGACGCTGACAAGGCCGGCAAGACCATCATGTTCGAGGGCGCACAGGCTACACTCCTTGACATTGATTTCGGTACATACCCTTATGTAACGTCATCACATCCGCTTTCTGCCGGAGTATGCGTAGGTACCGGTGTCGGTCCGAGAATGATAACAAATATCATCGGTGTTGCAAAGGCTTATACAACAAGAGTCGGAAAGGGACCTTTCCCGACAGAGCTTGACGATGAAATCGGCGACAAAATCAGAAACGTGGGCGGCGAATTCGGTACTACCACAGGCCGTCCGAGAAGAACAGGCTGGTTTGACGCTGTTATCGTAAGACATTCCGTAAGAGTTAACGGTCTGGACGGACTTGCTATCAACAAGCTTGATACTCTCTGCGGACTGGGTACGCTGAAAATCTGTGTAGGCTACAAGATGCCTGACGGAAGTATCACAAAGAACTTCCCGCCGACACTTGAAGAATTAAGCGGCTGCGAGCCGATTTACGAAGAGGCAGAGGGCTTTACAGAGGACATCACAGGCTGCCGCACATTTAAGGAACTGCCTGCAAGCTGTCAGAAGTATATCAGGCGTCTTGAAGAACTTTGCGAATGTAAGATCGCTATGATAGGCGTTGGTCCTGACAGAAGTCAGATTATTGAGAGATAAGGTCTTTAATATATTTTTGCCAGCCTGTAGGGGCTGGCAAAATTTTGCTTTTCTAAGGAGAACAGAATGCTTATACTTGGAATTGAAAGCTCGTGTGACGAAACGGCAGCGGCTGTTTCCGAAAACGGCATAAACATACTTTCCTCGGTTATCTCGACACAGATAGAGGAACATAAAAAATACGGCGGAGTTGTTCCGGAAATTGCCTCACGCCGTCACTGTGAAAATATATTGGGCGTTGTCAGCAAGGCGCTGGAGGATTCCGGAAAAACTCTTGACGATATGGACGCAATAGCCGTAACTTTCGCCCCGGGACTTATAGGCGCACTGCTTGTCGGCGTAAACTTTGCAAAAGGTCTTGCAATGGCGTCGGGGAAACCGCTTGTTCCGGTTCACCACCTTTCCGGTCACATTGCCGCAAACTATATCGCCCACCCTGAGCTGAAACCGCCCTATCTCTGCCTTGTTGCAAGCGGCGGACACTCGCATATCGTTGAAGTACTGGACTACACAACATTCCGCATAATCGGTCGTACCCGTGATGACGCAGCAGGAGAATGCTTTGACAAATGCGCAAGGGCAATGGGATTCCCTTATCCGGGCGGTATTCATGTGGACAAGGCGGCGCAGTCCGGCGACAGAAACGCCTATCCGCTCCCCCGTCCGAAAGTAACCGGCTGTGAATACGATTTCAGCTTTTCCGGTCTTAAAACTGCTGTCATCAATCTTCTTCACAATTCAGCGCAGAAGGGTACTGAGGTAAACAGGGAAAATCTCTGTGCGGCTCTGCAGTACACAATTTCGGACATACTCTGCGAAAAGACCATTGCCGCCGCTGAAATGCTGGGGTATAAAAATATAGCCGTTGCCGGAGGAGTTTCGGCAAACAGCGGAGTGCGTTCAGCATTTGAAAAAGCTTGCAGCGAAAGAAATATGAAGCTTTATCTTCCGCCGCTTAATCTGTGCGGTGACAACGGCGCAATGATAGCCTGTCAGGGTTATTACAGTTGTCTTGCAGGACACAGGGCAGACGAAAGTCTTAACGCCCTTGCGACACTTTCGCTGGAGGATATACAGGCAGTCTGTAAGCCTGTTAATTTAACCAATTCTTAATTGACAGCATTAACAAAATGATGTATAATATAAGGCAATACAGATATTATATGATATTCTGAGGGAGTCGGACATGAAACTTAATATAAAAAAGGATATAACTTATCCTAAGATAGTCGCTCTGGGGTTTTTTATTTTAATTGCATTGGGAACGATTCTTCTTCTGCTGCCTGTTTCAAGCCGTGAACCAGGCTCGACAGGTTTTACTGACGCTCTTTTTACCGCAACATCTGCCTCATGTGTTACAGGACTGGTTGTTGCAGATACATACACTCACTGGACGCTTTTCGGACAGATAGTCATTATCTGCCTTATTCAGATAGGCGGTCTGGGATTTCTTACGATACTTACAATGTTTTCCATGCTCTTTCACAGGAAAATCGGTCTGAAAGAACGAAGCTTTCTCCAGGAGAGCGTAAACACCATGTATATCGGCGGAATCGTCAGACTTATGAAAAAAATCCTTACCGGAACTTTTATAATTGAATTTCTCGGCGCTGCCCTGCTTGCAACACGCTTTATCCCAAAAATGGGCGTCGGCGTCGGCATTTACAACAGTATCTTCACATCAGTCTCAGCTTTCTGCAATGCCGGTTTCGACCTTATGGGAAGATTTGAAGAATACTCCTCCCTCACCTCTTTCAGAGATGATATCGTAGTAAATATAACCGTTATTCTTCTTATACTTATCGGAGGAATCGGTTTTTTCGTATGGGACGATATTTCAGTAAACAAATTCAGAGTGACACGCTATAAGCTGCATACCAAGCTTGTACTTATCGCAACATTTATTCTTGTTGTATTCGGTGCAGCAGCATTTTATTTGCTTGAAAACAACAATGTTCTTGAGGAACTTAAAATACATCATAAGCTTACAGCGTCTGTATTTATGGCAGTCACGCCGAGGTCGGCAGGTTTCAACACAGTTGACGTTGCCGCAATGACTCCTGCCGGAAAAATGCTCACAATCATGTTTATGTTTATAGGCGGAAATCCAGGGTCTACAGCCGGCGGTATCAAGACTACAACTACTGTGATACTTTTCCTTTCCGCATGGTCAAGTCTCAGAAACCACAATGAAATAAATGTTCTCAGAAGACGTCTTGAATCGGACGCCCTTAAAAGAGCGGCTGCAGTTATCACAATAAACATATCCCTTATCTTATTAAGCGGACTGCTTATCTGTGCTGCCCAGCCTTCACTTGACCTTACTGATGTTACAATAGAAGTTTTTTCAGCAATTGATACTGTCGGAATGTCCACAGGCATAACAAGGGATTTATGCACATTCTCAAGATATGTGATAATCTTCCTTATGTACTGCGGACGAGTGGGAAGCCTTTCGTTTGCCCTGCTTTTCACAGAGCACAAATCGCCGAACACAGTTCAGAATCCGGTTGAAAAGATAAATATTGGCTGATTCAAATTTATGAAGTTGCCGTATTACGGCAGAATGGAGTTTTTGATATGAAATCTGTTCTTATAATAGGTCTCGGACGTTTCGGAACACACCTTATCCATAAATTCTATGACCTTGGCGACGAGGTCATGGCAGTTGACATAAACGAGGCAAAGGTGCAGGAGGCAATGCCTTTTGCGACCAGCGCCAAAATCGGCGACTGCACAAAGCTTGACACTCTGAAAACTCTCGGTATCAAGAATTTCGACCTCTGTTTTGTATGCATAGGTGAAAATTTCCAGAGCAGTCTTGAAATCACAAGTCTGCTGCACGATATGGGTGCTGCAAAGGTAATAAGCAAGGCAAATACTGAAATTCACGCAAAGTTTCTTCTGAAAAACGGTGCGGACGAGGTAACATATCCGGAAAGGGACAGCGCCCTTAAGCTTGCTACAAGATACAGCGTGGACAATATCTTCGACTACATCGAGCTTACAAGGGATACTGCTATCTATGAGATTCCTATTCTTGAAAGCTGGATAGGAAAAAGCATCATAAAAATTGACGCACGCAAGAAATATCATATCAACATTCTTGCGATAAAAAACAACAACAATATCCAGGCGCTTCCGGGTGCGGAATATATTTTCAGAACAGACGACCATGTTATTGTTTTAGGTCACAATGCAGACGTTGAAAAGCTGCTCAAAAAGATGGACTAAGAACAACTTCTGATTTAAAGGAGATAGTTATGGACGTTAAATTTCATCTGCCGGATTTCGCTGTGCATTACAGATATAATCTGATTTTTCTTTCAATGTATCAGAACTGTCCTCAGTATTTCCGTGACGGAGTAAAAATCGCATCAGTTTACGGTACATTTCCGCAGTCGCTGTGGAACGGCGGAAGATCAATGAACGGTATATGCGACAAAAGCTATGTTGAAGCTGTTGTGAGATCCTTTGATAAAATTGGCATACCGCTCAGATTCACCTTTACAAATCCGCTTATCACAGAGGAGCACCTTGACGATGAATTCTGCAACTTCGTTCTGAAAACTGCCCAGAACGGCAAAAACGGCGTTATTGTTGTTTCTCCGGTTCTTGAACAGTACATAACCGGATATAAAATCACAAGCTCCACCTGCAAGAGAATTACTGACCTGAATGCACTTAACGATGAGCTTGACAAACAGTATGATATTGTTGTTGTTGACTACGACTTCAACAATAAATTTGACCAGCTTGAAAAAATAAAAAACAAGGAAAAATGCGAAATACTGGTAAATGCCTGCTGTCAGCCGAATTGTCCTAACCGTGTAAAACATTACCACGATATTGGTCTTTTCCAGATTGCTTACTGCGAGCATCTGAAAAAGGATCCGAAAAAGCCTTTCAGACAGGAAGATTACGGCGTAAAAGTTGACGCAAATGTCAACTGCCCGTATATGAAATATGACGCTGCCGATGTAAAAAAACATCCGACTCATGTTTCTCCGGACGCAATCTATGAAAAATATCTGCCAATGGGCTTTAATCAGTTTAAAATTGAAGGCAGAACATTAAATATATTCAATCTTGTGGAATCATATATTTACTACATGATAAAACCCGAATATGCAGACAAAGCACGTCTTGCTCTCCTTATGAACCTTATGAGCAACGGCGTTATCAAAGAGTGCAATTAAGGCAACACCGCACAATTAGCAGCTATCGCTTTTGCCGCACATCTGCTTGCAGATTTCCCGTCATATCACATAAAAATCTCTTGACATACGCCAGTATGCCCGCAAGATTTTTATGTGATATGACAAAAAATCTGACTGCGCATCTGTACGACAATAATTGTGCGGTATTGCCTTAAAAACAGCTTGTCCCCTGAGCTTAAAGCATCAGGGGACAAACTTAATTGGTTAAACTCTTTCCTTAATAGCGGACTTTGCCTTGTTTACAATAACTTTGTCGTTATCATAGGTAAGAATGTTTACAGCATAACCGATATCGACCCATTTGATTTCAGAAATTTCTTCTTCCTGCGCCCTGAAATCATAGTTTTTCGCCTGGGCAAGGAAATATACAACAATTTTCTGAGTATCCTTTTTCGGTGAGTAGGAAACAGTTTCACGAAACGTCGGGTCAAGAATAACATCTATTCCGGTTTCCTCCATAATTTCACGCTGTGCTGTTTCCAGCTCAGTTTCATTGCCCTCAACGTGCCCTTTCGGGAAGGACCAGTGTCCGCTGTTGACGTGCTTAATGAGAAGAATTTCTATATTGCCGTGAAATTTCCGAAAAACAATAGCTCCGCATGATTTTTCATGAAGCATTTTTTACAGATTCCTTTCTTCTTGATGAATTATTAAACTTCCTGTCTGTACGGTAAAAAGCGCCTTAAACAGACATCTGAAAAGATTTAATAAACGCTTGCGTATATTATACCACATTTTTTAGGCTTTGTCTACAACTTTTTACCCTTATTCATTTGACTATATGTAAAAAATGATATATAATGTAATAATAAGCTGTAATGGAGGAAAATTTTCCGGATATTTTTCCGGAAAATGATAAAAATTATGAATAATACTTTTTTTGAAAATCAGGAATATAGCCCTGATTTATCCGCACCTCCGGGTGTTTCAGATATAAATTCAAAAAATCCGTTTGAAAATTTCACGGAATATGAGGACTACAACAGCAATTACCGTGAAATCGTCCCGCAGATAGACATTCCCGGCTGTGTTATCCCGTTTGAGCCGTCAAAGGATGAAAAAAGAAAAATCCGGCATTATTTCAATATTGCCGGTGCAGGAATACTTATTCATCTTATCGCATCGACCGGTATCATGATGGCTATACTGACTATACTTCAGTATATTGTCATGAAAAAGGACGGCGTAAAAGCCTCGGAGGCATCTGTACAGTACCTTTCCGGACTGGAAAGCTTTTTCAGCGAATCCTCAATAAACATCGGAATAAATATGCTGGTTTTAATGACCTGCAGCATATTGGTTTTCCTTATTGGTTCAAAGGTATCAAAAATAAAAATCGGTTCCTACTTTCAGACAACAGACCTTACCTTTAAGACAATAGCTTCATACTGCGTAATGTCTTTCTTTATCAGATATGTCGGCGGACTCGCCGGAACAGCTTTTGAGATTATTTTCAGCGGTGTGGATATGTCTGTCGGGTCAGAGATGATGAACTATCAGAATCCAAAAACGATTGCTGTTACCGCTGTCTACACCTGTATAGCAGCCCCTGTAACCGAAGAACTCATGTACCGTGGATTTGTCATGAAAAATCTTTCAAGAGTAAGTCAGCGTTTCGGAATTATAATGAGTGCGCTTTTGTTCGGACTTATGCACGGAAATATTTCTCAGTTTATTTTTGCATTCTTTATGGGCATCTTCTTTGCACACATTGATATCAGGCATAATTCACTTTTACCGTCAATCATTGTTCATGCATTTGCAAATACATTTTCAATAATTGTTTCATATTCAGGCGCTCTTGACAATGTTGTAACTGCCGGTCTGACCGGTATTATTATGGTTGCCCTGTGCGCCGCAGGACTTGTTATGTATGTGAAATTCTACAAAAAAAACCGCCTGCCGTTTACAATGCCCCATCAGAAGCTCAGAAACGGCACAGCAGTTTCATCAGTTATGCTTGTGCTTTCAATAGCGGCTTACGCTGTCATAACAGTCATCAATTCTTTCCCGGCAATTACAGATTCACTGCTTTACTAAGCGGAATAAAATCCGTCATCATAAAAGCCAAGCTGAGTGACCGCCCTGCCGCCGCTGAAAGTAACATCAATACTGTGTATCCTTTTCATTGAAAAGTCTCCGCAGGTTATGTAGTCAAGCAGGTCCTCATAGCTATATCCGACATATTTTATATAATGGCATACGATCCCTCTCATACTGAAGTTAAGCTTATAATCCAGAGCAGATTCCGGATTACTGAGAAACTGACGGTCGAGAGGGATCTGTTTATGTCTGATAATATTCCTGTCTGTCGCCGCCTGGTTTTCCTTGCTGTAAACATCGTAATTGCCTTCAATATCCTGCATATGTATATGGCTTATAACCTTTGTCAAATCATGCCGCACTCCTGTTGCAAGAACCGCTTTGCTGTCCAGATAGAATTCCCTTACGGGACTCCTCCTTTTTATTCTGACATTATTTGTGCCCTCGATATACGGATATAACCCCGTCTGCCTGAATGCCAGATTGCATACAGCGTCCCAGACAGTTGAACCGTCCTTTATGTAAATGTAATTTTCAACATCGCTGTTTTCACAGGTTATATACGGAATATCCGGAAATGTCGATATTATGCCGTTTAAGTCAACGTTTGTCATCATTCCGGGCGTAGGCTGATTCTGACAAAGCAGCGACGTAAACCCCTTTGACTTCACATAGACTTTATATCTTCCGCTGCTGCACCGGATATCTATGCTGTCAACAATGCCCCTGTGCATTAATTTTCCGTAAATAAAGAACTCAATACGGTTGAAATCAGCTATCTCCACAGAAGAGCTCGTAAACTCACATTCAAAATAGACATAAGGCGTATAAAGCTCCTTTACATACCGGAAATAAAAGCACACTTCTTCGGTACGGCAGTTTCCGTCCGCATCGTACATTCTAACGGTGTAATGAGGGTCCATCTATTCCGCCTCCGTTTCGCTTATATAGCTGGTGCAGCAGAGCAGGACCTCGCATCTGACAGTCTGCGAATTTATATCTGTAACTGCACTGAAGCTTTTCAGCCTTGCCGCATTAAAAAATATCCCGTCCATAGTCAGAAAGAATCTCGTATTATTGTCCATAAGCGTGTTGAAAGCCACACAGGGCGATTCACATTCCGACCTTAAAACATATCCTTTAAGCCTGAGATATGCCGGATAAGAACCGTTGTCAGTAAAATACAGCTCGCTGTCCGCACGGTTCAGAAAGCTATAGCGCCTGTCACGGCTAAGCTCATAGGAGCTGACGTAAAGCTTTATGTCCCCAAGCTGTGCAGGACAGTATTTTTCTTTATCAGGACTGTGATTCATTTTTTTCCTCCGTTCTGCCGGATATTTCCGCAGTACATTCCAGCACAATTCTTTTCAGACCGTTGTCCTGTACCGGCGCAGAAATTTCCGCATGATTAACTGAGTAGCCGGACGCCGAAAGCCTGTCAAGCAGCTGAGTGTCAAGCATCTCATAAAGTTCAGAGGGCGGTGTGTCCGGCTTTCCGAGAATGCGTATGCGCAGACTGTATTTTTCGCTGTAATACTCCCCTGCCTCTCCGGAATATCCGTTTTCTATGACGATTTTGGAAATTCCCACAGCGGCGTATATATCCTCATGCTTACAGACCGGTATCTTTTCATATTCGCTGTAAACCGCCGCATCTCCGCCTTTCAGAACAGCCAGTATTCCCTCAATGGCATTTACAAGTCCTGCCAAGGAATCACCCCCTTATCCGCTGCAGACTGCGCTGAACACAAAGTCATCATCACAAAGCAGGTCAGCCGCCGCCTTGTAATACTCGCACATAAGCTCCTTTGCAAGATCATATTCCATCTGAGAATTACCCTTGCTGTCAGCAGTTCCGGCATATGTGTAAGCCACCTTGTTTTTCACGCAGGTAAGCTGGCTGTACCTGTAATTTGCAATAGCCGCACAGAGATAATCAAGCCTTATATCAGCGGAGGAAGCGCCCTCTTTAAGCTGACGGCTCACCTGCAGAATGGACGAGTCGATAAGCGGCTGATACTTGTTGATGTCGGTCTCGCCCGAAAAGAGTATAAAAAGCGATGTTATCTGTGAGATGTTCATTTATTCTTTCCCTCCATTCTGAATTCGTCAAGACTGCTTTCTTTCATTTCAAGCTGTGAAACGATACCGGACTTGTGTTCCTTTTCAAGCAGTTCCTTAAACGCAATAAGTTCCTCAGCGTCCATTTTGTCAGCGGCAGCTGTAAGCGCCTTTGCGTATAAGTCAGAACCGTTAGAAAGACAGAGCCTGTAGATGTCCGCTCTCACTCCGGCGCAGAGTTTTTCAATAAGCTCGTCTTTTTTGGTACTGGTTTCACTTCCTGCTCCTGCAAACTTCTTTGTAACCCCTGCATTGACCTGTGCCGGAACAGCAACAAAGCTCCACTCATAAGCGTCGGTTATATCGTCAAGCACTGCATGAGCGACTTTGCCGTTATAGGTTTTTCCGGCGGTATGAGGGCAGCCCTTGCGGTTTAAATCAGCTCCGCAGACAGAGCATTTTCTTGATTTTGCACTGCATGAAATGCTGACTTCCTTTTTGATACCTCCGTCAATTTCACGGATAAGGCTGAGATTTTCGTCCGTCCTCACCATGTATGCGCTGCCTTTAAGGTAAGTGTAAGGCTCTCCGGCGGCGGTTGTTTTTGAGTTGTCTGTCACAAGTTCTGTGGAAAATATTCTTGCAGTCTGTCCGCTGCACTTCGGGTTGTGGTCGAAAATACCCGTCTTGCCCACAAACAGCTTTTCAAGGGTTTTCAGAGCATTAAGGGAGAATCTTTCCCCGTCCCTGTCGATATCGTTGTCGCAGAGGATAACGTCGAAAATGTAGACCTCGTCCTCGTTCATCTCACGTCTTGTGAACTTGTTAAGCTTTTCAAGTGTTTCGGTTTTGTCCATAGTAAACTCCTTTCGTTTTATAGGACGCCCTGACGGGCGTCCCAAACAATTACTTTGCCAGGCTGAGTGTCTTTACTGCGTCCGCCATAAGCTTTCTGAACACAAGGTTGCATGAAACCGTAAATGCGTCCATCTGACGGTCGATAAGCTTATCCGTTTCCATGACAAGCTCGGAGCTTGTGACAAATTCAAGGGCATAGCGGCTGTCGATACCAATAATTGTGTCATCGTCGATCTGGCTTGACTTGATAAGCTTTGTGCCGAACGGAAGAACAATATTTCCCTTTTCGTCCGCTGTCAGAGCGTCGCTGAACTGCTCCATGGAAATGATTGCGGCGATATTCTTCGGTGACGCAACAAGGGCAGTCATGTCATAGGACTTAAAGCTGCCGAACAGCGATGTAATATCGGAGAACGCAAGGGCAGAACCGGAAATAGTCTGTGATTCCGCACCTGTTTTGAGTACGGTTACAGCGCTGTTCACCATTGCGTCAGCAAGCTTTTTGCCGATTGAACGGAGTGTTACCGCAAACACATCCAGTCTCTGCATTCTCACTGCCTCGTAGGACGCTGTGATAAGTCTGCCGAATTTCAGCAGGTTTACAGAATCCGCTGACTCCTTGATTGAAGTTTCCGGAAGCGCTGTTCCCTCTGCTGTGCTGGTTGTGTAAGGAGTGGTTTCAGTAACGCTGTAGCCTCTGTACTGGTTGCAGTCTGAAAATGTCTTGACTGCCACAAGCTCACCTAAAACTGATTCCTCCATGCCTGCTGTGACTGCACGTCTTACAAATTCCGGGAAAAGTACTGCGCTTTCTGTTGTGACAAAGAACTTCTCCACTCTGTCGCAGTTTTCACCGCTGATTTTGATGTCGAAACGCTTGAGCTGTCTTTCAAAAGCGTCAAGACAGCCGAGAGGTGTGCCCTCATAGTTTTCAGTCGGGTCGATTTCCTCCAGAGCCTGTAAAAAGCTCTTGCCTGCAAGATTGTAAAGTCCCTTTTCAAGTCTGATTTCGTTATACATAAAATTTACCTCCATTAACTTAAACTTCTTTCGATTTCTTCTGCCTGTGCATTTTTCAGACGTGCCTCCGCAAGAACGGATTCGTCCTGTAGATTGATGTTGTCCCACTCAACTGTAACTCCCGACAGCGAGCCGTTTTGCATAAGGAATACAGACGCCGCTTTTTTTATAACCGGAGTTATAATTCTGCGGTAATATTCCAGCTCAGATGTAAGAATATCTGCCTGCTGAGAGGACATTCTCTCTGTTGTGGACCAGTTAAGTCCCAGCAGAAACGGCGGTACTGAAAGCTTTGAAACAAGCTGTTCCATTATCTGACGCACCGGTACTTCCGTATCAAAAAGCTGATTGTCTGCGCCGATAACCTTGATGTCAACGTCACCCACCGCCACAAAATCTCTTATTTCGCCGTTTTTGGCGGCAGTCATGCCCTCCGACCATTCCTTGGCTATCTGCATTGCTCTTTCACGGGAATACACCTTTTCGCCGCTGTCGGAAGACGGCTTGTAGGTAACGGCATATCTGACGTTGCCTGCCCTTTCATAGTTCTGACCGATACAGCGGTATATCTTCATAAGAATACGGCTGAGCGCCGGAAGTCCTCTGAGTATTGATACTCCCATATTCTTACCAGGCGGCGGATTCAGCGCCGAAAACAGAATAAGATTTTGATTTTCAAAGGCTTTGAGCTTGCCGCCCCTGCATTTAAGACAGTAGACAGGAAGTCCGGTTTTGCTGTCCGCAATGACTGCTACTCTTGACGGGTCACCGTTATAGAGAGAGCTTATTCTGAGAGTATCGCTGTCGAGGATAATCTCGCCGACTGCGTTTCCGTAAGTCAGCAGACTTTCAAGAAAGCTGTCAGTAAAGCTGTGGAGCGACTGTCCTGTCAGTCCCACAGGAATATCCGACACAAAGCTGTCCATAAGCTCCTGCATACTCTCGTCCTCGCAGATTACCCTGTAACCTCCGGTCAGACGGACTATTTTCCCGATTGCCGCATCAATCACCGGAACGGTAAAGCGCAGACGGTCATAAAGGTCCTTTTCCCAGTGTTCAACGCTGTCGGGCATTTCACCGGAAGTTTCGGTGTACCTCAGAGCCGAGGAAACTGCCGCCGGTTCTGTCAGTATTTCCGCCTTTTTCTTTTTTCCGAATTTCACAATTTCACCCCCTTTCACCGTGCCACAGACGCCACAAAGAACTCGTCCTCGCTGCCGTTTAGAACAGTGCTGACAAAATACCGCAGGTCGTCCATTGCGTGGTCGTTTTCTTTCACAGGAATATCTCCGCCGGACTTCTCATTCCAGCAGTAAAGGGAAAATTCCCTCAGACAGTCGGTGCAGTCCTTTGAAATGAGAATACTCCTGCTTCTGAGAGCGTCGCCCACACGCCTTATTCCCGACAAGACGTCATTTTTCGCCGGTCTGACATGGTATTTTCCATGCCGTCTGATACACTCAATAAAGCTTGCGGCAGACGGGTCAACGATGATAAATTCCGGCGTCCTGTCCCCTATCAGCCGTTCCAGACCGCTGTAATGCTCCTCGTCAGTCCTCGACACACCCTCTCTCCTTGAATCGTAGTAATACTCTTCAATGCGGTACCATACTCCTCCGCTTTCGCCCCACAGTCCGAATGAGGACGGATTCACCGTGCCATAATCACAGGACACCACAAACCGTTCACATTCCGGAGCCGTATCAAATGTGTGGGTTTCTTCAGAGAACATCGGGTACACAACACCGCTTGCGGCAGTCCACTTTCCAAGGATAAACCTGTCGTAGAAAACGCCGGAATAAAGGTTTTCATACCTTTTGCGTATTGCCGGAGTAAGTGACGGATTGTCATTCATGGTAAAGTGAAGGTGGAGAGCGTTTTTCTCCTCCGCTTTCAGTATCCATTCACGGTAAAACCAGTGGTATGGATTGTCCGGATTGCAGTTAAACCACATTTTAGACCCCGGAACAGAACATCTTGCCATAGCCTGTTCAACGAATGATCGGGGCATGAGTGCCACCTCGTCCATAAGTATTCCTGCAAGGGTCATGCCCTGAATAAGTGACGCAGAGCTTTCGTCACGTCCGCCGAAAAGATAAAAGCGGTTTTTTCTGCCGGACATATTAATGTCAATGTAGTTTCTGCTCACCTTTTCAATCCAGGTAACCCCCATAGCACCCATTGATGCGGCAAGCGGCTCAAAAACGTTTCTGCGGACAGACGTTATTGTTTTTCCGCAGATAGCAAATGAGCAGCCGTTAAAACAGGTCATAGCCCAGCTTACAAAGCCCATTGACATACATAGTGTCTTTCCGGAACGTACTGAACCGTCGCAGATTATTGCGTCTTTTGATCGGTATTCAGGATTAGTCCACCATGAAAGCGCAAGCTTCTGCTTTGAGGAAAACTTTTTAAACCTCATCATTGTTCTCATCTCCGCTTCCGGCAAGCGCCTCCAACAGATTTGCGGCGGCAGACGAGGTATTTTCCTCAGAGGCATATTCATAGATACGCTCCATTGCCTTCTGCCTGTCGAAAAGCTTGATTTCAACTCCCCCGCCCTTTACCTTTTTCATTTCCGACACATTGAAAAGGTCAAGGGAATTAAGCTGCTGTGCTGTGGGAATTTCCTCAGAGAAAACGAGAAGTGCGGCGTCGTTTGCCCTGCCGAATGCAAGTCTTTCAAGGCCGGTCATAACTATCTGCCTGGGAGAAATGCTCTTTTGCATCATTTTGCTGATAAGACGGCGGTATTTCGGCTGACTGATAATAGCTGTACCGTCCGCAAGAGCCGTTTCCGGAGGAAAACCGCTTCTGAGCGCTGCCTCATAAACATCACCCAGTCTTGCATAGTTGCAGCAGAAAAGACTGCAAAGCGACTTCTGTTTTAAATCGGGCATAAAAATAACCCCTTTCTGAAAATTAGTAACAGCAAATAAGTTTTCATTTAAAGCGCTGTTCACTAATAGTTCAAAAAGGGGATTTTTTTGCATTAAAATATACAAATAAGCAGAATCGGATTTGTTCTTTCTGCATTTTAAACAATCATAAGCAATAATTTTCGCTTTGCTTTGTGCAATCATACAAACAGAAATTTTTTTGAAATTTTCTGTTGACATTTCCGGAAAAAGAGTGTATAATAATATAGTCGCATGAAGCGGTAAGCAAAAACGACACAAAAATGGCGGCATAGCTCAGTTGGCTAGAGTACTCGGTTCATACCCGATTGGTCGTTGGTTCAAATCCTACTGCCGCTACCATAACAAGGCCCGTTGGTCAAGAGGTTAAGACATCGCCCTTTCACGGCGGAATCATGGGTTCAATTCCCGTACGGGTCACCAACATTTAGACTGTCAAACAACGTATTTACGCTGTTTGACAGTTCTTTTTTTATCCCTTGGGTCTTACTTGGGACTTATTCTAACTTATCGTATTTTGCTCTGTCATTTAGTAGTGACAGGATTTTTTATTATGCTGGGTTTTTTCTAGTAAAACTAATTGCATTAGCAACGGCGTCGCAAGCTTTCACTTGGTTTTCTTTGAACATATGACTATACAAATTCAAAGTTGTTGAAACTTGGCTATGACCTAATATCCCAGAAACTGTTGTCGGGTCAATACCTGCACCGATTAATAAACTGGTATGTAAATGTCGAAATTGATGAATTCCATAACAAGGAAAGTCATTCTTTTCACAAAATTCCTTAAGCCAGCCATACGGTGTCTGCGGATTCATCGGAGAGCCATCCAACTTAACAAATAACCTGTCAGTATGATTCCATTTGCTGCCCATCTTTTCAATCTCAATATCTTGCTCCACTTTATAAAGCTTTATAATCGAGATTATTTCCATTGGCACTTTTATAAAACGTACTGAGCTCTCAGTTTTTGTCGTATCCGTGTAAATCCCCTTTTCCTTTGTGTAATTTGAAGTTCTTTGAACATGAATTACACCGGTTTCAAAATCAATGTCTTTCCATTCCAAACCGAGCATTTCTCCTCTGCGCATACCACTGTAGATATCCAAAGTAAAAAATGCACGATATTTAAGTGGCGCAAGCTGTAAAAGCTTAAAAAACTTCTCGGTTTCATCAAGTGTAAGGATTTTACGTTCCTTTTTGCTTCCTTTAGGAATAGTAACACGTCTGCAAGGATTATCGGAAAGCATATCCATCTTTATTGCATAATCAATAATTGTTGATATAAACGATAGATAATGAACCATTGTTTTTCGTGACAATGCTTTACCAGTATTTTCATTAGTGCCATCTTTAGCAAGACTATTAATGAACTTCTGAATTTCACGAGTTGTGAGCTTATCTAATCGAATATGCCCTATTGCTTCATAAGTACGCTTTGTAAGCTGGCGCTGACGTGTGTATGTAGTGCTTTTTAGGTTAAGCCTTGCGTAATCCTCGAACCATTCTTCAGCAAAGTTTTCAAATTTAATTGCTGAAACAATTTGTCCATGCTTGCAGTCCTCTTCAAAAAGAATTGCCTGACGCTGTAATTCCTTTTCGATTTGCTTTACAGTCATATCAGGGTCTGGAGTCCAAGTCATTTTTTGAGTGACCTGTTTTCCGTTCATTTTATAACCGCATGAAACTTTAATTCTGTATGAGTTTCCTCTTTTTTCTATTGATGCCATGTGGCAAACCTCCTTTAATGTTTGACCATCGGCATATTTCTGCTGCATTAATTATACCACTTTCACTTTATCAAGTCAACACTTTACATCGCAAAATCGGACTTTTTACAACAGGAATATGCATCATCAGTTGACCTCAGTTGGTCAAATTTCGTCATTTTTTTTAGCCGCCTAAGTTAAACTTAGGAACTAAATATTCTTCAGCCCCTACATTATGAATATGAATGTGAAAATGTTACCTTGATTTTTTCTTTACCGCATTTTGCTCCTGTTTTTTCTTTTCCTCAATAAGCTTTGAAATATAATCCCCCTTTGAAATTTCGTGATAGGTCTTAGCGATATCAGCATAAATATCATACAACTTTTTACAGTTCTCAAAACTATTATTAATGGCTGATATTTTTTGCTTTGTGTCGCATTGTAATTGCTTCAAGCGTTCAAAATCCTCACGAGAACTGACACCGTTTTTCTGCATGGATTGCCTGCAAATATTCAAACGTAGATTTTCAGAAATTGAAAGAGATGGCTTTTCTGAAAGTTCATAAAAAGTATCTGCCGACTCAACAAGACTATTAAGCCTGTCCTGTTCTAATAAAAGAACATTGAATTCCTGTCTTGCTTTTTCATATGTATCTTTCAGATTTTCAATTTTACCCTCTAGCTCACCAATAGAATGTATATTATCACGATTTATAATAGTAAGCTGTGCCGATAGTTTGTACACGTCCATATCATTTTCAGGAGAATAAGGAGCAGAACTGTCACGCTTTCTTTGGATTTTCCCGCCATCCCTCGCAAGCTGTGAAACATCATTAATGGTACGAATATAATCATCACGAATAGGTGCTGGCTCACCTGAAAGAGTGATATTTACACCTACATCACGCCAGTGAATTCTTGATATAAGGCTTGCTTCGGTATAGTCCTCACCCAGTGTTTTACATCGGACAAAACGTTGTTGTTCAGGTGCTTTGATAGAAATATATTTACCACGCTTAACCGTATAGCCTAACATCTCAAGTTCATAAAGAAGTTCATCAATATTTTTAACAGAAGAGATAAGTCTATCAATCTCAACACGAATTTTCTGTTTCCATGATGTGCCCTTGCGTTTATGCTCCCATTCATTGTAAGCGATTGTTTTACCTTTTCCCTTACTTTTATCATAAGGCTGTATTCCAAACGCAAGACACACCCTGTCGGAATATTCCTTGATTTTATTGAGAGTGGTTTGATTATCATAGAATTTTTTGCCTGACAGCGAGTATGAATTTAAAATAAAGTGCGTATGGATATGGTTTTTATCACAGTGCGTTGCAATAACAATCTGGCAGTCATCACCGAAAGTCTTGCGTGCAAAAGCCTTTGAAATCCTATGAGCCTCTTCTGGAGAAATATTATCCTGTGGGTCAAATGACTGTATATAGTGAATTGCTTTTACTCGTCCCTTGCCGTTAAGCGGTGGAGGCTCGTTATATTTCTTGCCAGAAAAATGCTCATAAACCATCTTCATATTCAAATAAGCGTCCTCAGCATTTGCCATGCAGTTAAGTGCCGTGGTATAAAGTAAGTCATCTGTCTTTTCAGGATTGAGTATGTAGGCTAAGCTGCGGTCGACTGTATTGTGGAGACAAATTGATTTAATGTATGGCATAAACTTGCGTAATCCTCCTGAATTTTTTTGAAGTCATCGGCATAAATGCTGTTGATCTCGTTTGCCTTTTTTGTTATCTGATTGATATTTGTACCTATTTTGCGGAGCGTATTAACAACGGGTGTGAAACTTTGAAAGTCGGCATTGATAATCTTTCCGTCCAGTGCCATACGACGGATGTATTCACTGGTTTTCATAGAAATAGCTTTAGCACGGCTTTGAACTTCATTCCATTCGTTGAGGTCAAAAATGACCTCCTTGCGTTTTACCTGTTTGAATTTTCTCATAAAATTTTACCTCCAATTTTTAAAAAGCGGTCTTAGGTGCAACCTAATTTTAAAGGGATGAGCATTTGTTTCTGACGGCAGCAGAACAACGTTTTTATGGGGTAGCACCATAAAAACTGGCGAAATCAGAAAGTATCTGTATACTTTCTGTGGCTTGCTAATCGTACTTAATAAAAAAGAATACGTACTCCTGCTTTTGGGGTCTTTCGCCCGTTAAGGCATACCCTCAATTTTTATGCTGCATTGCCATTCAGATAATCTATCAGAGCAGACTTGCTTACAAGAATTTTCCCGTTATTACCTGCACCTGTTCTGATAAAGGAAATCTTGCCCTGTTTCACAAGCTGACGGACAGTATGCTCAGAAAGTCCGCTGACAGTTTCGGCACACTCTTTAATAGTGAGCATTTCAACAGGCTGATTAACATTATGAACGATATTAGGCACTACTCGTTCTTCATCAACAATAATTGTTTTTTCAAGCAGTGCCGCAACCTCTGCAATAATTTCGTTTTTCTGTTTAAGTGTCAATATAACCCTCCTTTTTCATAGCAATCTCATTGATGAGAGCAAGCAGTTCCCATTGCTTATCTTCACTCATTTCAAACCTCATACGGCGAACCATCGTCTGTTCAGAAATACCAAGAGCAGCGGCAAGCTCCCATTGGTACACCTTTTTATCTTTCAGCTCATACTTAATAATTTCATTAGCCATTTTGTTTCCTCCTGTCATTCTATATATGAAAAATGCTGGCGGCGAATAAACAGCAGTCAAGGCGGCGAACATTGCCCCTGTTCAAAATCAGCATCATCATAATTTAAGTATATCAAAAAAATATAACCCCTGCCGTATATGCGATAATCCGAAAATTTTCGCAAATGGAGGGGTGAAATTTTATATATGGAATTTGACTGAGCTGAAAATATATGATATAATATTACCAATCATTACAAAGGAGGCATCGTTATGTGTGGAATGATATCCGAATAAAACAATAAATTTTATCGGAGGTTAATATGAATTATATTATCAGAGAACTGAATGAAACTGAAGTAATTTTACTTGATGATTTCATATACGAGGCAATTTTTATTCCGCAGGGTGTTGAAGCTCCGCCGAAAAGTATTATTATGCAGCCAGATTTACTGGTGTACATAAAGGATTTCGGGCAATCGCCACATGATAAATGTCTTGTTGCAGAGGTCGATGGAAAAGTTGTAGGTGCTGTTTGGGTGCGTATTATGAATGACTATGGGCACGTCGATAATGAAACGCCGTCCTTTGCAATATCACTGTATAAAGAATATCGTGGCTTTGGAATTGGCACTGATATGATGAGAAGTATGCTGCTTTTATTAAAAGAAAACGGGTACACTCAAGCCTCACTTGCAGTTCAAAAAATTAATTATGCAGTTAAAATGTACGTCAATGTCGGATTTGAAATTATTGATGAAAATGAAGAAGAATATATTATGGTATGTAAAATATAATTAAAAAATCAAGGGTACAAACAAAGTCGGATAGCCATATGGAAGTTTTCAAAAAATATGGTCAAAGACAGGACAGTAAGCTTTTCAAAACACAAATAACTAACGGCTGCCTCAGTTCAAAAGGATTGGGACGGTCGTTAGTTATTTTATAGTTGCATAAATACAGAATTTGTTGCAAATATGAGGGCAAGCAAGGTATAAGTTGGTTATTGCGCTTGCTTGTTGCTTTTTGAAACCAATATATTGATTTTAAAGCAACGTTATGCTATAATATGTTCAGCAAGATATCATTACACTTTGGGAGGTTGAGATTAGCGGTCATAAAGTCGGTCAAAATCCTGCAAGACCCACCGAAAAAAAGTCTGTAAAAACGCAGTCAACTATGGTAAAATATAAATAACACAGGAGGCTGATTTTTTATGGCAAGAAGAAAAAGAGAACCAA